>NZ_JAIQUM010000040.1 GCF_020075705.1 Metabacillus rhizolycopersici | reverse complement strand
CTTAGTGAAAAAGAATAAGAAAGAAAAGGAAAAAGGCAATTTGCCGTCTAAAAAGCAGACAGCAAATTGCCTTTTTGTATTGAAAAGAAATTAAAAGAATAAAAAACGTAAGTTTTTCAGTGGCCTCCAATCAATAGCAGTTGGTTTTTTCATTATCTTTTCGAAAGATCAGAAATTATAAATTTTTTGACTTAGTTTTCGTGTCCAGCGCAAGCGTCCGGCCCCTCGAGGTCATAAGCCACTTTTGAATTGAAGGCAAAGTGCGCCTTCTATTCAAAAGCGTCTTATTTGCCCGAGGCTGAACAAGGCGCTTGCGCTTTTCTTATCTACTTTTTAGAGCGTGATAAATCTTGAATACTCTCTTCCTCTGCAAACTCTGTTCCATAGGCAAGAGTGGGATTTAATCCCGAATTCCGTTCTCGTTTAGTCTTTTGTTTAGCTGTTACTGGCTCATTTAAGAATGAATGAACAAAGACTTCTACTGTCGTGATAATAATGGCGGAAATAATACTTCCCCAGCCTATTTGTATATAGTTGTCTAATAGGATACTTCCAAATACCCATACGCTTAAATAGGTTAATAAAAAATCAATCGCAGTAGCAGCTCTCTTCCCTAATTGTCTTAAGACGATTACATCACCAATTACATAAGAAACAATCGTGATAAATAAACTAAAGGAAAGAATATCAACGATCGTTGCGTCAAAGAATAAATCAAGTCCGACCGTAAAAGCAATCACACAGGTTACAAATTTTATTAGTAAAACAGTTATTTGTTTCATGATCAAAACCTCCCATTTATTAGTTTTGATCAAAATGGAAAGGTTCATACATAGTTTTAGACAGAATTCTGTTTTTTGCGATTATCGTGATCAGATATTTTTCAAATTAATATAGACAGATTCCAGATGTATGATGATGTTTTCATTTGCTATAATTAGTACTACTACTTATACATAAGGAGATGTACAAATTGATCGAAATCGAAAACATCCACCATGTAAGTCTATCTGTAACAGATTTACAAAGGGCTAAACATTTTTATGGGACAATGCTAGGATTTAAAGAATTAACCCGTCCGAATTTTGACTTTCCCGGTGCTTGGTATGAGATAGGTAAGCAACAACTTCATTTAATTGCGCTACCGGATTCTTCTACGCTCCGTAAGAGTAGCGAAATTAATTCGCGAGAAGGGCATTTTGCCATTCGTGTAAAAGATTATCATGCAACATTAAAGTATTTACAGGAATTAGGAATTGAGATTAATGAAAGAACGAATAGTAAAAGTGGTTTTGCGCAAGTTTTCTGTATGGATCCTGATTTGAATTTGATTGAATTTAGCGTTGATAAGGCATCGTTATTGAAATGATGGTCTGCTAAATTGATATAAAGGTAAAGGTTACGGAATGAATTGTTGAAAATCGTAATATCCGCATATTTAGAGGATGAAATCGCAATGATTTTGTCCTTTTTTATTTATTATAAAAAATTGAATGAATAAAAGTTTAAATGATTGACAAAATAAAAGCAATATATTATGATTATCTCGAATTAAAAATAATATAAATCAAGATATATGAACAACAAGTAGATTATCCCATACTTTTTTTAAAGAATTATCTCGGAATCAAGAATATTCAATTGCATGCTATAGTTTGATTTTAGAGAGGAATGATCCTTATGCTTTCGATTGATCCAGCTACAAACACGGAAAGAGAGAATTATAAGCTCTTAATTGGAAGTATTATACCTAGACCAATCGCTTTTGTAACCACGAGTTCACGTGATGGAATTGTAAATGGAGCCCCTTTTAGTTATTTTTCGATTGTTTCATCAAATCCTCCAATGATTTCAATAGCGATACAGCGTAAAGAGGGGATACAAAAGGATACTGCGAGAAATATCAATGAGTTAAAAGAATTTGTTATCCATATTGTAGATGAACAAATTGTTGAAAAAGTTAATGCAACAGCAGCTAATTTACCGCCTGAGCAAAGCGAAATCGAATTAGTAAACTTAACGCAGATTAACAGTACAAAAATATCTGTACCTGGTATAAAAGAAGCGAAAATTCGTATGGAGTGCATACTAGAAAAATCGCTGGCATTAGGAGGAAGTGATGAACCAGGCTGTGACCTCATTATAGGTAGAGTTGTTCAATTTCATGTTGAAAACGATATTTATGAAAATGGAAGAATTAATCCAAGTGGTTTAGCTGCAATAAGTCGTTTAGCTGGTCAAGATTATGCGCATATAGGTGAGACCTTTTCGCTGGAAAGACCTAAATAAGCACAAGTTTTTGGAGGAGATAAGAAATGAAACATATTTTTCAAAAAGGGACCAATCCAGCAAAACCAACCTTGCTTTTGCTTCATGGTACTGGTGGGAACGAACTAGACCTCTTGCCTTTAGCTGGAAAAATTGACGAAGAAGCTTCTGTGTTAAGTGTACGTGGAAATGTACTTGAAAACGGAATGCCGAGATTTTTCCGTCGCTTAGCAGAAGGTGTTTTTGATGAAGAGGACCTTGTGTATCGTACGACAGAATTAAATGAGTTTCTGGATGAAGCTTCCAAAACATATGACTTTGATCGCGATAACATTGTGGCAGTTGGGTATTCAAATGGTGCGAATATAGCAGCAAGTTTATTATTCCATTACCAAGATGCATTAAAAGGTGCCATTCTTCATCATCCGATGGTACCGAGGAGAGGGATTCATCTACCAGATATAGCAGATAAATCAGTATTTATTACGGCAGGAACAAATGATCCAATTTGTCCTTCACAGGAATCTACTGAACTGCAGTCTATGTTGGAAAATGCAAATGCAAATGTGCAAATTCATTGGGAGAATATGGGGCATCAGTTAACCTTTTCAGAAGTAGAAGCTGCTGCTAAGTGGTACCTTGGAATTGGGTTTTAATAACGTGTAACCTATGATCAAGATGATAGTATCATAACTAAAAATGCAAGTGGCAACAGTGCGAGCATATTAGTACAAATTGAGATAAATGTGTTTATAATCAAAATCGGATGATTATTTTAATTAGTAAAGAGCTACCCGAAATTATATTTATGAATAGGTTTATACGTATAAATAGGGGAGATAATAGGAAAGTGAAAATTGGTCGGAAGTCAATAAGAGCTTTTGATTATGCTAAATTACCTTCAATAGATAAGTGTTATCGCTGCACTTTAAGGGGGTGAAGTAACCATCCACAAGACAAGTTCAGAATAAATTTAGAGGTGAAAGAAATGGGATTTTTGGATAAATTATTTGGGAAAAATACTAATACTAAGGAGTCGAATGAAATGACAAAATTAAACATTGGAATTATTCTAGGAAGTACACGCCAAGGACGCGTTAGTCCACAAGTAGGAAAATGGGTTAAAGAAATTGCTGACAAACGTGGAGATGCAAATTATGAGATCGTAGACATCGCAGATTTCAAATTACCATTATTAGGCGAAGGAACTGGAGAAGAGCCTGGTCTAAAAGCTTGGTCAGAAAAGCTTTCTAGCCTAGACGGATTTGTATTCGTTGTTGCTGAATACAACCACAGTATTACAGGAGCATTAAAAAATGCACTTGATTCAGCTCGTGATGAGTGGAACAATAAAGCAGCTGGTATCGTAAGCTATGGTTCAACAGGTGGTGCTCGTGCAGCTGAACACTTACGTGGAATCTTAGGAGAATTATTAGTTGCTGACGTTCGTACGCATCCAACATTATCTCTATTCACTGATTTTGAAAACTTCAGCGAATTCAAACCAGCTGATTTACACCAAGATAATATGACTGGTATGCTTGATCAATTGATCGCTTGGAGCGGAGCATTAAAAACAATTAGATAATTATTTGTCAACAGGTTTCCATGATATAAAATGGAGACCTGTTTTTTCTAAGCAACCCTGGCTATTCGTTCTTTTTAGTTACTCGTTATCGCTTGATAAATACACTGAGGTTAGGAATGAGTGTGGTGGCGAGTATGGTTGCTGAACGAAATAAAAGAAAAACGCTTGGGTGCTAACTATCCAAGCGTTTTTCTATGGAAATAATCCGATAAGTCTCACTAGACTAGCAGATAGAACTGATGGAAGTCACGCTTTATACATTCAAAAACTTCACACAAACTGGATATGGTACTGTTACATCTGATTGTAATAGTGATAATTTTCCAGTCTCTGCATCTCTTGCATACAAGACTAGATTACTACTTTCTTGATTTGAAGCAACCATAAATTTTTCCGATGGATCTAGTGCAAAATCGCGAGGCCAATTTCCTTCTGTTGGTGTATATTCAACAAACGTAAGTTCGCCGTTTGCTTGATTTACACTAAAAACAGCAATGCTATCGTGTCCGCGGTTTCCTGCATAGACGAAACGCCCGTCGGCCGAAATATGAATGGCGCTCCCTTGACTATTTTCTGTGAATTCTGTCGGAATCGTTGAGATGTATTGCAACTCAGTAAAAACTCCATTTTCTGCATTGTAGCTTAATGTAATCACTTCATTGCTAAGCTCTGTCATGACGTATGCATACTTTCCATTTGGATGGAAGGTAATATGTCTAGGGCCACTACCAGCTTTCACTAGTAGACTATGTACTTCTTCTAGTTTGCCATCATCAATTTTATACGTTATTACTTTGTCAATCCCTAGATCAACAGCAACTACATATTTCTCATCAGGGGTAAACCCAGAAAAATGAGTATGTGGTTTTTCTTGTCTCTCATGTGGACCTTCTCCTGAGTGTTCCATAATAGAGGTAACAGGATTAATCATGCCATCTTCATTTACTAAAAAAGATTCAATGGTTCCCTTGTGGTAATTTGCAGTCACAACTTGACGATTTTGACGATCAACACTGACATGACAAGGTGATGCACCTTCGTTCACTTGACTATTTAGCTTTGTAAGATCACCAGTTTGACTGCTTATCGCGTAAGAAGCGACACCACCCTTGTCACCTTCTTTAACGACAGCATAAAGAGTCTTATTATCATGACTCAAGTTTACATATGTAGGGTTATCCAATTCAGCAACAGCTTTAATATCACCAAGCTTTGCAGCTTCAGTATCTAACGTAAAGCTATAAACACCTTTACTATCACCTTTTGTGTATGTACCGATATAACCAATTAATTTTGGCAAAATATTTGTCTCCTTCCAAACATTGTATATAAACGTATTATACCGCTTTATGTCGATTATCATCAACTTTTTGATCTTTTCTACCTGTTTTCATACTAAACTAATGCAAATGAAAAAATGGTTTGACAGAATCATTTATCTTCTGTAATATCTATTGGGATGTTTTTTAAGGAGGACATAATGGATAACCAGAATATACAACAAGTTAAAATATCAACAGCAGATCCGTCAGCGCTAGGACTATTTGGATTAGCAATGGTTACACTCGTAGCTTCTTCACAAAAATTAGGGTTAACAGATGGACTTTCATTTATTTTACCGTGGGCGTTCTTTCTAGGTGGTTTTGCACAATTGTTTGCTAGTGTACTAGATGCAAAACACAACAATATCTTTGGTACAACAGCTTTCGGTGCATTTGGACTTTTTTGGATCGGAGTCGGGACATCTTGGCTAATTCAATTGGGTTTCTTTGGTGAAAATCTAGCTGCAAATGCTGACCCAAAACAACTCGGAGTCGCTTTTATTGGTTATTTAATTTTTAGTCTTTACATGACTATTGGTGCGATGGAAACACACAAGGTTTTATTTTTCATCTTCGTTTTTATAGATTTCTTATTCATCGGTTTATCATTAAGTACTTTTGGAATTATGTACGAAGTAACACATATGGTAGCGGCTGTCTCTGAATTTCTGATTGCATTATTATCTTTCTATGGCTCTGCAGCAGTTGTTTTAAATACACATTTTGGACAAGTTGTATTGCCTGTAGGGAAGCCTTTTGGGATTTATAAAAAGAAGTAAATAGTGTCGGGCTTTCATCAATGACCCTTTAAAATAAGAAAAGCAAGAAAAAAAGCAGTGGATAATATGAGAATCCACTGCTTTTTATATTGTAAAAAACGAAAGAGCTCAAGGCCAAGAAAATTCATAAGTTTGAGTATTATTCTTTTCATTTATTCCATATTAACGGGTAGTAATTAATAGCCGACCGAGGGAAGTTTTAACGTATCTATCGCTTACGAGAGGTGATTTCTGATATTTCTGAATTTTTATACAAATAAATGTTAAGTTGAGTCATCTTCCTACCGTAAGTTACAATTTAGGTAACGAACAAAGGGGGAGAATGATGGTGAAAAAACAGATATCGATCATTGGCGTGCCGATGGACTTAGGACAGTCAAGACGCGGTGTTGATATGGGGCCGAGTGCAATTCGCTATGCTGGTGTTGTTGAGCGTTTAGAAAAGTTAAATTATGAGATTCATGATATGGGTGATATTGAGATTGGAAGACCTAGCAAAGATGAAGAGGTTAATGATGGGAATTTGAAATATTTGAGAGCGGTGTCGGAGGCAAGCGATAAGCTTGCTTTAGAAGTAAATAGGGTTATTGAGTCAAAATCGTTTCCACTAATTTTTGGAGGAGATCACAGTATTGCGATTGGAACACTTGCAGGCATTTCCAAACATTACAAGAACTTAGGTGTGATTTGGTATGACGCCCATGGAGATTTGAATACTAGTGAAACATCACCGTCTGGCAATATCCACGGTATGCCTTTAGCGGTAAGTTTAGGTATCGGACATCCCGCATTAATAAATATTGCAGGTTACTCTCCAAAAGTAAGGCCGGAGAATATCGTGATTATTGGGGCACGTTCATTAGATGAAGGTGAAAGGGTACTGATTCGAGAAAAAGGAATCAAGGTTTATACGATGCACGAAATTGATCGATTAGGGATGACGAAGGTGATGGAAGAAGCTGTCTCATATTTAAAGTCAAAGACGGACGGTGTTCACCTGTCTCTTGATTTAGATGGGATTGATCCAAGCGATGCCCCAGGTGTCGGTACACCCGTATTAGGTGGCATAAGTTACCGGGAAAGTCATTTAGCGATGGAAATATTGGAAGAGTCAAACATAATAACGTCTGCTGAGTTTGTTGAAGTAAACCCAATTTTGGATGAAAGAAATAAAACAGCAACAGTTGCAGTCGCATTAATGGGTTCGCTTTTTGGTGAGAAATTATTATAAAACGTATAGGGGTTGACATGATAGGGGTCAGCTCCTATTTTTCTTGCATATATAAAGGTAAGGAATGAAATCGCATTTGGTGTAATGCGAAAAAAGAATCATTTTTCTTGGAGGGATAAAAATGAATACAGACACTGCCAAAGTGATTAGACAAACTGAGCAATATGGCGCAACCAACTATAATCCTCTCCCGATTGTTATTACAAAAGCAGAAGGAATCTGGGTTAAGGATCCGGAAGGTAATACGTATATGGATATGCTTAGTGCTTATTCAGCCGTGAACCAGGGACATAGACACCCAAAAATTATTGAGGCTCTAAAAGCCCAAGCAGATAAGGTAACACTTACATCACGTGCATTTCATCATGATCAATTAGGGGTATGGTACGAAAAAATTGCAAAGTTAACACAAAAAGAAATGGTGTTACCAATGAATACGGGTGCTGAAGCAGTTGAAACGGCTGTTAAAGCGGTTAGACGTTGGGGCTATCAAGAAAAAGGGATTTCAGATAATCAAGCAGAGATTATTGCATGTGTTGGCAACTTTCACGGTCGTACAATGACTGCGGTATCACTCTCTTCTGATCAAGAATACCGCAGTGGCTTTGGGCCAATGTTACCAGGCATTAAATTGATTCCATACGGTGAGATTGAAGTACTGAAAGCTGCAATAACACCACAAACGGTAGGTCTTCTCATTGAACCGATTCAAGGAGAAGCAGGTATTTTGATTCCACCAACAGGATTCCTAAAAGAAGCCTATGAAGTATGTAAAGAAAATAATGTTCTTTTCGTTGCTGATGAAATTCAAACAGGATTAGGTCGTTCAGGAAAAATGTTTGCCAGTGATTGGGAAGATGTCATTCCTGATATGTATATTTTAGGTAAAGCATTAGGTGGTGGCGTGTTTCCTATTTCATGTGTTGCGGCAAATCGAAACATCCTTGGAATATTTAATCCAGGATCACATGGATCAACTTTTGGCGGGAATCCTTTAGCATGTGCTGTATCAATCGCAGCACTTAATGTGATTGAAGAGGAACATCTAGTAGAGCGTTCATTGAGATTAGGTGAGTATTTCATTGAACGTTTAAAGGAATTATCCAATCCGATTATCAAAGAAATTAGAGGTAGAGGCTTATTTATTGGCGTTGAATTAACTGTACGTGCAAGACCATATTGTGAAAAGTTGATGGAGAAAGGGCTATTGTGTAAGGAAACCCATGAATCGGTTATTCGATTTGCGCCACCACTTATTATTACTGAAGAGGAATTAGATTGGGCGATGGAAAGGATTAAACTAGTCCTTTCTTAAGGTGCTTAATTATAAAGGCTGTTTTCGCAAACTTTGTTGCTATTGTCAGATAGAGTGCCATCAACAGTGCCCGATTTGACTCCAATATACTAAAATTGGGCGCGAAACTCAAGTAAAGGTGCCCGTATTGGCTCTTTTTCCTTGATTAGGGCAAAAAACAACAATCATTTAGAAAATAGTATGATAAAATAGTAGTTGATATTCAGTTGATATTGAATTATATCCGTTCAAAAAAATGAAAAAGTCAGGCAGTGGAACCTACTGTTTCTATTATTTCAATAAAAATTCATTACCGTCTTTGGTTTTCATTAAATAGAGATAAACGAAGATGAAAATAGTGGAAATCTCATTTTGGAGTTATGAATTGACCTTCACTTGAATACTATTTATAATAGCGATAACTGAATAACTTATACCTTTTTAAAGGGGAGTAGCTGTCACAGTAAAGTCGTCAATACAGGTTTATACCTCGGCTTTATTGGCAACGGACGTTGTTTGTGAGACCTTTACCATTATTTGGTGAGGGTCTTTTTTGTTCACTTGATCAGACAAGCACAAGAATAAGACGACATAGCAATACGTAAGAAAGGAGCTGTAAGCGATGAATAGTAATATCTATGCAAATAGTATCGAATTTGCAGTGAGTAATGGTAGAATTCAAGTTAAACAGTATCATCAAGATTTAAAGCTAGTCGGTACTGGCAGGAGCGCGTGTGTATTCCGAATAAAAGATACGAACAAAGTAATAAAAGTGTTTCCTTCACAATTTACTCATATTGCTCAAAAAGAGGCTGATATTTATAAATTGTTAATAAATAGTAATTATTTTCCCACTATTTATGAAACTGGTGAAAATTTTCTTACAATGGATTATATAGAGGGGAATACCCTGTTTATGTGTCTAAACAAAGGAATCTTCATTAGTGAAAAGCAAATCAATGAAGTTGACAATATTTTAAATGAAGTGAGAGAAGTGGGATTAAATCCCTCCGATATTCATCTGCGTAATATTATCGTTACGCCAGACAATCAGATTAAAATGATCGACGTAGCAAGATATAAACAAAAAAAGCATGATACACAATGGAATGATTTAAAAAATGCTTACTATCGATTTTATCTACACCCACTCTTTCCAAAAAGATTGCCAGAGTGTATGTTGAATTTTATTGCCGCGTTATATAAAAGAAAATTATTGTTTATCCGGTTCTTAACGGGCAGTAAAACACCTACCTCAAGATACAAGAGAAGCAAAGAAAATAGGTGGGGATAACTACCAATATTGCTTTCGATTCGTCCTGGGTCACAATCAGTGGGGGATGAAAGAACCCCCTACTGGTTTAAGTCTAGCTTTTGGTGAAGTGTATACTTGGCGAAACAAAGACTATTTCTTTAATTGCTCCTCAGCCATTTTTACCATTTCCCGAACCATATTCCCACCTAAATTCCCGCCGATTTTACCAGCTTGTCTAGAGGTTAAATGACCATTATCGCCTTCCTTTAGTGGAATCCCTACTTCTTTTGCTATTTCAAATTTAGCATCCACAGGTTTTTGTGTGTTCGCGACCCGTGCTTTTAATTGGTCCACACCTTGTCTAGCTTCAGGAACAAGTAATTGATTTTTTCTTGCCATAGTTTAACCCTCCTTTTGCACTTAGTTTTCCAATAGCAGTACTAATTATGAAATAAGGTTCTCGAATCTCATGGGTTCATATAACAGCCATGTTCGAGAAGTAATAAAATAAGTTCGTTATTTCATTTTCGCAAAATTACTATGCCTATTTTGGTTGTTTTTTGTAGAACTAAATGACTTTCAGGGGGTGAACCATAAGAACGTAACGATATGCTATAGTGGAGGAAAGTGAAATTTTTAAAAAGTGAGTGGAATTTGATGACAACGGAAAAAATTTATTATGATGATCAGTATAAACAGTCCTTTAAAACAAATCTGGTAAAACAAGATCAGAATGAAGACGGACGTTTGTACGTCGTATTAGAAAAAACAGCATTTTATCCTACTGGAGGTGGACAGCCTCATGATACCGGGACATTAAATGATGTTCAGGTTTATGATGTAGAGGAAATTGATGGAGAAATCCGGCATTATGTTGAGCGTTCTCTTGATGAACATGAAAATATTGTTGGACAAATTTCATGGGAACGACGCTTTGACCATATGCAACAGCACTCAGGTCAGCATATTTTATCAGCTGCTTTTGAGGATGTGTATGGCTATAAAACGATAAGTTTTCATTTAGGAAAAGATCATTGTACGATTGACCTTGAGGTTCCTAATCTTACTGAAGAAGAAGTGAATCAAACCGAGACATTGGTAAATGAAGTCATTCTTGAAAATCGATTGATTGAAGCGAAATGGGTAAGCGAAGAGGATCTTTCACACTATTCTCTTAGAAAAGAGTTGTCTGTTTCCGAAAATATCCGTCTTGTTATGATTTCTAACTTTGATAATAGTGGCTGTGGAGGGACTCATCCGAGTTCAACAGCAGAGGTTGGCGCCATCAAAATCTTACATTGGGAAAAACAAAAAAGGAATATTCGTGTCTATTTTGTTTGTGGAGCTAGGGTGATGAAGCAACTTCAAGTAAAACATCAAGTGATTCAGAGTCTAACTTCAGTTTTAAATGCTCCACAAGAAAAATTGATAGATGCAGCAAATCAAATAAGACAGTATTCAAAAAATCTTGAAAAAAAGGTTGATGAATTAAAGAACGAGTTACTTACATATGAAGCGAACAAACATATCGATCATGCTCAGTTAAAGAACAATCAGAAAATTGTCCAATCCATATATGAAAACAGATCAATTTCAGAACTGCAGCAGCTTTCTAGATTGATTACAAGTATGGCTTCGGATGTTATCGTATTTTTTATTAGTGAAAATGAAGATAAATTTCAGCTTGTATGCACCCGAGGGAAAGATTTAGATATAAATATGAAACAAGTCCTAAAAGAAGTATTACCTGTAATAAATGGAAAGGGTGGAGGCAATGATTCGTTAGCTCAAGGTGGTGGAGAACGAATTATTGAGGCTGAGCATTTGATGGAAGAGCTTATGAAGGTCAGTTTGTTCTAATTAGTTATACTGTCAAAGGATGATAGATAGTCCATCCGTTTTTGGCAATCTGGAGAAAATTCCTATTGCGTTCAATTAGGAAATTTAGTATTATAACTATACAAGCTGCGCTGTACGCATTTTTTATAAAGTTTTAACCTTTAAGCTGAAATAGGGAGTTTAACATTGAAGCTGGAATATCAAGCCTCCATTGAGAAGAGGACGATACGAAATCTTCTGCGAACACCCACTTTTAGGAGTGGTGGTTTTAAAACTCTATAATCCTTGATGCGGCAATCGCGGCACTTTACTTTTAATGATTAATCCGGTTCTTTGGAACCGGATTTTTTATTTGAATTTATAAGTGATTGAAAATGGTTTTAAGTTTTTTTTAGAAAGATAAATAAATGAGCTCTGGCATTATTGTGTCAGAGCTATTGCTGGTTTCCATTCTTATCATTCTTATTAACTTCTTTCGGCAATTTCCCAGGTGCACTTGGTACCTCCCGTTTTTCAATATTGAGTGTGTCTGAAGAATAGATAACAATGATTAATTGGCCACCGATTACTTTAGAACGGATAAGAAGTGGCTGGTTGTGACGATTTTTAAAAGTGAAATCTGGACCGTACCAGCTGACAGTAGCATCTCGATTTGGTGGTACATAAGGGACTTTTCTGCTATGTGAATAGCGTTCAATTATTTTTACACCTGCGCGATCAACTGCATTAAAAAGTGTAGAGGATACTTGGCAAATACCACCTCCCACACCTTCAGAAAGCTCTCCCTTTACAATCACTGGCGCAGGTAAATAGCCTTTTTCGGCTGTACGTTTACCGACAACAGCATTGAATGAAAATGTTTCATTTGGAAACACAACATAGTTATTGATTGCTTCTGAGGCTAAATCAATATTATGTGAGCGTTGTTTATTTCCACTATTAAAGTAGGTAACATATTGGCTAATTCGTTTCGTTCTAATGCTTGCTAAAAGTTCACTGTCTACTTTTGGATAAATGGTTTCGATGGGTATTTCTATGGAAGCAGTGCCCTCTGAGAAAAAATTTGTATAAAACTCCTCTTTGAATTTCTTTCGATTAAGTCTATGTCCATTCTTTTCACTAATTAATCTTCCATAGTTGTCAATGGATGCATCAACTGGTTTTTCAAAGACCTTTTGCTCAATTGTATTTAAAAGTTGTTGGTATTTACCTTCATCAATCATCGTTTCTTCAAATGGAGACAATCCAAACCCTGAGCGTTGTAAAGAATTTATTTCTTTACCTTCAAAAGTTAATGAAATCTCATCCTGAAAAGAGTTGGGTAACATGGTCAGCAATAGAAACGTTACGATAAGTTTCATAAAACACTTCACCTCCAGAAAAGTTCCTCTGCGAATTTTAAGGTTTGTTTATGGTTGATAGTAAAGGATCAATATTTACTTTCCAAGGAGAAAGTGGTGAGGTTCTCACTAAAGTAAAAGTTAGTTTCGTATTTATCGCTCCAATATTATTCATAAAGAGATTGACATCGACCGGGACGTTAGCTGCTAATGAATATGGATCTGTTTTCTTCTGGTTGGGTAAAGACCATCGGATTGCTACAATTTTTTCAATTTTATTTAGTTCATGATTGATATCTTTTTGATTGCTTATGGCAATCTTTTTAGCTAAGCCTTTATCACCATTTTTTATGATTGCTAAAAAAACATTTAGTAACTCAGATGGTGGAAGGTTATTTAGATATTCATCAATTTTCCCAGAAGCCTTAAGAATCATTAAATGATGGGAAATGTCCGATTTTCCGGTTCGGTGTGTCGTGCTTCCCGAAAAATGAATGCAGAAATGACCCGGGAAACCATTCTGAAGAGCACCTGCGCCATGTGGCATTCCATGCATTGAAGCGGGAATTAAGCTATCTTGGGCTAATATTAGCACCGCTCTGCGTTTCCAACTCCATCTCCCTCCATATATTTTTTTCATAATCTTTGTGTCCTTTTTTGTTAATGGCTGAACATCTGCATGGCCACTGCCTGCTCTTCTTTGTACGTCAAAACTCTTGCCACTTTCCACATCAATAACAGTGAACTTTGAGTATTTTGGAAGGAACTGACGGACTGCATTCCAATCTTGGATTTCGATCTGGAAGCTTATTTGACAGGAATCTTCTTCAACTTCAGTTGCATATGTATGTTGGCCGCATAGACTAAGTAGAAGTAATAGGATGAAAAGATAAACAATTTTTTTCACAGTAAAATGTCAACTCCGTTCGTTTAGTAAATGAACATATTTATTTTGTGTTGTTTATTTGCAGAAAATAGCTTTTAAAAATTGGGAATTTTTGTAGAAGAAGAAGGGGGTTTGTAAGCAAAATCAATGAACACAAGCCTGTTAGACACAGAAGGCGTTTGTTCCTAAATAATAAAATAGTACTATTCCAAAAGTTAGCACATACTTATTATGATGAAAAATTTTGAATATACATAAAACAACAGAAAAATTTTTAAAATTCAAAAAAATCATTTTATTAGTTGAATTATGTTTTTTTATGTATTATAATCTGAATTAGGAAAAATGAATTTGAAGAAAAACTATTACTCAACAATGGTTAAGCGCTTAATTAATTGTTAGAGAAACTAGAAACCTAAATTTTCATTTTTTTACAATTTAATAGTCTTAAGGTAAATGTTCATTATTTTTTAAGTTAACCTTAGAAGAGATTTAGATGGTTTTTATTGAGAAAAGCGGAAAAAATTAAGTTGCGTCGATTGCTTATTTTTATTTTTCGCTTTTTATATCCCTTATTAGGAAAGCGGTTACCCTATTTTGTGAAGTGTAGGTGATGGAATGAAGGAAAAAATTAGATGTGCAGTTATTGGCGTTGGTAGATTAGGTTATTGGCATGCAGAGAACTTGGCAACACGCATCAAAGGTGCTGAATTAGTTACAATCGCGTCTTCAAGAAAAGAGAGTGCTGAAAAGGTAGCTCGTGAATTAGGTGTAAAAAAGTGGACGAATAATCCCCAAGAAATATTTGAGGATCCTTCAATTGACGCTGTGGTTATTGTTACACCTACAAAAACGCATGCTGAGTTAATTATTCAAGCAGCAAGAAGTAAAAAACATATATTCGTAGATAAACCTTTAACAGAAACATTAGAGGAAGCAGAAATGGTTATTCAAGAAATCAATAAGAATAACGTATTTTGTCAAGTTGGATTTATGAGAAGATTTGATCCAGCATACGCAGAAGCAAAAAGACGAATTGAGAATGGTGATATAGGGCAACCTATTTATTTCAAAGGACTCAGTAGAGACCCAGGTTCACCACCGGAAGATTATATTAAAACAAGCGGTGGAATTTTCTTAGACTTATGTATCCATGAATATGATATTGCTCGTTTCTTGATGGGAGACGAAGTGAAATCTGTTAAAGCGTTTGGGGATGTGCTTATCCACCCGTTTATGAACAAATATCAAGATGTAGATCAATCAATGACTTTTATGACATTTAAAAATGGTGCATCATGCGATATTGAAGGTAGTAGGAATTCATCATTTGGTTATGACATTAGAGGGGAAGTGATTGGAACGGAAGGAACGATTCAAATTGGTTCTCTTCAACATCATGATATAAAAATCCTTACCTCTAAGGGAAGCGCTTACGATAATGTTCCGAATTTCCCTATTAAGTTCAAAGAATCTTTTTTAAATGAACTTTCTCACTTTATAGAGTGTTTACAAAAAAATGAAAGACCACAAGTTTCAGAGATTGATGGAAAGATTGCATTGGAAATTGCTGAAGCAGCTACAAAATCTTTTAAAACAAAAGAAACTGTAGTGTTAAATTAGTTAAACCACATCATGAAGGTAATAGGAGGGAAAGTAAATGGAAACGATTCGTTTAACAATGGCGCAAGCGCTATTGAAGTTTTTAGATAAACAGTACATTGAACTGGATGGAGAGGAAAGAAAATTTGTTAAAGGTATATTTGGAATATTTGGTCATGGCAATGTGACAGGAATGGGAGAAGCTTTAGAAACACAAAGTGAAGGTCTTACCTATATTCAAGGGAAAAACGAACAAGGGATGGTTCATTCTGCTACCGCATATGCAAAACAAAAAAATCGCCTTGAAATTTTCGCTTGTACGACATCGATAGGACCAGGAGCATTAAATATGGTTGCTGCTGCTGGAACTGCAACAGTGAATCGTATTCCAGTATTGTTATTACCAGGGGATAACTTTGCAACTCGTCAACCAGATCCAGTTTTACAACAAATTGAAGATCCTGCTGATTACACGATGGCTGCAAGTGACGCATTTAAGCCTGTAAGTAAATATTGGGACCGTATCCAAAGACCTGAACAGCTAATGACTGCAGCACTAAATGCAATGCGTGTATTAACAGATCCAGTGGATACTGGTGCAGTTACACTAGCTTTACCTCAAGATGTTCAAAGTGAAGCTTATGATTATCCGGTTGAATTCTTTAAAAAGAGAATTCATCATATTGAGAGGAGAAATCCTGCACCATCAGCGATTGAACGTGCTGTAGAGTTGATTTCTAGAAAGAAAAAACCAGTTATTATCGCAGGTGGTGGCGTTCATTATGCATTAGCAACAGAGGGATTGAAAGCGTTTGCCGAAACCTTCCAAATTCCTGTTGGTGAAACACAGGCAGGAAAAAGTGCTCTTGCTTGGGATCATACTTTAAACATGGGCAGTATTGGATCGACCGGATCATTAGCATCAAACATCTTAGCAAAAGAGGCTGATTTAGTCATTGGAGTAGGTACTAGATTAACTGATTTCTCCACATCATCAAAAACAGCATTCCAAAATCCAGATGTAGAATTTTTAGGTATTAATGTTAGTTCTTTTGATGCACTGAAACTGGATGCGCAATCATTTGTTTCAGATGCAAAAGTAGGTCTTGAAATTTTAACAGAGGAATTGAAAAAACAAGGCTATCAAACATCTTATGAAGAAGGGCAACTTCAAACATTGAAAGAGAATTGGGATGCAGAAGTTGATAAACATTTTGCAGATCAAAGAGAAGAAGGACTTTCTCAAACTCAAGTGTTAGGCGAAATCAATAAAACGATTGATGAAAAAGATATTATTATCGCTGCAGCTGGAAGCTTACCAGGTGACTTGCATCGATTATGGAGAAGCTCTCACCCTAAGACATATCATATGGAATATGGATTCTCGTGTATGGGTTATGAAGTAGCAGGTGCTTTAGGTATTAAGATGGCTGAAGAAAACCAAGAAGTATATACCATTGTCGGTGATGGTAGTTATTTAATGCTTCATTCAGAGTTAGTTACTAGTCTGCAAGAAAATAAAAAAATTAATATCCTTTTATTTGATAATCATGGCTTCCAATGTATCCACAATTTGCAAAGAGGACAAGGTAGTGACGGGTTTGGAAATGAATTCCGATATCGCTCAGAAGCAGATAACCGTTTAACAGGAGATTATATGCCTATCGATTTTGCTGCAAACGCACGAAGTCTTGGGGCGAAAGGTTATACCGTTCATACAGTAGAAGAATTGAGAGCGGCATTAGAACAAGCTAAGAAGGAAACAGTTTCAACATTAATTGATATTAAAGTACTTCCTGGTACATGTACAACAGGATATGAGTCATGGTGGCGCCTAGGTGTAGCTGAAGTATCCCCTAGCGAAAAAGTTCAAAAAGCCTATGTTGAGATTGAAAAAAGAAGAGCTACAGCTAGAAAATATTAAAAAATAAATTGATAAGTCTGAAAGGAGAATAGGACATGAGTAATCTACTTGCTAGTAATCTACTTGTAACCCCAGAACAAAAAGGTGATAAGGATGGTAAAGTGTTATCAATAACACCTGAATCGGCTGGTTGGAAATATATTGGATTTGATGTCCATAAGCTAAAAGCAGGTCAAACTGTAGAAAAAGAAACGTTGGATCAGGAGACGGTTATCGTATTAGTATCTGGCCGGGCGAACGTTAAGACAAAACATAAATCTTGGGACAATATAGGAAAAAGAATGAGTGTATTTGAAAAAACTCCGGCTTATTCTGTATATATCCCAAATGATGATCAATTTACAGTTGAGGCATTAACAGAACTTGAAATTGCTGTTTGTAAAGCACCAGGAAAAGGAACATATGAGGCGAGACTTATTGCTCCAGAAGATGTAGATGTCGCAACACGCGGATCAGGTAGTATGCAACGTGAAGTTCAAACGATTTTATCTGAAACAGATGCAGCAGATAGCTTATTTGTTATCGAGGTGTTTACACCAGCAGGAAACTGGTCAAGCTACCCGCCTCATAAACATGATGAGGAAAATTTACCACAAGAAGGATACTTAGAAGAAACATATTATCACAAAATGAATCCGGTTGAAGGTGGCTTTTCTTTACAACGTGTTTATACGGATGATAAGTCTTTGAATGAAACGATTGTGGTCAATGATAGTCAAGTTGTACTTGTTCCAAAAGGATATCACCCAGTTTCAGCACCTCCTGGCTATGATTTATATTATATGAATGTTATGGCAGGTCCTGTGAGAACGTGGAAATTCACAAATGATAAAGATCATGAATGGCTAATGAAGTAATGATTACACAAAGAGTAAAATCATAGCTGTAGGAGCCTATAGTTATGATTTACTTCTGAATCAAGATGAAGCGCTTACCTTAAAACTTTACTGAAATGAAAGGATGAATAATATGAAAGAAACAATTCGTACAGCTGTGTTGGGATTAGGAAGATTAGGATATTGGCACGCAGAAAACCTTGTCTCTAAAGTCAAAGGGGCTCAATTAGTTAGTGTAGTAGATCCTCTTGAAGGAAGAGCGGAGCAAGTAGCAAGAGAATTAGGTGTTGGAAGCTGGTCTCAAAATCCTAATGATATATTCGAAGATGATAGTATTGATGCTGTTGTGATCGTCACACCAACAAGTACTCATGCAGATATGATTTCACGTGCTGCAAGGCATGGTAAACATATATTTGTAGAGAAGCCGTTAACACATACTTTAGATGAAGCGGATGATGTGATCAAAGTCATTGGTGAAACGAATGTTTCATTGCAAGTTGGATTTATGAGACGATTTGACCCAGCATATGCAGAAGCGAAAAAGAGAATTGCAGCTGGTGATATTGGCACACCGATTTATTTTAAAGGTGTAAGCCGAGATGGAAACGTCCCACCAGAAGAGTTCATCAAGCATAGTGGCGGAATCTTTTTAGATATAGCTATACATGACTATGATATTGCCCGTTATTTAATGGGGCAAGAAATAGCCTCTGTTACATCAACAGGTAATATTTTAATGAATTCAAATAAGTTTATGGAAAAATATAATGATGTTGATCAAGCGATGACATATTTCACTTTTGATTCAGGTGCTGCAGGAGATATTGAAACGATGCGAATTGCTCCTTATGCATATGACATCAGAGGTGAAGTAGTTGGGACAGAAGGATCGATTCAAATTGGTTCAATGAGATACCATGATGTAAAAGTATTAACATCTAAAGGCAGTACACATGATTTAATCTCTGATTTTCCAACACGATTTAAAGATGCTTATTTGCTGGAAATGGTTCACTTTATCGATAGCTTACGTAAAGGGACAAAACCTATTTGTACAGAAATCGATGGAAAGGCAGCGTTAGAAATTGCTTCGGCTGCTACAAAGTCTTTTATAACAGGTGAGACAGTCGAGTTAAATAATAAATTGCTAACACGATAAAACGAATAATAAATCGTTATTACTCAGTTTTGAGAAAAAGTTCTTTACTAAACTAGACTTTACTTTGCAATAAATAGAAGTTTTATAGTTATAGTAAAGAACTTTTTTACCTTTATTTAATTCTGAATATTCAATTAAATTTGCAAAAAATGTCTCTAAGAATATGTCATTTGCTAAGTCATAATAGCCTATAGATATATCAAATTTTAATAATCAATTCTTATAAAGAAAGGGGAAATTGGTATTAATAATCAGGCAAACCCAAATTCGTTTTTACGGACTATTATCTTAGTGTCAACACTTGGTGGGCTCCTATTTGGATATGATACTGGTGTTATTAACGGTGCTTTACCTTTTATGTCTGAATCATTCAATCTCAACTCATTTACTGAAGGTCTCGTTGCGAGTTCACTTCTTTTGGGAGCTGCTTTTGGTTCAGTATTCGGCGGCAAACTATCAGATTATATCGGTCGTCGTAAAAATATTCTTTATCTTGCACTACTGTTTTTGATTACCACATTGGGATGTACTCTTGCTCCGAATGTAACTGTTATGGTTATCTGTCGTTTTTTATTAGGCGTTGCTGTAGGAGGAGCGTCAGTAACTGTTCCGGCATATTTAGCGGAAATGTCACCTGTGGAGAGCCGGGGACGAATGGTTACCCAGAATGAACTGATGATCGTTAGTGGGCAGCTATTAGCCTTCGTTTTTAATGCCATCCTTGGTAGCACAATGGATGACAACCCGAATGTTTGGCGTTACATGTTAGTCATCGCAGCACTTCCAGCAATTTTATTATTTCTTGGTATGCTTAAAATGCCAGAGAGTCCACGTTGGCTTGTATCAAAAAAGAAAAATGAGGATGCTCTCGTTGTTCTCCAAAAAATCCGTAGAGAGGATCGCGCCAAATCAGAACTGAGGGAGATCCAGACAGCTTTTACGGAAGAGACAGAGACAAAAAAGGCAAATTTTATTGATATGATAGCTGTCCCGTGGGTGCGCCGCATTTTATTTCTAGGGATCGGAATTGGTGTAGTGCAACAAATTACAGGTGTAAACTCTATCATGTATTATGGTACTCAAATTCTTAAAGATGCTGGATTTCAAACAAAGGCAGCACTTATCGGAAACATTGCCAATGGTGTAATATCAGTTTTAGCAACTTTTGTCGGAATCTGGCTTCTTGGTAGGGTTGGGCGTCGACCAATGCTGTTGACTGGACTAATCGGTACAACGACAGCACTTCTGCTCATCGGAATATTACCACTGATTTTTGAAGGTTCTCCGGCACTTCCGTATATTGTGCTTACCTTGACAGTCACGTTTCTTGCCTTTCAGCAGGGAGCTATTTCACCTGTAACATGGCTAATGCTTTCAGAAATATTCCCATTACGGTTGAGAGGTCTCGGTATGGGTATTAGTGTGTGTGGCTCCTGGATAGTAAATTTCTTTGTTGGTCTGACATTCCCAATTTTACTGGATAAAATTGGATTGTCCACAACATTTTTCATCTTTGTAGTACTGGGACTTGTCGCACTGACATTCGTGAAGAAATTCTTGCCAGAAACAAAAGGGTTTACACTTGAGCAGCTTGAACGGAACTTTCGGAAGTATAATGATCGCAGTGACAAGGTATCAAGTAAAAATGAAGTTGTATAAAGAAGCTAAAGGAAATGTATTCTACTGTTTAATGACAAGTACTTACTTCTAAAAAAATTTAAAAGGAGAAATAAACATATGAAATTATCATTCAATCAGACGCTTAGGCAATCTAGTCTAGAAAATGATTTACAGCTTTGTGAAAAGCACGGTTATGATGCAATTGAATTACGTTTAAGCTTTATAAAAGACTATTTGCAAAATCATTCTATCGATGAACTTGCAACATACTTTCAACGTCACCACATAAAACCTCTTGCGCTGAATTCACTTGAATTTGTGACATTTTGTAATGAAAAGGATTATAGTCAAATAAAAGCAGATTTAGCCTTTCTTTGTGAAGTTGGCAATAAAATCGGTTGTGATACCATTGTGGTCGTTCCTTCGTTTAATATTGGTGATTATACGATGGAGGAAATAAAGAAAGAGTCAGTTCGTGTGTTAAATGATTTAGCAGATTATGCAGAACAAGCAAATATGCGGTTGGCTTTTGAATTTGTCGGTCATCCTGACTGTAGTGTTAATACATTCGACCAATGTGAAGATATTATTAATGAGGTAAATCGAGAGAGTGTTGGAATGGTGTTAGATATTTTCCACTTCCATTCACTAGGTTCAAATATTGAAGACCTAAGAAATTTTGATCCAAACAAAATTTTTGTCATACACATTGATGATGCCGATGATTTTCCACGTGGATATTTAAAAGAGAATATACATCGTTTATTTCCTGGAGATGGTGCAATTAATCTAGATCTAATTCTCTCTACACTAAAGGAAATTGGTTATCATGGTGCAGTATCTGTTGAGTTATTTAGAGAAGAATATTACACATGGGACCCAGAAAAATTTATTAAAGTTTCAAGGGAGAAAACAGCTGAAGTTGTAGGAAAACACTTTACTGTCGCAACACAGGCTTAAAGGATTTCTAATCATGGAGTAGTCGGAATTATTAAAGAATTGACTACTTCTATGTTTCCCTTTGCAGAATGACTCTTGAAGGCTCACGGCTTTTCTCTCAATTACATTTTTAAGTCCTCTGATGTGTGGACGCCTATTGAAAAGTATTCATATGATCTAGTAATAAAATATAAATTGAAATATTATAACTCACATCAAGTTATCTACAAATAACCACCTCCAGACCGCACATCTAGTATATTCATAAACTACCTTTTTATAGTTAGACATCACGATTACAATTTAGATTAAAGTAAGTGCTCTTCTAAGAAATTTTTGAGGTTCATTCGAGCTTCTAATAAATGGATGACTTCAAAACATTTTGATGTTTTAGTTGAAGCTTTTCAAGGTTTGGCAACAGTTTATTCTAGCATTTAATAGACCTTATAATGTAAGCGTTTTAATCGTAAGTGTGAATCATTTTTCGAAGGTGGTGATGCATTAGGTACATATTTACAAAAATGAAAAGCTTAAATTTAAAAACAATCATGAGGGGTGGAATCCTATGGTATTGCTGGAAATGAAAGATGTTAGTAAATCCTTTTCTAGTGTAAAAGTCTTGCATAATATCAGTTTAGAAATTCAAAAAGGCGAAGTCCACGTGCTACTAGGGGAAAATGGTGCAGGAAAATCTACAATTATTAAAATTTTAACCGGAGCCTATTCTAAAGATACAGGCGAGATTAAGTGGGAAGGACAAAAAGTAGATATCATCCAACCTAAAGATGCTATCGACATTGGCATCGCAACGATTTATCAAGAACTAAACCTAATTCCTCAACTGTCGATCGCGGATAATATCTTTTTGGGTCATGAACAAAAAAGGGGCAATCGTTTTTCTCTTCTGGACCGTGCGCATATGAAGGAAGAAGCGAAAAAATTAATGCAAAGACTAGGTCAAAAAGTAAATCCTGATGAACTAGTAGGGAATTTGGGTGTAGGACAGCAGCAATTAGTCGAAATTGCAAAGGCACTTTCGTTAAATGCCAAATTAATCATTATGGATGAACCAACTGCTAGTTTAAGTGGTCAGGAAGTTGAACAATTGTTATCTACTGTTGAAAAGTTACGAGAACAAGGAATGACGTTTGTCTATATTTCTCATAGATTAGAAGAAATTAAACGTATTGGTGATCGAATCACAGTTTTAAGGGATGGTACTAAAATTACTACCGTACCAGTAAAGGATACTTCTGTAGATCAAATGATTGAATTAATGGTAGGGCGTTCCCTTGATCAAAAGTATCCGAAAAAAGTATTTAAGCGAGGGGAAGAAGGATTAAAGGTAAAGAATCTTAAACTAAAAGACTCACCAAACGAGATAAACTTTACTGCTTATCAAGGAGAAATTCTTGGTATATCTGGATTAGTTGGAGCAGGAAGATCTGAATTAATGAGAGGAATATTTGGCGCTGATTCGATTGATTCAGGAGAAGTTTATATCTTTGGTGAACGGAAAGTTATTCGGAAGCCTCAAGATGCTATTAACGCTGGAATTGCATTCATTACAGAAGATCGAAAAGGAGAAGGGCTTTTCCTAGATCAGACTCTTATCTTCAATAAAACAATTGCTAAATTGAAAAGGGTCAAGGGAAATGGGCTTATCAGTTATAAAAAACAAAAAGAAGTAGCAAATAAATATGTAGATGATCTAAAAATCAGGCCCAATAATATTCATCTTTTAGCTCGAAATTTAAGTGGTGGTAATCAACAAAAGGTAGTCATTGCAAAATGGTTATTCACTCAAGCAAAGGTTTTTATATTTGATGAGCCGACCCGTGGTATTGATGTTGGTGCAAAGGTTGAAGTATATAACCTTATCAATGAACTGGTTGAAGCAGGGGCTTGTGTCATTATCGTTTCCTCTGAGCTTCCAGAAATTCTAGGCATGTGTGATCGTATTCTGGTTATGCACGAGGGAAAAATAACAGGTGATTTAAAACGGAAAGAAGCCAATCAAGAAGTTATTATGAAAGCTGCGACGGGAGGATGATGAACTATGCAAGAACGTTCAATTCAATTAGAAACAAAAACAAACACAAACACTGTAGTAAGAAAAGGATGGAATTGGAAAATAATTGTTAACAAATTTGGTGCATTGTTTGGGTTAGTTGGATTATGTGTCATTCTTTCGATTCTTACACCTAGTTTTTTGAAAGCTGACAATTTAATGAATATAGCACGTCAATCTTCTATTAATGCATTGTTGTCCTTAGGAATGTTATTACCTATTTTAACAGCTGGTATTGACTTGTCAGTTGGATCAATTTTGGCCTTTGCAATCATTAGTGCTGGTATGGTAACAGTAACGTGGGGAATGAGTCCAGTGTTAGGAATTCTAGTTTGTCTTGTGATCGGGGCATTGGCAGGATGGCTAAACGGAATCTTGTTAACTAAATTACGTTTACCTCACCCGTTTATTTCTACATTGGGAACGATGAATATGTTCCGTGGACTAGCTTTAATTATTACAGGTGCTTCACCTATTTTTGGTTTTTCATACGCTATGAACTTTGTTGGTCAAGAAAACGTTGGTATTATTCCTGTTAGCTTTTTGTTGGTGATTTTGATTTATGTAGCTTTCCATATCTTTTTAACCCGTACTTCAACTGGTAAATATATTTATGCAATAGGCGGTAATAAGGAAGCAGCCCGACTTGCTGGTATTCCTGTCGACCGGGTTTTAATTCTAGTTTATACATTAAGCGGTTTAATGGCTGGATTAGCTGGACTTGTATTAATCGGACGAACAAATTCTGCATCTCCTATAGCTGGTTTATCGTACGAATTAGATGCAATCGCAGCAGTAATTATTGGCGGAGCAAGCTTCTTTGGTGGTGTTGGTACGGTATGGGGAACTTTAATTGGGGCTTTGATTATTGCCGTTCTACGTAATGGTCTAAATTTACTAGGAACCTCTTCTGATTTGCAAACAATTATTATTGGATTAGTCATCATAGCAGCAGTATATGTCGATGTGCTTCGTCGTAGATCATCTAAAAAATAATTGAAGTGAAGAGACAGAAGGATCTGTAATGATTGAAAAGTAATTTGGAATTTCATTTCCTTTTAGAGGGGGAAGAAACATGTTGAACTATTATAAAAAGATTCTATTAATCTTAACTGTGTTTGTTCTAGCTGTATTATCTGCTTGTTCTAACAGCGATAAGGGAAATAGTGCAACAGAAGCTAATGGTTCTGAAGATAGCTATGAATTTGGAGTTGTATTAATGTCACTAAATAGTGAATATTGGAAAATCGTGATGGCTGGTGCAGAAGATGCAGCTAAAGAACTTGGTGTTGATGTTCAATTTTTTGGACCACCTGAGGAAGCACAATATGAACAACAAATTAAAATGGTGGAAGATCTGGTTGTCTCTGGTGCGGACGCGATAATCGTAGCACCGAGCCAGGCTGATGCGATTATTCCTGCTTTAAATAGCGCAGATCAACAAGGTGTTCCGATTGTTCTCGCAGATGCTGATGCAGAATTTGAAAAGAAAGTTTCTTTCATTGGGACTGAGAATTTTGATGCAGGAAAGCTTGGAGGAGAATTTGTAAGTGAACAGCTTGACCTTAAAGATGGTGATAAAGTAGCCATTATTCGCGGGCAATTAGGAAGTAAGACACACGATGACCGTACAAATGGATTCAAGGGAGCGATGCAAGGTGAAAATATTGAATTTATCGTTCAAGACGCGAAAAGTGATCGTGTACAGGCGGTTAACGCGATGGAAAATATTTTGACAGCGAATTCTGATATTAAAGCTGTTTTTGCAACCTCAGATGAAATGGCGTTAGGAGCGATTCAAGCTCTCGAAAATAAAGGGAAAACAGATATTCCGGTTATTGGATTTGATGGTACACCAAATGGCCTCGATGCACTAAAAAACGGTAAAATGCTAGCGAATATTGCACAGAAACCTTATGAAATTGGTTATCAAGCTGTAGAAACTGCTTACAAAGCAAAACAAGGAGAAGAAGTTGAGAAAAGAATTGATTCTGGTGCAACTGTGATCACTAAAGAAAATGTAGAAGAAACAATTAAGGAAATTAATGGATACCTTGGAAAATAGTTATTGGAGGAATTGTTATGAAAAGAAAAGGAATTCTAGCAGTATTTACACTGTTTACGCTTGTTTTATTCCTTGTAACAGGGTGTGGACAAGCGAGTCAAGAAGCAAATGGAAACAAGGAAGAAGGAAGCAAAGACGATAGTAGCAAACCGAAAGTTGCTGTTGTATTAAAAGGGTTAGATCAAGAATATTTTAAACTGGCTGAAAAAGGTGCGAAACAGGCATTTAAAGACTTTGATGTAGATGGGACATTTCTTGCAGCTACTACTCAAACAGAAACGGAAAAGCTAATTAATATTCTTGAAGATTTAATAAATGAAGAGCCAGATGCATTAGTTGTAATGCCAAGCACTGAAGCAGCCATTCCAGTTCTTGAAAGGTATAAGGAGAAAAATATTCCAGTTCTTCTTATAGATACTGACTTAAACTGGGATGGAAAAACAACGTACATTGGTACTGACAACTATACAGCAGGACAGGAAGCTGGCAAGTTCCTGGCTTCTAAATTATCAAAAGGTGATGAAATTGCAATTCTTGAAGGGGTATTAGGAACAGATGTAAGTGAGGAACGGGTAAAAGGTGTAAAAGATGTTATGGAAGAAAAGGGAATTAAAGTTGTTGCTTCACAAGCAGCAGATTTTGACCGTGTTAAAGCTGTTACTGCAATGGAAAATATTTTAACGGCTAATCCAGATATTAAAGGTGTTTTTACAGCAAATGATGAAATGGCTATGGGAGCTTTAAAGGCGGTAAAATCTCGTAATCTAGAAACTCCAATAATTGGTATCGATGGGACGAGCGACGCTTTAGAGTCGATAAGTAATGGGGGAGTATCGGCTTCTGTAGCCCAAAAACCATATGATATGGGATATAAAGGTGTCGAAAATGCTTTAAAAGCAATCAATGGGGAATCAGTTGAGAAAAAAATTGATAGCAGTATAGATGTTATCACGAAGGAAAACGCTTCAGAAACCTTAAAGCAAGTGAAAGATATATTAGGTAAGTAATCTCTAGCATTACATGTGAAAGTGCGGTTGATAAACACATTCCGCACTTTCTATCCTTTATATTATGGAAGTTAATTAAAGAATAGTTGTCCTTCTGATTATAAGTTTGCCACAATATTTTCAAATATGTTTTTGATTTTGTCTCATATGCTTAACAATTACAGATAACCTGATTAAAAATTCATATTCAATTAAGGAGGAGTAAATATGTTAGCAGGTGTATTTGAAAAAGTAGGAAGTCTAGCTATACAAGAAAAGGAAGTACCAACTTTAAAGTCCGAACTAGACGTAAAAATTAAGGTACTAGCAGCTAGCATTTGTGGAACAGATGTTCATATTTTATCAGACCCCCCAGGTCATCCAGCGACAACTGGGGTTATTCAAGGCCATGAATATATGGGAGAAGTAGTTGAAATTGGCAAAGAAGTAAAGAATGTCAATGTTGGTGATCAGGTAATTGTCGACCCTACTACTACTTGTGGTTCTTGTCATTATTGTCAAATTGGTAAACCGAACATGTGTGAAAATAGTTCTACTCTCGGGATTTTTCTTGATGGCGGCTGGGCTTCATATAGTGTTGTTCCTTCGAAAAATTTATTTAAAATTTCAAAAGAAATTGCCCCTGAAATAGCTGTGTTAGCTGAACCACTATCATGTGTTATCCATGGGAGTGAAAGAGTAAATGTTCAGCCTGGCGACAGTGTTGTCATTGTAGGTGCTGGTCCGATGGGACAGCTGTTTACACAGGTATTAAAAGCTGCGGGTGCAACAAAAGTCATCTGTGCTGATTTTTTAGACTATCGACTAGACTATGCAAAAAAATCTGGAGCTACTCATGTTATTAATCCAAAGAACAAGGATCTCATAAAAGCTGTAAGAGAAATAACAGAGGTTGGTGCAGATGTAGTCGTCGATTGTGTAGGTGCATTATTTGACCAATGCATGTCACTAGTTCGTCATGGTGGACAGATTCTTTTAGTAGGTATGAACGAACATGCGAACCCGCAAATTAAACAATATGATCTTACAAAAAATGAAATCACTGTTAAAGGAACTTATATTCAAAATTATGATTTCCCAAAAGTAGTTAAAGTTTTGGAATCAAATTTATTGAATCTTGAAAGTTTAATTACGCATAAAATTTCTTTAGATAAAATAAGTGAAGGAATCGATACAATGAGAAAAGGAGAGGCGATTAAAATAATCGTATATCCAGAGTGATAAACAGAACAAAAAAACTTGGAAAAAAATATAGAGATAGATGGTGAAAATTTATTAAACTAGTTATTCATATAACAAGAATTATTTGAATCAACCAAAATTTATAATAAATAAGGAGCTAAAACAACATGAAAAAAATTCGCTGGGGAATTCTTAGTGCTGCAAATATTGCTTACGATCAACTTTTACCTGCTTTAAGACGTTCAGAACGTGCTGAGGTTGTTGCGATAGCAAGTAGAAGCGAGGGGCGTGCTGAGAGATTCAACATTCCAACTATTTATAAAGAATATGATCAGTTACTTGATGATCCTACAATTGATGCGGTTTACATACCATTACCTAATGCCTTGCATACAGAATGGTCTATTAAAGCAGCAATGAAAGGAAAACATATATTGCTAGAAAAACCTGCCGCGTTAACTTCGGCCGAAGTAAAAGACATCCAGACAGCTGTTTTAGAAAACAATGTGGTCTTTATGGAAGCATTTATGTATCAATTCCATAAACAGCATCAGCGAGTGAAAGAATTATTGAATTCAAATTATATCGGAGAATATCTTCATGTGAAGGCGCATTTTTCTTGGATGCTGGAAGACTCTAATGACATTCGCTTAAAGCCTGATCTTGGTGGCGGGGCACTATGGGATGTCGGCTGTTATGGTATCCATGCTATGAGTCAAATAATTGGCATGAAGCCAACCAAAGTAACGATGGCAGGAAAAATTCATCCAGAATATAAAGTGGATACATTATCTACTTGTATTTTTACAGATGATAAAGGACGAACAGCCGAGATTACTGCGAGTGTGGAGCTTCCTTTTATTAACCGATACGAAATTATCGGACCTAAAGGAACAATTTTAGTAGATTCATCCTTCCGTCCAGACGTATCACCTGATCATTTTGGAAAAATGATTGTAAAAGATCATAATAATCAAACGGTCTTATACGAAGCTTACGAAGATGATCAGTATTTAAATCAAATAGAGCATTTACATGATTGCATTATTAATGGCTTGCAGCCAAGGTATTCTATTGAGGACTCTTTACAGGTAATCCATTATATTGAAAAGGGCTATGAATCTTTAAATAACTCTTCTGTTAAACAAGAGTTACTATACTAATAAATCTATGAAAAGCATTCGTAGTTTCATAGTAATTTTCTTCTAAAATTAATCAAAATAACCCTATAGGGCTCGAACTTTTCCTCTAGGTCACATTTTTACTCCTCAGATGTTCGGGCCGCTTTTTCCGTGGGTGATCGTATTGTAATGTAATTCTAAGTGGTATTACAAATGACATCATGCTATCTACAGATTATCACTTCCAGAACTTCCTTTACTTCTAGAATTTTCATAAAACAAAACACTTTTATAGACCAACTAGGAAAGCGCCTTATTTTAAGTGCTTTAAGAGTTGATTTTTTCCTAAAATGCGCGGTTGATGTGCTACTAGAGGAACAAAGTGCAGGAAAATCGACAATAATTAAATTATTAACTGGGGACTATTCTAAAGATATAAATGTAACAGTTTGTAAAAAGGCAGGTGAACTTTTAGCCTCTATGCTTAGTCCTGGTGATAAAGTTACAATTCTTGAAGGTGTTTCAGGTACTCCAACTAGTGAACAACGTGTTAGTGGAGCGGAAAAAGGTTTGAAAAACGCAGGAATGAAAATTGCTGCATCACGAGCTGCTGATTCAAATAGGAATATGGCGGTTTCGGTAATGGAGAATATATTAACAGCCAATCCAGATCTAAAAGGAATATTTGCAATAAATGATGAAATGGCCCTCGGTTCTCTAAGGGCAATAAAAGCACAAAATAAAGACATACCAGTTATCGGAATAGATGGAATTACTGAAGCTGTTAAATCAATTAAGACTAAAGGTATGGAAGCTACTGTTGCTCAAAAACCATATGATATGACGTATACAGGTGTTGAGAGTGTTTTAAAAGTCATAAAAGGAGAATCTATTAATAAAAGAATAGATAGTGGATTTGACGTTATTACTGAAAAAAATGCTGATAAAACATTAGAAGAATTAACCAAATTGTTAGGAGAGTAATTTTCTTATATCGCATTATGAAAATAGGAGAAAAGCTGAGTATTAGTGGAATCAATAAATGTAGGGAATTGGAATTTGTTTACATGTAGGGGCTGAAAAACAATTTAAAAAGAAGGTGAGATCTAATGAGCATAGAGAAAAAGAAAGTTAGAGTAGGAATGATCGGCTATAAATTTATGGGGAAAGCGCATAGTCTAGCTTATCGCAATCTTCCATTTTTCTTCGATACAAAATTTGTTCCAGTTATGCAAGCAATTTCTGGTCGGAACGAAGCTGGAGTTAAAAAAGCTGCAGAGAAAATGGGTTGGGATTCATATGAAACTGATTGGCGTAAATTAATACAACGTGATGATATCGATGTAATTGATATCGTAACTCCAAATAGTACGCATTTTGAAATGGCGATTGCAGCAGCAGAAGCAGGAAAGCATATCATTTGTGAAAAACCACTTTCTATGAACGTTAATCAAGCGAAAAGAATGTATGAAGCTGTACAAAAAAATGGGGTAATTCATATGATTTGTCATAACTATCGTTTCGCCCCTGCGGTTCAATATGCAAAAAAACTTATCGACCAAGGTCGTTTAGGAAACATACGCCATATCCGTGGAACATATTTACAAGATGCATCTATGGATCCGAATCTTCCAATTACGTGGCGCGCGAAAAAAGAGATAACTGGTTCTGGTGCACTTGGGGATATTGGTTCACATAGTTTGGATTTAGCGAGATTTTTAGTAGGTGAATTTCAAGAGGTTGTAGGAGTGATGGAAACCTTCATCAAACAGAGACCAATCCAGAATGAAGGTCTTAATGTACAAGTAGATGCGACAAAGATGGGGGAAGTAACCGTAGATGATGCCACTGTCATCCTTGCACGCTTTGAAAATGGAGCAATTGGAACATTTGAAGCAACCAAATTTGCTGGTGGAAACCTTAATGGTAACCGCTTTGAAATTAACGGAGATAAAGGGTCGATTCGTTGGGATTTAGAAAACTTGAATAACCTTGATGTGTATTTTGCTGATGATGAACCAGGTTTAAGAGGTTTCAGAACCATTAACTGTACTGAAGAAATTCACCCTTATGCAGGTGCTTATTGGCCACCAGCACACATTATTGGTTACGAGCATACGTTTATTAATTTATTGTCTGATTTTATGAATGGTATTGCAGATGGCATAAGTCCGAAGCCAAATTTTGAAGATGGCTTACGAAACCAAATTGTACTTGAATCAATAGAAAAATCAGCAATGCAAAAATCATGGGTCAATATTTCGGAAATTTCCAATAATAGTTTAGTTACTAATTTAAAATAAAATTCTTAAAAATATTCTCCCTTATCCTTGAACTTTAACTAAAGAGTGGGAGAGATAATTCTCATGAATGTCACTATAAAATGAATTAATAACTACATTCTCCCCCTATTAAGAAGTGCTAGGGCAGCGCGCATGGTGAAAACAGGAAAATTACAAATGAGTTAAGTTTTCTGTGGTGTCTTTTTTAATTTGCCGTTGACCCCCTTTGCTAAAACCATTGTATGTAGAATGATGTTAAAACAGCAAAAAAGGAAAACATATATTACTTGAATACCTGCTTCATTAAATGTAGCAGATATGAATCTTTAAATAACTCTTCTTTTACCCAGGTGTTATCTATAAAAAAATACTACGAAATAACTTTTTTAAAGAAATTGAGGGGATGTAATGAAAAGAAAAGGATTTTTGTCAATTTTTACCTTATCCACTCTGATTTTATTACTATTAACGGGTTGTGGTCAGAAAAGTACAGGTACTTCATCTGAAAGTAGTGGTGAAGACAATAAGGATAATGATGGTAAACCTAAAATAGCTGTTGTTTTAAAATCATTAGAAGCAGAATATTTTAAATTGATGGAAAGTGGAGCGAAGCAGGGGTTTGAAGATTTCGATGTGGAGGGAACGATTCTAGCTCCTTCAAGTCAAACACAAGTTATGGAGCAGATTAATATACTCGAAGATTTATTGACGAAAGATCTTGATGCATTAGTTGTCATGCCGAGCCAGTCAGAAGCAGCGATTCCAGTGCTTGAGAAATATAAAGCGAAAGGGATTCCTGTTCTTCTTGTAGATAGTGATGTGGAATGGGATGGAAAAACAACATTTATCGGTACTGATAATTACACATCTGGAGAAGAGGCAGGACAAGAATTAGCATCATATCTTAATAAAGGAGATGAGGTTGCGATTCTTGAAGGCGTATTAGGTACACCAGTAAGTGAAGATCGAGTAAGAGGTGCAGAGGATGCGTTGAAAGAAGCGGGACTAAAGATTGCTGCTAAACAAACGGCGGATTTTGATCGGGTTAAAGCAGTTTCGGTAGTGGAGAATATTTTAACAGCAAATTCTAATATTAAAGGCATTTTTGCAGCAAATGATGAAATGGCATTAGGGGCCTTAAAGGCTGTATCTGCTCGTAATATGTCAATACCAATTATCGGAATTGACGGTACAAGTGAAGCGATCCAATCAATAAGCAAAGGCAAATTAACAGCTACTGTTGCCCAACAACCACATGACATGACGTACAAAGGCATCGAAAATGCATTAAAGGTAATCGATGGTGGTACGATAGATAAAAGAATTACCAGTGGTAAAGATATGGTTGTTACGAAGGAAAATGCTGCTGAAAAATTGGAAGAAGTAAAGAACTTACTTGGTAACTAAACTGTTGAGAAGATGAATCAATCCATTCAGTTACAGTTAAAGTGATATATTTGTTTAAAATTAAATGATGGCTATCTATTTTTTTAGAAATAAAATATGAAAAAATAGGGATTATAATCAGTACAATACTGAAAATAATCCCTATTTCTATTTTGGAAGCTATTCTTAAAATGAAAAAACGTCTAGCGGCTCGTTTTACCGGACTAGACGTTTTGTAAAATAGGATTCTACCAAATTTGTTATATAACTGATTTATTTGTTTGAAGATCTAATAAAATGTTCTCAATAAATTTTTTCGATTTTTTTGCGTATTCATAAGGATTACATACTAAAGGATCCTGTTCTCCTTCAATTAAGGCCCATCCGGAATATTCTTGTTCAAGTAATTCCTTGAAAATTGGTTTGAAATCCAAACAACCGTCCCCAGGTACTGTAAACATTCCTTTGCTTATACATTCTCTAATACTATATTGATTTTCACGTGCCTTATCTAATACTTCTTGTCGAACATCTTTTAAATGAATATATTTAATTCGGTCATAATATTTTTTTAACAATGTTAATGGATCATTTCCGCCATAATAACCGTGTCCTGTGTCGAATAGGAGATGTACTAAATTTGGATCAGTCATTTCCATTAGTCGATCAATTTCTTCAGGTTGTTCAACTACTGTGCCTGCATGATGATGGTAGACAAGGTACATGCCATTTTCGCGACAAATTTCTCCTGCTTTATTCAATCCTTCAACCATGTATTTCCATCCATCATTGTCTAACCGAATAACTTCAGTTTCATCTTGACCGCGTCTTGGGTCTTGATTAAGGATGGAGCCACCGATTTCTGCAGTACTTACTACTTTACAGCCAAATGGTTTTAAAAATTCAACATGTTTCCGGTACGCATCCAATTCTTCTTTATGATTTTGCGGATCAGAAAAAAGGACAGATTTCCATCGAGTTGTTAGCTGGAGATTGTATTGAGATAATGCTTCTTTTAACGCTTCTGCATCATTTGGAAACTTTCTGCTTACCTCTGTTCCTTTAAAATCAAGAGAGGATATTTCCGACATAACCTGTTGGTACGAATAATGATCACCGTGTTCTAAAACATCTTCTCCTACCCAATTGATTGGGTGAATTCCTAATTTGAATGGAATGTTTTCCATTTAAAATTCCTCCTCATCCCTTTTCTTTATTAAAAGCAGTTAATAAGATTAGAAAAATCATTAAAATATAATTAAAGCGCTTACCCTTTATATGAAAATTTTAAATGAGAAGTTTAGATAAAGCAATAAAATGTTAAAGAAATACTAAATAAATCATGTATATTCTTTAAAAATAAAAAAGAAAACCCTTTAAAAAATGTAATATTTAGAATATAATGAATTTATAAGGAAAAGCGCTTACCCTTTGAAAGGCGTTTTCCAAATGTAAACTAATAATTAGGTAGGTGACTGTGTTGGAAAAGTTAACGATTGGAATAATTGGAGCAGGTAGAATTGGACGAATGCATGCAGAAAATATCGTGTATATTCCAAATGTTAAAATTAAGACTATTTCAGATTTATTTATTGAAAATGCAAAATTATGGGCTGAGCAAATTGGAATTCAAAACGTTACAACAAATTATCAAGATATTTTAAATGATCCTGAAATTGATGCAATCTTCATTTGTTCACCGACAAGTACACATGGATCGATTATTAAAGAAGCTGCTCGTGCCGGGAAACACATTTTCTGCGAAAAACCGGTCAGTTTTTCAACAGAAGAAACGAAAGAGGCTCTGGAGGTCGTAAAAGAAGCTGGGGTTAAGTTACAAGTTGGATTTAACCGCCGTTTCGATCCGAACTTTAAAAAGGTCCATGATACTGTGAAAGAAGGAAAAGTAGGAGAACCACATATATTAAAAATTACTTCACGCGACCCGGAACCGCCTCCAGCAGAATACATCAAAAATTCGGGAGGGTTATTCTTCGATATGGCTATTCATGACTATGATATGGCTCGTTATGTAATAGGTAGCGAAGTTGAAGAAGTATATGTTCAGGGAGTTAATTTAGTTGACCCTATTTTTGAGGAACTAGGTGATATAGATACAGCGATGACAATCCTTAAGTTCGAAAACGGGGCAATTGGTGTGATTGATAACAGTCGAAAAGCAGTTTATGGTTATGATCAACGTCTTGAAGTATTCGGATCCAAAGGAAGTGTAACTGCTCAGAATGAACATCCAACAAATGTAGAAATTAGTACAAAGGATGGAGTTTATAAAGACAAATTAAAGCATTTCTTTTTAGATCGTTATAAAGATGCATACATGATCGAAACACACGCATTTATTGATTCAATATTGAATGATAAACCACTTGTTTGTATTGGAAATGATGGGCTTCAGGCTGAATTGATTGCAAAGGCAGCAAGAGAATCTTTTGAAACTGGGAAACCTATCAAATTGATAAGAGAAGAATATTCACTTCTTTAAAAGATACTAAACTTAAAAAATATGAGTGATTATTCTTACAAAAGTATAATCACTCTATAAATATTGAAATGCAGGATATGCCGAAATAGAATGACTAACTTGGATACATTCAGCTAAAATATGAATATTTTATATCTTTAGGTTAAGCGCTTCACCATTTAAGTGATTAATCTTAACATATTTAAGGAGGAAACCAAATGAGTACAATACTTGATCAAGAAAAGGTGACGATATTAAAGCAAAAAGCAATTGAAACGAGAAAACTTATTCTTGAAACGATTCACCACGCAGGAGCAGGGCATATCGGAGGACCTTTGTCTGCAGTTGATGTGCTAGTAAGCTTATATTTTAATGAAATGGATATTAATCCTGAAGACCCACGTTCTGATGATCGTGATCGTTTTGTCTTATCAAAAGGACATTCTTGTATTGCGTTATATACGGTGCTTGCACTACGAGGTTACTTCCCAATTGAAGAATTAAAAACATTTGATGAAATTGACTCTCGCTTGCAAGGTCACCCGGATATGAAGATTTTGCCTGGAATTGATATGTCAACAGGTTCATTAGGACAAGGAATCTCAGCAGCTGTAGGAGTGGCGCTTGGTGGAAAACTACGTGAGAAAAATTTCAGAACGTATTGCATGATTGGTGATGGAGAATCACAGGAAGGTCAAGTATGGGAAGCGGCAGATGTAGCAGCAAAATATGAATTAGATAATTTAGTTGTGATTATGGACTATAACAAACTTCAACAATATGGATGGGCTGGCTCAGTAACAGAGCGAGAAAATCCTGTATTTTCTCCTGAAAAACGCTGGGAAGCATTTGGCTGGAATGTTATTAGTACTGATGGCCATGATTTCCAACAAATTATCCAAGCTTTAAATGATGCAAAGGAAGTAAAACGCAAGCCGACGATTATTGTTGCAAATACAGTAAAAGGAAAAGGTGTAAGTTTTATGGAGAATTCTTATGGGTGGCATGCGAAAGTACCGAATGCTGAAGAATTAGAAGCAGCAATTAAAGAAATTGTAATGGGGGTTTAAAAAATGGGAAACTTAAAAACTGCTGAAAAAGTTGCAATGCGTGACGTATTTGGTGAAACATTACTTAAATTATCTCAGGTTGATCCAAGGGTTTATGCGTTAGATGGTGATTTAGCAACATCAACGAAAGTCGATGTTATTGCAGAAAAAAATGAATCTAAATTTTTGCAAATGGGAATTGCTGAGCAAAACATGATGAGTGTTGCAGCTGGACTTGCAACAACTGGATTGCAGCCATGGGCTACTACCTTTGCAGCATTTTTATCAAAACGTGCGATTGATCAAATTCAAGTGCAAATCGCTCAACCAAATCTTGATGTTAAAATGATTGGAGCTTACAGCGGACTTTTAACTGGTAAAACAGGTAAGACTCATCAAGCTCTAGAAGATATTGCAATTTTCCGTAGTCTTGCTAACATGGTTGTGCTTGCACCGGCTGACGGTGTTGAAACTAAGAAAATGATGGAATTTGCGAATAATCATTATGGACCTGTTTATATTCGTCTTGCTCGTGACCCACTGCCAACAGTTTTTTCTGAAAATCATAAGTTTGAACTTGGTAAGGCAGTAAAAGTAAGGGAAGGAAAAGATGTAACAATCATTTCAACAGGTACACAAACAGTTCGTTCTCTTGAAGCTGCCCAAAAACTTGCAGAAGAAGGAATCAATGCTGCTGTTCTGCATATGCCATCCATTAAACCATTTGATAAGGAAGCGATTATTCAAGCGGCTGAAGAAACAGGTGTCATTGTAACCTCTGAAGAGCATAGCATTTATGGCGGGTTAGGAAGTGCTGTTGCAGAAGTGCTTGTTGAAGAAAAACCAGTGCCAATGCTTCGTGTAGGCGTTAAAGACCGTAACGCAGAATCTGGTTCAAATGAGGCGCTTCTTCAAAAATATGAAATATCATCAGACCACATTGCAGCTAGAGTAAGAGAGGCTTTAAAGAAGAAATAATTGAATCTATCACACTAAGGTAAGGAAAGGGGAGTATTTTTTAGACAGATACTTCCCTTAAAAATGAAACGATTTTTACAAAGCTAATGGAGGGAATCAGATGGTACAAACAATTGAAAAGCAGAAATTGTTTATAAATGGTGACTGGGTTTCAACAGACGATACGTATAAAATTTATAATAAATATACAGGAGGTGTATTTGCTGAGATTCCTAAAGCAAGTTATCAACTTGTTGATCAAGCAGTGGAAGCAGCAGTACACGCACATAAAAAAGTGCCATTTACACCGGAACAACGCCACAAAGTTTTACTTCGTGTAGCAGAACTGCTTAAACAGAATCTTGACGATTTTGCTGACACGATTGCTCAAGAAGGTGGAAAGCCAATTACCGATGCAAAAGTTGAAGTAAGCCGTTCGGTTGCAACATTTCTAATGGCAGCAGATGAAGCAAAAAAACTAGTGGGAGAAATCATTCCAAATTACAATGTTGAAGGGCGTTTCTTATACACAATCAAAAAACCAGTCGGTGTTGTAGCAGCAATTACGCCGTTTAATTTTCCGTTAAATCTTGTCGTGCATAAAGTAGCTCCTGCACTTGCAGCAGGTAATCCTGTCATTATAAAGCCTGCTACTGATACGGCAACAACATCTATAAAATTATGCAAGATTTTAGAGGAAGCTGGTGTTCCAAAAGGTTATGTACAATGTGTGACGGGCGGAGGAAGTACAGTAGGTGAGCAGCTATTAAACGATGAGCGTATTGCACATTATACTTTTACAGGTTCACCTGGTATTGGTAAGCATATCCAAAAAACAATCGGCCTACGTAAAGCAACATTAGAGCTTGGGTCTAACTCAGCTACGATTGTTCATAGTGATGCTGATGTTGAACAAGCAGCAGTCAAATTAGCGAAAATGGCGTTTGTGAATGCAGGACAAGTATGCATTTCTGTTCAGCGTATTTTTGTACAAAAAGCTGTGGAAGAACAGTTTATGAAAGCTTTTCTGCAACATGTAGCGGAGCTTAAAGTTGGCGACCCACTCGATCCTGAAACAAATGTCGGCCCAATGATTAGTGAAAAAGAAGCCATTCGAATTGAAGAGTGGGTGAATGAGGCTAAAGAAGCAGGTGCTATTGTTTTAACAGGTGGTAAGCGCAACGGAAATATCTTTGATCCAACTGTTCTTGTAAATGTGAAAAAAGGCATGAAGGTTGTGGACGAAGAAGTGTTTGCACCAGTTGTATCGGTAACAGCTTATGATACAATCGAAGAAGCAATTGACCTTGTTAATGATTCAAAATACGGACTGCAAGCAGGGGTCTATACTAAAGATATGAATCTATCCTTTAAAATTCCATATTTACTCGAAGTCGGTGGAGTAATCATTAATGATACATGTTGTTTCCGTACAGATCAAATGCCATATGGTGGTGTGAAAGAAAGTGGAAATGGAAAAGAAGGTCCAGCCTATGCGATACAGGAGCTTATTGAAACGGTGACGGTAGTTATAAATCTAGAAGGTTAATCAAATATTAGCAGCTCTTTGTATTGAGAGGAAGATTCATTGTCACTTTTGCAATGAATCTTTCTACATTATAATAGGTTAAGAAGCATTTTGGAAACATTATTATATTTAAATTGCTATAATAAACAGAAGAAGTTGTTTTCGAAATGAGGAGTTAGAACATGAAATCACCGACAATTTATGATGTTGCAGAAAAAGCAGGAGTTTCTATTGCAACCGTATCTAAAGTTATTAATAATACGGGAAGAATTAGTGATAAAACAAGAAAAAAAGTATTGAGTGTAATGGATGAGTTAAACTATTATCCAAGTGTTGTTGCATCAGCACTAACAGGAAAACGTACACATATGATTGGATTGCTACTACCTAATCTTGCAAATCCTTTTTACGCAGAATTGGCAAGGAATATGGAGGACCGGGCAGATGAGTTAGGATACAGTCTTGTAATATGTAGTACTGATTATAAAGAAGAAAAGGAACAAAAATATGTTTCGTTATTAATCCGAAAGCGAGTTGACGGATTTATTATTACTTCAGGGTTTAATAATGTTGATTTGGTTCAAGAATTGCTGGATCATAAAATACCAGTAACTTTAATTGCTTATAATATTACTAGAAAATCATTAAATACGGTTTCTGTCGATGATTATACTGGTGGATATCAAGCAACGGCTCATTTGGCTGAATTGGGACATAAACGTATTGCAGTAATTACAGAACAGGTTCAAAGTAGTGCTGATCGGATTCGCGGATATAAGACCGCTCTTAATGATTTTGAATTGTTATATGACGACAATCTTTTTTCTGAGGCGCAAGCGACGGTCGAAAATGGTGAAAAAGAGGCAGGGAAATTGCTTAACCTAGAGGATCCTCCAACTGCAATTTTTGCATTTAATGATATTTTAGCTATTGGAGCTATGGAGGCAGTACACAAACGAGGCCTCTCCATTCCTGAGGATGTATCAATAATCGGTTTTGACAACACTATTTTAGCTAAACATTGTTATCCACCTTTAACAACGATGGCACAACCTCTTGATGAAATTGGGAATCAAGCAGTGGATTTGCTTGTCGGAGAAATCGAAAGTAAGATAACGCGGAAACAACGAGTCATGTTGTCAGCAGAGCTTGTTATAAGAGATTCAACAGGGCCTTTGAAGAAAAAGAAGAAGACAAATGCAAGTGATGTGTCTATCCAATAAAATAAGGAAAAGAAAAGATGTAAGATATTGATTTTTGACTGAACTTGCTAGTAACTTTGATGATTGGAAACAGTAGTTGGATATCGTTTAATTGTTCGTAGTACTGACTATTGACCGATAAAAATAACAATCAGATTATTCCATTTTAGCTTTGGGTATTGAGAATCTAAAAAAAGAAGAGATCCCTCTATCAATCGTTGCTCAAGATTTTCCGATGTATCATTTGAATGAGATTTTATTTAACGAAATTTTCAGATTTTACAGTTGATTTACCAAAATAATCAACTTATACTAAAGATGTTGGATAGGACAACGCTTTCATCGAGAGAAGCGATTTACAGTAAGGAAAGATTTTTAACATATTGTATTTAGATGTTGCAATGAATATTTTTTCTAGTAATTCGCACATCTTAAATTATAAATTTTCTATATTTTCAAAAAAACAAAACAATGGGAGAGATTAACAAGATGTCCACCTTACGTGAAGAAGCATTAAAAATGCATAAAGAAAAGCAAGGGAAATTAGGGGTACATTCGAAAGTTCCAGTACAAAATGCGAAAGATTTAAGCCTAGCTTATTCACCAGGTGTCGCAGAACCTTGCATGGAAATTCATCATGATGAGAGCAAAGTATATGATTATACGATGAAGGGAAATCTTGTTGCGGTTGTTTCAGACGGTACAGCTGTACTTGGTCTAGGAAATATTGGACCGAAAGCAGCCATGCCTGTTATGGAGGGGAAAGCACTATTATTTAAAGCGTTTGCAGATGTTGATTCATTTCCTATTTGCTTAGATACAACTGATCCCGATAAGATTGTAGAAGTTGTTAAATTATTAGAGCCTACTTTTGGAGGCGTGAACTTAGAAGATATTGCAGCACCTAAATGTTTTGAAATTGAAGAACGTCTAAAAAAGGCTTGTAATATACCGATTTTCCATGACGATCAGCACGGAACAGCAATCGTAACTGCTGCTGGTTTACTAAATGCACTGAAACTAGTGCACAAAAAGATAGAAGAGATTCGCGTTGTAGCTAACGGCTCCGGAGCGGCTGGGGTTGCCATCGTAAAGTTGCTTTTACATATGGGTGTAAAGGATGTTATCTTATGTGATACAAAAGGAATCATTTATGCAGGTCGTCCGGAGGGAATGAACTCTTTTAAAGAAGAAATGGCACTGATTACGAATAAAGATCAAATGCAAGGAACATTGGCAGATGCACTTGTTGGAGCAGATGTATTTGTTGGTGTATCAGCGGCTGGGGCTGTTACGAAGGAAATGGTTCGTTCAATGAATCAAGATCCAATTATTTTTGCTATGGCAAATCCAATACCAGAAATCATGCCAGATGAAGCGAAGGAAGCGGGAGCACTTGTGATTGGGACAGGCCGTTCGGATTTTCCTAATCAGGTTAATAACGTTCTTGCATTCCCAGGTATTTTTCGCGGAGCTTTGGACGTCCAAGCAAAAGAAATAAATGAAGAAATGAAATTAGCAGCCGTTCATGCAATTGCTGCATTAGTCTCAGATGAGGAGCTTCATGCTGATAATGTCATTCCTAATCCTTTCGATAACAGGGTAGCCGCATATGTAGCAGAAGCTGTTGCGAACGCAGCGATTAAAACAGGTGTTGCACAAAAGATTATTAATACAAATGAAATAAAGACTCGATTACTAGCATTAACTGCTGAAAATAAAGTTTTAGTGTAAAAAAAGCGAATTAGAGTTAGTTTATCTCTTTTACGGTATTAAAGATATTTTGCTTGATGCATTGCGTTCTCCCATTCTTACGTAAAAACCCTAATAGGATCCTATTGGGGTCTTTTACATAAGTGGATTAACGATTTTGTTGCTTCATCCAATTAATAAAATTGTCTACAACTGTATCTAAAAACTGAACAGTTGGTTCGTGTGTAAGTTCGCCTGCTTCATTAATTTTTTCATGAACAGCCCCTACGTATACTTCATTGCCAGGAAGGAGAGGAGATGAGAGGCCCATGGCAAATAGAATTTCACGTAAATGTAATTGTGCTTTAACCGTTCCTAAGTTCCCCATAGAAGCCCCAACAATCCATGATGGTTTGCCGTTCATGACTTTCTCTACACGAGATAACCAATCAATTGCATTTACTAATACGCCTGGAACCGTAGCGTTGTATTCAGGTGTCACCCATAATACTGCATCTGCACCGGCAACTTTGTTTTTAAAGTCCTTTACAGCTGCGGGTGGGTCCATTTCAATATCTTGATCATAAAATGGCAATTCGCGAATATTTAAAATTTCAAGATCAAACTGTTCTTGATATCGTTTTTGAATAAATTGTGCTAGCTTTAAGTTATAAGAATCTTTTCGAATACTTCCTACAATTGCAACAACCTTCATTGTATTACCTCCAAATGTCTTAATTGATTTATTTTGGTGAAATTAACATTCAAAATAGTAATTCACTTTCCTACAATAATTGATATTTTTTTAAAAGTGAAATGAAATGCTCATGTAAAGAAAAACATGTGCAACCTTTAATTTATCCAGCATTTTAGAATTAATGCTGAGAAATAAATCTCCCGTTTTGTTAGCAAAATAAAAATAACTAGGTCGAACAAAAATTTGCTACAATGGTAAAGTAACTTTTTATTCATAAGAATAGGAGAATGCCTAGTGCTTCAGTCAATAAATCGACAGCTTGAAAGGTTTATGCCAATCATTACTCCTGTTAGCGTATTAATTGGTATCTTTTTTTCCGATCATTTAATCTTTTTCTCGTTTATCATACCTTGGGTCTTTGCATTCATTACGTTTTCTGGAAGTCTTGGCTCTAGCTTTTCTTCAGTTAAAGGGGCATTAAAAAGCCCACTTCCATTAATTGTTATTTTATTACTTTTGCATGTTATCATGCCAGTTATTGCTTGGCTTGTAGGGCAAATACTCTTTACCAATGATCATTTAACAGTGACAGGGCTGGTACTGGGTTTAGTTATCCCGACTGGTGTTGCAAGCTTTTTTTGGGTGTCAATTTATAAGGGGAATATCGCGTTAGCATTGTCAATTATTTTATTTGATACGCTGCTATCCCCTTTTCTTGTCCCATTCACGATTTCGGTTCTTATTGGTCAAAAGGTTGAAATTGATTCGCTTTCAATCATGAATGGTTTGCTGATTATGGTGGTTCTACCTTCGATATTGGGAATGGTGATTAATTATTTTACGAAAGGGAAAAGTGTGAATATGGGCAAAGTGTTAGCACCTTTTTCTAAAGTAGGGCTCGCTTCTGTTGTCATGATGAATGGTGCTGTTATTGCTCCGTATTTAACTGAGATTAATAAGAAGTTACTTCTTATTATCGTAACCGTTTTTTTCCTTGCATGTTCAGGATATATTTTAGCATGGTTGATTGGAAGATTACTCAATAGAGACCGAGAAACGATGGTTGCCATGATTTTTACAGGAGGGATGCGAAATAATAGTGCTGGAGCTGTTATTGCTGTTCACTATTTTCCTCCTGCTGTCGCTGTTCCAGTTATTGCATGTATGTTGTTTCAACAGGTATTAGCGTCCACTTTCGGAGCCTTGTTTGATCATGTTGATAGACGAAAGACAGATGCTGAAAAAAGGCTTGCAATAAATAAAAATGCATCATAGTAAATGATAAAAATCGTTTATTCGCTTGCTAAATAAACAATAGTATGTTTAAAATAGTGTAAGTTAGTTTTGAATATTCTTTCAATTTGGAATTTAATAGAACCACCACTAGGGGAGCTTTTAGGAGCTGAGAGAGACAATCTGTCTCGACCCTTATTACCTGATCTAGATAATACTAGCGGAGGGAAGAGGTGTTTGAATTTACATTTGAAGAGCAAAGACAATTTTTCTGCTATTCGAAAATTTACTTACTATCGTATGTTCAAACCACTTCTTTCAAAAAGAGAAGTGGTTTTTTGTTTTTTCAAAACACTATAAGGAGAAGATCGCATGTCAGTGCAAATTCAGCATCTCGTTGAACAAATAGATGTTCGAAAAGATGAGGTAATTGACTTACTAAAAAAACTTATTGAATTTAAAACCCCAGCACCACCAGCACGAAATACGAAGGATGCTCAAACATTTGTTGCTGATTTTTTAAGAGAAAGAGGCTTTTCTGTAGATATGTGGGATGTATATCCGAATGATCCAAATGTGGTAGGTGTCTTAAAAGGAAGTGATGCTGATCATTTCAACAGTTTAATTATAAACGGACATATAGATGTAGCGGAGGTGAGTGAGGAGGAAGAATGGGAGCTTGATCCATTTACACCGATTGTGAAAAATGGGGTTGTCATTGGACGAGGCGCAGCGGATATGAAGGGTGGTTTAGCTGGAGCGTTATTTGCCATTCAGCTTTTACATGAAGCAGGGATTGAACTTCCAGGTAGTTTGCTGTTTCAATCTGTTATCGGTGAAGAGGTTGGTGAAGCAGGAACACTGGAGTGTTGTAATCGAGGGTATAAAGCTGATTTCGCTGTAGTCGTTGATACGAGTGATTTACATATACAAGGACAAGGCGGTGTCATCACTGGATGGATTACAGTGAAAAGTACACAAACCTTCCATGATGCTACAAGAAGGCAAATGATTCATGCTGGTGGGAAACTATTTGGAGCAAGTACGATTGAAAAAATGACGAAAATCATCCAAGGCTTGCAAGAGTTAGAACGCCATTGGGCGGTGACAAAAAGCTACCCCGGTTTTTTACCAGGAACAAATACAATCAATCCAGCTGTTATTGAAGGTGGGAGGCATGCAGCATTTATTGCTGATGAATGTCGTCTATGGATTACCGTACATTATTATCCAAATGAATCTTATGAGCAAATTATCAAGGAAATCGAAAAACATATACGTCATGTAGCGAGTGCGGATCCTTGGCTTAGAGAGAACCTTCCTACTTTTGAATGGGGTGGAAAATCAATGATCGTTGATCGCGGTGAAATCTTCCCGTCATTAGAGATTGATCCTAATCATTCAGGAGTAAAAAAATTAGCAGCTGCTCACCATGCTGTTTTACAAGAAAATGTTGTTGTCGACGTTTCGCCGACAGTAACAGATGGTGGTTGGCTTGGAGAGGCTGGCATTCCGACAGCCATATATGGCCCAGGAAATTTACAAAACGCACATGCAGTAAATGAACAGGTTTCGATCGAACAGCTTATTGAATATACGAAAGTGATGGTAACGTTCATTTACGAATGGTGTCATACGCAGAAAGCTTAAATTTAAAGGTGTAAAGGAATTTTTTTAGGTGAAAAATAGGAGTTTACTTCAAAGGAAATGGGAGGATTAATCGTGAAATTCAGTGAAAGATTACTAGAAAAGGTGTTACCAATTTGGAAGAAGAATCATGCACATCCGTTCGTGCAAGGGATTGGTGACGGATCTTTAGATAAAGAAAAGTTCCGCTTTTATATGATTCAGGATTATGTGTATTTAATCGAGTATGCTAAAGTATTTGCCTTGGGTGCTGTTAAGGCAACAGATCTTGCAACAATGGGGAATTTTGCAAAACTACTTGATTCAACATTAAATGAGGAAATGGAGCTTCATCGCCAATATGCAAAAAAGTTTGGTATTTCTGTTGAAGAGTTAGAAACAGCAAAACCTTCGCCGACAACGCTTGCTTATACACATTACATGTTGCATGTTAGTCAAAATGGAACATTAGCTGAATTAGTTGCCGCCCTCCTTCCGTGTACGTGGAGTTACTGGGAGATTGGCAAGGCGTTAAATGAACGTAAAGGTGCAAGTGAGCATGAGTTTTATGGAGAGTGGGTAAGAATGTATTCTTCCAACGAATTTGGCCAGCTTGCAATCTGGTGTATTGATCTCATCGATGAATTGGCAGAAGGCAAAATTGAATCAGAGTTGGTAAAATTAGAGGAAATCTTCTTGAATACGACCCGCTTTGAATACATGTTTTGGGAAATGGCCTTCAACGAGATGATGTGGCCGACAGATGAGTGAACTAGCGCTACAGTTTAAAAATGTTTCCTTTCATTATGAAAATGAACCGGGGAAGATGCCAATCCTACAAAATCTTCATCTCTCTATTAAAGAAGGGGAATTTGTCAGTATTATTGGGCCAAGTGGTTCAGGAAAAAGTACGTTATTTAAACTAATTACTGGATTGGAGCAACCAACGCAAGGGGATATATTTCTGCAAAACAAATTGGCATTTAATCGTCTCGGTGAGGTTGGCTATATGCCACAGCAGGATTTACTTCTACCATGGCGCACAATTGCTGAAAACGCTGGCCTACCTTTAGAAATAAAAGGAATGAAGAAGCGTGAAGCACATCGTAAAGTGCTTGAATTACTTGAAGAGTTTGGTTTAAAAGGTGTTGAAGACAAATTCCCGAATGAATTATCAGGAGGAATGAGACAAAGGGTATCTTTTTTACGAACGATTTTAAGTGGATCAAGGGTTCTTTTATTGGATGAACCATTTAGTGCACTCGATGCAATCACAAGACTGACTTTGCAGGAATGGTTGTTAGCACAGTGGGAGAAACGGAAGGAAACGATTCTTTTCATTACTCATGATGTAAATGAAGCCTTATTTTTGTCAGATCGTATCTTTATTTTAACTGAAACACCAACTTGTAAGTTAGAAGAAGTCAGTGTTCCACTCGAACGACCGAGAAAGTTAAAGGATTTAAATGAGACGAAGCTAATTGGAATAAAAGAGGATCTAATTAATCAACTACGAGCGAAGGTGACATCATGAGATTTTTTAAAAAATATGCTGCATCAACCCTCTTAGTAGTTTGCTTGCTCCTTTTTTGGGAGGTAGGTGCAAGGTTCGTCAACATGGGGTTTATTTTACCAACACCATCGGAAATTATTCTGAAACTGTGGGAGTTAAAGAAACCTTTATTTACGATCCATTTACCTGCTACCTTGTTAATTATTGTCATTGGCCTCATGATTTCTATTGTCTTTGGCGTAGGATTAGCGGTATGGATGAGTGTGAGTAAAACCGTTGAAAGGACATTTTATCCACTGATTATCACATCTCAAATGATTCCGATGATTGCACTGGCACCAATCTTTGTTCTTTGGTTCGGTTACTCGATATGGAGCAAGATTGTTGTGACCGTTTTAATTACGTTTTTTCCGTTAACGGTTAACACGTTTGACGGGCTCCGCTCAACTAGTAAGGAATACAAAGAGCTATTGTTAACAATGGGAGCTAGTAAAAGGGATATTTTCTTTAAGCTTCAAGTACCAGCAAGTGCACCACATTTCTTTTCGGGCCTTAAGGTTGCCGTCACACTTAGTGTTATCGGTGCAGCAATTGGTGAATGGATCGGTGCTCAAGCTGGGTTAGGTTATTTCAGTAGAAGAATGATGACGCAATTTGATGGAGCTGGCGTTTTTGCTCCAATCGCTCTTTTATCCGTCGTAGGAATCATCTTATTTATTCTTGTTGTTTGGTTGGAAAAAAGAACACTTAAATGGAGGAAGACAGAATGAAAAAGGCCTTATTCGTACTAATCAGCTTAGTGCTTGGATTACTAACTGCATGTTCAAATGGTGAAAGCAAATCGACAGAAATAAGAGGAGAAGGAACAAAAGAATTAAAAGAAGTAAGTATTATGTTGGATTGGTATCCGAATGCTGTTCATACTTATTTATATGTAGCGAAAGAAAAAGGGTATTTTGAAGATGAAGGAATAAAAGTTGATATTCAATTTCCCGCAAACCCAACAGATCCGATTAATCTAGCAGCAGCAGGTCAGGTAACACTTGGAATCTCATATCAGCCAGATGTAATCATTGCTCGCGCGAATCAAGGTGTAACTATTAAATCAGTTGGCGCCATTGTTCGTTCGCCTTTAAATCGTGTTGTTTTCAAGGACGATAGCGAGATTCACTCACCAAAGGATTTAGAAGGGAAAACAGTCGGCTATCCAGGTATTCCATTAAATGAATCCCTTATTCAGTCAATGATGAAAGCCGATGGAGGTAATCCCGATAACGTAAAATTAGTTGATGTTGGTTTTGAACTAAATTCTTCCCTTGTTAGTGGAAATGTAGATGCTGTTATTGGTGCATACATCAATCATGAAGTACCTGTTCTTAAACATGAAGGGTATGAAACTCGAAATCTCAATCCGACTGATTATGGCATTCCAAGCTACAATGAGTTAATCGCTGTAACTAGTGATAAAACATGGGATAACGAGCAAGAAAGTATTAAAGCTTTTTGGCGTGCAGCAACAAAAGGATATGATTTCACTTCTGAAAATCCTGAAGAAGCGTTAAACATCCTTTTGGACAATCAGGATGAAGCAAACTTTCCTTTAGTCGAAGAGGTCGAAAAAGAAAGCCTTGATATTTTACTACCACTTATGAAATCTGAAACAGAATTTGGTAGTCAAAATAAGGATCAATGGGAAGAAACGATTAATTGGATGAAGGACGCAGGCTTGATTGAAAATGAGCCGAATGTTGATGATATTTTTGTGAATATAAATAAGTAAATGATCGAAGGATGCGTGTTTCTTGAGGGAGCACGTATTTTTATTTTCGTTTAGCGTACGCCATCTAGCGCAAGCCTTAGGTCTACAGCCAATCAGGAATTGAAGGTGAAAAACAGCTTCTATTCCTGATCGTCTTATTGACCTGGGGCTGAACAAGGTGCTCTGGATTGTGTCAAACCTCTATTGATGGAAGTTTCACTTGTCCATCAGAATTTATAAGTTTTGGCTTCGAGAAATTGTCCAACGCAAGCGTCCGACCCCGAAGCACAGGACGTGCAAGTGCAGTCAAATGCGACAGGACGTCGCGTTCTTGACTGCCTCTTGGGTCTACAGCCACTCAGGAATTGAAGGCAAAGAACAGCTTCTATTTCTGATCGTCTTATTTGCCTGAGGCTGAACAAGACGCTTGCGCTTTTTAATAAAAACGAATATGAATAGGATATACAGTTAATTAATAGTGAGACCTGTTAAATTGAAGTACTAGATTCAAGTTCTTCAAAATCAAAATGTGGTTTTTCTGCACCAAGCTTATCGAGTTCAAAAAAGAGCTTTTTGTATTCGATAATTGATAATTCCCCATAAATATAACTTTTTTGCATATAATCAAGTAATTCATTGGTATGGAGAGGGGAACGCTCTTTTACTTGTTCAAAACGGAATATTAAGTCTTCTACTAACATAGTAATCCACTCATTTCATCTAGGATTTTTTGTAAAAAAGTGTATACGTTTTCGAGAATTATATCATGTAAATTGTTTTATAACTTATTTTCTAAAAATTCAAACTTACGACATATTTTTACAATATCTTTATTATTATCCTAATAAAACAGTTAAAAAGAATAATATCGACAAAAGAAATGGAAGTGTCGAAAATTATCCCACTCTTAACGGGCTGTAAGACTCCCACCTCGGGGATTCTCAAGTGTACAAAGAAGGTAGGTGTGGTAGATTAACTGCCCGTAAAGGTCCGATAAGTGCGAACTAACCATCAGTGGGGGATGAAAGAAAACCCCACTGATGGAAGTCTTCTTTATGAAACTAATAAACACAAAAATAATTTAGAGAAACTTGTAGTTGGGTGTTCGGATGACCTATTCGGTGAATAAACTACAGTAGAAGACGAGTAATATCATGATTTGAGAAGTATTAAATAAATATTGAATAGGGGGGAAAAGCTGTGTGAACGAAGTCACACAGCTCTATTACAATTCAAATTAAATTTTTAACTCAACTTCTGCTGATTTACGAAGCTCCTCTACTTTAGGAGCAATTTTTTCTTGCAATTTTTGTTGTGTAAGCTGTGCTTTTAGCATATCTTTTATATCTTCATATTTCGGTGTATCAGCAGATTTTTCAGCAGAACTAGTGAAAGAGTCATAAAGCTTCTTAATTTCTTCTTCTTTCACTTCTTCAACTTTCAAATCTTTTTCGATATATTGACTAACTTTTACACCATCTGAAATTTGCTTTTTTAATTCTTCAAGTGTCATGTTACTATCTTTAAGAGCTTTTTCAAACGCTTCATTAGTATCAAAACGAGCTTTTTCGGTTTCTAATTCTTTCGTAATCTCTTCTTCAGAAGCACGATAACCCAGTCTTTCAATATCTTGCATTAATAAGACTTGTCCAACGAGGTTGTTTAGTGTAAGCTCTTTTAACTGTTTAGCTGTTTCTTCATTAGTTGGGTCTTGTCCTTGCTGTTGTGCACCGATTTGCGATTGTGCTAAAGCATTATTGTATTCGATTCCCTTTATTTCCTGTCCGTTTACAATGGCTACGATACTATCATCTTTAACCTTCTGTGCATCAAGCTTCTTTTGCAATTCTTCTGGATCAACAGCAGCCTTTTCTTCTTTATTCGTCGTTTCTTCTGATGTTTCCTCAGTTTTTGTTTTAGAATTGTCCTCCTTATCGTTACATGCAGCAAGTGTAAATGCTATAAGCCCGATAACAATTGTTAGCAACAATTTTTTCATTTGTCGTTCTCCTTTCAGTATTGAGGAGGAAAATCTCTCCCTTTATCTAAGATTTACGAGCTGTAACACCCCAACTTCAAGACTTCGAAAAGAAGAACAAGGACATTAACTGCCGGTAAAAGCTAAGATAAATCTTACTTTATAGAATAACATAGTTGGCATTGTATAACAGTTATGAGAAAAATAAAAGGTAATAGAAACGAAAAGTTTGAAATAAAGTAAGTGTCCCAAGTGAGACATACATAACCTTTATAGACAGGTATTGCCCAGCTCCTTCAAAACCATAACATGTTATATAAAACCATAACAAATCGTAGGTTTTATGAAGTAGGGAACAAAACAAAGTTTTACCCGACCCTTCGCTGGTGAGGGTCTAGTTGCCGAAGTCACCCAAGTCTTTCGATCTCCGAAGAGCACACCAAGGGGCTGGAGTTACCAGAACTACCTGAAGTCCCACACAGCAATCCTTCTATCGGAATTTTCACACCGAAGTGTCTGTGCAGAAAAACAAGCTTAAAGTTTTTTATTCCATAGAGCTAAAAAGGAAATTCTATTTCGCTAGTAAACGAGATATCGGAAACAATAAAATCTTGTAAAAAGCAGTGTTTTACATTCATTTTTATTTTTTTCATCTTTTTTAGTAGGTTATCATGCCATTTCTTTACTACTTTCCAGTGTTTGAATAAGTCCGAAAGAGGTTGTCCCTTTTTTGCTTCCTTTGCAAAAAGGACTGACAACAATTCTTTCGGTATTTTTTCTTCAAAACCCAACCCT
>NZ_JAIQUM010000039.1 GCF_020075705.1 Metabacillus rhizolycopersici | reverse complement strand
AAGAGCTGACGCAGAGATTCGAAGTTTAGTGGAAGCCATAAACTGTATGGCTCAGTAGCTCAGTTGGTAGAGCAATGGACTGAAAATCCATGTGTCGGCGGTTCGATTCCGTCCTGAGCCACCATTTGAATTTAATTATCTAAAAATTTAAAAAATACGGAGGGGTAGCGAAGTGGCTAAACGCGGCGGACTGTAAATCCGCTCCTTCGGGTTCGGCAGTTCGAATCTGCCCCCCTCCACCATATAGTAATGGCGATTGTGGCGAAGTGGTTAACGCACCTGATTGTGGTTCAGGCATTCGTGGGTTCGATTCCCATCAGTCGCCCCATTTATTTTAAAAATAAATTAATGGGCTATAGCCAAGCGGTAAGGCATCGCACTTTGACTGCGACATGCGTTGGTTCAAATCCAGCTAGCCCAGCCATATTTAAGGCATCATAGCCAAGTGGTAAGGCAGAGGTCTGCAAAACCTTTATCCCCGGTTCAAATCCGGGTGGTGCCTCCAAATCGTTTCACGCGGGTGTAGTTTAGTGGTAAAACCTCAGCCTTCCAAGCTGATGATGAGGGTTCGATTCCCTTCACCCGCTTATAAGTTTTAATGGGCCTATAGCTCAGCTGGTTAGAGCGCACGCCTGATAAGCGTGAGGTCGATGGTTCGAGTCCATTTAGGCCCACTTTTTTAGATTTATTCCGCAGTAGCTCAGTGGTAGAGCTATCGGCTGTTAACCGATCGGTCGTAGGTTCGAGTCCTACCTGCGGAGCCATTTTTATGGAAAATGGTTGAGTGGTTAAAAAAGGTTTTAATCCTCAAAATAGTGTAATTTTAAAAACCCTAGATATATATATATTTGTCCTACTACCAAAGAGCGGTTACTATTAAAGTAATCGCTCTTTTTGTTGTACGAAAGAAAGTAGTGATTTTAAGTAAAGCCTGATTTGAAGCCTTTATCTAGTTTTATGGGCTAATGTAAAAGGGTTTTAAAGTTCCATGCGAAATTAGTTCCTTTATGATTATAGTTACATTAATTTGAAGAACAATATGGTTATGTTTTGTTATCAAAGGAATACAAATGTGCCCGTGAGTCTCGAAAAAGGGCGCTAGAGGTAATGAAAAGCTCCTAAATGTGCCTAAAAGCCGCAAAAAAGGCAATGATCTCGATGGTTGCCGGCGAATCGCAAAAAGGCTACATAGTTGTTACTCTCAAACTGTACCTCATAAAAAATCCCGATTTATTAATAAAATAAATCGGGATTTTCATTTATGACAAAAAACAATCTGCTTTGCATTGTTTCTATTTCCCAAAATTCAAAACAGTTAATTCAAATCCACGCGCTTTAATGACTTCTTTGCAGGTCCTTCAATGACATCACCTTGAACAGAAAACCTCGACCCGTGACATGGGCAATCCCAAGAGCGGTCACCACTATTCCACTCAACTTCACAGCCTAAATGAGTACAGGTTGTATCAACAAGATTAATATTTCCTTCGTGATCTTTATAACAGCCCGCACGTTTTCCGTTGATTACAACAACTGAACCTTCATCATTGCCAATATCGGCAATTCTTTTATCTGCAATATCAATTTTTCCTTCAATTAGGTGACCAGCGACGTTTAAGTTTTGCATCAGGAACTTTTTGATACTTGGATCTGCGTAAAATCTCGCTGGACTATATAATTCTTGATAGGGATTTTCTCTTTCTAGGACAAGATCACTAAGCAATTTAGCTGCAGCTGTTCCGTTTGACATTCCCCATTTTCGATAGCCTGTGGCAACGAGAATATTAGGCTTGTTCGACGTAATTGGCCCAACATAAGGAACCTTGTCTAATGTATAGAGATCCTGTGCAGACCATCGATAGTTGATTTCCTCAATTCCTAAAATATCCTCTCCGAATTTCTCCAGTGCCTTGTAATGCATCGATGTCGAAGTGCCTTCACCCGTTTTATGACCATCACCGCCTATTAATACTAACTTTTCCTCTTTATATGGTGTGGAGCGCAATGAACGAGCAGGAGAATCTGCACTATAATACATACCGCCGGGAAATTGCTGTTTTGTTCGTACACCTAAAACGTAGGATCGCTCGGCATGCAATTTTGTGAAATAAAATCCTTTGCCGTCAAAGAAAGGGAAATGTGAGCAAGCAATGGCATACTTACAAGTAACTCGATATCCCTCGCGTGTAATAATCATTGGTTTTGGCATTGTTTGATCAATATCGATTGCTACCGTTTGTTCGTAGATCTTTCCACCCGAATTCGTTACTTCATTTACGAGCCCCTTTAAGTAATTTACAGGGTGGAATTGACCTTGATTTTTCATAATGACAGCACCCTTAACATCCAAAGGTAAGGGGATACCTTCAGAAAATTCACTATGTACACCTAGTTTTTGATAAGCTTCATACTCCTTCATGATTTTTCGGGCATATTCATCACTAACCGCATACATATAGGCATCTTCTTCAGTTATGTCACATTCGATTTGTAGCTCTTTCGCTGTTTGGCGAATAAAACGAAGTGCATCATCGTTTGCTTCATAATATTGCTTCGCTTTTTCCTCTCCCATATGTTGAATTAATTCATCATAGATTAACCCGTGCTGTGCTGTGATTTTTGCGGTTGTATGCCCTGTTGTACCATTAAGTACACGATCTGCTTCGATTACGGCGACTTTTAATCCTTGTTTTGCTAACAAATATGCGGCTGTGATACCAGTAATTCCACCACCTACAATAGCTGCATCAACTTCAGTATCAATGGATAGGGATGGAAAAGTCGGTAACTCTGCTGACTTTATCCAGAAAGATTCTGGGCTATACGGCATGTTTTCTTGTGGGAGTTTTTCAGTCAATGTACACCCTCCTTCGATAAAATATATATTTCTACATATTTTTACCAATTCTCTAAAAAACATGTATACATCGAGTGAAAATCATTGGGCTCATTCAGCCTACGTCTTAAGCCTTAGATGAAAATAAAGCTAGAGCTCGTTATGAGGAATCTTAAATGTAGGTAAGATAAGGACATAGCAAAACGAAAGGAGGAAACAAGAAATGAAAAAATTTGGTTACTTACTTTTAGGCGGGGTGGCGGTAATCGTCTTACTTTCTAACCTTGCTCCTATGATTGCACTTGGGATCAGTCTACTCATCATGTATTTCGCATATAAGGGTTTCATCAAAACAAATTCGACATTTACTAAAATAATATGGGCGACCATTGGTATTATTGCATTATTTGCATCAGCATCTAACCTGCCAGCTATTTTAGGATTTGTTGCTGTTTATATCTTATATGTTGTCTATAAAAATTGGAACAAACCCAAGGCTGCAAAAATAAAGGAAGATAATGATCCATTCACGAACTTTGAAAAGGAATGGAATGATTTAAAAGGCAACCTATAAGATCCAACTTAATGATACAAGCAAGAAACAACAAAAATGAACCATACAAAACTTAATTTCAGATTAAATAAAAAGTAATAAAAGGAATAAGCGGGTTCCATCCCCTTACCTTAAATATAAAGGAGAGATGAAAATGGCAAACATTTTTACGCGAATCAAGGACTCAATTGCAGCTGATTTACATGAGGCATTAGATCATAAGGAACAAAAAAATCCAATCTCAGTACTGAACCATTATTTAAGACAATGTGAGGCTGAAACGGAAAAGGTGCGTAAGCTAGTCGAACGTCAATATCTATTAAAAGAAGAGTTTAATCGTGAGTATAATGAGGCCCTTCATTTAGCTGAAAAGCGTAAGCATCAAGCTGAAATTGCCTTAAAAGCTGGTGAAACAGATCTTTATGAATTTGCTATAAAAGAGCAGACTCATTATGAGGAACGTGTTGCACGTTTAAATGAATCACGTCAGCAAACAAACCGTCAGCTAGAAGAGCTTGAACAGAAATATGAGGAGATGAAGCATAAGCTTAAAGATATGCACATTAAACGCATGGAGCTGATGGGTAGAGAAAATATGGCTCGCGCTCACCACCGTATGAACAAAGTAGTGGAAAACAACAGCTATTCGACAAAAGCATATTCTCGCTTTGAAGAGATGGAAGGTTATCTTGATCGTTTAGAACACCAAGTGAATACTTCGTACCACCGTAATACAATTGATGGACGAATTGCACAGCTAGAAAAGCAACTGAAAAATGAAGAAACAAAGACGATTTCATAATAAAAAAATGGTATGCTAATAAGGCGTAAGGACATACGCCTTATTTTAGCATCAAATGAAAATAGCTAAGCATGTTTCGAGTCTAAGCTACTTCATAAGACAAGGTGACGATTACCTTCTTTTATGAAGTGTCTTATGTACACGGATAAGAAAAGTATAAATTTTTTGACTTAGTTTTCGTGTCCAGCGCAAGCGTCCAGCCCCTCTTGGGTCTAAGCCACTCTTGAATTGAAGGTAAAAAACACCTTCTATTCAAGAGCGTCTTATTTGCCCGAGGCTGAACAAGGCGCTTGCGCTTTTCTTAACTAGCGCTGTCAATCAGGAAGGAGGAACCTCGTGATGCGTAATATGAAAACTGATTATTTGAATTGGATTGTCTTAGTAGGAATTCTCCTTCTTGTTTTAGAAATCCTGTTTTTTAATGGTGGTTTAATTGTAACCTTTATTTTATCCATTGGTTGTATTTACTTAGGGAAGAAGTGGAGGCCGCGTTTTCTAGGTAAATTATTATATTGGATTGGCTGGTTATGGCTTATTATAACGGTTCTGAACATGATGAGCTTTCGTTACTTTTTATGTGTCGCTCTTCTTTATCTTGTTGTTCAGTTTTTCCAATCGCAAAAGCAGCCTAAGCAGATAAAGCCGATTATTTTGGAACAAAAATCTGAAGCTGACTCTGGAATCCTTTTTAAAAAACAAAAAATCTTTGAAAATAAGTTTTTTACAAGCCAAAAGACACCGGAACATGTGTATGAATGGAATGATGTTAACATTCAGGTGGGTATTGGAAACACAGTGATTGATCTAAGTGATACGGTTTTACCTAAAGGTGAGGCTATTATCTCAATTCGAAGCTTAGTCGGTAATGTTCAAATCCTTGTACCGTATGAGGTGGGGGTTCATATCAATCACTCTGTCATAGCTGGAACAGTGGCTATTTTACAGGAGCAGGAGCAGAGAACTGTTAACGAGACGATTGTTTATGAAACAGCAGATTATGAGCAGGCAGAACAGAAAGTAAAGCTCATCACCTCACTTATCTCTGGTAAACTTGAGGTGAAGCGAGTATGAGCATTATGCAACGGCAGATTCTCATTGGTGCTCTTTTCTCACTTATCGTCTTTGTTTTATTTTCCGTTATGTTTTTTATGGCATTTCCATTAGGAAACTGGAGTTCACTTTGGGAGCAAAAGGTAGCGGATTTACCTTTTATCTACATTGTTCCAAGTATGAGCATTTTAGCAGGTGTCTGTTTTGGTGCATTTTCAGGTTTCTTTTGGAAAAAGCAATTTATGACGATTGAAACCGCGATACGGGAACTTGAAAAAGGACGGTCTCTTCCTTCCAAGCAACAAGTATTACCTGAGATCCATGATATTTGGATCAGAATTGAAAAAGTGCAAAATCAAATGCTAGAGCAAATAAAGCTTTCCCAAAAGCTTGCAAATGAAAAAGCGGAGGACCAGGAGAAAGTGATTCAAGAAATGGTCTCACAGGAAAGAAATCGATTAGCACGTGAGCTTCATGATTCCGTTAGCCAACAGCTATTTGCGGCTTCGATGATGATGTCTGCGATTACAGAGTCTAGGCCAGCAGCAGATGATAGAGAGACGAAGCAGCTGAAGCTAGTAGAGGAAACCATTCATCAATCACAGCTTGAAATGAGGGCGCTGCTTTTGCATTTACGTCCTGTCGCTTTAAAAGGGAAAACACTCCAAGAGGGTGTTCAAGAGCTCTTGATGGAATTACTGCAAAAGGTGACAATGAACATAAAGTGGAAAATCGAGCCGATCCCGTTGGATAAAGGGGTTGAGGATCATTTATTCCGGATTCTTCAAGAATCTGTCTCGAACACACTTCGTCACGCAAAGGCATCAAGCCTTGATGTCTTAATCATTAAGCGAGACAGTTTTGTCATTATGAGAGTGTCTGATGATGGCGTTGGCTTTGAGATGAATGAAGGAAAAACAGGTTCATATGGCTTACAGAATATGCATGAGCGAGCGGTTGAAATTGGTGGAACGTTGAAGATTGTGAGCTTAAAAAATAAGGGAACACGTTTAGAAGTAAAGGTTCCTGTACTTGCAGTAGAGGGTGATGGAGATTGATTAAAGTAGTATTTGTTGATGATCATGAAATGGTACGAATTGGCGTCTCATCGTATTTATCTGCACAGCCAGATATTGAAGTCATTGGTGAAGCGGATGATGGCAAGAAAGGTGTTGAGCTTTGTTTAGACCTCCGCCCAGATGTCATTTTAATGGATTTAGTGATGAAAGAGATGGACGGGATTGAAGCAACAAAGCAAATTATCGAATCATGGCCTGAGGCGAAAATCATTATCGTCACAAGTTTTTTAGACGATGAAAAGGTATATCCTGCCCTCGAGGCGGGTGCTACTAGCTACTTACTAAAAACTTCTAAAGCAAGTGAAATTGCCAATGCTGTCCGTTCTACATATCAAGGACAATCCATTTTAGAGCCCGAAGTAACCGGTAAGATGATGATGAAAATGCGTCAAAAAAATGTAACAAATCCTCATGACCAATTAACAACACGAGAAATGGAAATTCTCATGCTAATGGCGGAAGGAAAATCGAATCAAGAAATTGCGGATGAACTATTTATTGCCTTGAAAACGGCAAAAACGCATGTGAGCAACATCTTAAGCAAGCTCGAGGTGCAGGACCGGACACAAGCTGTCATCTATGCGTTTAAACATTCGCTTGTAAAATGACGATGAGGTAGCTATCATAATAAAAAAAGTAGTAGAACAGAGAATCCATAGTCTTGAAAATAGAAGTTAACAATCTTAATTCAAAAGAAAGTTGAATTAAAAAAAGTAAAACGAGCTTGATTTTCAAGCTCGTTTTACTTTTTTAACTATTCTGCACCCAATCCTCAATATCCCAAACCTTTGTTACCCAATCTTCATAAAAATCAGGCTCATGGCATACCATGACAACTGTTCCTTTGTATGCTTTAATGGCACGTTTTAGCTCTTCCTTTGCTACAACGTCAAGGTGATTTGTTGGTTCGTCAAAGAGTAGCCAGTTGCTTTCGTTCATTTGTAGCTTACATAGGCGCACTTTCGCTTGCTCGCCACCACTTAATTGTGTTAACGGGCGTGAAATATGCTCGTTTTTCAGTCCAGCGCGTGCTAGAAGTGCGCGCACTTGGTGCTGATCAAGATTTGGAAAGGCATTCCAGACATCATCAATCGGTGTGATTGATCCTGCGATTACCTCTTGTTCAAAATAAGATGGGAATAAGAAGTCACCGCGATTTGTCGTTCCACCTAAAGGATCAATTTTTCCAAGAATCGTTTTAAGCAAGGTTGATTTTCCAATTCCGTTTGCGCCAACAATGGCGATTTTTTCTCCGCGTTCAATCGTCATCGTTAATTTAGGTAATAATGGCTCATTGTATCCAATTTCAAGATCCTTTGCTTCAAATACATAGCGGCTACTACTTCTAGATTCTTTAAACTCGAACGTTGGTTTAATCGCTGTTTCAGGACGGTCAATCCTCTCAATACGATCCAACTGCTTTTGACGGCTCTTCGCCCGACCTGTTGTTGAGTAGCGCGCTTTATTTTTGGCAATAAAGTCCTCTTGCTTTTTAATGAATTCTTTTTGCTTTTCGTATGCATGAAGATGTTGATTTTTATTGATCTCAGCAAGCTCTAAGAATTTCTCATAAGTAGCTGTATAACGTGTTAGTTTTGAAAATTCTAATTGGAAAATCACATTAGATACACCGTTCATAAATTCCGTATCATGCGAGATTAAGAGAAATGCATGTGGATAGTCTCTTAAATAAGAACTTAACCAACGAATATGTTCCACGTCCAAGTAGTTTGTCGGCTCATCTAGTAATAGAACATCAGGCTGTTCTAATAGAAGTTTTGCGAGAAGAACCTTCGTACGTTGCCCACCACTTAGTGCGGATACATCACGATCAAGACCAATTGCATCAAGTCCTAACCCTCTAGCCGTTTCTTCCACCTTCATATCAAGTAAATAGAAGCCACCTGCATCTAAACGGTCCTGAATTTCTGCCATTTTATTCAATAATTCTTCAAGCTCTTCAGGCGTGGCAGTTGCCATTTTATCTGTGACAATATTTAATTCCTTCTCTTGCTCAAAAAGCGGAAGAAATGCATCGTTTAAAATATCACGAATTGTTTTGCCTTTCGTTAAAACGGTATGCTGATCAAGATAACCATAACGAACTCCTGGAGTCCATTCAACACGACCTGTGTCGTGAATTAGTTGCCCTGTTATAATATTCATTAAAGTAGATTTCCCTACACCATTAGCGCCAACAAGACCAACGCGTTCTCCTTGTAAAAGGCGGAGAGTGACATCTTTAAATAAAGTGCGATCACCGAAACTGTGACTAAGATTATCGATAGTTAATAGACTCATTGCTTTATTAAACCTCCAAGATTAAACAGTATCTTTGCTCATTCTACTATTGTTTTTTTTATTATGCTACTGGTAATGAATGAAACAAAAATAGTAATGTTCATCTGAATTAGATTTCTATGGCAATTAAACTTATAATAGGTAAATAGTAAAAAGGTTTTTGAAAGGATGTTTATATGAGTAAAACAGTCGTTCTAGCTGAAAAACCATCAGTCGGAAGAGATTTGGCTAGAGTGTTAAATTGTCATAAAAAAGGAAATGGCTTTCTTGAAGGAGACAAATACATTGTGACATGGGCACTAGGTCATCTTGTTACATTAGCTGATCCTGAAGCCTATGGAGATAACTATAAATCATGGCGGTTAGAGGATTTACCAATGCTGCCATCGCCACTTAAGCTTGTTGTCATTAAAAAAACAGGCAAACAATTTCAATCCGTAAAATCACAGCTTTTAAGAAAAGATGTAAGTGACATCGTTATTGCAACAGATGCAGGTCGTGAAGGTGAGCTTGTCGCTCGTTGGATTATTGAAAAGGCGCGCGTGAATAAACCAATCAAGCGGTTATGGATTTCATCTGTGACAGATAAAGCGATCAAAGAAGGTTTTCGCAAACTGAGAAACGGCAAGGAGTATGAAAATCTATATGCATCAGCGGTTGCTAGATCGGAAGCAGACTGGATCGTTGGATTAAATGCGACACGTGCATTAACGACGAAATACAACGCACAACTTTCTTCGGGACGCGTGCAAACACCAACTCTTGCGATGATTGCTCAGCGTGAAGAGGAAATCAAAGGATTCAAGCCGAAAAAATATTATGGAATGAAAGCAACGACCACTAATAGCCTAACGCTTACATGGCAGGATGCTAAAACAAATGATGTAAAAACATTTGCAGAAGAGAAGATTGATCCACTTCTAGCTAAGCTAAAAGGGAAAACAGCAACTGTTGAAGATGTGAAAACAACACCGAAAAAGACGTATTCACCTGCACTGTATGATTTAACAGAGCTACAGCGTGATGCCAATAAACGCTTTGGCTATTCTGCAAAAGAGACGCTCCAGATCATGCAAAAGCTATATGAACAGCACAAAGTATTGACATACCCGCGAACAGATTCAAGATACTTAACAAGTGATATTGTTGAAACAATAAAGGATCGACTCGAAGCATGTAGAACAAAAGAGTACGCCCAAGTTATTGCCAAAATTACAAAGCAACCAATTAAAGCAAACAAGTCATTTGTTGATGACGCGAAGGTTTCCGATCACCATGCCATCATACCAACGGAAGAATCGGTACCACTTAGCGCTTTAAGTGATAAAGAGCGCAAAATTTATGACTTAGTTATCAAGCGCTTTTTAGCCGTACTTTTGCCAGCGCATCAATATGAGCAAACCGTTATAACGGCAAAAATTGAAGATGAACGGTTTACAGCTAAGGGCAAAAGAATCATTGTCCAAGGCTGGAAAGAAGTGTTTAGTGATTATCCAGATGATGATCATGAGGAGGAGCAAAAGCTACCGGCCTTATCAAAGGGTGATTCATTATCAATTGTGTCGTTAACGAAAACAACAGGTGAAACAAAGCCTCCTGCTCGTTTTAATGAAGCGGCTCTTCTGTCAGCGATGGAAAATCCAACGAAATATATGGCTGGAGAAAACAAGGATTTAATTAAAACAATTGGTGAAACTGGTGGGCTTGGAACGGTTGCGACGAGAGCAGATATTATCGAAAAGCTTTATAGCAGTTTTCTAATTGAAAAGAAGGGCAAAGAGATCTTCATTACCACAAAGGGGAAACAGCTATTGCAGCTCGTACCAGCGGATCTGAGATCACCAGTGTTAACAGCAGAATGGGAGCAAAAGCTGACAAAAATCGCGAAAGGTTCCTTATCGAAGCAAGCGTTTATCAATGAAATGAAGCAATACGCCAAAGAAATTGTCAATGAAATAAAAAATAGTAAAGAACGATTCAAGCATGACAACGTGACAGGAAAAAAATGTCCTGAATGTAGCAAGCTCCTTCTTGAGGTGAATGGTAAAAAGGGGAAAATGCTCGTTTGTCAGGATCGTGAATGTGGTTATCGTAAAGGCGTTTCACAAGTAACCAATGCACGCTGCCCAAATTGTCACAAAAAGCTGGAGCTTAGAGGTGAAGGAGAAGGACAAATTTTCGCTTGTAGCTGTGGTCATCGCGAAAAAATGTCTGCTTTCCAAGCAAGAAGGAAGAAGAATCAAAATAGTAAGGTATCAAAACGAGATGTGGATAAGTATATGAAAAAACAAGATGAAGGTTTTGCAAACAATGCATTAGCAGATGCGCTCGCGAAGCTTAATCTGAAAGAATAGTGTAGAGGGGTCACGGAATGAATCGAAAAATTGGACATCTCACCATTCTTGTAAACAATTATGATGAGGCAATTGATTATTATACAAATGTATTAGGCTTTACACTACTTTCCGATCAATCGTTTGGTGAGGGAATGCGTTGGGTAACAGTTGTCCCATCAAAGCGAAGTGAAACAGCGATTGTCTTTGTTCAAGCAGATACCGATGCAAAAAAGGAACGTGTAGGTTCCCAGGCTGCACAGCACGTATTTTTAGTAATTGAAACAGATGACCTTAACCGCGACTATACAATAATGAAGGAAAAAGGTGTTACCTTCTTTGGCGAGCCAAGAGAAGTGCCATGGGGAATAGAAGTTGTTTTTGAAGACTTGTACGGTAATCGTTTTGACTTACTACAAGTGAAAAAATAGTAAGATAGGAAGATCATTGTGCCGATAATTAAGACAGATATGTTTATTTATGCACCGCGCGAAATCTGCTTTGATGTCGCCCGCGATATTGATATACATACCCGATCAACGAGTCAAACGAATGAACGAGCAATCGCAGGTGTGACAAGCGGTTTGATCGGGTTAAACGAATCCGTAACGTGGGAAGCGATCCATTTTGGAATCAAGCAGAAGCTGACCGCACGTATTACTGAATTTGACTTTCCAAACCGATTTGTCGATGAGATGGAAAAAGGGGCATTCAAACGCTTTTATCATGTCCACGAATTTATTGAAAAAACGAATGGAACACTCATGATTGATACATTTGATTACACCTCGCCGTTTGGTCTAGTAGGTAAGCTCGCAGATCGGGTGTTTTTAGAGCAGTATATGAAGGAATTTTTTATTACGAGGAATCGGTATATCAAAAAGATAGCTGAAGAGAGAGTAAATATGAAATAACGCCGCAGGGATGCGGCGTTATTTTAATTACGATGAAGATGAGATTCGTGTCGAATTTTATCGAATACAAGAAAAAATAGCAAAGTTGCAAAATTATCAAGTTAAGTTGCAAAATCCCCCACAAAGGTTGCAAAATTCTCTCTAAGAGTTGCAAGATTCCCCTTCAAAGTTGCAAAATCATCTTACTAGCGCCAAAATTTTTCTTAATCTTAAGCAGGATTTTATCAGAAAACATCGAAATAAGCGGGTAAAACCAGCTAGGAGTGATAAAATGATCGTTAAAATACGTACTGTTCCCCTTTCAATTGAAAAATTACAAGCTTTGATTTGCCGGACACCACCAATTCATTCAAAAAGCCCAATCATGAATGAAAATTTATCAAAAAGACTTTCAGGTTACAAAGGAGAAACATATCTTGACTATCCATTAAGCTTCCTATCCGAAAAGGACTACTACATTCTTCACGACCTTCGCTTACATGATTCTACTCACTATTTTCAGCTTGATTCATTTGTTATATCTACGAACTTTATTATGATTCTAGAGGTAAAAAATATAGCCGGTAAAATCTATTTCGATCCAATATTTCATCAACTAATTCGAACGTTAGATGGAAAAGAAACAGTCTTTGAAGATCCGATCGTTCAAATAAGTCGCCAAGAGTTGCAACTAAAAAAGTGGTTAAGAAAAAATCAATTTCCGGAAATACCGATTCTCTCTCACGTTGTTTTTACCCATCCGAAAGCACTTCTTCGCACCTCTCCTGAAAACCTGGACCTTCATCAAAAAGTAATCCATCGTAACTTTCTATCAACAAGATTTACCCAGATCGAAAAGGAATATCCTGAAGAACGCATATCGTTAAAGGACATTAAAAGGATGATAAAGCTTTTGAAGAAGCAGCATACGCCTCTTGATAAACCGATTCTAGAACAATATGGCATTCATTATGATGAGCTACTTAAAGGGGTCTTTTGTCCTACTTGTCATCATCTTCCAATGGAGAGAGCGTACGGTACGTGGTACTGTCCTCAATGTAAAAACAAAGTGAAAGATGCACATATTGCTGCAGTAAAAGATTATTTTCTCCTTTGCGGCCCTGAGATAACGAACAAAAAGCTAAGAGATTTTTTACAAATTTCCTCTCCCTATTTAGCTTCAAGACTACTCCGTTCTATGAATTTACCTAGTGATGGAACAACGAAAAATCGAATCTACTATTTGTCATCTGAAAGAGAGTTCGAGAAATAAAGTAAAGGGTTAAAAGACCTTATTTTTGTAAAAAAATCATTTCAAAGGTAAAAAATATACCTTTTCTTATGAAGTTTGTGTAAAGAATTGTAAAAGTAACCAAATTACATTAAATGTATTTCATTACAATAATTTTGGAGAAAGGCATTCATACATTTGTCGTGAATGTAACGTCACCAAGTTATTATCAACTGACTACATTCAGTTTGATTTACAGAAGTGACAAACGATTGAAGGGTAACTGTATGTAGATATAAGAATTGTTCATACTAAAAGGTGTAAAGACTGCTTCAAGATTCAGTTTTGAAGTAGTCTTTTTGTTATCCGAAAACAAATATACCATTTTTGAATTATACAGACGTGAGGGGATATCTAGTTCTCGCCTTCGCTTTTTTGCTGAATCAATCCAAATATATAGAAATCTAGATTAGTCTATGAAAAGATGCAAAAATTAGGCTTAGATAGATTTTTTTGGTGAGGAGTTAAAATCATGGTGACATTTCAGCAAAAAGAGCTTCAATCCTTGATATAAGAGCTTTTTTCGAAGTGAAATTCTGGAGTATATCATTGGCGGATAGAAGTAGTAAAATAAAGGCCTTTACAATCTTTACAAAACAGTAAAACCTTTATTTGACACGTTCCAATAATATAAAAAACCCCTATTTTTCACCCTTATTTTCAACATTTTTTTCAATTTGTAAAGCATGTATTAATATTTTAAAGATTCCGTAAATCGTATTGTTTTAAAAAAAATCAGCTTATATAATAACCATGCAAGACAAAATTGACACGTTCAAAAAACAAAAGGAGAGATCATTTTTTATGAAGAAAACGTGGTTATTAATCGTTGCACTTGTTTTTAGTATGGTTTTAACAGCTTGTGGAGGGAATCAAGAATCCTCCGAGGGAGCTGCGGAAGGAAAAGATAAATCTCTAGTAATTTATACAAATTCTGCATCGGATGGTCGTGGAGATTGGGTGAAGGAAAAAGCTGCTGAACAAGGATTTAAAATTGAAATCGTTGAAGCGGGTGGAGGAGACATTCGAAATAAATTAATTGCAGAAAAAGCAAATCCAATTGCAGATGTTGTTTACGGATTAAATGAAATGAACTATATTGCATTAAAAAATGAAGATGTTCTTGAACCATTCACCCCTGTCTGGGCAGATGAAGTAGAAGAGGGGACAAGCGACCCTGAAGGTTACTATCATTCATTAGTGAAACAAGCGATTCTATTAATCTACAATTCTGATTTATACACGGAAGAAACGGCTGCATCTGACTGGCCAGAATTATGGGAAAATGAAGCATTTCATGGTTTATATGAAGTACCAACTAGTTTAGGCGGGGATACAACTAGAACTGTCATTGCAGGTATTTTAGTACGTCACCAAGATCCAAATGGTGAATTTGGTATTTCGGCTGAAGGCTGGGAAGAAATTAAGAAGTTCTTTGACAATGGGACTCTTGCAACAGAAGGTACTCCTTTTTATGCAAACTTAGCAAATGGAACGACCCCATTCGGTCAAATGTTCTCAAGCGGAATTCAACAAAGAGAAGAAGAATATGGTGTGAAAGCAGGTATTGTATCCCCTGAAATTGGTGTACCATACGTTACAGAACAAGTTGCGATTGTGAAAGGAACGAAAAATAAAGAGGTTGCAGAAGAATTTATTAACTGGTTTGGAAGTGCTGAAGTACAAGCAGAATGGGCAAAAGAATTTAACTCTATGCCAACGAATATAGAGGCAGCTAAATCAGCTAATCCAGAGGTAAAAGCATTACATGAATCCGTGAAGAAGCAAGACATGGATTGGGAATTCATTACTGAAAATATTGACGCTTGGATTGAAAAAATCACTTTAGAAATTCAATAAATATATAAGGTTAATTGGCCTTGGTTTTTGGTTGAAAACCAAGGTTTCATTTTTCTAAACTAGTGGAGGGAATAAGATGATTGAATTCAAAAATATTCAAATCAAATTTGGTGATTTCACAGCCATTCACAATTTAAATCTTGAAATTAAAGAAGGCGAGTTTTTTACACTTCTGGGACCTTCAGGATGTGGGAAAACAACGACGCTTAGGAGTTTAGTTGGATTTATCAATCCAACAAATGGCGACATCCTAGTTAATGGAGAGAGAATAAACGATATTCCTGTAGAACGCCGTGAAATAGGTATGGTATTTCAGAGCTATGCACTGTTTCCAACCATGAATGTATATGAAAATTTAGCATTTGGACTTCAATTAAGAAAATACAAAAAAGATGAAGTAGATAAACAAGTTAGGGAAATTGCCAGGAAAGTAGATTTAAATGAAGAACAGCTTTTTAAAAAAGTATCTGATTTATCAGGCGGCCAACAGCAGCGGGTTGCCATTGCAAGGGCTCTTGTAATAAAACCAAAAATTCTTGTGCTTGACGAACCGTTATCCAACTTGGATGCTAAGCTAAGAAAACAACTTAGAGGAGAATTAAAAAAATTACAGTCGCAATTCGGAATCACGTCCATTTATGTTACGCATGATCAGGAAGAAGCACTAACAATGTCTGACCGAATCGCAGTATTTAACAAAGGCAATATTGAACAGGTTGGAACACCAAAGGAAATATTTGATCATTCGAAAACAGAATTTGTTTGTAACTTTATTGGCGATAACAACTTTTTACAGCCATCATTTTTACAGCGAATAAAAAATGAATGTAATGTAGCGATTGATCCATCGAAAAAAGCTTATATCAGACCAGGAAAAGTGACAACTAAAAATGTCGATGTCAAAAAATATGACGTGATAGTAGAAGGAGAAATTGTTGAAAAAGAGTATCACGGCATTTCTTCTAAAGTCATTTATGAGTTAGGTAATCAACGAATCGCAAATATGGAGATAGAAGATAATTCAAACGATTATGGATTGGGAAGTAGAAAAAGAATCGCATTTCAAACATCAGATATTTTAGCTTATTAGAAGGTGGACATGATGCAAATACAAAATAAGTATAAATTAAAAAACAACCTGTTTATCCTTGCTATTGGGATTGTATTATCGTGGCTATGTATCGCCTACCTGATTTACCCGAATATCAATCTATTAATCGCGACGTTTTTCCAGGATGGTGGCTTTACGTTAGAGCCATTTGAAAAGTTGATGAAATCTGAACGTGCAATGGGAAGCTTATGGAACAGCTTTATTTTAGCAATTGCCGTGGTTATAACAGTGAATATGGTTGGTCTGTTTCTAGTATTTATCATGGGTTATTTTGAAATCAAGGGAATGAAGTTTCTACGGTTTGGCTATTATTCAACCTTAATCTATGGAGGGATCGTATTAGTAGCAGGCTATCAATTTATTTATGGTGATGTAGGAATCGTGACCAACCTTTTGCTATCCATTTTTCCGGATATGAACCCGAATTGGTTTAAAGGATTTTGGGCCGTCTTGTTTGTTATGACATTCTCTAGTACATCAAACTATGTCATCTTCTTATTAAATGCCTTGCAAAAAGTAGACTATCAAACGATTGAAGCTGCAAGAAATATGGGGGCAACTGATTTCCACATTATAAGAAAGGTGATTCTTCCCGTTTTAAAACCAACCATTTTTGCCTTGACTATTTTGCAGTTTATCGGAGGATTAGGGGCATTTGCAGCACCAAAAGTGGTCGGAGGAGAATTCCAAACGATCACACCGATGATCTTAACATTTTCCGGTATCGTCAGTTCCAGAGATTTAGCCGCCTTATTAGCTATTTTTCTAGGGTTAGCTTCGATGATTCTACTTGCAGTCATGACAAAAGTAGAATCCAAGGGGAACTATATGTCCGTTTCAAAAGTAAAAACAAGTTTGGTGAAACAAAAGATCAACAATAAATTTGCCAATGCCATAATTCACATGATGGCATATGTATTATTTGTGCTCTATACACTGCCAGTTGTTCTAATCTTTTTATTTTCGTTTACTGATTCCAAGGCGATTGCCACAGGTAAATTAACATGGGACAGTTTTACATTAGAAAACTATATTACTGTATTTACCAACGCAAGTGCTTACCAACCGTTCCTTGTGAGTATCATTTATTCAGCACTCACTGCCATCATTGTTGTAGGGTTGATCCTATATATTGCACGGTTAATTCAGAAGTATAACAATAGATGGACGGCGATTCTCGAATATATTCTTCATATTCCTTGGATGTTACCTTCCGTGTTAATTGCGATGGGGCTGATTATTACGTATAGCATTCCAAATGCGGTAATGTTTAACAAAGTATTAACTGGAACGGTAGGCATATTATTAATTGGTTATATTATTGTTCAAATTCCTTTTGTATTAAGAATGTTAAAAGCGTCCTTTTATTCCATTGACACTTCATTGGAAGAAGCGGCAAAGAATTTAGGAGCAAGCAATATAAGGACCTTCTTTAAGGTGTTATTGCCAATTATTTTACCTTCTGCTTTGGCGTTAGTTGCCTTAACATTCAATTCAACGTTGGATGAATATAATTTATCGATGTTTTTAAGTCATCCATTTTATCAGACATTAGGAATTACCATACAAAACAGTACATCACCAGAAGCGTTACAGGATACAAGAGCATTAACCTTTGTCTACACGGTACTATTAATGGTCATTTCAAGTATTGTTCTTTACCTTGTTTATGGCCGAGGAACAAAGACAGGCAAATAACAAGATAAGTTCGATGAAATGAAATTGCAATTGTGGAAACTAAAAAATGGAGGTACATCATGATTGGGAACAAAAACTACAATGATACGACAAAATTATTAAATAAGAAATTAGGATCGGAGCCCTTTTTAATTGCTGTCCATCGTGGAAGTAGCATGGGAAATATAATTGAAAATACGCTCCCTGCTTTTTATGCAGCGATGCAATCCGGCGCAGATATTTTAGAAATTGATGTGGTTCGCTCAAGTGATGGAAAATTTTATTTATTCCATGATGGAAATGAGCGCAGGCTTCTGGGACAGGATAAAAATATCAGGCAAATGGATTCTGTGTTCATTGAGTCTTTAAACTATCGAAATAATATCGGACAAGTTGTCAATTATAAAGTAGAAAAATTAGAAAATGTCTTAACGAGCTTAAAAGGCAGCGGCATGCTCCTCAATTTAGACCGTTCTTGGGATGATTGGAATACATTGCTTCCTTTCCTAGATCAGTTTGACATGGCAGATCAAATTATTTTAAAATCCCCAGTCATTCAAAGTTGTCTATCTATTTTGGAACAGCACCCTGTAAAGTATCCCTACATGCCAATTGTGAAAAAATTAGATGAAATAGATGAAGTTCTAAGCTATGAAGATATTAATTTGACAGGCATGGAATTAATTGCAGAAGATAGGGATAGTGTATTCTTTCAAGATGATATCATCCGCGGTATTAAAGAAAGGGAATTATTTATTTGGCTAAATGCCATTGTACTGAATCATAAGGACGTATTGTATGCAAAGTATGATGATGACCAATCCATCATTAAAGGACCTGCTTACGGTTGGGGAAAACTTGTTGAAAAAGGGTGTGACATCATTCAAACCGATTGGCCAAGTTTATTAGATAATTATAGACAAGAAATTAGTAAGAAGAATGACTGATTTAAAAAAACTGAAAAGAGGATGAGTATGAATAAATCATCTATCCAAGATATCCATGCCCATGTTTTAATGTGGCTTGAGGAAGCAGCACATATGATACGTGATTCGTTTGCCGAACATTTAATGATTGAGACAAAATCGAATCGCAAGGATTTAGTCACAAATATTGATAAAAACGTTCAGGATTTCTTTACTCGGAAAATCACGGAATACTATCCCACTCATCAAATTTTAGGTGAGGAATCTACGGAACAATTCATAGATAGGAATAGGGAACATGTATGGATAATTGATCCAATTGACGGGACGGCAAATTTCGTAAAACAACAGGATCATTTTTGTATCCTTATTTCTTATTACGAAAATGATATTGGAAAATTAGGCTATATTTATGATGTGATGAATGATGATGTTTATTACGCGATAGAAAATGCAGGAGTTTTTCTAAACGATAGGAAACTGCCTGCTCCACCAGCTATTTCTTTACATGAAGGGCTTGTCTCTGTTGATGTACGAAATTGGTGCGGCAAACTATGTTTGGAAAGACTGGCTATGGAAGCCTTTGATCTCCGATATTTTGGCTGTGGCGGCATTGACAGCATTCATGTGATAACTGGCAAGTTTGCGGCATTTGCAACATCGATAGCAGGTCCTTGGGATAAAGCAGCACAGCTGATTTTCGCAAAAGAATTAGGGCTATGCGTCTCCAAATTTGATGGAAGTGATGTGAATTATTTGGAAGGTGGGGATTGGGTAATTTCCAATAAAGCCGCATACGAGGATCTTTTAGCTATTGTTAAAAGATTTTAAAACTTGAAAACGTGAGATAGATATAAAAGATTGCTAGAATTTAAAAGGTGGTGGAAATGATGGCAACCATATTGGATATAGCAAAAGAAGCAGGGGTATCGCATGGTACGGTATCCAATGTTTTAAACGGCAAAGGAAATGTCAGTTCAAAAAAAATGGAGCTTGTGTTAAAAGCGGCTGAAAAATTAGGATACAATCTTAATAATAATGCAAAGCTGCTTCGTTCCGGTAAAAGCCAAACCATCATTATGATTTTACCTAGTCTTGGATTAGAGGAATACTCTATTTTTTATGAAAATGCTTTGAAAGAAGCAAGTTCCAGAGATTATCAGATTAGGCTGTACTGTACTTATGACAATCCAATAAAGGAAAAACAAATTATTAAAGAAATTATTAAAGAGCGTCCAGCTAGCATTATCACTGTCTCTGCGTTAGACGATGCTAACGAGTATTATGATCATATTCCGATTAGTAAAAGTGACATCATTTTTATTAATAGAAATATAGCCAACGTACAGGAATTTATCACGTTTGATTTTAATCAGGCCGGGATTGATATTGTAACATTTATTGATCAACATACCACCGGGAAAATTGCCTTGTTTACTGGGAAAGACAACTTTTCGAATGAGCACGATTTTACAAATTCGTTGTTAGAACATTTAGATAATCGGGATGTTACTGTATATCAATCCACTTTATCCCATGAATACGAAAATGCATTTAAAATTGTCTTAGAATCTTCCTTCGACTGTATCATTGCAACAAATGTCTCGAAAGCACAATTATTGGTTAAAGCATTTCATTATGGTTCAAATCAAAACTTACCAAAAATTATAACGCTCGGACCATTAAAGAACATGTACAGCAATGAAATGATGTACTATTTTCAGGACTTCGGATATTTGGGTGAACGAGTCGTGAAGAATATCATTCAAACGATAAATTTAAAAGATAAAAGTCATTCCAATATTTATCCAAATTATGGATTTCTAATGAAGCCAGACCGATATAAAAGTTTTCAATCAGAGATTACGATTCTTACCATTGATTCACCAGCAACGCATGCACTAAAAAAAGTCATTACGCATTTTGAAAAGAATACAAACTGCATCGTACACCTTGATATAAAATCCTATAATGAGGTTTTTCAAATCATTGAGGACGACGAAAAGTGGAAAAACTATGATATTATTAGGCTGGATATTGCTGGTTACTCTTGGTATGGGCAGAAAATTTACCGCCCACTGCAAGGATTAGAAGTAGAAATAGATGCATTTATTGAAGCATTGCCATACTTTCTCAAAGATGCTTACGTCAATATAAATGATACTGCATATGCTGCTCCATTTGATATCAGTATTCAGATGTTATTTTATAGGAAAGATATTTTTGATAATGATATCGTAAAGCGAAAATACTTTGAAGAAACCAAATCAGAACTTAAAATTCCTACGACATTTGAAAAATATAACGAAATAATCACGTTTTTCAATGAGAGCGACTTTGATCAAGTAAAAGAATTAACTGGTGCGTCGATGATTTCAGGAAACATTGAGACCATTGCAGCTGAATATTTGCTCAGGTATTATTCCTTAAAAGGTGATCTTCTCACTGGCACAGATATTCAATTGGACCAAGAAATAGCGATCTATGCCATGAAGTTACTTTACGATAATTATAGGAATTCTCTGGTCATTGACTCAAATTGGTGGGGAGAGGAAGTACAAGCCTTTATTGATGGGAAATCGGCAATGGTAATTGGATTTATGAACCATTTATCTGTTGTCTCGCAAAGTAATATTAAAGATTCGATTGGAATTGCCGATGTTCCAGGGAACACGCCTCTGCTTGGCGGGGGGATTTTAGGGATAACGAAATCAACGAAAAAAGTGGAAGCATCCATTGAATTTCTTACTTGGCTCAACAGTCCAGAAATTTCAGAACAAATCAATTTACTAGGTGGGAATACGGCAAGCTATTTTCTCTCTAATAACTCTGTTGTCAGAACGATGTATCCATGGCTAGCAAAAGCGAAAAAAACCATCATGAATGGAAAACGAGAGACTGTTTTTGAAAATGGCCAGTGTATCGATTTAAAACATACAGAAGAAATCATTGGAAAACATATACTAAAACTATTAACAGAAGAACAACCGCAGTTTGAAAAATGTGTAGAAAACATAAATGAAGAATTGAAGGAAAAACAAGAAATATTGACCGTTCAGGTTTAGGGTGGAAAGCAAGGGGACGGTTCTTGTTCGTGATAGTGCCCAGTTGATTTTAATATAATAGAGGACGTATCCCTGCAACACCATCTGATTCTCTAATATATTCTAATAAATTAGCTAATCCATTACTTTGAAACTTGATTACGGGCTTACTATATAGATTGACTGTTTTACTAAAAATCCATTATGATCATCCTCGTTTATATAATGTTTTCGATATACATGATCAATTTTCGAAGGGAATTTATGTCAATTACATTATTGGGAGTATTTGCTAGACTTTTAACTAGCTGTTCTTTTATCCCGCAAGCATACAAAGTCATTAAAACAAATAGAACTCAGGATATCTCTCTTCCGATGTATAGCTTATGTACAATTGGAGTGTTTGTCTGGATCATCTATGGACTGATGATTAATGATTTGGCCATTTTATTAACAAATATCGTTACTTTTGTACCGACATTAATCATTCTCATCCTGACCCTTAAAAATCATATACAAAACAAACAAAAAACAATTAAACAGAGCAACTGGCCTTCTTTGCGCGGGTGACTTCCAATAAAAGTGGGTGTGATCAAGGCTTATATGTAAAGTCGTCCACTTTCCTATAAAGATCCAAACTCATCCTTCTTCATGGAGAAATGAGTTTGGATCTTTTTTGACGGGCAAACGGGAAAGTGCCTTTGAAAATGGCCAAAGTATTGATTTAAAACAAGCTGAAGAAGTAATCGGTAAATACATGCTGCAATTACTGACGGATGAGCAGCCTAATTATGACCAATACGTGGAAAAAACAAATGAAGAACTTGAGGTAAAGCAAGAGGATTTAGTAACCCAACATTAAAAGATCCCGATCAAATTAGTAGCAATAAAGAGGATGACTCACAATGAAGTCATCCTCTTCTATTATTATTGAATAATTCTTTTTGGTTTTTTCATCATCTTAAAGAACGGTACGATGAATAAGTGGAAAATTGCCATATGGGCAATAAATACGTTAACAGTAAATGCTAGCATAAAGATGGTGTCTCCAAGTATTCCGAAATCAGCATTCATATTTGAAATAAAGACTACCCACATTGCAATTATGACAGGGATATGCATGATGGCTAGTGTTCTTCTTTCCATCCATAAAAACAGTGGTGTAGCAGTTGCGATTAATAAATAGGCGAAAAATACATCCATTACAATCAGCTCCTTATAATTGATAACGCTTTCACAATTGTGTCAAAAAAAAGGATGATTTGTGAACGTTTTGTTACATTTACTATATCACATCTTGACAAAATTAACAAAGTAAAAATTCACAAAAAATGTAAATGATAATAAAAAGGGGAGAAAATAGGGTTGTTAGTCAATAAAAGTTGACGATATGGAATTTTTTGCAGTATAAGTGAAGGTGGTGTGTTTTTCCTGCTAGAGAAAAAGAAGCGGATTTGGGACATACTTAATAGATATGAATGGACCGATCACATTATGATAGGTTTGGAAATGGAAAGGTGGTTTGAATGAAGAAAACGAAGGAAATATCTAGGCGGAAATTGCTTGGTATCGCGGGCTTAGGTTGGATGTTCGATGCCCTGGATGTCGGAATTCTCTCGTTTGTTATTGCTGCTTTGCAAAAGGATTGGAACTTGTCCACAGCACAAATGGGATGGATTGGTAGTATGAATTCAATTGGAATGGCTGTTGGTGCTTTCGTATTTGGATTAATGGCAGACCGAGTGGGAAGAAAAAATGTGTTTATTATTACGCTGCTTTTATTCTCAGTAGGAAGCGGTTTATCGGCATTTGTTACGTCTTTAACCTTATTCCTTATTTTAAGGTTTTTTATCGGGATGGGATTAGGTGGCGAGCTTCCGGTAGCATCAACTCTTGTTTCAGAAAGTGTCCCTGCCCATGAGCGTGGAAAAGTGGTTGTATTGCTAGAAAGCTTCTGGGCTGGAGGCTGGCTTCTTGCAGCACTTATATCGTATTTTGTTATTCCTAATTTTGGTTGGCAAGCGGCATTAATTTTGACTGCCATTCCGGCTTTTTATGCTTTATATTTACGCTTGAATCTCCCTGACTCACCGCGCTTTCAAGCGATGAATGTGTCGAAGCAAAAGGAATCATCAGTAAAGAAAATTGCAAGAGTATGGACAAAGCCGTATGTCAAACAAACGACAATGCTTTGGATTTTATGGTTTTGTGTTGTGTTCTCTTACTATGGCATGTTTCTTTGGCTCCCAAGTGTGATGATTATGAAAGGGTTTAGTTTAATCCAAAGCTTCCAATACGTGTTAATTATGACGCTTGCTCAATTACCAGGTTATTTTGTTGCAGCCTATTTAATTGAGCGAACTGGACGTAAATTTGTCTTAATTACCTTCTTAATTGGGACAGCTGTTAGTGCATACTTCTTTGGAAATGCAGAGACACTTCCATTATTGCTTACTTCAGGGATCTTTTTATCCTTCTTTAACTTAGGGGCATGGGGAGCACTATATGCGTACTCACCTGAGCATTATCCAACAGAGATACGGGGAACAGGTACCGGTTTAGCTGCAGCCTTTGGACGAGTTGGGGGAATTTTAGGACCGTTGCTTGTCGGTTATTTAGTTGCTGCAAAGGTTCCGCTTGATACAATTTTCCTAATCTTTGCCGTATCAATTATTATTGGCGCATTAGCCGTTTTATTTTTAGGTGAAGAAACGAAGAAAAAAGAGTTAGTATAAGTATGTTTTCTTTTGTGGGGATCAGATTAAAAGCTGGTCTCTTTTTTTGTAATATAAGAATTTATAAGTTTTGACTTTGAGAATTGTCTAGCGCAGGCGTCCGGTCCCTCGGGGTCTAAGTTACGCCTTCTATTCATGCGCGTCTTATGCCATGCCTGAGACTAATCAAGACGCTTGCGCTTTTCTTTGCAGGATAAGAAAGTATAAATTTTTGAACTTAGTGTTGGTGTCTAGCGCAAGCGTCCGGCCCCTCTTAGGTCTACAGCCACTTTTGAATTGAAGGTAAAAAACACCTTCTATTCAAAAGCGTCTTATGCTATGCCTGAGGCTGATCAAGGCGCTTGCGCTTTTCTTGTTAAGCACTATCAATGCCGAAATCCCATAAAAAGGGTATGCTAGAAGTAGTCATTTAAAAAAGGGGGAATCGTTGTGAATCAGGTCATTGAAACGATATTAGATCACCGTTCAATTAGGAAATTTGAGGACACAGCATTAACAGAGGAGCAAATAAAAACAATTGTTCAAAGTGCACAAGCTGCATCCACCTCAAGTTTTGTACAGGCATACTCGATTATCGGTGTGAAAGATAAACAGAAAAAGGCGAGGTTAGCTGAATTAGCCGGTGGTCAGTCGCATGTTGCTGAAAATGGCCACTTTTTTATCTTCTGTGCAGATCTTCATCGTCTTCAATTCATCTCAGAAAAGGAAAACCAAGATTTTAATGTTGTGTTAGAAAGCACGGAAAAATTTATGGTTGCCGTGATTGATGCAACACTCGCTGCCCAAAATGCTGTGATTGCTGCAGAGTCAATGGGACTTGGAGCTGTGTATATCGGCGGCTTAAGAAATGAGTTAAGTGAGGTTTGTGAATTGTTAAAAACACCAGACCTTGTGCTACCAATCTTCGGTGTTGCCGTTGGTTATCCAGTCCATAAACCTGGTCAAAAACAACGGTTGCCATTAGAACATGTGTATCATGAAGAAGAATATGAGCAAAATAAGGACGTTTATTTAGCACAGCTTGAACAATATGATCAAGACATTACAGAATACTACAATAAACGCACGAACGGACAAAGAAAGGACACATGGACGGGGCAGATGTCAGGAATGATGTCGCAAAAGGCAAGATTGTATATGAAGGAATTTGTTGAGAGTAAAGGATTTAATAAACGATAACACGTCAGGTCTGACTTCATTGTCAGGCCTTTTGTCATTGTTTAGGAAATTATAAAATTCTTGTACTGTGGATAAGCGCACCACATCCAGCTCCAGCGCCTAGCCCCTCTTGGGTCTAAGCCACTTTTGAATTGAAGGCAAAGTACGCCTTCTATTCAAAAGCGTCTTATGCTATGCCTGAGGCTGATCAAGGCGCTTGCGCTTTTGTCATTTTGGGAAATGGAGAAGCCTATGTGAAAAATAGTTGCTCAAATAAGAATTCATGATTGACGAAGATTCGGTATATGATGCAGATGAGTACCCCTGTGTAATTAGCGGGAAATAGTAATCGAAATAAATTCAATCGAACTCTCCTTGTGCCGATAAAAGGACAAACTATGACAAAATCCCTGTGTATAACTTGTGGATAGTGGGTATAAGCTCTAATATATATTGTGGCGAACGTTTGTACTCACACAAAATGTGGATAAAAATTGTGGATATGTTGATAACTTTTGTGGATAAGGTGTTATTAACAGAAGTTATAGGTTGTTAATATCTGAATTTTCCATCGAGAAATGAAAAAATCTACTTAGTATAGTAAATTTTTTAGTAGTTTTCATCGAGTTACCCACAAGCAAACCGATTTTTTAATAAGTAAGAAAAAGCAGTGAACATTCTACACCCAGTTTCTTTGTACCGATATAAAGCTAAAAATGCATGACACTCTCCACTTTTACACATTCTAATTCGAACAAATAAAAAAAGGACGTGTAAGCAGGGTGGCGAAGAAAACATACGAATGTATCATCATCGGAGCTGGTATTGCGGGACTGCAGGCTGCGATTCAGCTTGGGCGATATATGCATAATGTCCTCGTGATTGATAGTCAAAATGGAAGATCCAACTTATGCAGAAGCTATCATAATATTCTTGGCTGGCCTGAGGGGGTAAGTGGGCAAACCCTTAGGGAATTAGGTCATAAGCAGGCAAAAAGCTTAGGGATTGAATTTATCAATGATATTGTCGTTGAAGCAGAAAAGGTGGAGAAGTTAATTTTACTTCGAACGGAACAAGGAATGGAGTACCAATCATCGACTCTGTTAATTTCGACAGGTATTAAGGACCGCATTCCGAGTATAAAGAATATTGAACCATGTTTAGGAATTTCAGTATATGTTTGCCCTGATTGTGATGGATATGAGGTAAGAAACAAGCATGTTTTAGTGGTTGGGTCAGGGAAGACTGGGGCAAATCTTGCTTTAACACTAACCTATTGGACGAAGAAAGTGACCTTCATTGATCATGAAGCGGGGGAAGTGGATCAGTCACTAAAACAACAGCTTAACGAGCAGGGGATTACCATTATTACCGAACAAGTTGAAGCGGTCGTCGCGGAAAATGAAACAATATTTAAAGGGGTTAAACTAAAAAATGGTCAAACTATTTATGGTGAAAAGGGGTTTATTGGCTTTGGAGGAAACGTCGTTCATTCTAAATTAGCTAGTCAATTAGGTGTTGAGCGGCTAGAAAATAAGCATGTTCTCGTAAATCCCCGAACAAAGGAAACGAATGTAACGAATGTTTGGGCTGCTGGTGATGTGGTTGCCCATTCAGAACAAGTAACGATTGCAATGGCGGATGGTTGTCAAGCGGCAATCTGGATTCATAAACGACTGTTAAAAGGGATCTAAAAAAAATTACATAAAGCGGAAATTCCATCAGTGGGGGTTTCCCTTATTGGATGGGTCTTGTATTATAGTAGAAAAGTAGTTACTAAAATATAGGAGTTGGAGCGGTGAAGTTACAGTCGTGCAAGCGAGTTGTTCTCGTTTAGGAAATTATAAAATTCTTGAACTGTGGATAAGCGCACGACATCCAGCGCAAGCGTCCGGCCTCGAAGCACAGGACGTGCAAGTGCAGTCAATCCGACAGGACGTCGCGTTCTTGACTGCCTCATGGGTCTAAGTCAACCAGGAATTGAAGGTAAAAAACACCTTCTATTCCTGGTCGTCTTATTTGCCCGAGGCTGATCAAGGCGCTTGCGCTTTTGTTCTGATTCCATTTCGTACACCTAGATAAATGAGTTTTTTAACAATTGGAGGTAATAAGCATGGCGATATTAGTATGTGGTGGCGCAGGTTATATAGGAAGTCACGCAGTATCAGAGCTTTTAGATCGAAATGAAGACGTCATTGTTGTTGACAATTTACAAAAGGGTCACAAGCAAGCTGTTTTAGAAGGGGCTAAGCTTTATACAGGTGATTTACGTGATGAAGCTTTCCTTAAGAATGTATTCCAAGAAAATGAAATTGAAGCTGTCATTCATTTTGCCGCAGATTCGCTCGTTGGTGAAAGTGTTGAGCTTCCACTTCAATATTATGAAAACAATGTTTACGGAACAATGTGCCTGTTAAAGGTCATGACGGAATTTGGCGTGAAGAAAATTGTCTTTTCTTCTACAGCAGCTACATATGGAGAGGCAGAAAATATTCCAATCGTCGAAACTGATCCAACTGTTCCGACTAATCCGTATGGCGAAACAAAGCTAGCGGTAGAAAAAATGCTGAAATGGAGCCAGCAAGCTTATGGGCTTAACTATGTTGTTCTTCGTTACTTTAATGTAGCAGGAGCTCATATGGACGGGAAGCTAGGGGAAGATCATCAACCTGAAACACATTTGATTCCAATCATTTTGCAAGTAGCGTTAGGTGATCGTGAGAAAATTATGATTTTCGGTGATGACTATAACACAGCTGATGGTACGTGTATTCGTGATTATATCCACGTAACGGACTTAGCTAATGCACACATATTAGCTATTGAAAAGCTTCGCAAAGAAAACAAAAGTGCAACCTATAATTTAGGGAATGGAAATGGCTTTTCCGTAAAAGAAGTCATTGAAACAGCTAGAGAGGTAACAGGTCATCCGATCCCTGCAGAAGTTGCACCTCGTCGTGCGGGAGACCCTGCTATTTTAATTGCATCATCTGAAAAAGCAATGGCTGAATTAGGCTGGAAACCAAAATATGCTGACCTTCACACCATTATTGAAAGTGCATGGAATTGGTTCCAAAAGAATCCAAGTGGCTACGGAAAGTAAGGATTTAATTAAGTATTATAGAAAAATAAAATAAAATTCAAATTGCTAGTATAAGATAATCGTATAGTGGAGATAATTGTAGTAATCCCCCCTTAATCTTTATATAAATGTATGTACCTCCTTACTTGTAAGGAGGTGTTTTTTTTTGTGTGTAGGAAAAGGGAAATTAGAGAATTAAAAAAGAAGTATTAAATATATTACTTTATCTCTTTAATTAATAATAAAGATGATTTAAAATAATATGTGAGAAATTCTTACAAAAGACTTGAAATTTAGTAGGGTGGATTAAACATGAATATAGAGAAAATGAGAAGAGTAGAGGTACATTCTCTTACTCAACGATTAACTACATATATTAAAAAAATGAAGGGAGAAACCATATTTAAATCGAGGTTAAACTATGTGGATTTGCTGATTTCGTCATTTGGTTGTCTTCTTGCTATGAGTATGATTAGTGTAATAGCTATTTCGATTGGTTATCCAATGGCCCTTGGTCCGCTTGGAGCTAGTTGTCTCCTTATTTTTGGTGCCCATAATGGTCCCTTTTCCCAACCTCGCCACATCATTGGTGGTCACTTAATCGCAACCCTTGCAGCGCTCATCATTTGGAATATTTTTGATGGGAGTTTTTTTATCATTGGGATAACTCTGGCGGTTGTTATTATTTTAATGGTATTAACAGGCACGATACACCCTCCAGCAGCAGCTAGTGCTATTGTAGCAATTAATTCTGGTGCAGGCTGGGGGTTTATTGCTTGTATGATTATATGTAGTATTTTTTTAGTTATCATTTCCTTATTTTATAATAATTTGTTTCAATCAAGACGATATCCTAAGTATTGGTGATAAGTATAAAGGCCTAGCGCCTTGTCGATAAAGAGAGGCTGTCTCAAAGGGTCAGACCCTTTTGAGACAGCCTCTTAAACAGTTTGAAAACGTGCGTATTCTTCGTTTCTAATGAAAGAAATATAAAAAAATCCCAAAAGCAAAAAACGAGGAAAGGATAGTTCACTTCCACCTTCGTTTGTAAAACGGACTATGCCAAATTGATAATTAGTAACACATTGGTAAGCCGTATGTCCATAGTAGGACACATGCGATTTGGTGAGTAGTTTTTGACAGTAATTTAAGAGAAGCGTGTGATTCAAAAGACCTATTAATTAAGGTGGCACTTAAAGATTGACTCTCCCCTATTGACCTCTAAATTTTCAACATGTTCAATACTCTTTAGCTTTTCTTTATTCGTTATTATGATCGGAGTCACAAGATTTTTGTTATTCTTTTCTAAAACCTCAAGGTTAACGTTGAGTAAAGCATCTCCTGCTTTTACAGTTTGATTATTTTTGACTAATGCCTCAAATCCCTCTCCGTTTAGTGCAACTGTCTCTAACCCAAAATGGATAAGAATTTCTAGTCCATTATTAGAAAGAATTCCAATGGCATGTTTAGTAGGGAAAACATTAACGATTTTTCCGTTAACCGGAGAAACAACTATTCCATTTCTAGGAATAATAGCAATACCCTCACCAATCATTTTTTGAGCAAATACTGGATCAGGAACCTCTTCTAACGATAAAATTTCTCCATCAAGAGGTGAAAAGATCTCTTCCATTTCGGCAATTTCTTTTTTACCAAATAATTTTTTTAACATCATAATCCCCTGCTTTCGACTTAATATGAATACCACACTTTAAGAATCAATAGAATCAATTCTTTACTATGGGATGGAGAAATAACACGCATAACACCTAGCCCTCTTTTAGTTAAAATAGCATTATTTAACCTTTTTAAACAAACAAATGTAAAGTGCTAAACTTCCGAAATTTCTCCTGTTTATGAACTTATCTTAAGTCATTCAAGAAGTCAACAAAGTTTTCCGCTCATTTATTTTGAACAAGAATGAAAGATAAATTGAAATTTGAGCAAAATGTTTGGGAATTTTACGAGTATTTTCTTTTCTTTTTTTACCGGTCGTTTCTTTAATTCAGAGGGTATTGAGAAAGAATTAGTGTATACTGAAAGTTACAGATTGTAATAATATGGAGTTGGTAAAGTATGGTCACAATATCAGATATTGCAAAACAATCAGGTGTTGCGAAGAGCACAGTTTCCAGGTTCCTAAATGGTGGATCAGTTAGTGAAACGACAAAGTTAAAAATTGAAAGCGTGATTAATGAAACAGGGTATATCCCTAATACATTTGCACAAAGTCTAAAAGCAAAGAGAACTAATATTATCGGGACAATCGTTCCTCGTTTAAACTCGTTTGCTACATCTCAAACCCTTATTGGTATTGATGAACAATTACGTGAGTATAATTGTCAGATGATAATTTCAAATACGAGTCAGAATTTAGAACGTGAAATAGAAAACATTTATAGTTTCGCTAAACAGAAAATTGCAGGAATCATTTTGCTAGCAACCCAGATTACTGAAGCTCATCTAGAGGCCACCCGTAAAGTTAACATTCCGATCCTTTTAGTTGGGCAACAACATGACGCTTTTTATAGTTTGATTCATAATGATTTTGATGCGGGCTATGATATAGGGAAATATGTGCTTGAAAAGGGACATCGAAAAATTGCTTATCTAGGTGTTTCTGAGAAAGACATTGCGGTTGGGTTAAAAAGAAAGTCCGGTTTTCAACGTGCGGTAAGTGAACATAGTGACTGTGAAGTACACTATTATGAGACTAGCTTTAAAATTGGTGAAGCAATTAAAAAAGTTCCTTCAATCATCGATTCAATTCAACCAACTTTGTTTGTGTGTGCAACAGATAATATTGCTCTAGGTGTATTAAAAGCCGCGTCATTAAAAGGGTTGAATATCCCGAATGACGTATCAATCACAGGTTTTGGTGGATATGATATGACTGAAATCGTTTATCCGGGAATTACCACCATAAAATTTTATTACGAAGAAGTAGGTACGAAAGCTGCACAAATGCTAATGAAATTAATCAACGATGAAAAAGTGGATAAAACTACCATATTGAACTATAAAATTATTGAACGAGAAAGCGTTGACAATCTATCGTTGAGTAATCTATAATCAATAAAAAGCCGATTCCAAAAAAGGTTTTAATTCGAACTCAAATGGAACCGGTTCTATTTTACACCTAAACGGAACCGGTTCCAAAAATAGATATAGTAAAGGGTGATCAATTTGGATTATAAAAATATAGCAAAAGATGTTCTTAAAGCTATCGGTGGCAAAGAGAATGTTTCAGCGGCTGCCCACTGTGCAACTCGTTTGCGTCTTGTATTGAATGATGAGGATAAGGTAGATCAGAAGGCATTAGATGAAATGGATATTGTCAAAGGCACCTTTTCAACAGGTGGTCAATACCAGATCATACTAGGTGCAGGTACAGTGAATGAAGTATATAAAGATCTTGCAAAACTTACTGGACAGACTGAAATGTCAACAAGTGATGTAAAAAGTGCTGGAGCGAAGAAAATGAATCCACTCCAACGCTTTGTTAAGATGCTATCAGATATTTTTGTTCCAATTATTCCGGCGATCGTTGCTGGCGGTTTACTCATGGGAATCAATAATTTGTTAACGGCTAAGGATTTATTTATCGCTGGAAAGTCATTGATTGAAGGATATCCGGAAATGGCTGATTTAGCAGCACTTATTAATACATTTGCTAATGCTGCCTTCGTATTTCTGCCAATATTAATTGGTTTCTCCGCGACAAAACGATTTGGCGGGAATCCCTATTTAGGTGCAACACTCGGTATGTTAATGGTTCATCCAGATCTATTAAATGGCTGGGGCTATGGAGAGGCATTAACTAAAGGGGAGATCCCTGTTTGGAGTATCTTTGGTTTTGAAATCGAAAAAATAGGTTATCAGGGAACGGTTTTACCGGTTCTTGTTGCTTCGTTTATTTTAGCTAAACTAGAAACGCTTTTAAGAAAAGTTATTCCTTCTGCTTTAGATAATTTATTAACGCCATTAATTTCAATTTTTGTGACAGGAGTTTTAACGTTTACGTTTGTTGGACCAATCACTCGTACAGCCGGAAACTTAGTAACGGATGGTCTTGTATGGATGTATGATACAACAGGATTTGTTGGTGGGGTGTTATTTGGTTTATTCTATGCACCTATCGTAATTACAGGCATGCATCACAGCTTTATTGCTGCTGAAACACAATTATTAACTGATATGGCAAAAACGGGTGGTTCATTCATCTTTCCTATTGCTGCCATGTCAAATGTTGCACAAGGTGCTGCAACACTTGCTGTTCTATTAGTAACACGTGATGCAAAAGTTAAAGGTACTGCTTCTGCCGCTGGTATTTCCGCTTTACTAGGGATAACGGAACCCGCAATGTTCGGTGTGAACTTAAAACTTCGCTATCCATTCATCGGAGCAATTGCTGGATCAGCAGTTGCAGGCGGATTTATTACATTCTTTAAAGTAAAAGCAACTGCACTTGGTGCAGCTGGATTACCTGGAGTTATCTCAATTCAACCCACTTTAATTTTATTCTATATCATTGGTATGGTTATTGCCTTTGCAGTTGCATTCGCAGTAACACTTATTCTAGCTAAACGAGATCAAATGAAACAAAACTAATGTATGTGAAGAAAAATGTTGCAAATAAAGGGGGATCACACGATTCTCCTCTATTTGTATTTAAGGAGCACGTTAAAATGGAATGGACTAGAGAACAGAGATATCGCCGTTTAGAAGATGAAGATAGTAAAAATATATTAAAACTTGAAGAAACGGTAAATAGCTGCCCGTGGAGACAAGTTTTCCATATTCAGCCCAAAACAGGACTACTTAATGATCCGAATGGATTCTCCTTTTACAATGGAGAATATCATTTATTCTATCAATGGTTTCCATTAGGACCAGTACATGGGTTGAAATATTGGTACCATACAAAATCAAAGGATCTAGTAAACTGGGAGAATGCTGGGGTAGGGATTGCACCTGATCATTTTTATGAAAGTCATGGTGTCTATTCAGGTAGCGCGATTGAACATGAGGACAAATTATATTTAATGTATACAGGAAACGTGCGTGATGAAAACTGGGAGAGACACCCATACCAATGTTTGGCTATAATGGATAAAAACGGAGTAATTAGTAAGCTGGATTATCCGATCATAGCTGACGTTCCATCCGGATATACAGACCATTTTCGAGATCCAAAGGTCTGGAAGGATGGAGAATATTTTTATGCTGTTATAGGCGCACAAAGAGAAGATGAAACAGGCTGTATTGTCTTATATCGTTCGAAGGATTTAATCGATTGGGAATGTAAAGGTGAAATGAACACAGCGTTGCAAAACTTCGGTTTCATGTGGGAATGTCCAGATTATATTGAACTAGGTGAACAGGGTCTCCTTATTTTTTCACCACAAGGATTAGATGCTAGTGGTGATCATTATCACAATATCTATCAATCTGGTTATTTGATTGGTGAAAAGCTAGACCTTGAAGCACGAACGTTCAAACATGGTCAGTTTCAAGAGTTAGACCGAGGATTTGATTTTTATGCACCACAGACAATGGAAGATCCAGATGGACGCCGCATCATGGTTGGCTGGATGGGCTTACCGGAAATCGCTTATCCAACAGACAAAAATGGTTGGGCACATTGTTTAACATTGCCGAGAGAGTTGTTAATAAAGAACGATAAATTGATTCAACGACCAGTGAAAGAACTTCAAGCTCTTCGTAAACAGCAGATTGAGGTAAGTGATAGAATTGAAAATGAAAAGAAGAGCTATCAAGGGATTGCTGGTACAACGTATGAGCTAATATGTGATGTTAAAGAACTAGATGCAGATGAATTTGGTATTGAATTCCGTGCAAATGGTGAAGAAAAGACAGTTTTTAAATATGATGTCAATCAGAAAAAGATTATTTTAGACCGTTCTTTATCAGGTGAGCCTGTTGGAGAATCATACGGTACTGAGCGAAAATGTCATTTTGATCAACAGAATATTAAAATTCATTTATTTGTAGATACATCATCTGTTGAGATTTTTATTAATGATGGCGAAGAAGCATTTACAAGTCGAATTTTTCCACATGCTAACAGTGATGAAATCTACTTTTATGTAAAGAATGGAACGGCATCATTTACAGTGGATAAATGGGATATCTAATCTATTTAGAGGTGATTTGAATGGCAAAATTGTTTTCAATTGGTGAAGTATTAATTGATTTTATTCCTTTACAAAAAGGTAAAGCATTAAAGGATGTTGTTACGTTTGAACGCGCGCCAGGCGGTGCCCCAGCAAATGTTGCAGCAGCAGTTGCTAAATTAGGAGCAAATTCTGCGATGATTTCGAAGCTTGGTCTTGATGCTTTCGGTGATTTCCTCATAGAAAAACTAGAAGAAGTAGGAGTAAACACGGACACTGTGTTTAGAACAAAGGCTGCAAATACTGCTTTAGCGTTCGTATCGTTACGCGAGGATGGAGAACGTGATTTTTCATTTTATCGAAATCCATCAGCAGACTTATTACTAGATGAATCAGAAATAAATGATGACTGGTTTAATGAGGGAGATATTCTTCATTTTTGCTCAGTTGATTTAGTTGAAAGTCCTATGAAAAAAGCGCATGTGAAAGCAATCAATGCTGCGATTTCAAAAGGTGGTTTAATCAGCTTTGACCCAAATGTTCGATTGCCACTATGGGACAATCCAGAAGACTGCAGAAAAACAATTTTGGAATTTATTCCGAAGGCACATCTTGTGAAAATTTCTGATGAAGAGCTTGAATTTATTACAGGGATTTCAAACATTGAAGAAGCGATTCAGTCTTTATTTGTTGGACATGTAAAAGCAGTTATTTTTACAAAAGGCTCACAAGGTGCGGATGTATACGTGAATGGAAACAAGTTTGAATCAACTGGCTATAAAGTCGATGTGCAAGACACTACTGGTGCAGGAGATGCATTTATTGGTGGGGTGTTGTATCAGTTGCTTACGAAACAGGCGAATCAGCATAATATAGAAGAAATATTTGAGAAATCACACATAGAAATTTTAGCATATGCAAACGCAAGTGGTGCGCTAACGACAACAGGGAAGGGTGCCATAAGTTCACTCCCGACAAAAGAGGAAATTAACGAGTTACTATTAATTAGAATATAAAATAAGAAAACATGACCAGCTTTGGTTATGTTTTCTTGTCGTTGTCCCAACATGGGTGCAGTCTATAGTGTGAAAGTTTCAAACTATGAAGGCGGAAGTAGCAGTAGTTTAACACAAGGGTGTCTGTGTTGAAGCAGAACCTGAAGGAAGCGAGCGGCACCCCCTGACACATGAACTTCATATAAGGCTAGGTATCATTGGACGAGTTTTCCATACAAATCAAAGTCTCATTACTTTGGGGAAGTATATACAACTTATCGAAAATACTCTCCTTCATGAATGCACTATTGCTTGTGTCATGCACATAAATATCCTCAGCACCATACCCTTGACCTTAAAGATTTTCACGTACTTCAGTAGTTGTACACCACTTTCAGCGAAATATGTCTTCATCATCTCGTTTTATCGATAGTAACGGGCAGTAAAACCCTGACCTCTGTTCTTTTAGTCAATCAAAGAAGCGAGGATGAGGGATAAATGCCCGTAAAAACTTTATAATAATATTACGCATATAACCTTTCTAGAGGGAATTGGTGATTAGACATAGATGAAGCTACGATATCTAACAAAGAAGATTTCACCTATAAAATCAGCTCTATACTTTGCTAAAATAAAAGGATAGATTGTTAGAAAAAAGTGATGAATAGGAAGATATCAATTGTGATTACAACCTATTATAGGTAAACTAAGCCTGCGCCAGAAAAACGAGAAGCAGAAGCTGAGATAGCTTGCACTAGGCAATCACTTCGTTAGCGATTAGTAAATCAGGAGGAACAGGATGCAGCAATTCATTAAAAATGACTGGTCAGCATTACTAGCTGATCAATTTGAACAACCATATTTTAAACAGCTAAAACAATTTATCAACGAAGAATACAATGAAAAAATTGTTTTTCCGAAACGAGAGCATATTTTCGCAGCGTTGAATACGACGCCTTACCATTCTGTAAAAGCAGTAATTGTCGGTCAGGATCCTTATCACGGTGATGGACAAGCACAAGGCTTAAGTTTTTCTGTGCAACCAGACGTAAAGCTACCACCGTCACTTCGAAATATTTTTATTGAGCTCCAAGAAGATATCGGCTGTGGCTCACCACCAAATGGTTCATTATTAAAATGGGCAAGCGAAGGTGTATTGTTATTAAATACAGTATTAACGGTAAGAAAAGGTGAACCGAACTCCCATAAAGGGAAAGGTTGGGAGCATCTAACAGACGAAATCATGAAACAATTGAACAAACGAGAACAACCAATTGTTTTTATTTTATGGGGGAAACACGCACAAGCGAAGAAGCAATTCATTACTTCATCACAGCACCATATAATTGAATCCCCTCATCCAAGTCCATTCTCAGCTAGGAGAGGATTTTTCGGAAGTAAACCTTTTTCTAAGACAAACGTTTATTTAAGGGAGCATGGTCTTAGAGAAATTGATTGGTGTTTATAAGGTAAGGGGACGGAACCCGCTTACCGTGTAATTACAGTTAAAATAGTTTTGGGATAGATTAAGTTGGCATATAGGCAACATAGTGGAGGACTAGATTGCTTTACACAAGTTTTGAAATAAGGGAGTTAAGCGGATGGAAAAGCCGGAAGCAAACTGTGTGAAATGTACCCATTTTTATATAACTTGGGATACTAAGCTCCCAAATGGTTGTCGTGCATACGGATTCAAATCAGCACGCAGGCCAGCGATCATGGTGAAAAAGTTATCTGGCAATCGCGTGTCTAAAATATGAACAGAAGGCAATCAAGTCTTAAGTGGAGGTTTTAAACGTGAATATACATGTATCAAAGCTACTCCAAAAAATGGAGGAAGAGCTAGTTAAAGCGAAACAAAGTGGAACAGATAAAGAAATGAGGGAAAGGCTAGTCGTTATTCAATCTTTGTGTGAAGTCATCTTAGAGGAAAAGTCTAGTTCATTACCAGTAACTTCACCAATTTCAAACGAAATGAACCAAGCGGAGCTGCAAAAAATGATGGGGAATCTTTCAACTGTTGTAAAGCAGCAACCGACAATTTCTTCTACTCCTTACAAGGAAAATGGTGCAAACGGTGATTCACTCTTTGATTTTTAGTGAATGCACATTGCTATAGGAATGGCAAACAAATCGAAGAAATCCATCATATTATAACCTGATCGGGACACACTGATAGTAAATCCGGGCAGGAGGTTATACTATGACATTCGATGACTTGTTTGATCTGGGGTTGTTTAGCGGTCCATCTTATTCGCAAATATCCCATGATCGATATGATGTATATGTAAACCAAAACTATATTGGTCAGAAATCATTATTAACTGCACAGGAATCAGTCCAAGATATTGATGACTTTTTAAGGAACGAAGGATACAGTAATTTTCAAACGTTTATAGATGGAGATCATTATTATATAAACGCAGTTGGAAATGAGCATGAGGTAGCAAATGTTTTACACGTATACTTGCAAAATCGTTAGGGGCCTAGAGTATGGCTCCTTTTTAAATGAAAGGCTAGGGACGAAGACCTGGTTGGGCTTCACTTCTAATTGAAGGTAAGCTTTTCTGGAGAAAGAATCGTCATAAAATTCCCATATTATAAAGTTGAAAATGAAGGATTGTGCGGTAAGATGAAAGAGTAGCAAATAAGGGAGGTGTTGGAGATTTGAAGCTTTTTCTTATTTTAGGTGCGATTAATGCCTTTTTAGCTGTTGGGTTAGGGGCATTTGGGGCACATGGATTAGAGGGGAAAATCCCTGAAAAGTACATAAAAACGTGGCAAACAGGGGTAACGTATCAAATGTTCCATGCAGTTGGTTTATTTGTCGTTGCCTTATTAGTGGACAAATTTTCGAATGTTGGATTAGTAACAACGGCCGGATGGTTATTTCTAGCTGGAATCATTCTTTTCTCAGGTAGCTTATATGTGTTAAGTGTAACGCAAATCAGTGTATTAGGAGCGATTACCCCTTTAGGTGGACTTGCCTTTTTAGCTGGATGGTTACTTGTAGGATATGCCGCAATTCGTTATTTATAATGTGAAATGAACCATCAATGGGGACTACATCCCTTTAAATGGTTCATTGAGTTCCAATCAGGAAAATACGGATTTACAAAGTTATTGATAGTCCGATAGATAAAGCCTAATTTCTTACCATAAACTTAAGAAATTAGGCATTTTTATCGTTTAGCGTACTATAAATAAAGGAAAATTATCTATGGTTCTTCTCTCCGAATAGCATACCTATACGGCTCTGTTCTTTTTCTGCTGTAGCAATCATCTCATCAAACAATTCCTGTACTGTAGGAATTGTGTTGATGAGACCGATTACTTGCCCGACCCATCCGAAACCTTCTTCTTCATTTCCATCATAGATATACTTGCAGTTAGCTTGACCGCTAATCATATCTTTCAGGTCCTCATAGGTTGCTCCTTCCTGTTCACGTTCGATAATATCCAGCGTATATCCTGTTTTAAGGACTCGTCCTGGTGAGCCTAATGTTTTCTTAATAATCACTGTATCCGTCTCATTTGCATGAAGGATTGCTTGCTTATATTTCTCATTTGCATGAATGCACTCTTGAGTAGCGATAAAGCGAGTACCCATTTCAATTCCTTCTGCTCCAAGTGCAAAAGCCGCCAATAAACCTCTTCCGTCGCCAATGCCCCCGCTAGCTAATACTGGAATGGATATGGAATCTGTGACACGAGGAATAAGGACCATTGTACCAAGATCATCACGACCTAAATGTCCTCCGCCTTCCTGTCCTACCGCCATGACAGCGTCAGCACCGAGTTCTTCTGCTTTCTGTGCCTGTCTAACCCCTGATACAAGAACGAGGGTTCGAATGTCTTTTCCTTTAATTCGTTCAAAAACAGGTTGTGGGTTACCTCCAGTTATCGAAATAGCTGGAACCTTTTCCTCGATGACCACTTCAAGCAATTCCTGATATTGCCCGTCGTGCCTTGCAATGGCAAAGTTTACACCGAACGGCTTATCAGTAAGTGCCCGTACTTTACGAATTTCCTCCCGGAGTTTTTCGGGTGTCCGTAGCGTTGCCGCAGTAATTTGCCCAAGCCCCCCTGCATTAGATACTGCTGCCGCCAGTTCAGCATAAGCAAGGTATGCAAGTCCTCCTTGTACGATTGGATATTTAATGCCAAAAATCTCTGTTACTCGTGTTTTCATCGTTTTTTCTACTCCTATCCTAAGGTTCTAAGGTACATATTCGAGATGGTGATGGATAATCCTGTAATTATTTTTGTGAAGGGGAGTGAAAGAATGATGAGGATTTGTAGGAATGTAAAATTTTATAGACAAAGATAGACCCATTAAAAGCTTGTACAGTTAATGTCTACACGGTCTTCTAATATCGATAGATTTTGATTAACATCATTAAAGAGCGGTCTTACAGATAATAATACCAAGCGAATTTTATCATTCTTAGCCGTTATGTGTAAAGAGAATGAATAGGCTGACTCAAAGGAGTCAGCCTATTCAAAGGATAAGAAAGTATAAGTTTTTTGACTTAGTTTTCGTGTCCAACGCAAGCGTCCGGCCCCTCTTGGGTCTAAGCCTGAGGCTGAACAAGGCGCTTGCGCTTTTCTTAATTTACCTCGGTGGATAAGAAGCTAACGTATTCTGAATGTCGTAATTAATCTCTCCATCAAATGTTACATAGTCTAAGTAAACCATTAACAGTAAATAACGCATTCCTGTCTGTGGGTCGCTAAGGATGAGGTGATCACGGCCGGCTGCTTCGACCACACCTTTAAAGATCTTCGCATTCCATTCACGATTGTTTTCAAATGTCATATAAACAGTCGCTACTTTCCCACGATTCAAGCGCAAAATATTTTCAATATATGATTCCTCTAGCGGTAGCATGCCTGGTATGTTTTGAGTTGGACTTGGCTGTGTTGGCATTGGAGGTACTTGGAATCCAGGCTGAGATGGACCGAATTGACCAGGAGGTGGATATGTAGGATATTGTGGATATCCTACTCCTGGTTGCATTAGCATCGGCTGAGCTCCTGGCATCCCTTGCATGTCATAGCCATAAGGTTGAGCTTGAACTTTTTTGTTTGCCATAAAGATAACCCTCCTCAAAAAGTTAGTATAAACAGCCGAAAAATTTGAGTGAAGTAGAACGGAAGTAATATGATGCCAAACGACCTGCATTTCACACTGAATCTCGACAATAACCGGCTAGTTTGAAGAATCATCATAAGAAATTCAGGGAACAAAGTCCGTTTTCCTCTATAAATTCACATGGTAAATCAGAATCACTGTTGCTCTGCTTTGAATCCCCCAGGATGTTGAAAGAGTTCGTAACATTCACCTTCAAACTTTGTACATTCATACGTATGTACAAGAAAAACAACTTATGACCTTTCGGGAAAAATTACAAAGGAGAGGGTGAAATAAGGATGTTTTCTAAATGATTGTTGTTTTTTGATGGGAGAGAAGCCCGAATCAAGGAAAAAGAGCCAAAGTGGTCACGAATAAAGGGGGAACGTGCCCAATTTTAGAAAAAAGTAGCCAAATCAGTCACTGTTGAGGGCACTCTATACGACAATAGCAACAAAGGTTGCGAAAACAGTCAAAAATAAAGACGAAAAAACTGACTTTATCGTTCGGCTCAATAAATGGGCTTCATTGATAAAATCAGTTTTTGTTCGTTTTAAACCTTATTTCACATGAAAGAATGAAGGTAGTTTTGAATCGCTTAATCGATTACCTACAAAGAATGAACCGAATTCTCCGTAGCGGGCACTTACTTCGTCAAAGCGCATTTCATAGACAAGCTTTTTGAATTGCAGAACATCGTCTGAGAAAAGCGTTACGCCCCATTCATAATCGTCAAAGCCAACAGAACCTGTAATGATTTGCTTCACTTTTCCTGCATAAGAACGACCGATTAACCCGTGGCTCTTCATTAAGTCACGACGCTCTGCCATAGAAAGTGAGTACCAGTTATCATTTCCTTGACGGCGCTTATCCATTGGATAGAAGCATGAATAGTTGGCTTGTGGCAGCTTTGGATATAATCTTGAGCGAATATGTGGATTTTGATAGGGATCTTCGTTGCTTTCGCCAGCTAAATAATTGCTTAGTTCAACAACAGAAACGTAGGAATATGTAGGAATAGAAAATTCCGCCAGCTTCGTTTTGTTAAACTCAAGCTCAATTTCATTAAGCTCCTCCATCGTTGGACGTAAAATCATAAGCATAAGGTCCGCTTTTTGCCCAACAATTGAATACAAAGCATGACTACCTTGCTCAGCATTCTCTGTTACAGTCCACTTTTCAAGAAGCCCTAAAAATTCATGGATGGCAGCTTGACGCTCATCACTTGTTAATAGCTTCCATGCTGACCAATCAATTGAGCGGAAATCATGTAAACAATACCAACCATCTAGTGTTTGTGCTGCTTCACTCATTACTACTCACTCCTATTAATTAATTCATTATGTACATTTTAACTATATCATAGTTTGGCCATTCATCGATGTGAATAAAACTTGAACGACTGAATGGAATGATGAACAGAGATTTCTATTAAAGGTGCAAAATGGGGGAACAAGAATGATAAAACCCAATTAATCAAAATTGGCTCATCGCTTGAACAAAGTCACTATGCATATCATATGTTAAAAATAGGGAGTTAATAATAGTAAAAGGGTTTGGTTGACCACAATGATCCCCCATAATAAGAAACATGTTGTTTCCGTGCGAAAAGTCTATGATTCAATCCAGTCTACCTCAGTGATGCAATTCAAAGTAAAGATGGATCTGACTGGTAAAGTGATTAAGACTGATACTTATCAGTATAATGCATTATCAGATGGAGAAAGTTTTATATACACAAATGAGAATGAGCTGAAAGAATACGGTGATCGTGGAATTCTCGATCCAAAAACTGTCTCTTATATGAATCTCTTTATAAATGGTCTATTACAACCTCCAAATACGTATGAGGTTAAAAAAGGGGAGCTACGTTTAAAGACAATTGATGTTCCACAAAAAAACACTCCAATTACTCTTCAATTTATTCGCTTTAGTTTCAATAGAAAGTAAGCTGATAAGAACTAAAAAAGAGGAGACGACTCGCTTATCAATAGTCGTTTCCTTTTTTGGTGAATAAAAGAAGCAAATGAAGCTAAGGTGCATGTTGCTTTAGGTTTCAACAGTTGTTGTTGAGACTGGAACAAAGTTTACGATTTCTAATACAATTGGTGTATTTGCTAGAATTGGTTCACCTGCTGCAGGTACTTCGATATCTAACGAACCAACTCCAGTGGCACCAGGTATATACGTCGATATATCTTGCATTTGTAAAACACCATTGATATTAACATTGAAGTAACTATTATTAGTAGCTAGTGTTGGAAGAGTAACAACTGCATTACCAAGATCATCGAAAAAATCTGCTGCATCAATCGATAATGTAGTTCCAGCAGCAGTTTCTGCTGTTGTTACATGGAAGAATTTCACTGGAGCTGGAGCCGTATCAGTAGTAGTTGTTGCAGTAACTAGCAGTTTCATAAGTTGTAAAGCCATTAAGGTCCCCCCTTTTGAAAGATAGTAAACGTATCGATACCATCATATGGTTTTTGATAAATATCTGTTTGGACAATAAGTTTATTATTTTAACTTTTAGAAAAGTCTAATCCTCACTTACCGGTGGTAAAGTGTGCATACTTCTTTTTTATATGAGGTATTACAGCGTGAAATTGAGGCTCGTGGTAATCAGTAGAATCGGTAGTATGAATTTTTAGTATATTGGGAAATTAAAGACTTTTTAATGTGAGCGCTATTAATCAGCTGTAATGTTTGAAATTACTAATAAGTGGAGTATTCTAGTGGATAGGTAATACTATTCAAATTTGGGAGGTTTCATAAGTGTCAGATTTATTTTCAGCGATAAAAGAAAAAGTGAGCGGACAACAGATTAAAATTGTTTTCCCAGAAGGATTAGATGAACGAATTTTAACAGCCGTTAGCAGACTAGCTAGTGAAGGTATACTTCAACCAATACTTATCGGAAATCAACAAGATGTGGTAAACAAAGCAAACGAATTAAACTTAACATTAGATGGTGTAGAGATTTATGATCCACATAATTTCCCTGAAATGGATGAGCTTGTTGCTGCATTTGTTGAAAGACGTAAAGGGAAAGCGACAGAAGAGGATGCACGTAAAATTCTTTTAGATGAGAACTATTTTGGGACAATGCTTGTTTACCTAGAAAAAGCTCATGGACTTGTAAGTGGTGCTGCACACTCAACAGCAGATACTGTCCGTCCTGCTCTACAAATTATTAAAACAAAAGCAGGAATTAAAAAGACTTCAGGCGTCTTTATCATGGTTCGTGGTGATGAGAAATATGTGTTTGCAGATTGTGCAATCAATATCTCACCAGACAGTCAAGATCTAGCAGAAATCGCTGTGGCTAGTGCACAAACAGCTAGCATGTTTGATATTGATCCGCGTGTTGCGTTATTAAGCTTTTCAACGAAGGGTTCAGCAAAGTCACCTGAAACGGAGAAGGTTTCTGAGGCAGTGAAAATTGCAAAAGAGCTTGACCCAAGCCTAGTATTAGATGGCGAATTCCAGTTTGACGCTGCATTTGTTCCTTCAGTAGCTGAGAGCAAAGCACCTGGTTCAGTAATCAAAGGTGATGCGAATGTCTTCGTATTCCCAAGTCTTGAAGCAGGAAACATTGGCTACAAAATTGCGCAACGTTTAGGTAACTTTGAAGCAGTTGGTCCAATCCTACAAGGTTTAAATAAACCAGTCAATGATCTATCACGTGGTTGTAATGCGGAAGATGTTTATAAATTGGCGTTAATTACAGCTGCACAGGCATAATATTTATGCCTTTTTCACACTCATCATAGCAAAAATGATCACAATAAAGAGCATCGATTTCGATGCTCTTTATTGTGATAAAGTATAGATAGTAAAATCAATAGATATTCATTGTTGGTTTCTCCCTTACCCAATCGTTAATGCTATAATAAAAAGGCTATTAACGATTGGGTAAGGGAGATAGAGCATGAGTTTTTTATCAGCAGATTCATTAATCAACCAGAAGCAGTGGCGTTTTATCGACCACTCAAGCTTAGGACCACAATTTGATGCCAAGCAATCATTTGCCATCGATGATACGCTGTGTGCAAGTGTAGGGAAGGGTGAATCTCCTGCAACAGCAAGGACGTGGGTGCATCATCAAACAATCGTGCTTGGTATTCAAGATACGAAACTTCCCTATTTGGAAGAAGCGGTGAATTTCTTGAAGAACATGGGGTACGACGTGATTGTCAGAAACTCTGGTGGACTAGCTGTAGTCTTAGATAATGATGTATTAAATATTTCGCTTATTTTTCCTGAAAGTGAAAAGGGAATCGATATTAATCGTGGGTATGATGCAATGCTAGATTTGATAAAGGAAATGCTTAAGGAGCATGGAGCGGTCGTTGAGGCAAGGGAAATTGTCGGTTCTTATTGTCCTGGCAGCTATGATTTAAGCATAAATGGGAAAAAATTTGCCGGTATTTCGCAACGGAGACTGCGCAGGGGAATCGCTGTGCAAATTTATCTTTGTGTGGCAGGTAGTGGAGAAATGCGTGCGGAATTGATCCGACAATTCTATCAAATTGGCTTAAAAAATGAGAAAACAAAGTTTGACTTCCCAACCATTGTTCCTGAAACCATGTCATCGTTAAGTGATTTATTGAAAATCGATCTAACAGTAGAAAACCTTCTATTTCAGCTCTTAACGACATTAAAGCAGCATAGTCAACAATTAATCCCATCTTCATTATCGTTTGATGAGCAGTTGCTGTTTCAACAAAATGCAATAAGAATGAATGACCGAAATGATAAAGCTTTTCTTAAAAAAGAAAAATAGAGGGTTTGATTGAAAGGTCAAACCCTCTAGCCATTATATGTTTGATGGGGCTTGAGTCTTAATGTCAGCACGTTCATGATCTTCGAGTCTTTCTAGTATTCTTCTTTTCCGATAGAGCATCATACCTGTTTCAGCTAAATCATGAATCATTGATCGATTTGTCAGTGCCCCGAATACCATTCCTGCGATTGGAACCATTTGGAGAAGTTTTTTCCATCCAAATTGATCACGGTACGTATAAACAACTTCCCGCCATCCTTGTAGTTGAGAAATCATTTCGTTATTTTTTGCATTCTCCCGCTTATAAAATGTTGATAATTCATTTAAGATTGCTTGTTTTCCTACAACATCTGCAGATGAGAACTGTAGGCATTTTACGATGAAAATCCGTTCGTCATGGTTTTTAGGGTCATAGCCATAAGCAATCGCAATTTCCTGAAGTGTTTTTAATGAAAGACCAAGTAAGACAGGAATATCAACGGCTAAGGTGAAAATACCACCGATCCCTGTTGTTGCCCCTTGAATCGTTGCAAGCTTACTGCGATTTGTTTTTAATTCTTCGCCAACAGCATCCATCGTTGAGAGTGGAAGGGAGGAAACATCTGACATGATAAGGTCCTCATGTTGCGAATGCTTACGTAGCTTCGCTAAAATCAACTTTTCCTGTGTTAAATACTGTCCACCTGTCTGAACAAAAGACCCTAGTTCGTCTAGTAAAAGACCAATTTTCTTCTGGATAAAAGCAGGGGTGATCTTATCTAAAAGTTTAAATGGAATCCGGCCAATCCTTTCCCAAAACCAAAGTCCCTTTTGATCCTTTTCCCACTTTTCAATGGACTGTAACTCCTTTTGTAACCAATCGTTCGTTTCCACAACATTCCAACTTTCATTTTGTATTTATCATAAATAGCCAACGGTTTAAATTTCATATATGTTTTTACGATTGAACGTAAAATAGGTTTCAAAAAGTTGATCAGGATGTCAATTGAAATGCTATGTAAAAAAGACGTGGAAGCATTCTCACGTCTTTTTTGCTGGTTGGTCATGTCAAAGCTATAACTGAGGCTAAGCGCACGACATCCAGCTCCAGCGCCTAGCCCCTCGAGGTCATAAGTCACTTTTGAATTGAAGGTAAAAAACACCTTCTATTCAAAAGCGTCTTATGCTTGTCGGGGCTGAACAAGGCGCTTCCGCTTTTGAGCAAGGATAAGAAAAGTATAAATTTTTTGACTTAGTTTTCGTGTCCAGCTGCAGCGCCTAGCCCCTCGCGTTCATAAGCCAATCAGGAATTGAAGGTAAAGAACACCTTCTATTCCTGATTGGCTTATGCCCGTCGGGTCTGATCAAGGCGCTTCCGCTTTAGTATTTAAGGATAAGAAATGTCTGTTTTGACAAAGTGTTTGTGTCTAGCTGCAGCGCCTAGCTCCTCGTGTCATAATTCACGCAGGAATTGAAGGCAAAGAACACCTTCTATTCCTGCGTGAATTATGCCAGTCGGAGCTGAACGAGGCACTTCCGCTTTTCGTTGTTACTCAGCCATTTTTTCTAAATTCCCGTTTCGATCCATTTTAAAGGTTGTGGCAGAGGAGCGGTCTTCTTCATCGAATAAGACTAGTTTTCTTGCACGATTCATAATTTTCATCAATGTTTCATAGTCTTCTTGAACGGTTACAGTATCTTGTTCAAGTCGTTCAACTTGTTTTTGTAACTCTTCATTTTGGGCTGTAAGTTCATGATTTTCTCGCTTTAAGCGTCTATTTTCACTCATTAAAGCCTCTGAATGCTCGTTATTTGATTTATAAGAATGCAAGAATGCAATAACATGATCCATCGATATTCTACTAGGTGTCACTGGTTGCTGCTGTATTCTTTCTTGATTTGGTTGCGTGTTTGTTTCTGGTGCTAAATGTTGTAAATTTGTTGTTACATCCTCATCAGCTGGCATTACTTCGGCCATATGACTCTCTAAAGCTGACATCATCGTAAGCTCTTCCTGCTGGTCAAAATCAGTAGTTGGCATATCTGGAGAGTATAGAAGTTGTTTCTTAACTGGCTGTCCTTTTCCTAGTGCTCTCATTCTTTGTTTACGTTGTTTCTTCGCTAGTTGAAGTGCCTTTTCATAATCATGTCTAACAACAGCATTCCAACGAAATCCACATGCAGCCGAAGTGCGATTTAGCTTATCACCAACTTCTTCGAAAGCGTTTAATTGTGTACTACCATCGCGAACATGCCTTAAAACTGTTTCGGCTAGTAATAAATCATTCTCTTGGGACCATGCGTCTTGTCTTTGTTTCATCATTTTCCAACTCCCTATTATAAAATAGATTTTTATACAATTAATTGTTATTTAGCATGGACAATGTTGAGCAATTATATACAAAGTTCTTAAAAGGATAGTAGACTTTTTATTAGTGCAATATATCTTTTACCTTTAGAATCTACTATTAACGGAAAAATAATCCATTAAGTCAGTGGAAACTTAAGGAAGATGCAGCTGCTATCTTGCATTACGGGTGGATTAACCGTAAAATACCTGTTAGCATCAACGAGAATCGGCACAGATCAACGCGAAATGAACAAAAGCGAACAAAATAAAATCATCATAATTAACGTCATAAAAAGGTGATCTTTTCTTGCTGTAGAAGTAATATATAACGAAATTAGTTCTTTACAACTGGATTCCTTTTTATAAACTTTATTTCAGGTGAATGAACTGTTTTGCAAGATTATGGGTGTGAATATCCACTAGAAATCGATATAATAAAAGAAGCAATATCTTATGTTTGGTCCATTTACTAAACTAACAAGAGAGAAAAGTCAGAACGGAAGAGGGAAGGCAATGAAAAATAGTAAATTGTCTGAAGAAAAGGTATTTAAAGATCCCGTTCATCGCTATGTACATGTTCGTGATAAACTCATTTGGGATCTAATAGGTACAAAGGAATTCCAACGACTAAGAAGAATTCGTCAACTAGGTACGACCTTTTTAACCTTCCACGGTGCTGAACATAGCCGCTTTAATCATTCTTTAGGTGTGTATGAAATTGTTCGACGGATTGTGGATGATATTTTTAAAGGTCGGCCAGAATGGGATGATGAAGAGAGACTGTTATGTCTTTGTGCTGCACTACTACATGATTTAGGGCATGGTCCATTTTCACATTCGTTTGAAAAGGTGTTCCATCTTGATCATGAGGACTATACACAGGCTATCATTCTTGGCGATACAGAGGTTCATTCTGTGTTAAAAGCTGCGGGTGACGATGTTCCGAAGAAGGTAGCTGAGGTAATTGCAAAAACGTATCAAAACAAACAGGTTGTTAGTTTAATATCTAGCCAGATTGATGCAGATCGCATGGATTACTTACAACGAGATGCCTACTATACTGGTGTTAGCTACGGGCATTTTGATATGGAGCGCATTCTCCGTGTGATGCGTCCTCGTGAAGACCAAGTTGTCATAAAAAGCAGTGGAATGCATGCGGTCGAGGATTACATTATGAGTCGTTATCAAATGTATTGGCAAGTATACTTTCATCCTGTTACTCGAAGTGCTGAAGTCATACTGACAAAAATACTCCATCGAGCAAGACAACTACACAAGGAATTTTACTCCTTTAACTATGATCCTATACATTTTTATTCGTTGTTCGAAGATGAAGTGACATTAGAAGATTATTTAAAATTAGATGAATCGATTGTTCTATTCTATTTCCAAGTATGGCAGGAAGAGGAGGATCCAATCTTACGTGATTTATGTCGACGATTTATGAATCGTCAGTTGTTTAAATTTGTTGAGTTTAATCCTAATGAACAAATGATGACATTAATTGAACTAACAAACTTATTTAAAAAGGCTGGCATAGATCCGGATTATTACTTAGTAGTCGATTCCTCATCAGATCTTCCGTATGATTTTTATCGACCAGGCGAGGAAGAAGAACGATTGCCAATCCACTTACTAATGTCTAGCGGTGACATCAGAGAAATATCAAGAGAATCAGAAATAGTCGACGCAATCTCTGGGAAAAGAAGAACAGACCATAAACTATATTTCCCACTAGATTTACTCGAGGATTTTTCAACAAAACGAACGGCCAAGAAGAAAATACTTGAATTATTAAAGTTGGATAAATGAAGACTCCCACCACTTAGGATAACGCCTTGAAGTGGGGGTTTCTAATGTATCGAACATGTCTGAACGCTTAACATTAGTGGAGTTGACACAGTGGTATGCTAAAAACACCCAACCCCTCTATCCCATTGGTCTTGCCTTTGGGACTACTTGTAAAGTTGCGTGAAAGCCTATGCTTCACGTTAAAACGTGGCTTAGCTGTTTGGAAAGGCTTGAACATTTTATGTGGCAAAGCAACGATTCTTGCCACATAAAATGTTCAGTTATCAAAGGACAACTTACAAGATTATTTTGTTGTAAGAACGCATGTTTGTATATGCAAAAAGGCGATTCACCCCCTCCCTACTTATTGGGCTATCGCCCTCTACATTCCTTGAGGAAGGGGTACTCTCGCCTAAAACTGATAGAAAAAAAGCGGAAGCGCCTTAATCAGCTCCGACAGGCATAAGACGCGCCATAATCGAAAGCGTACTTTGCTTTCAATTATGGAGTAGCTTATGACCCCGAGGTGCTAGGCGCTGGAGCTGGATAAATAGAAAAGCGGAAGCGCCTGATCAGCAAAAAACAGATAAGCCGCTCATGAAAAGATGGGGTCCCTACCTCTAATTCGTGAGTGGCTATAACCTCTGGCTGATAGGCGCGATTTGAGCGCGACGAACGAAGTATAGACCTTATACTCGTTATCCTTGAACAAAGAAAGAGTTAGGAGATGAAGGGGTATTGATGAAAGAACATGCTAAGTTGATGAAGGTTATCTTTTCAGCTGGTGAAATCGTTGGTCGGAAAAAGCTACAAAAGATGATTTATATAGCAAAGAAAGTGAATCTTCCCTTTTATGAAAAATACAATTTTCACTTCTTTGGACCGTATTCAGAGGAGTTAACCCTTCGAATTGAGGAGCTATGTAACTTAGGCTTTTTACACGAAGTTCATGAAAAAAAAGGTGGCTACTTTCAATATCGCTATTCATTAACAGATGCCGGTAGTGACTTTTTACGTCATTATGACGTCGAAATGCCACCACTGAAAGATTGCATACTTGACCTGAATGAACAAAGCTCAAGGTTTCTAGAGCTTGTGTCAACGGTATTATTTTTTGATGGATTAGAGCGAGAAGAGGTAAAAGAGAAGGTATTTACTTTAAAAAGCAAGCAGCGTTATACAGAAGAAGAAATTTTAGAGGCTTATCATTATATCGATAAGATCAAAGGAGTAGTTGCAGAAGAGCTCGTCAAGGATTAACTTGGCGAGCTTTTTCATGTTTAGGAATCTCGTACTGTGGCTAAGCGCACGACATCCAGCTCTAGCGCCTAGCCCCTCGAGGTCGCCACTCTTGAATAGAAGGTAAAATAGAACACCTTCTATTCAAGAGCGTCTTATGCTGTTCGGGGCTGCTTGAGGCGCTTCCGCTTTTCTTATTGATCACTTAATCGTTTGCCGTTAATTGCATAATTGCCTTTATTCATTTCTTCAATAAAGACAGTGATTTTTTCAGGTGATGCATCGATTGTTTCAGAAACAGCTGCTGTTACTTTTTCAACCAATGCTCGCTTTTGTTCATCTGTTCTTCCTTCTAGCATTTTCACTGTGACGTATGGCATTGTATTCATCTCTCCTTAAATGATGTATGGGCTTGTAAATGAAACCAAAAAAATGCGAATAAGCCTGTAAATATAGTATACTTTAATCGAAAACGTTTTGCATAATATGTTAAGCTGCTAATGGTTAGAGTCCAGTCCAATCAGTTGAACATTTTAGTCTAAAGGAGAATGAGATGGATAATGTCAACTACCCACCACTTAGCTAACGCTTGAAGTGGGGGCTATTAAAAAGTCCTAGTTGTCTAGCCTAAGTCTTTCGAAGACTACGTTATCCTTCATGTAGAAACCTACGGATGATTCCCTAGTCTGTAGATCTTTCGTGGCTCTCTAAACAGTTCTGAGGGGAAGGAACAGTGAACCACAATGCGAAGGTTGGATAACATTGGCGAAGGGAAACCACTCCTGCAAAGGAGGAACACTTAATATTAGTGTTCAAAACCTTAAGGCTAACCCCTGACCGAAATTCATCCCCTCCCTACCGTTGGGCTGTGCCCTTCGCACACTTGGGGAAGGGGACTTCTTTCAGAAAACTGTTGAATATTTTAGTCTAAAGGAGACAAGGATGGATAATTTAAATATAAACAGCTTTTTAGCATTTCCACTCGAAATGATTCCATATGTGGTCATTACATTGATCATCGCATTCACAATTCATGAATTTGCGCATGCATATGTTGCCTATAAATTTGGTGACGAAACGGCAAAAAGACAAGGGAGGTTAACCTTATCTCCACTTTCACATTTGGATCCTTTTGGGACACTGTTAATTTTTATTGCAGGGTTTGGATGGGCAAGGCCGGTTCCTGTTAATCGTTATTTTTTCAAAAGACCGCGTTTGGCTGGCGTGCTTGTTTCTGTTGCTGGTCCAGTAAGTAACTTGGTGCTTGCCTTTGTTGGGACAGCTATCTGGTATATTCTCTTAGCAACAAATGCTCTAGTAGCATTGCCAATAAATTATGTAAACAGCCTTGAGGATTTCTTTAATATCTTTGTATCACTGAATGTTATGTTGTTTATCTTTAATTTACTTCCATTTCCGCCATTGGATGGCTATCGAATTATTGAGGATCTTTCCCCAACACATATTAGAGCGAAGATGACTCAGTATGAAAGCTATGGAATCATTATTTTTTTGATACTAGTAATTACACCACTTGATGGTTACATCATCCAGCCGATTTTTGACGTTGGTAGAGCAATCGTGATGGGGATGTTTCACTTACTATTAAGTCCAATCATCATGGGATAAAGCGTGACTTCCATCTATGATGGGGGATTACCGTCCGTTCATACGGGAAAAATGATAAAGGAGATTCAAAAATGGAACAAAATAAAAAGAAAAAAAGTATTGGCTTTAATATTATTAAAAACGATCCAACTGATGGCCATAAAGGCTTTGGTATTGGTGCACTTAGTCTTGAAAACGTCTCACCAGTATTTATTGATGTTGAAGAAGGAGAGGCATTCGTTGATATCGGCGCCATGCATGCAAGAAGCGTTGTTGAAAAGGGGATTAAATTCCTTAAGAACAAAGAAGAAGTGCCTAATGGAAAACCATATTGGCTAGTGTGGGTAACGATTGATCGGAAAGTGGAAGGTCCTTATTATGCTGGGGTTACAGCGTGTGAGCTGACAGTTGACCGTTCGATCAGAAGAGGGTACAAATCGCTTCCAGAACATGTAAATCGAATGGACAAATCAATGAAGCGACATATCATTGTTGACCATATGGATAATCGCTCAAAGGAAATTCTTTCTAATTACTTAAAAAACCATGATAAAAACATGTGGGAACTCTCTGAGCAAAAATTAAAAGATGATTTAGAAGTAAACTGATTTTGTCCAAAATGTGACATTTTTGTGAATAAGTAGACAAAACATTGTGATTTTTCTGTGAAATTAGTAGACTGAATATACAGTATAAAACTAGGACACGAAAAACCCCGGACAATGTGATGCACCCCAAAAGTTAGAGTCAGAAATCTAACTTTTGGGGTGTTTATTTATGACTAAATATAGTGATGAATTTAAGATTATGGTAGTTCAAGAATATCAAGAAGGAAAACTTGGATATCA
>NZ_JAIQUM010000038.1 GCF_020075705.1 Metabacillus rhizolycopersici | reverse complement strand
TTGATCTCGTTGAATAGAATTATGTTTCGAAAGCATCGTCATCACCTCAAGGTTTTTCTTACTTCTAGTTTAAAACAAAAAAGACCGTAGGCAAACTCAATTTTCATCGAGTTTGTCTACAGTCTGGAACTTACTAATGTAAGTCCTTTATAATGTAGCTATTTTTTTTTCAAGTATAGCTGGATTTCGGATTGCTTCTTCTTGTTGCTTTTTCGTGACTTCTAGAGTACGGATATGATGGTTTTCCATTTCTTTTACCATAAAGGTATAAGAGCCAATTTCAATGAGCCCTCCCATTTGGATATCATATTGCTCTGTTAATACCCAACCACCAATTGTATCAACATCATCGTCACCAATATCTAGACCAAATAGTTCGTTTATTTCACTAACAAGTACTTTTCCATCAATCGTATATTTAGAATCGTTAATTTTTTGGATTAGTGGCATTTCATCTGTATCAAATTCATCACGAATCTCTCCAACAATTTCTTCTAATATATCTTCAACTGTTACAAGACCAGCAGTTCCGCCATATTCATCAATTAAAATCGCCATATGAATTCTGTCCTTTTGCATTCTCACAAGCAATTCATGAATTGGAACAGAATCAAGTACTTGTATAATTGGTCGAATATACTTTTCAATTGAGAATAAATGCGGTTCTTCAATATGAATGAGATCTGTGAATATTTCCTTAATATTAATCATTCCAACGATATGGTCTTTATCTCCATCCACAATTGGATAACGAGTATATTTTTCACCTTTGATAATCTCTAATTGTTCCTGAAAAGTTGCATCAATTGCTAGTGAGGTAATTTCCGTTCGAGGTACCATGATTTCTTTAGCTATTCGATTATCAAATTCAAAAATTTTATTTACATATTTAAACTCTGATTGATTAATCTCACCGCTTTTATAGCTTTCTGAAACAATAATCCTTAGTTCTTCCTCACTATGCGCCTCTTCATGTTCTGAGACAGGCTTTAATCCAAAAAGACCTGTAATAAATCGCGCCGATCCGTTTAAAATCCAAATAAACGGGTACATTATACGGTAGAAGAGCATTAAAGGGCCGGCAAACCACATACTTATTTGTTCCGCTTTCTGAATGGCAACTGTTTTTGGTGCCATTTCTCCTACTACAACATGCAAAAACGTTATCGTAGCAAACGCAATCACAAATGATAATATTGTTGCAACAGAGGTTGGTATATCATACTGTGCAAACAATGGTGCGAGAAGATGTTCAATTGTTGGTTCTCCAAGCCACCCTAAACCTAATGCCGTAATGGTAATTCCCAACTGGCAAGCAGACAAATATTCATCTAAATTACCGATGACCTTTTTTACAGCACTTGCCTTTTTGTTTCCTTCTGCAATTAATTGGTCAATACGAGAGCTTCTAATTCTTATTATTGCAAATTCAGAAGCAACGAAAAAGCCCGTAAGAGCGATTAAAATTGCAACAAGCAACAAATTCACTATGTCCAAATAAGCTTCCTTACTCCGTCAACTAACGGATAAGGAGTCACCTCCTGAGAGTTATATCTTACGAAAGATTATGAAGTTTTCTATGAATCTTATTTTTACTAGCGTCCGCTTGGAGTACAATAAGGGATGCTATTTGACTATTTATTTTTAACACTGCCCCATATTATCACCCCACAAATTAATATTATGTTTATCATAATACGAAAGAAACCGTACAGTCAAACGACACCCATTGCCGATTTCTTAAATAAATATGTGATAAACGTTTTAATAATACCTTTTCCAATGAAAAATAACGTATTATGAACGTAAATGAGGAAAACAGCGACAATGATGATTTTTCTAATTTATTTTATATGAAGAGACTTCTACTAATAGGTATCTTTTATCCCCATCTTTACTTCTTTGATTTACGAAAAACTCTAGGGTAAGGGAATTTCTGCCTGTTAATGCGGGATCAACATTTCTAATTTTTCTTTCCACGATAACTAGCAGTTGTTAGTTCCTGTATATAGGGTTCTAAATCCGGCATATTCACCTGTTTAGCCAATTGAATTGCATGTTCAATATCATATGGTACTCGTACAAATTGAGCAGAGAAACTTGAATTCTCTTCTGATCCATAGATCCCTTCAAGTATCGTATATGAGGCTTGAGTGAGATCAAGTGGATTTCCAACACTTCCAACGTTAAATAAAGTCTTTCCATGAAAATGCTGAATAAACGCTTGATGGACATCACCATAACCTACAATATCGGGCATTTTATAGTCATTACCCGTTTCAGCTGTATTTTCAAACATGCTTAATCTTTTTTCAATTGAGTCCCATGGTTGAATTCGTTTATATACACTAAACGGAGATGCATGAAATAAGCGAATCAGTTTACCGCTCATATAAAAAGTAATTGAAAATGGTAATTGTTTAAGATAATCATTTTGCTCTTTATGTAGTTGCTTTTGATGCCATTTTAATGTTTCGAATTCCGTATCATTCGTTATAAAATCGTCCCAGTTCCCCTTAACAACAACCTCACATACCTCACGAATGCGTTCAATTGCAATTCCTGAATCAGGACCTTTCCCTACTAAGTCACCTAAACAAAACACACGTTCAATCTGCCTAGAATAAATATCTTCTAGTACTGCATCAAGAGCGGGGATGTTACCATGTATATCTGATATGATCGCAATTTTATCCAAAATATCCCTCCGTTTTGAAAATAACTTAATAGATTTTTTTATTTTAACATACAAAAAGAATATCACGTATACTGATTGCTATTCACACTGAAGGAAAAACAGTGATATTACGACATGAATTTCTACTTTCTTGGAACTTTTTTTATAATTAATAAAGCTAACATCCCTAAACAAATATATCCAAAAATTGGATATAACGATGAGATAAGTGAACTGTAACCAATCTTACTAATAAAGGCTGCAATACACAAAATTGCACAGATGATAACCATTCGTGGAATTTTCAGGAATGACGTTATTTGCTTTTCAAGTCCATAGAGATTTCCAATAACTGATGTGAAAATTTCACCGTAAATGACGGCAATATAAATAAAGTATAATGATAAAATCGTTGTTTTCATTACTTGAGCCATAGGAATATCATATTGCATTATGTTTGATAGTGTAGAAAGAGCAAAATGACTGCTAATTAATATGATTGTTAATAATATTCCTCCGATCATTCCCCCCCTTCTTAGTACTTTTTCATCATTAATTTCACTTGCCAAAGGAACAAGTACAGCCGATGCCATCGTCAAATTAAACGCAGCATATGAAAATGCTGATATGACCCACCTAAATGATCCTGTTGTTTCCTCAGGTAGCTTGGACAAGGGCTCTAAAGAAAAAGATTGGACTCCTAAAATAGTACAAAACAAAATTAACATCGGCACAACAATGATATTCACACTAAATAAACCCTTCACTCCAAAAATCATAACAGCAATTGTGAGCAAAATTGTAATGATAACTCCGAGCTTTATTGGAAGGTTAAGCTGCTCTTTAAAAACTGCACCAGCACCAGAAAGCATGATTGATGTTAAGCCTAATAGAACAACGAGCATAAAAACATTCACAAATCCTCCAATTTTCCCTCCAAACAAAAAGGTCATCAAGTCCTGATATGATCTTGCTTTTATTCGTTTTGATAAAATGAGCATTTTCGTACCTATTGAAATAAAAAGGAAACCTGCTAAAAGAATTCCAGCTAGTCCAAAAACACCGTATTTCGTGAAAAATTCAACGATTTCTCGCCCTGTTGCAAACCCAGCCCCAACAACTGTCCCGACATAAACAGCCGCAACCTGAAAGGAAGAAATCCAAGATTGCCTCATTCTACACACCCCACTCTAGTTAACAAAGCTTGTTTCATTATATGAGGAAAATCTCGGAAGATTCTTTACACTTTAAAACTAAAAATTGGTAATAATTTCACTAACCGATTTTAAGGCAAAAAACTTGAAAGTCAATAAAGGTCAAAGTATAATATGGTCAATAAAGGTCAAACAATAGACCTTATTTTTTCATCTCATTGGTCAAATAAGATCAAATTCAATAAAAAGGAAAAGAGATAGATATTATTGGGCGGATGTTCCTTGTCTGGCCGCTCATTAATGAAAAGGACAAAGCTCCTCCTTCTTTCAAACTTACACAAAAAGGGGTAATGAACAATGATGTGTGAAAATTGTCAAACAAAACAAGCAACTGTACATCTAAGCATTCAAATAAATAAGCAACAAAAACAAGTCACATTATGTAACGATTGTTATGCGCACTATAAACAATTGATTCCCACTGGATTTTCTCCATTTCCATTTGAAGATTTATTAAAGGGAATGCAATCAAACCAACAAACCAATCAAGCGATTCCCGATCGAAATGCACAAAACGGTGATGGAATCCTTGATCAGCTTGGTCGAAATCTAACTCATATTGCACGTGCTGGACTCATTGATCCTGTCATTGGTCGTGATGATGAAGTAGACCATATGATTGAAATTTTAAATCGTCGCAATAAAAATAATCCCGTCTTAATTGGAGAACCTGGTGTCGGTAAAACTGCAGTGGTCGAAGGTCTTGCACTAAAGATTGCGAATGGCACTGTTCCAGCTAAACTTGCAAATAAAGAAGTGTATCTATTAGATGTTGCTTCACTTGTTGCAAACACTGGAATAAGAGGTCAATTTGAGGAGAGGATGAAAAAAATCATTCATGAACTTCAACAACGTAAAAATATTATTCTATTCATTGATGAAATTCATCAACTTGTCGGAGCGGGTTCTGCTGAAGGCTCAATGGATGCAGGTAACATCTTAAAACCAGCATTAGCTCGTGGTGAACTTCAGGTTGTCGGTGCCACAACATTGAAGGAATACCGTTCAATTGAAAAAGACGCAGCACTTGAACGCCGCTTTCAGCCTGTTATGGTTCAAGAACCTACGATTGACAAAGCGATTAGCATACTTAAAGGAATCCAAAATAAATATGAAAACTACCATCATGTCACATATACTGATGAGGCAATTGATGCTTGTGTAACACTTTCTCACCGGTATATTCAAGACAGATTTTTACCTGATAAAGCAATTGATCTGCTAGACGAAGCTGGTTCTAAAATGAACTTAACGATGACGCCCGTAAACGAAGATCAACTAAAAGAACACCTAGAACATCTGGCAAAACAAAAACAAGAAGCGACGCACAACGAAAACTATGAATTAGCGGCTCAATTAAGGGATGAAGAAGCCCGTCTTGAGCTTCAATTAAATAATGAGACGAAGCATGAAAAACTGATTGTCGATGTGGCAGATATTCAAGCGCTTATCGAGAAGAAAACAGGTATCCGGGTTGGAAGACTACATGAAAATGAACAGTCTAAAATGAAAGATTTAGAGAAAAATTTATCAGAAAAAGTAATTGGCCAAGTGGACGCAGTTAAGAAAGTATCGAAGGCAATTAGAAGAAGCCGAGCAGGGTTAAAATCAAAATCTAGACCGATCGGGTCCTTCCTCTTCGTTGGCCCAACAGGTGTTGGAAAAACAGAATTAACGAAATCACTAGCCGAAGAATTATTCGGGTCGAAGGATGCGCTCATTCGCCTTGATATGAGTGAATATATGGAGAAACATGCCGTCTCTAAAATTATCGGTTCACCACCTGGATATATTGGACACGATGAAGCAGGTCAGCTTACTGAACAAATTCGACGAAATCCATATAGCATTGTCTTATTGGATGAAATTGAAAAAGCTCATCCTGACGTACAACACATCTTTCTCCAAATTCTTGAAGATGGTCGACTAACGGACAGTCAAGGTCGTACCGTAAGCTTCAAGGACACAGTAATCATTATGACTAGTAATGCAGGTGTTCAGGAAAAACGAATCACAGTAGGGTTTGAAACACAAACAAATACAGCCATGGAAGAAAGTCAGCTATTGCAATCATTAGGCTCTTTCTTTAAACCTGAATTTTTAAACCGATTTGATAACATTATCGAATTTTCTTCACTTAAAAAAGAAGAACTTCTTAAAATCGTTTCAATTATGCTTAAAGAACTAACTACCATTCTTTTAGAGCAAGAAGTATCTTTAACAGTCACTGATAAAGCAAAAGAAAAATTAGCTGATCTAGGCTATCATCCAGCTTTTGGTGCAAGGCCACTTCGCCGGGTCATTCAAGAATATGTTGAAGATAAAATAACTGATCTGTTATTAGATAGAGAACAAGTAAATACGATTTTAGTAGATGTGCAAAACGATGAAATTATCGTAAATTAAGAAAAGCGCAAGCGCCTTGTTCAGCTCCGACAGGCATAAGACGCACATGAATAGAAGGTGCTCTTTGCCTTCTATTCATGTGTGACTTATGACCCCGAGGAGCTAGGCGCTGGAGCTAGACACCAAAACTAAGTCAAAAAACTTATACTCTCTCATTTATTTAATAATCTAAGGGTTGACACTTTCATTGTGTCAACCCTTTTTCCTTGTGTTATAGGAAACTCTAAAATTCTTGTACTGTGGATAAGCGCACAACACCCAGCGCAAGCGTCCAACCCCTCGGGTCATAGGGCCACGCCTGAGGCTGATCAAGGCGCTTGCGCTTTTGGTTCTTGTCATTGATTCAATCCATCATACATATACATGCTATGAGGTGTTGTCAGTGATAAATTATTCTAACCTATTCCTCTTTATATCCTTCATTTTTCTACTATTTAATGGATCTGCATTTGGGTTTATTTTCTACCTAGAACGTCTCGGAGATTCATTTGGACTCATTTTATTTTGTGGTACAAGTCTACTTGGAGCACTCTGTTCATTTTTTGCTTCTGAAAAGAAAGCAACATTCTATGCAAAACTCTTATTCTATTGCAATCTTGTTGTCACTTTTCTCCCATTGTATTATTGGGGTATTTCAAGATTGTTATTTTCAATCTAAACTAGTCATTAAAAGCACGGTACAAAATGAATCGTGCTTTTAATTTTGTTATAGCGTACTATAAAATTCTTGTACTGTGGATAAACGCACGACATCCAGCGGAAGCGCCTAGCCCCTCGGGGTCATAAGCCACTTTTGAATTGAAGGTAAAAAACACCTTCTATTCAAAAGCGTCTTATGCCTGCCTTAGTCTGACCAAGGCGCTTCCGCTTTTGTTCTTTTCATTTTGAACGTTAAATTGTGACGAAAAACATACAGTTTATATATATTTCGATAACTTCTTTTTGAATCCCTTAAAGTTTTTATAAACTCGTCGATATAATAGGTAAGCTTAGAAAAACATGGTTCTACCAAGTTCTAGTAGTGGAGCCTTAGTTTTTCTTGTACTATCATTCATGGAGCTTCCATCAATCAGGGATTTTACTTCCTGTTAAGAATGGGCTACATTTTGATAGTAAAATAATTAGGAATATGGTGATTTATAATGGATAAAACGTCAATATTTGGAATAATCCTTGCCATTATTGCTGTTGGTGTTGGAATGATTTTAAAAGGTGTAAGCCCAGCTGCTCTACTAAATGCACCTGCTATACTCATCATTATATTAGGGACAATTGGAGCTGTTACCATCGCCTTTCCAACTAGTGAAATTAAAAAGGTTCCAAAATTATTTGGAATCATTTTCAAAGAAGAAAAGGGTTCTTCCATTCAAGAATTAATCCCTTTGTTCTCTGAATGGGCACAGGTAGCACGTAAAGAAGGCTTACTTGCACTTGAAGCAAAGCTCTCTGACATCGATGATCCCTTTTTGAAAAACGGCTTACTTATGGCTGTAGATGGACAAAATGCTGAATTTATTCGCGATGTAATGACCGAAGAAATTGAGGCGATGGAAGAACGTCACCAAGCATCAGCAACTATTTTTTCCCAAGCAGGGACATATGCACCATCGCTTGGAGTACTTGGAGCCGTTATTGGTTTAATTGCAGCCTTATCTCATATGGAGGATACAGTAGCACTAGGGGAAGCAATCGCAGCCGCTTTTATCGCAACAATGATGGGGATCTTCACCGGTTATGTTCTATGGCATCCTTTTGCAAATAAATTAAAACGCAAATCAAAGCAAGAAGTGAAGGTAAAGGAAGTCATGATTGAAGGAGTTCTTTCTGTATTAGAAGGACAGGCCCCTAAAGCAATTGAACAAAAGCTTGCGACATATTTACCTGTTCATGAAAGAAACAAATTATACGCTTCGTTAACTGAGGGAGAGAGCGTAAATGGCTAGAAGGAAAAAGCACAAACATGAGGATGAACATATCGATGAATCTTGGCTAGTTCCCTATGCTGATTTATTGACACTTGTACTTGCGCTTTTTATCGTTTTATTCGCGGCGAGTTCAGTTGATGCACAGAAATTCCAAAAGCTCGCAAGCGCATTTAGCTCTACTTTTACGGGTGGTACAGGTGTTTTAGAATACCCAAGTCCCACTCCTAATATTGAGATGGAACAACCTACATTGCCTAATGAAAAAAAATCCATGGAAGTTTCAGAAGAGGCTCAAAAACAACTTGAGCAAAAAAACCTAAAAGAAATACAACAAAAAGTCAATACGTACATTACTGATAAATCTTTAGAGAACAAATTAAAAACAACAATGACAGATGAAGGATTACTCATTACGATCTTAGATGATATCTTCTTTGATTCTGGCAGTGCGGATGTTCGCAACAAAGATAAAAACCTTGCGAAAGAAATATCAGAACTTCTAGTAATGAATCCACCTCGTAATATTACAATTAGTGGTCATACAGACAACGTTCCGATCAGTAACTCAAAATATGATTCTAACTGGCATTTAAGCGTGATACGAGCAGTTAATTTTATGAAAACTTTACTTGAGAACGAAAAACTAGACCCAAGGGCATTTAGTGCAAAAGGCTTAGGAGAATACAGCCCAGTAGCTTCAAACGATTCAAACGAAGGAAGACAAAAAAATAGACGTGTAGAAGTTCTAATTTTACCATATGAGTAAAAATAATGTATAACGAGTCCAACTAAACATTATGTATCAAAAGGACCAGAGCAATGCTCTGGTCCTTTTGCATTATTTCTTATTCAAAATATCTTTCGCGTGAAGTCCTAGCTTTTTAAGAAGTTCCGTAACATGACTTTTTTCTTCATCTGAAAGAACACTCGCAATTTCATTAATTTGTTCTTGATGTGATGGGAATATCTCTTCGATTAATTGTTTACCTTTTTCGGTAATTTGTGCATGTGTTACTCTTCGATCATTTGGACAAGCTCTACGTGCCAATAATCCCTTTTGCTCCAATTTATCTACTACGTAAGTAATACTTCCACTAGCAAGTAAAATTTTCCCGCCAATTTGCTGCAAAGGTTGATCTCCTTTATGGTAAAGGAGCTCTAGTACAGCAAACTCTGTAGGGTTTAATTTAAATGTTGCTATATAATTATTAACTACATCGTTAAGTGCACGATGGGCACGTGATAGTATAATAAAAAGCTTAAGTGATTCTTCTGTTTGTTTTGATTTTTCCATTTTCATTCAATCCCTTTAATATTGTCTCGAATTCAAAATAATTTTATTAAACTTATATTAGAACAAGACTATCAAAAAGTCAACCTTCTACAGGATGGAATATCGTCAAACTTCTTCCTAAGAGGATTTTACTCTCATGAAAATAAAGACAGTTTCATCATTATTGGTATGCCGTACTCCATGTTTGGCTATGCGTGAGATATTATTCTATTATTGGTGACGTTTATCTAAAGTTAAGTAGCATCCACACTTGAATTATACAGAAATGCAGTCAGGCAATCTATTTTAAAATAACATGTATGAATCGCTTTCTTCACTTTTGTATGAAAAATATTGTATAGAACTTAGTCCTTTAGTTTCTTTTTAGACTATTTACGTTATAATATTTATTATTATGTGTAAATTTTTCCGTTCAAAATTTCTAAATTTCATCCGAGAGATATCTTCATTTTAAAGGAGTAAGCTAACATGTCTGGAGTTTTATTAGGTAGTATTTTATCTGCGTTGGCAACAGGACTAGGAGCGCTTCCGATCCTATTATTACAGGGATCAATTACTCACAGATGGCGCGATATTCTTTTAGCCTTTACGGCTGGGATTATGATGACTGCCGCTATGTTGGGGCTAATTCCTGAAGCATTAAATTACGGGGGAATAATTGAAGTTTCAGTTGGCTTAATATTAGGTGTTCTCACCTTAACATCGTTAGAAAAGGTCATCCCACACATCGATTTAGAACATTCAATAAGTGGAATACAATTTGACGAAAAAGCGATGCTAATTATTGCAGCCATTACACTACATAATATTCCTGAGGGATTATCAGTTGGTGTAAGCTATGCATCAACTGTAAATGATACTGGAAATTTAATTGCATTTGCAATTGGATTACAAAATGCGCCGGAAGGTTTCTTAGTTGCATTATTTTTAATCAACCAGAACATTGGCAAAGGTAAAGCATTTTTAATTGCAACAGCAACAGGTGCAGTAGAAATTGTTGCATCCTTGCTTGGTTATTATTTAACAAGTTTTATCGATTTTCTTATACCGTACGGATTGTCATTTGCTGCAGGTGCGATGCTCTTTATCATCTACAAGGAGCTTATACCCGAGAGCCATGGTGATGGTAATGAAGGAAATGCTACGTATTCTTTTATTATTGGCATTCTATTTATGGTTATTTTAATTAATAGTTTTTAAAGAACAATGGTGGAAGCGGATCAAACATAGGCTGTTCATAAGACGCTCAATAATTGAAGGAATCGTTCTTCTCCAATTATTGAGCGTCTTATGACTTTTTGGAAAGGTACTGAAGCTTGTTAACGAACGCTTATCCACAAGAAAAGAATTTTTTAGTAAAATAAGCAAGTTAAAAGGTGTGGCTATTTCCTTCAAATAATTGTGCACTATGGTGGATCATTCGTCATTGCTTCTCTAATATTTGTTCGAAATAACTGTCTGTATGCGCCCACATATTTATCGAAAAGACTAAACCATGAAATCGTCCTGCCTGCTGTTCCTCTTCTAACAATAATTGTTGATATTTATTTAAAAGGATATCTAATTCCTGACTACACTTTATAACACTTTCACTTGTATAACCTTCTCTGTTAGCTGTTATAATCATTTCTTCTCTTCTGTTATTAATCTTTTCAAGAAGCTTAGCTTTTAATCGATCGCGGTTCATCGAGTCCCCCTCCTAGTTATTCGGCAAATCGTTCGTCAACTAAACAAATTATCAACTTACTTGTGAAGTATTACAGATTTTTCTATGTTTGTAAATAGTTTCGCAATTTTAGACAAACTTCTCAAAGCTAAATTTGACATTTTTTAGAACAGAATGCAATTGATAAATTACTTTTGGCACTCCAAAGATTCTACCTATCTATTTTCATTCACATGCGAGCCCTCGTTCTAACTACTAGTAAGAAAAAACGAACCATCCACCACCTTCATTACTTTGCTTCCCTACTAACAATAGCGTTCGGAATATCATTGCCCACTTGTGATAGTAATAGTTCAACACATGATTTTTCATTTGTTGGTTAAAATATAGTTCAACTTCTAATAGTAAGGAGTCGCGACTTGTTACTGACAGCTAGACTTATTAAACAATTACCGTTCATTCCTTCATTCACTAAGATTTTTTCCAATCCACATATTAGAATTTAAGCAATTACTGAATGGTAAAATGGAGAATTGTTCAGCTCGTATTCACAATAAAGATAAGGGAGGAAATATAGATGAGAATGCTCCTATTGTTCAGCGTCGTTCTTTTAGCTTTTGTTCCATATACTGCTCATGGAACAAACACCAAACAAAAACAGGTTGCTATCGTTATTGATGATTTTGGTAACGGTATGAAAGGAACAGAAGAAATTTTATCGTTGCCCCTTCAACTTACAATTGCTGTGATGCCATTTCTCCCGACCACGGAAAAAGATGCAACACTTGCCCACAAGAAAGGCCATGAGATCATTGTTCACCTCCCTATGGAACCGTTACATGGAAAGAAGAGCTGGTTAGGACCAGGTGCAATCACTTCTGATTTAACGGATGATGAAGTGAGAAAGCGTGTAAATGAAGCCATCGATGCTGTTCCACATGCTGTAGGAATGAATAATCATATGGGCTCGAAAATAACAGCAGACGAACGAGTGATGAGAATTATTTTAGAAGTGTGTAAAGAAAGAGGCTTGTACTATTTAGACAGTAAAACGACGAGCAAAAGTGTTGTAGCCACTCTTGCAAAAGAATTACAAGTTCCTTATTTAGAAAACGAGCTTTTCTTTGACGAACAATATACTACAAAGCATATTATTAAGCAGGCAAATTTACTAATGAATAAAATTGAAGTTGATAATGAGATTATTGCCATTGGACATGTAGGCGTTGCTGGAGAAAAAACTGCCTCTGTATTAAAACAATATGTACCATTGGTTATACAAAAAGCCAAAACTGTCACATTATCCGAATTATTTATTTCAAAAGATGTAACCGATTTACAATAGTCCATCATACGCAAGTTAGTATTGTGCTTTTCTACTTACTTCGATTCCAAAAGAACAGCGTAGAAATCAAATAGAATTTCTACGCTTTTCCCTTTATTGATTTACTTCATCTTTTTCTTGATAAGGATGTGCAACCCATCCTTCTGTTTCAATAAATAAACGAACAGCTACAACTTTACGATCTTCCATCAACGTGAAGAAATGCGGGTTGCCTTCTGGTACAGAAATCACATCACCAGCTTCAAGTTCAACATCAAAATAGCCTGTTTGCTCATCGCCCTTGATGATAAAAATACCATGACCAGCAGCGATTGCACGTACTTCATCTTCCGTATGAACGTGAACATTCTCGAACTTCTTAAGTAGTTCATCAAGATTGGGCGTAGCATCTGATAACGTGATGACATCCCATGTTTTATAGCCTCTTCTTCCCGCTAATTCCTCAATGTCTTCTTTAAAAGTAGACAAAATTTCTTCTTTTTCTTGATCATTTAGGTCAAACTTTTCTCTCAAACCTTCAGGAAGTTTACTCATATCCCAATGCTCATAAAGAACACCTTGTTTTTCTAAAAAACTTAGCACATTATCATGACCTTCAATGACTTCTTTCGTATTTCTAACTTTAATTACTGCCATTTTATCTTCTCCTCCATATAAATAATTTTTATTTAAATGAATCAGATTGAAGTATGTTCATCTGATATTATAAAGCAAGACTTCCAACAGTGCACTGTTGGTTAGCGAGACTTATCGGGCTTTTACGGGCAGTTATCCCTCACCCTCGCTTCTTTGATTACCTCAAGGTGAGAGGTAGGGGGATTACTGCCCGTTAATGCGGGATAGATTGTTTTTTATCGCCTTAAAAGATAAAAGCTTTAAATGATATGAAAATAAAAATTCACATGCTTCTAAGTATTTTTTTGCTTCTAATGCAGTTCTTCCCCACACTGTGATTCCGTGGTTTCTTATCAAAACTGCACCTGCATCTTCTTTCACAAACTCACCGAATTCAGTTGCTAATGTAGGAATATGTGCATGATTATAAATAATCGGAATGGTTAATTCAGCATCTTCTTCCCATAATCCACACGCTTTAATGATTTCTTGACCTTTGAAGGTAATACTACCTTTGTCCCCATATAATTCAGAAATCACATTATTATCAACGGTATGAACGTGTAAGCTGCATCCTGCATTTGTTTTATTATAAATTTCTTTGTGAAGAAGGGTTTCATCCGAAGGCTTTAAGTGAGTGTCTCCAACTGGCTTACCTTGACCGTCAACGAGTAAAAAATCCTCATTTGTTTCCTTCGTTTTATCCTTCCCACTCGCGGTTACAAGAAAACTCAGGGGCTGATCATCAACTTTTATCGCCAAGTTTCCACTCGTGCCTGGAAACCAGTCTCTTCTTGCTAACACTCGTTTAATATCTGCAAGCTCTTCCCATCTCGTATCCTTTAAGCTCATGCACGCACCTCCTCTAAACGATCCAACACTTCAATTACGTCGTAAAAAGTTGTAAATGGTTTATGTGGCAGATGTAATTCTTTACTTTTTTCTAAAAGTAAGTCTCTTGCAATGACGAAGTCTGCAAGTTTTGCTGCTTGTAAATCTGTAATCGAATCACCTATCACAATTTTAGCCTGGTCTTCTGTTGTCAATTGTCTAATTAAAGATGGCTTACAGCAGCCACAATGATTATCACAATTTTCATCACAGCTATGAGGCCATTCAATTTTGATCATCTCATTTGAGAAGTCTGCTTTGTTACAATAAATTTGCTCCTCATCAATTAATCCTTCAAGAAGTGGGTATACAAAAAAATCGATGCCCCCACTAACTATGTACAGAGGTATTTGTTTATCTTTTGTATATTGAACAAAATCTTTGAAGCCAGCCCGAATTTGCGCATGATCAAGTATATAATCGACAATTTCGTTTTTTGATGACGAAGGTAATAATTCAAACATTTTACCTACACCTTCTTGTATCGAAATCCCCTGAGATAATACGCCATTTTTTAGCGCATCCCACTCTGGTGGAGCAAACCTCTTCATGATCGCGATGATATTATCCGTCTCAGTGATTGTTCCATCAAAATCACAGATGATTGCTTTGTTTTTCACTTGTATACCTCCTTTGCACCCCATAAATCAATTGCAAGCTTTAAGTTTTCTTCTGAAGCTGCCGCTTGTTTTAAACTGATTCCAGCCAATGTGGCATCAATAGCAGCCCGGAATGCTCTGCCCCCACCGATGGCTCCATTTGGGTGGCCATGAACTCCGCCCCCTGCATTAATAACCGAATCAATGCCAAAGTCTTGAATAAGCAATGGCACAAGCCCTGGATGAATGCCTGCTGAAGGAACTGGGAATGATTGCTTCAGTGAATCTTTCTTAAGACAATTTTTTGCAATTCCAATCGCTTCATTACGATCTAACGCTACACTTCCATATGGTGACGGAAATAATGAAAAATCCGCCCCAGATAAACGTAAGAGCTTGCCTAATAAAAGTGAGCTAGAAAAACCATATAAGCTTGAAGCCGTAGATGCACCACTAACTGCTGGATGTGCCATAATTGGAACAGAAATCTCCGAATCTTCAGCTAAACTTTGAAGTACATCTAGGCCATAAGCAAATACATTGAATAATAAAACATTCGCTCCGAGCTCTGTTGCTCGTTTTGCCTTATCCTTTAATTCAAATGTTTTTCCAGATAAGTTGACAGCATATAATGCTCTATGCCCAGTTTCTTCATACACATTTTTCAATACGTCTTTACCTGCTAAAATACGGTCTTCAAAAGGTGTTAACGGATTCTCAAACAGGATTTCATCGTCCTTGACTAAATCTACACCACCTAAAACCTGTTGCTTTAACTGGTCTTTTAAGTAGGCTAAATCCCTGCCGATCACACCTTTAAAAATGCTCATTAATAAAGGTCTGTCAAATACTCCTACTGATTCACGAATTCCTAAAACTCCAAATGAAGGTCCTGAGAAAAAGGACTGCACTTCCTCTGAAAGTTCTATATCAATTAGTTTTACTTCACCATCTAGTGATAGCTTTCCAAAGACAGTTGTTAAAATAGCAGGAAGATCCTGACTAAAATTTATGCTCGGATAAGCGATTTTTATTTTTCCAATTTTAACCGATTTACCTAAATAATGATTTGTTTTTTCATTATCTTCTAGTTGACTGACTTCAACTACTCTGCCTTTATGGGCCTTTAACTGTTCTTGCTCAAGCAGCGGTAAATCCGTCCATGAACCAACTGTTAGCCCTAAGGCAATACCTTCAGCCTTTTTATTAAGATCACCTTTTGCATCATGTACAAGATATGTTGCAATAACCTCACTCACGTAATACCCTACTTTCTCTTAAAACATTTCAGATTTTCTGAATCTTTTTATTTATCATCTAATTCTATCATTATTGTCGAATTATGCCTAATATTCTGTTACTTTTTCGTGAATTTTCCAAAAATCAGAATGTGATCCGCCATTGACAAATTCACATACCAATTCACTACACTTTCTTGCCACAAATCCTTTTTAGTAAGAACAAAAGCGCAAGCACTAGATGGCGTGCGCTTCTCCACAGTACAAGAATTTTATAATTTCCTAAGTAAACAAAAAGCCCCTCCGACACAAATAGATCGAAGGGGCATACCATGCAAAAAAAAAACAAGCATAACTCCTTATCTATCAGCGAATGCTGCAAGAATTAGCACCGTGCTTAAACGCAATAGGTTAAGTCGGTTGCCGGGCTTCATAGGGCTAGTCCCTCCACCTGCTCTTGATAAGAACGAAACGTTCATAATGAATGATTTAATTAGTTGAAATTATGACAGATACCTTTTTCACTGTCAACTTTTAAAATTATTTCAAAATAATTTTAATGTTTTAATACGTTTTGCTGCTTCCTGTAGTCGTTCTTCAGAAGTTAATAAACCAACACGGACATAGCCCTCACCAAATTCACCAAATCCATTGCCAGGTGCAACAACAACATGTGCTTTCTCTAATAAATAATCTGAAAAATCTTCAGATGATTTAAACTGGCTCGGTACAGGTAGCCAAGCAAAAAATGATCCGGATGGTGCTTTTACATCCCAACCTATGTCACGGAATGCATCAATTAACACATTGCGACGCGATTCGTAAAGAGAAACAAGCTCATCTACACATGTTTGCGGACTTAATAATGCATGTGCAGCGGCTGCTTGAATGGCACTAAATACACTTACATACAAATGATCTTGCAAAAGATTTAAAGATTCAATCACAGATGGATTGCCAATTGCAAATCCAATTCTCCAGCCTGCCATGTTATACGTTTTCGAGAAGGTATAAATTTCGATTCCTATTTCTTTCGCACCTTCTGTTTGTAAAAAGCTCATTGGGCGTTTTCCATCAAAGCCAATTGCTCCATAAGCAAAATCATGAACAACACAAATGTCATTTTCTTGAGCAAAGTCCACTGTCTCCTCGAAGAATTCCTTTGTTGCCGTCGCACCAGTTGGATTATTTGGATAGTTTATAAACATTAGCTTAGCTTTTTCGACAGCGTCCTTTGATAAGCTCTTATAGTCAGGTAAAAATTGATTTTCACTTAAAAGTGGCATCATTTCCATTTTTGCACGTGCGAGCTCAACACCTGACCAGTAATCTGGGTACCCAGGGTCGGGAACGAGGACAACATCACCTGGGTTTAACATACATTGAGGAACTTCAACCAGTCCTGCCTTCCCACCAAATAAAATCGCCACTTCTGTATTTGCATCAATTTTGACGCCATATTCTCTTTCATAAAAAGTTGCTATCGCTTCTTTTAGGAACTGCTGGCCACGGAATGGTGAATATTTATGAAACTTCGGGTTTTCAACTGCCTTTTGCATCGCCTCTACGATATGACTTGGAGTAGGCTGATCTGGATTGCCTTGTCCTAAGTTGATTACATCATGACCTTGTTCAACAATTTTATTTACCTTGGTAACTAAATTCGCAAAAAACTGCTTCGGTAATGTATTTAATAATTGTGATTGCTCAAAGATTTTCATTTTTTCAGCACCTTCTCAAAAAATTCTTGAAATTCTAGTCACAAATCATATATTGTTAGAATCAACTTGTAAAGTAAAAATTATAAAATGAAGGTGTGAATTTCTATGCAACCCGTCATTACTTGCATACAACTTGATATTAAATTTGGTGATCCGCAATTCAATTATCAACAAGTAGAGGAAAAAATTGCACAAACTGTTGAAAATAAAAAATCAACCATAATCGTTTTACCAGAACTTTGGACAACTGGGTATGACCTCACTCGACTAGATGAAATTGCCGATGAAAAAGGTGAGGAAACAAAGCAATTTCTAAGTCGTCTAGCAAAGAAATATCAGATTAATATCGTCGGTGGTTCCATCGCTAAGAAAACCGCGGATAACGTAACAAACACAATGTACATCTTTAATACACAAGGCGAATTTGTCCATGAGTATAGCAAGCTCCATTTATTCAAATTGATGGATGAACATCATTACTTAACAGCAGGAACTGAAAAAGGACTTTTTGAAATTGAAGGAATAAAAAGTGCAGGAGTTATTTGCTACGACATTCGTTTTCCAGAATGGATTCGTGCCCATACTACACAAGGAGCAGAGGTATTATTTGTCGTTGCCGAGTGGCCATTACCTCGCCTAAACCACTGGAGAACATTACTTACAAGTAGAGCAATTGAAAATCAATGCTATGTCGTAGCATGTAATCGTGCGGGCTCTGATCTTAACAATGTATTTGCAGGTCATTCAATGATCATTGATCCTTGGGGTACAATTATCGCAGAAGCTGATGAACAAGCAGGCTCGATTTCTGCCACAATCGACGTTGAAACTGTAAAACAAGTTCGAAGTCAAATCCCTGTTTTCGATGACCGTCTTCCGGAATTTTATAAATAAAACATTGAAGCGACTCGCAAAGCTCGAATTAGACACAAACCTACTTCAAAAATAAAATCTAAGTTTTTTTTATTAATTGTTGACAAATCCAATTAATAATTGATACCATTCTAATCAAGTGTTCTACTTTTCTGAACATACTTAATATATCAACGATTAATTTCATAATATAATCATATTTATCTCTTATCAAGAGTTGGCAGAGGGACTTGGCCCAATGACGCCGCAGCAACCGACCATATAACCATTGAAACATGGGGAATGAAACATTCACCTCAGGTTTCAATAGGGCACGGTGCTAATTCCATCAGAAAGACATTCTTTCTGACAGATGAGAGGTGCGAAGATTCGTCTTCAAGCCTCTTTCATTCGCGAAAGAGGCTTTTCTTATTTTCAAAGAAAAGCCTCCCCAAAACTATTACTGGAGGTATTATTATGTCCGCAAAAAAATCATCTTTATATGAATCATTAACTGAAAGTGGTGCGATTGCTCTTGCAAAGCGTCTCCAACTTTTTGAAGAAAATAGTAACTTAACATGTAATGAAATTGGCGATGGAAACTTAAATTTAGTTTTTAAACTAAATGACATAGAAACTGGGGAAGGCATCATCATTAAACAAGCACTTCCTTACGCAAAAGTAATTGGTGAAAGCTATCCATTAACATTAGATCGTTCACGCATTGAAGCAACTGCACTTTTAAAACAAGGTGAATTTGTTCCTCAGTATGTACCAAAGATTTTATATACTGACGACCAATTGGCCATTACGATAATGGAAGATCTATCACGTCTTCAAATAGCACGTACAGCACTAATTGAAGGAAAAGATTTACCTCTTCTTTCAAAACATATCGGAGAATTCCTTGCAAAAACATTGTTTTACACATCAGATTATGGCTTAAATCAGCATAGTAAAAAATCGTTAGTAAAACAATTCATTAATCCTGATCTATGCAAAATTACTGAAGATCTTGTTTTCACAGATCCATTCTTTAATCACGATTCAAATGATTACGAACCAGAACTTGGCCCGGATGTTGAACGGATTTGGCAGGATCAAGCATTAAAGTTAGAAGTTGCAAAGCTTAAACAAAAATTCCTAACGAAAGCAGAAGCACTTTTACACGGTGATTTGCATACAGGCAGTATCTTTGCAGACGATAAGGAAACGAAGGTCATTGATCCAGAGTTTGCATACTTCGGACCAATTGGTTTCGATATAGGCCAATTTATCGCAAATCTCCTTTTAAATGCGATTTCTCGTGACACTGAAAACCAAGAAGTGCTATACACCCACATTGAAACAACATGGAATGTATTTGCCAAAGAATTTACAACTGCTTGGAAAAAGGATGCTCTTGAGATTTTCACAAAAGTCGACGGCTATTTAGAACATGTATTATCTGAAATATTTGAAGAAGCGATCGGTTTTGCAGGCTGTGAAATCATTCGTCGCACAATCGGTCTCGCACATGTAGCTGACCTCGATTCGATCCAACCGTATGAAAAAAGAATTGTAACGAAGCAGATAGCACTGTCATTAGGTAGCGAACTAATTAAAAATCAAAAAAACATTACGAAGCCCGAACAATTTAAGGAATACGTCAAGCAAGCTGTTACTCTATAAAGCGAGACTTCCATAAGTAAAGGTATTACTAGGATAAATCTAAGTACATGTGGTTTAGCTTATTTTTTGGCAAATTCACTATTTTGCTAGCCTAAATGTGGATTTTAATTCACTTAGCTTGACGTCACTATTTAGCGGATATTCTTAATCCGTGGCACCATATTACAACACAATCATTCAGCATAATCTAGTTAACTTCTAATAGTTAATCGACTAAAGTAGGCAAAGGAGATATAACATCATGACGACAACAAACTTTACAATTCCTCGTTCTGTTATTTGGAAAGATGATTTTATTTCATTATTGAATCAACAAAAACTTCCACATGTAACAGAATACATTGAGTTAAAATCAGTAGAAGACGTTTGGGAGGCTATTCAAACCTTGAAAGTAAGGGGGGCTCCGGCGATTGGAATTGCAGCAGCATTCGGTTTAGTAATAGCTGCTCACAAAGATTCATCTACTACCGTAGCTGAATTTCAAAGAAGCATAAAGGAAAAGCGGGATTATTTAGCAAGCTCAAGGCCAACAGCGATTAATTTAGTTTGGGCACTCGACCGATTAATTCGTAGTATTTCAAACGTTCAATCAATTAATGAGGCGAAAACAACCATTTTACATGAAGCTATCCAAATTCAAGTTGAAGACGAAGAAGTTTGTCGATTAATCGGAGAACATGCGCTATCTGTTTTTAAAAATGGTGATCGCGTTATGACAATTTGTAATGCCGGTTCTATTGCAACTGCAAAATACGGAACAGCATTAGCACCATTTTATTTAGCGAAAGAAAAAGACATTAATATCAGCGTTTATGCATGTGAAACACGTCCAGTTCTTCAAGGTGCCCGCTTAACAACCTGGGAGCTTATGCAGGCTGGCGTGGATGTTACCTTAATTACTGATAACATGGCAGCACACACCATTAAATCAAAAAATATCTCAGCTATCATTGTCGGCGCTGATCGTATTGCTGCAAATGGTGATACAGCAAACAAAATCGGAACTTATAATTTAGCTTTATTAGCATCTGCTTTTCATATTCCTTTCTATGTTGCAGCACCATTGTCAACGTTTGATCCTACTGTATCGAATGGAAATGAAATTCCAATTGAAGAACGAAATCCAGAAGAAGTAACAGAGCTTAACGGAGTTCGCGTTGCTCCTGAAGGTGTAAAGGTATTTAATCCTGCATTTGACATTACACCTAGCGAATTAATCGCTGGAATTATTACGGAAAAAGGAATTTTATCTGGTAATTACAAGGAAGCAATTTCTACTTTATTTCCTGTCTGACGATTCATTACCACTTAAAAACCCCTTAGTTCAATTTTTCAATTGAACTAAGGGGTTTTTAGATTAATGGTTCCGATTCTAACAATCAATGTCCCCACTACTCGTTCAATTTCCCTAACAAGCTGTTCTTTTCCTCTTCACTGATGATATTGAGCTTTGAGAATAATGAAACATAGAAATACACTTTTTTCGTTCGTCTTTGCTTTAACATATAACTTGCCCCTTTCTTTACCTAGCACAACTTTTTTCCCTTACTCAAATAATATGTTGGATGGCTATGTTTGTGACAAGTGCTCCTACCTATTTTTTGAGCTCTACGACAATTGCTTCCATTGAAATGATTTTGTTTTTCTACACCCTTTTGACCAGTCCGAACGACTCAATCATTCTACAAGTTCAATTATCCCCCCTATTCCATTTACAAATTGGGAAAAAAATTAGTTTGATTTTCTCTATAAAAAAACTATTATAGATGTTGGAATATAGAGAATGATTCATAGCAAATCTTACAATCGGATTACACTTCCGTAACAAACCTTATAAAATGATTGATTTGTGCGTAAGATAGTTTATAGTAACTGATAAAGTGAGACCTCCGACAGTGGGGTTCTTACTCCAACCTAACCTCATTGCTTCTCTATAATCTTAATGTAGAGGTTTTATTGCCAGTTAATAATGGGTTTTACTAGGTTAATACTTTTCTAGAAAAAAGGTGAGAACATGAATAACCGTGATAGTTATTTTGATAATGCTAAAGTCTTTTTAATTTTGTTAGTTGTCTTCGGTCATATCATCCGATCATTTATCGACGACAGTCAAATCTTTATGAATATATATAAATTCCTTTATACATTTCATATGCCTGCTTTTATTCTAATCTCTGGATATTTTGCGAAAAGCTTTAGAAAAAAAGGGTATGTGTTGAAAATAGCAAAAAAATTAATACTACCATATCTTATTTTCCAAGGAATTTACTCTGTTTATTATTTTTTCATTGAGAATCAAAGTTCAATGGTCCTTAATCCTCTGGACCCACATTGGTCACTATGGTTTTTAGTTAGCTTATTTTGCTGGAACGTACTTCTTTTTGTTGTCACAAAGCTTCCAACTAGATGGGCACTATTTCTGGCGTTTTCAGTCGGCTTAACGGTTGGTTATATTGATTTCATCAGTAATTATTTAAGCCTATCTAGAACATTTGTCTTTTTCCCGTTGTTTTTAATAGGCTATTATTTAAAAAAGGAGCATTTTGTCATATTTACAAAGGCGCCTGTAAGAGGGATTTCAATCTTTTTATTAATCGTCACATTTATTTCGTACTTCTATCTCGAGTTTGACTATGAATGGCTTTTCGGTTCTAAATCCTATTCCCATTTTGGTGAACCTTCCATCATGAGTGCCATCACTCGACTCGGGTTTTATAGTTTAACAATTATTACATCGATTAGTTTTTTATCCTTAATTCCGAGAAACTATTCATTTTATACGGAATGGGGCACACGAACCTTTTACGTTTATTTACTACACGGGTTTATTATTCAATATATAAGGAATAGTGAGCTATTAGATTGGATGAAGGATTATCAAAGCCTTACATTCATGATCGTATTATCTATCCTTTTAACATCGACCCTATCAACGAACTTCGTAAAAGCAGTTACGCAACCATTTATTGAACTACAAGCATCTACTTTCAGATATTATATAAGGAACTTTACTGAGAAGAGTGTGAGATAATCACTCTTCTTTTTTTATGTCTGTTGAATGTACCTCTTCAAAGTTTTCCATACTATGGGTAAGAGACCAGTAACACAAGTACGTTTTTCTGAAAAATTATGATACAATTAGAAATTGATCGCATGCAATTCATGCATAGGCATTTACAAAATTTTGTTAAAAGTGGTGTTTTTATAAATGAAAATTGTTTTATCAACATTAAATGCTAAATACATTCATACAAGCTTATCAATTCGTTATTTAAAAGCATATGCAGAGCCCGAATACGAAGTTGAACTTGCCGAATATACAATTAAAGATCCGTCGATGAACATCGTGACAGACCTGCATAGGAAAAAACCTGAAATCCTCGGGTTTAGTTGTTATATTTGGAACATTGAAGAAACGATTAAAGTCATTAAAATGATGAAAAAAATTAACCCATCGTTGTTTATTGTACTAGGTGGACCAGAAGTAACCTATGATACAAAAGAGTGGATGGAAAGGATTCCAGAAGTTGATTGTATCATTATGGGTGAAGGTGAACAGTCGTTTAAGCAATTATTAGATGAGTTACATGGTGAACGAAACTTCACAAACGTAAGTGGAATTGCTTTTCGTGAAAACAACTCGGTCCAATTTAAGCCTCAACGAAACAAAGTCGATTTAAAGGAGTTACCATCTCCTTATCGTTTTGAAGAAGATATATCACAGCTCTCGAAGCGTGTTACGTATATCGAAACAAGTCGTGGCTGTCCGTTTAGTTGCCAGTTTTGTTTATCATCTATCGAAGTGGGTGTTAGATACTTTGATCGTGAAAAAATAAAAGATGATATTCGCTATTTGATGAACAATGGTGCAAAAACGATTAAATTCGTTGACCGTACGTTTAATATTAGTCGCAGCTATGCAATGGAAATGTTCCAATTTCTAATTGACGAACACAAGCCAGGAACAGTCTTCCAATTTGAAATAACGGCGGATATTATGAGACCTGAGGTAATTCAATTTTTGAATGACAACGCGCCAAAGGGCTTATTCCGTTTTGAAATCGGTGTACAGTCAACAAATGATCAGACAAATGAGCTAGTGATGAGAAGGCAAAACTTTAATAAGCTGACAAGAACTGTGACAATGGTAAAAGAAGGGCAAAAAATAGATCAGCATTTGGATTTAATTGCTGGGCTACCAGAGGAAGATTACAATTCCTTCAAGAAAACCTTTAATGATGTGTTTAAATTACGACCTGAGGAACTACAACTAGGTTTCCTAAAAATGTTGCGAGGTACTGGTCTTCGCCTTCGTGCTGCTGACCATGATTATGTATATATGGATCATTCCCCTTATGAAATATTAAAGAACAATGTTCTCTCATTTGAAGATATCATTAGCATCAAGCAGGTGGAGGATGTTTTAGAAAAGTATTGGAATGATCATCGGATGGATGAGACAATTGAATATTTAGTTTCAAACGTTTTTTCATCCCCATTCGATTTCTTCCAAGAGTTTGGAACGTTTTGGGACGAAAAAGGTTGGACAAGAATTGGTCATCAATTAGAAGACCTGTACAAACACCTTCATGACTTCCTTGAGAATGCTAAAAATGATGATTTAGACATTGTAAGTGGATTGATGAGATACGACTATTTACGTAATCAAAAATATAAACCTCGTAAACCTTGGTGGAACGATGCATTAACAAAACAGGAAAGAAGTAAAATTTACCGTTCGATCCTAGATAACCCGCTCATCTTAGGCAAGGAATTTGCAAGTAAACAATTATCAGAAAAAGATTTATTTAAACATACCGTTCTTGAAACAATACCTTTTAATGTAAACCATTATTTACAAACTGGAAAAATGATTGAAGAGGATTCAATTGTTCTCGTCCACTATGATCCGATTCAATCAGCAACATCTGTTTACTCAGCAGTGTCTAATGAGCTTGACTCAAAAGTAAGTTAAAAAGTGAGAGATCATCTACTCTCACTTTTTTTGTATAGCGAAATCAAAACTCTTAGTGGCCATGGTTTACTGCCAGTTAACTTACAAACCAAAACGGGCGATGGACAAAGCCAAACTTAGAATTACTTTCGGTTTTTCCCTTCTTTATTCCCTTTATTCTTATTCCCTTCGAGTACTCCATAAATTTGCGCAGCATTCATATCTCCGAGCTCTTGCCCAAATTCTTCTTTTAGAAGATTTTTATGTGTCGGTTTTTTATGATTTTCTAGATTTTTGCTCTTTATATGTTTTTTTGTCATAGTGATTACTTCCCTTGTTTCCCTTTTTTCGAATTACGGTTAGCGCCCTTCATCGGATCATGATCATCATTTATTTCAGCAAATTCAGCATCAGGAAGGCTTTCAGTTGGTGTGAAATTATTTTTTATTGCTTGATTTCGTGTCGCTTTTCTTTTCATTAAAATCACCTCGAATTTATTTTCGATGATACATAAATACTTTTACCTAATTCTCAGTTCCCTATCATAGGTAGTATAAGGAAAAGTTAATCTGCTTGATGTTCATAAGCGATAAGGACGATTTCCTCTCCTGTTTCTTGACGTAGCTTAGACTCCATTTGAAGAAGTGCATCTATTTGTGTTTCGGTTAAATTTGCAACTGGAAAATCCCGATGTTTTTCCACAATCTCACCTCTCTTCTCCTTTACTTTTTCACTTTCATAATCAATTTATGTGCGGGAATACTAAGAAAAGCGCAAGCGCCTTGTTCAGCCTCGGGTAAATAAGACGCTCAGGAATAGAAGGTGTTCTTTGCCTTCAATTCCTGAGTGGCTTAGACCCAAGGGGGGCCGGACGCTTGCGCTGGACAATTCTCGAAGCCTAAACTTATAAATTCTGATACAAAAATAAAAGGCTGACAAAACTCATTTGCCAGCCCTTTACTTCTTTAATTCGAGGTAAACTCTTTAAATACTTGCTTCACTTTCGGTACTACATGGTGGCTTCCACCTTTTCCTTTTACATCCTCAACCATCATTGCTATTAGTAGCTTTGGATCATTAGTATTCACCGCTACAAACCAGCCATTTTCTTTGCCTTCTTTATCTTCTTGTGACTGTTTCAGCTCTGCTGTACCTGTTTTCCCTGCTAATTTCTGTCCTTCAACTTGCGGCTCATAGGCTGTACCATTCGGATTTTGAACAACCTGTTCTAAATCCTGTAAAAGGAGCTGAGCATGGTCAGAGGTGACAATTTGTTCCTTCCAAATAGTTGCTTTCTCCTCAGTTTGTTTTTCTAAATAAGGTTTTATCATATTTCCATTATTCACGAACGTTGTGTATGTGGCTGCAAAATGGAACGGACTCATTTGGAGCTGACCTTGGCCATAGCCTGAATCCGCTAGCAGCTGCTCATTTGTAAGTCCATTAGTCGCAATTGTGGACTTATTAATTGGGAATGGGAAATCAATTTCTTCCTCAAATCCAAATTTCTTAAGTCCATTTGAAAATGTCTCTGCTCCAATCTCTAATGCTAATTGGGCGAAATAAATATTATCAGAATAAATGAGCGCATTTTCCAAATTCACATGTTCAATTTTAGTTGAAACACGGGTAATAAAGTATTTTCCCCAGCTACTATCTTGCTGCCATGATTTCCCTTTAATAACCTTCTCATCGTTCGGTTGGAGTTTTCCTGATTCCAATCCAATCGTAGCAGTTATTGGTTTTATTGAAGATCCTGGTGCATACGTTTTATTGAATCTTGCCATTAACGGTTTTAATGGGTTATCTGCTAATGAGCTATATTTCTCCTTTGACATCCCATATATAAATTCATTTGGATTATAGGATGGACTACTTACCATCGCTAGTGTCTCACCTGTGATTGGGTGTAATGCTACCGCTGTTCCAGGTTCACCGTTTAACTGCTCATATAGTGACTTCTGAAGTTCACTATTAATCGTAATCCTAATATCCTCGCCGTTAACTGGCTCTTTCTCAGCAATTATCTTATCGGTTCCACCCACATAGATTTTATAACCGGTTTCTCCTTTTAGACGATCTTCATAAACTTCTTCAAGTCCAGCTTTACCAACGATTGAACTACTGCTGTAGCCTTTATCCTTTAATTTTTCAAACTCCTCAGCTGTGATGCTGCCAATGTAACCAGTTAAATGTGCTGCTGATTCACCTAATGGATAGACTCTTGATGCTGAATCCCTTTTTAATACAGATGGAAGCGCGACAAGCTGCTCTAAAAGCTTTGTATTAGTTGAATCGATCTTTTTAATTGGGACAAAGTCTTCTGGTCGTACCCACGATTGATTTATTTTCGCATCAATTTCCGCACGATCTAATTCGAGTAATGCTGCAAGTTCTGTTAATACCTCATCATGATTTTCAGGAAGGTTTCCTGGTACAATCCCAATTTCATGTGCTACACCATTTACTGCAAGTCCATTTTGATTTTGGTCAAAGATCTGTCCTCTAGCTGGTGGTTGACTAGAAATTTTCACTTCTTCCCCATCTTCAAGTTGCGGAAAAATCATCGCCGGTAACCAGGTAATAAACCAGTTTTCGCCATCCTCTCTTTCTTCTTTTGTTAATCGAACATCATGCTCGAATGAAATCTCCCCAGCGAGAGTATCCATTGTTAATGAAAATGGGTAAACAATTACTTCTGTTTCACCCTTCTGCTCTTCCTCCGTTGGTTTCTCAAATGTTACGTTAACGTCTTTTGCTGAAATCCCATCATAAATATCCGTATAGCGACTAATAAAATCCTCTTTTGATATAGTTTCCTTCGTACTTGTTGTCAGCATTTCATACATTTCTGAGAACTTTTGATCATTCCATAAATCTATGTATTGAGAAAAACGGTCACTTGCTGTCGGCTTTTCTGAACAAGCGCTTAGAACCAACATCGAAAGTATGAATAATACGAGCATAACAATCTTTTTCATTTCTATCCCTCCTCTTACATATTGTCCCAAAAAGTATATCATAGTGAAGTTGAATTAACCGTATATTTGCATATAGATAAAAGGGTTGTCGCTTTCTACGTAATAGTAGAAAAACAACAACCCTCGACATTTATCCGATTATGACTCTTTCCTTTGGATAATGGAAATTATCCTTTCGTTCCTTTGTACCTAATAAATAAAGAAACGTAAGGATACCTATTCTACCAATAAACATATTGATCATGATAACAACTTTTCCTAGTATACTTAGGTGGGGAGTAATCCCCATAGAAAGGCCGGTCGTTCCGAATGCCGAACAAACTTCAAATAGGATTTCAATTAATGAAAATGGTTCTGAAATCGATAAAATAAGGACTGCAAAAAAACAAATGATCACTGCCATCATTGTTACCATCACTGACTTCATTAAATCTTCCTCATGTAGCTCTCGTTTAAAGATCTTAATTGATTTATTTCCCCTAGCAAAATGAAAAAGAAATAAAAGGTTTAATGCAAAAGTTGTTGTTCGAATCCCTCCACCTACCGAACTCGGTGAAGCTCCGATAAACATTAATGCACACATAATGATGATCGTCGTTTCTGTATACAGACTAACGTCCATCGTTGCATATCCACCACTTCTCGTTGCTGTCGATTGAAACAGCGAATAAAAGAATGTTTCGTGCCATGCCATTCCTTTATAAAAATAAGAATATTCAATACTTGCAATTAGGATTGCACCACCGATAACTAATGAAAAAAAGGTGATTGTCGTAATTTTTGTAAAGAGGGAAAATCGGTATTTTTTATTTTTCGTAAATAAGAAATTTTTCACTTCGATTAGTACTGGAAATCCGATTGCTCCGAGAATAATTAAGATCATGACGATAAATTGGATAAAATAATCGTCAGCAAAAGGAATCAATGATTGTCCAGTAAGATCAAATCCGCCGTTAGTCGTTGCACTAATAGATGTAAAAAAGCCATTCAAAAATGCTTCCTGCCATGTATCATAATAATTTAGGAAGTATAGTCCTAATATTATTCCACCTAATAACTCAATCAGAAGAATCAATATGATTATTTGTTTAATCATGTGAACGACTCCAGATAAGCTTGTCTGGTTTTGATCTCTCATAATCAATTGCCGCTCTCTCAAACCAATTTTCTTCCCAGTTAAAAGCCATACAAATGTAGCAAGGGTCATCACTCCTATCCCTCCAAATTGAAGAACAAAAGCTAAAATAAAGATTCCAGGCACACTGAATGTATCTGCAATAGAAATAGAAGTAAGACCTGTCACACTAACTGCACTCACTGCTGTAAACAAGCCATCAATAAACGTCCACTTAACCCCCGGCTTATGGGCCACAGGCAAGCTCAACAATATAACAGAGACTGTCACAGCTAAAAAGTAATAAGAAACGATTAATTGTACCGGTGTTAATGATTGCAAACGAAGTTTCCATTTATTCATTTCATTTTCATTCCAATCTTACAAAACTCTATGGTGGCGTATTCACGCCAGGATAAATAATCCATGTCCTATATAATAAAGAAAACCAAAGCAAAATTAAAGGGCATTTGCATAAATCATCGAAATTAGAAATATATGATCATTCACTCTTAAGTTTTAGACTTATGTATATGAAAAGCGCAAGGACCTTGATCAGCCTCAGGCATGGCATAAGGCGCAAATGAGTAGAAGGTAGTATTTACCTATAAATTTCTTCAAAGAAAAAAGGGATGACTCATAAGTCTTTAACACCTAAGAGCCATCCCTTTTCTATTATTTTGCTTCTAACCGACTGATCCGATCATCTAAATCCGGATGCGTTGAAAATAAAGACATACCTTTTTTACTAGTAATTTTCAACGATGCTAATGATGTTTGATCATCCCTTATGCGCCCAGTATAATGTTTTAATGAGCGAAGCGCGTGAATCATTTTGTCCTTACCTGCTAAATCCGCACCACCTCTATCTGCATGAAATTCACGATATCTAGAGAAGGCGAAGACGACAAGGCTTCCTAAAATGGAAAAGACCAACTGAAAAATAATCACGGCAACAAAATGAACGATTGGTGCTAAATCTTCCCTTACGAAGCGAGAAACTAGCCACGCTGCAATCCGAGCCAAAAACACCACGAACGTATTAACGATTCCTTGTAATAAGGTCATTGTTACCATATCGCCATTTGAGATATGCGCAATCTCATGTGCAACTACTCCTTCAATTGCATCGTCATCCATTTCATGTAATAGACCTGTAGAAACAGCGACAAGTGAGCGACGTTTAGATGGGCCTGTCGCAAAGGCATTTACTTCAGAAGACTGATAAATTCCAACCTGAGGCATTTTCGTTAATCCTGCTGCTCTAGATAAACGATGCACTCTTTCAACTAACTCCCGCTCAATTGGCGAAAGAGACGCTGAAGGATTTAATACTTGTACCCCCATCATCATTTTTGCCATCCACCGAGACATCGCAAGTGAGATAAACGACCCTGTAAACCCAATAACAGCACTGAAAATAAGTAAGTTTACTAAATCAAGATTACCATTTAGCGATTGATATGGAGAGATATTTAACAGAGATAGAACAATTCCAATCGTTGTTATAACAAGTATATTTGACAAAAGAAAAAGAAAAATACGCTTGGCCATATTTACCTCCACATTTAATCTCATTTGAACTTGTATTGTAATAAATAAATTATAAGTACTATTTTTGCGAATTTGCAAGGAGAGAGTACTTATTATAGATAGAGCGAGACTTATCAGTTCATTACAGTTATCCCGTACCGATCTCCCATGCTTTTCTTAAATCTTGAGGTATGGGAGATCGGTTAATATGAGATAAAATTAACTTTCAATTTACAACGAAAAAACCTTTAATTTGTCTACTTTCCAATAGAAGCATATGACGTAGGTTTCATAATATGTCGGTCATTCTATTCATTTAAGGTATACCAAACAGAGGTGTCATATTGTCAATCCAATTAACACGCACTCAGATGACGAAATTATTATTCCCCTTATTCTAAACATTACCAGTATAGAAAATCCTTTTGAATGAAATCTTATGTGTAAGGCTGACCAATTCATTTAAGACATGAGGCAAGCTTTTCACGATTTTATGACTTACGTCTTTGCTGTCAGTTTTTTCAAATTCATTTTAAGGGGTGTCTACATGGTTAGAAGTAGTAATAAGTTACTTGTACCAGGGATTGAACAAGCTCTGGATCAAATTAAATATGAAATCGCGGCGGAATTTGGTGTTAACTTAGGATCAGATACTGTAGCTCGGTCAAACGGATCTGTTGGCGGAGAAATTACAAAACGATTAGTCGCTCAAGCACAATCGCAATTAAACGGACAGAAAACTGAATAGAATGGCAAAAAGGCTGATCGCTTGATCAGCCTTTTCAAAATTTTATTCTAATGATTTTCCCTTATAGAAAATCAATCATCATCTTCGTCTTCTCGGTTATCTCGCTTGTTTCGATCATCTCGGTCATTCCATTTGTCTCGATTATCCCAATCTTCTCGATCATCTCGGTCATTCCGTTTGTCTCGATTATCCCAATCTTCTCGATCATCTCGAGCATTCCGTTTGTCTCGATTATCCCAATCATCTCGGTCACTCGGTTTGTTTCGATTGTCTCGATCATCCCAATCGTCTCGGTCATCTTTATTGTTTCTATAGTCTTTGCTGTTTTTTTCCTCTTTCTTCTTTTCCTTTTCTTCTTTTATATATTGATTTTGTTGATTTTGTTGATTTTGTTGATTTTGTTGATTTTGTTGATTTTGTTGATTTTGTTGATTTTGTTGATTTTGTTGTTTTTGCTTATTTTCTTCCTGATTTTTTTCATTGTTATTATTTTTTGAGTTCTCTTGTAACTTGTTCGTTGCTTCTTGAAGCTTTTCTTTTGTGTCAGAATTTATTGTTTCCTTAACAGGTTGACTATTATCATTTGCAGAATTAGGAGAGGAAGAACTATTATTTGCTTTGTTTGTTGTAGAGTTATCTTCAGATTGATTTTCCTTTTCAACAGGCTTTATTTCATCTTCTTTCGAATCATCAGTAGCTTTTGCTTTCTCTTGAAGCCTTAAGTACTTACCTGTAGATACTCCTAGTTTTTGAGCCTTTTCTCTTGTTTCTGTATCAGATTCAATCGTGTTAACGAGCATTTCCTCATTTTCATATGAGGTACGAATCTCATCAATATTTTCTTCTAGCTCTGTTTGTACGTTTTTATCTTTTTCGTTAATTACTGTTGTAATCACAATTTCCTTACCTGGATAAACGTAGCCCTCTGATTTAGAAGCAGCAACAATCGCAGTAACGATTTCATCAAACTGTTTATTTTCCCATTCAGGAAGCATTTCTAAAAGCTTTTCTGCTTCTTCATTCAAAGGCTCAAGAGAAATGACTTTTAATTGATCATCTATCCCAATTTCGAAGCTAGGATTAATATCGATAGACATATAGGCGTACACTTTATCACTGTTAAAAAAAGGTAGGAAAGATATCATAAAAACCATGATTGCAAGTACAGATAAAACACCTACTCTAGCTTTGCGAAGTTTGAAATAATCAGAAATGCTTCTGTTCTTTGCTCTAGTTGTTCTTGTTGCTGCGTCTTCACGTTCATCCATTAAAGGAAAAAAAGAAATTTCTTCCCCTAATTCATAATTACCCTCTTTATTATTAGCTTTTAAAAATTGCCCATCTGGGGTAAGTAGTGTTACAAAGTCATCATTATATTCTACGACGACCCCTATTTTCATGAGTGTAGCACCCCTTTTATATAATCTTTTAAATAGACGAAATCCCCGGACAGAATGATGGCCATTGCAATAATATATTTTCTATTTCTCTCAATTGTCTTACGACTTACTGCAACTTTTGCTTCAAGCTGTTTTACAGGAAGCTGCTTCTTATTGAAAAGGAACTCCCTTAATTCGTCATCTTCAACCAATTTTGTTGCGACTCTTATCGCATTTTGTCTCGCATCATAATGTTTTGGAGATTGTTCAACAATTTCAGCAAATGTTAATTTGAAATCTTGTAAACAATGTTGAAAAAAAGTAATCTCCTCTTTGCGATGTTCTTGTTCAATCATTTTCGTATATTCATCAATCGATAAATCCGACTCAATTTTACTTTGAGAGAATTCTCCTTCTTCATGCTCCTGAAGTTCGAAATTTATTGTATAAGGTTGACGTGCTTCCTTGCGAATATAGTCAATTACTTTTCGCTTAATAACTAATTCAGCAAAAGCAAATAATGAACTTCCCTTATCAGTTGAATATTTTTCGATTGCATCATTAAATGCAATTAGACCAATACTAAATTCATCATCATTTTCAGTTATATATCGTTTACAAACAGATGATACTGTTTTCGCAACGAACGGTTTATATTGTTCAATTAATTGGTTTTGTAATTCTTTATCACCTTTTTGAATTAAGAGAACCGTTTCTTCTAGCGTTCGTTTTTTCTTATCTCCTTTAAACAAAAGGCTAAGCACCTGTGTTCACCTCTGTTTCCCCTATATTACTTCGTCTATCATAGCTAAATTAAATAGGGTTCGCAAAGGAAGAATTATGAAACTATCTTTCCTGTTTTCAACAAAACTAAGACAAATATTACAAAATTACAGACTATATACCTACTTTAAATTAAAGTCGATTTACATATTCAAGTAAATAAATGAAATAGTGTTTTGACAATTAAAACAATGATTTAACAAGGTAGGAATTTTTATACAGTTCCCTTCACAGCACTAAATCCTTATCCTCGCTTTAAAAATCATAACTACACATACTCCCCCCTTTTTTATCTTTTTAAGTATTTTATCTTCATTCACTACATTGTTACGAACCTTCTATCCATATTAGGGGTGTTGAATGAATAATTTTATCAAATACCAAAACATAGGTATATAGACCTTAAATATGTTACACATTTGAAATGGAATTAACTGATTTTTTGATTAGTTTACATGAATATCCAACAATCTTGAAACGAGATGATTTAGTAACACTTCTAAGCCTTCTTAACCATCATCCTAAACAAGAACAAAAGAACTGGAACTGGATGTCATGCACTAACTAATTCACAGCACAAAGATTTATGTTTTCTTATCGACAAAAAGACGTTTGGAAATTGATTACCAAACGTCTTCTAATCAATCCGCTAAATTAGCGGTATTCTACTTTTTTCATTGATTGCTGATTTTCATCTGAATCTTCATCATCGTTTTTATTCTTTGAGAAGAACCAACCCCCAACGGCAATTCCAGCAAGAACAATCCAGAAAATAGCTTTCCACGTTGCCGATTCAATAAAGTGTTTTGACACGATGTCAATTTGTGGGTGTGATAACGTGTATAGCGCAAGTTTTACACCTACCCAGCCAACAATGAGAAAAGCAGCTGTTTCAAGATTTGGTCTTTTCTTAAGGAGTTTAACAAAATAAGTAGCCGCAAATCGCATAATCACAACCCCGATTAGCCCACCAGCCAAGATGACAAGAAATTGTCCGCCATCTAATCCACCGATTGCAGGAAGATTAGTTGCTGGTAACGTAACGGCTAACGCAACTGCAGCCAAGATTGAATCCACAGCAAATGCAATGTCTGCAAGTTCTACTTTCAAAACAGTCCCCCAGAAACCAGATTGCTTTTTCACCTTTTTCTCATGTTCATTCTTTTTAAGCACATGCTTCTTAATGATATGATTAATCGAAATGTATAGTAAGTAAATAGCACCGATTGCCTGTACCTGCCATACATTAACTAAGAATGAAATTAAAAATAATGAACCTAATCGTAAGATCAACGCACCCGCTAACCCATAAAATAAAGCTTTTTTCCTCTGCTCTTCTGGTAAATGTTTGACCATAACTGCCATAACAAGGGCATTGTCAGCTGCTAAAATTCCTTCAAGAGCGACAAGAATAAGTAAAACCCAACCATACTCTAACAATAAAGATACATCCATTTTTTCTCCCCCTATAGCTCTTTTTTCTCCTTAAACCTTAAGTAGCTATAGGACAACACAAAAAGACCTTTGCCACCTAAGGCAAAGGTCTTGCTGAACATGTGTAATAGAACCGAACATGCTAACAAAGCCGGAGGATAAAATCCACGAAATGACGACCTTGTTTTCAGGGATTTCCCCTGAACGCTACTCCCCTTTGAAGAAGAATATTAACTTACTACTATCATAAGTGTAGTCTAAGTTATCTGTCAATAGATTTTTACCACTTTTTGAATTATTTAACTCCATTTGCATCGGTGGACTTTTTCCTGCACAATAATCTAAATCCATAATCCCTTCGATAATTATTCATCAATTTCACTCTCAAGTTCTACCATCCTATGTAGGACACATATTCATAGATATAGACAACCATAGCTATATCTATAAGGGAGGAATGAATAAATGGATTGGCTCCAGGCTTTAATACTAGGGATCATACAAGGATTAACGGAGTTTATTCCAATAAGTAGTACTGGACATCTTTATCTTGGGAGAAAACTTTTCGGATTAGAAGAAGCAGGCCTCTTTTTAGATACAATGCTTCATATCGGTACTCTTATTGCATTACTCGTTTTTTACAAAGACATTATTATAAATTTAGTCAAAAAACCGCTTAGTCGAATGACAGCTTTACTAGTAGTCGGAACGATTCCGGCAGTATTCGCTGGTGTATTATTTAGTGATTTTTTTGATGAAATCTCAAAAACAGGTATGACAATTGGTTGGGAATTTCTTGTTACTGGACTATTTTTATGGTTTGCAGATTCAATAAAGAATGGTGCAAAAAAGATAGACGACCTCTCCCTTTTTGATTCATTCTTTATTGGGAGCTTTCAAGCTTTCGCTATTTTCCCTGCAATTTCTAGATCAGGTATGACAATCGTCGGTGCACTAATTCGAAAAATGGATAAAGAAGCTGCTGCCTATTTTTCATTTTTACTTTCAATTCCAGCCATTTGTGGTGGAGTTATTTTTCAGTTGAAAGATGTATTAACAGGTGATGTGCCACAACTAAGTCTTTTTTCTATGCTAGTTGCAACGTTAGCGTCAGCGTTTTTTGGCTATCTTGCCGTTAGATTCATGATTTCATTTGTAAAACGACAGTCCCTAAAAATCTTCGCAGTTTATGTGTGGGTTCTTGGTGGTGTTATTATTGTCCTGCAACAACTAAAACTTTTTTAATGAAGATCATATTCCTTTAACCTTTTATCGTTTTGGAATCAACCCTATTTTGTAACTACGGTTTACTGCACATCTTCACTCAACAACAATACATATCCTGATTGCTGGAAAAACTCGACATAAGTCAATTGACAACCTCTCCAAAAAAAGCTTGATAACTGGATTCATTGATCATCTTTTAGGTCGTGTAAGAACTATAAATACTAATGAAAGAATATTTTTTCTTCACCACAAGATAAAGGCTGCAGACATTCATAAAAAGTCTAACCTCAAAATTATATGAGTTTAGACTTTTTATGAAGAATTTGAGTCAATATTTCATGTTCATTCGCTTGACCTCTTTACTGTTTCTAAAATGAAAATTAACCTATATAACTTCTTCATTTACATTAATTTTACATATTTTCGATTATTATCTAAATAATATTAAACAATTTTGCATTTTATCGTCGTTCAAATTCATCTTCGTCTTCATCTCTTTCATGGTGTGAGAAGGTATCTTCTTCATGGTGAGATGATCTAAACCCAAATGGATTTCTTCTTTCTGTGACGATTAAACGGAATAAAGCAACGATTAATGCAAGTCGGATTAATAATCGTACGATTCGCCCTCTAATTCTTGTACGTAAAATAATTACATCGCTACCAACAGATAAAAGTGTACCTGTATATGTCCCTTCAGATGTGATTACTTCAACTTCTTCACCTATTAGTTTATGCGCATTACTAAGAAAATCAGTTTTGACGTTTTTTTTCTTTTCCATTTTCCCCTCTCCTTTCTTTCCCATAGTATTCCGTCCATCTTGTAAAGGAACGTATGAGATCGTTTAAAGAAAGCGGAATTTTGATGGATAAAAAGCAATCTAAAAAAGAAAACGAAATACATATAATCAGACATCATCCCATATTGTTAGGTAGATTTTCCATTTATTTCAAAAACTCTTCCGTATTCTCTATTTTTGAATAGTTTATCATGAGCATATTTGAAGGAGGTGTTAGAATGTCCGATGGATATGATCGTAGACATAGTTCAAGTTTTGCGTTAATTGTTGTATTGTTTATCCTACTTATCATTGTAGGTACTGCTTTCGTTGGCGGTTATGGTGGCTATTAATTAAACAGATATTTAGATAAAATAAGAGGATTTGAAAATCCCCATATACCTAGCTTAACTTCGCTAGGTATATGGGGATTTTTTTCACATTTTCACATGATGCAGAATCGATGGTTAACAGTCCTATCTACGATTGAATATCTTACCATCGTCGACATTTTAAAACTCTTTACACGATTAGTTGTCCATTTACCATTCATACCTATCTAAATAACAAATGCTGACTATGAACACCAGCCTTTTTTAACAGCGCTTTCAATTCCTGCTGTTCTTCGCTAGAAAGACCAGAAAATGCCCTAGCTATACGAATTGCATGGATCGGATAAATTTCATCCATATATTTCTGCCCCTTATCCGTTAACATAGCAAAAACAGAACGTTTATCTTTAGCATCTGGTTGTCGATAAATAAATTCGTTTTTCTCAAGCTTATCAATGACATATGTAACATTACCACTAACCAAAAGTAATCTTGATCCAATTTGTTGAAGTCTTTGTGGTCCTCTCGTAAAAAGCAATTCCAAAACGGCAAATTCAGTAGGATTAAACCCATGTTCTTTGCTATCTCGGATTGAATGTTCTGAAACGCTTTTAAACGCTCTTGCAAAAATTCGAAATAAGTCTAATGCACCCTTTAATTCTTCTTCTGTGTATGATTTCATCCCATCGCCCTCTTGTTTTCAAAATTAACCATAGATAAGCTTCACTATTTTCTAAAAATTCAATTTTTATGTATTTATTATTTTACTATGCTTTACATAAAATTTGAAGGGCTTTCACAGAATTATATTAAATAGTCAGAACCTGAAGCAATATGAAGTAGTTGAGTATGGAGGTTTTCAATGAATCTTACCATTATTAAAGCGTTAAAAAAGCTGGAAGAACGAGAAAATATTAAAATTCTCTTTGCATGTGAATCAGGGAGCCGTGCTTGGGGGACCCATTCAGACAAAAGTGATTACGATGTTCGTTTTATCTATATTCGTAAGATAAATTGGTACTTACAACTTTATGAAGGGTCAGAAACGATTGAAGAAACGCTGAATGCAAGGATTGAAATCATTGGATGGGACTTAAAAAAATCTCTAAAGCTTTTACAAAAATCAAACACTACCATTCTTGAATGGATTCATTCACCCATTGTCTATCTGTGTGATGAAGTATTCACAACAAAGCTTAAGGAATTTGCAGATTTAGCATTCTCTTCATCCTCAACAATTTATCATTATGTAAATATGGCTAAGAAAAATCTTCAATCTTTACGAAAGGAAGAGAAGGATTCTACTAAAAGATATCTAAATATTTTGCGACCAATAGTGAATTGTTTATGGATAGTAGAATATGGGAAGATGCCTATATCTAATATAACATCACTATTCCATCATTACTTAAATGATCCTGTTATGATAAATCAATTCGAGTTATTAATTCAAGCAAAAAAAGGAGGGTATCGATATTTCAAATCACAGCAACTGGATATTTATATTGAAGATATCATCCCTATAATTGAAGAAAAGGTAAAAAACGTCCAACACAAACACACATATCTAACAAATACGTTCAATCAATTTTTCATTGAAATAGTAACAAACGGAGAAGAATCTTAACCGACTTTTGAACAACCGAATGATTAGACAATGGATCTAGTTACCAAAACGAAATCTAAAACCTTAAAATGACTCCACTTTTTTATTTATCTTTACATCAAATAGCCAAAGAGCCCCGTCCTCTAAAAGATCGGAGCCTCAATTGTCATTTCTCATTACTATACTGACGCTGAACCTTTTCGTTTAACTTGTGGGTCATTACGGTAAAAGTAATTATATTCATTTTTAAGCTCGGAAAGGGTCATATTATTTAATACTTGTGTATTATACACACCAATCACCAGCAGTTTTTGGGAATAATAAGTTCTCTGTTCTTCAAGTGCAAATTGTATCCTCTTGCCCATGGCACTCAACTCCCTAAAAAATTTTTTCTATCTTTAACTTACCTTAGAATTGTTATCTGACGGTTAATAAAGTGTTAAGATTTATTTTCTAGTTGTAAAATTTATTTAAAGTGTCGTAAAAATGTAAAGAATAGTTTCAACAAATGAAAGGGTTGAAACTATGACGATTAAAGTATTAGCCAAAGAGGTTATTGATAACCGAACGAACGTTTCATCTAAATCACTATAAGCCAAACAACAACAATAATTTAAGGGAATTTTTGACGGAATCTCGATGAATACCTTGACAGTTTACAATTCAAAACAGATTAATTTGAAGACATTACTGCACTATTTCAACTAGCCTTCTGAGACAATCTTTCACTACAGCTTTCTAAACATCTTTTGAGTAATGATCAAGCTAGTGCTTTATACTATTAACCCTCACATTTATTGCAATACCTTCCCACTACAAACGTTCCCCATTATCATGAGAACATAAAACATGTAGCCCATTAATTTAATAGATTAAGATTAAGTTTAGTTGATAACAGGACCTTTTCGAGAGGCTCACCCCCAGTAAATCCGTAATATTTTAAAAATAATTCCTTTACCTTATTGTAATTTATTTAACAATTCGTTACATTTACAATGTGATATAATATAACATGTGATTTTTGTTGTTAGATTTTATTACAATTATAAGGAATTACATCACATGTCATGTTATAATTGTTTACAGAATGTTTCTTTTAAGGGGTGGGGGAATGGAACAGCAAGACCGCTCTTATAAGGATAAGAAGGTTATCACAATTGGCACAGTAAGTGAATTAACCGGACTAACCTTAAGACAAATTCGCTATTATGAGGAAAGGAAATTAATCGCACCTTATCGAAACGAACGAGGGACAAGAAAATACTCGTTCAATGATATCGAGATTTTAATGGATATCGCAGATAAAAGAGAGGACGGTGTTCAAACAACTGAAATTTTAAAAGAAATGAGATTAAAAGAAAAGAAGCGTGAAAGTGAAGCAGCAGTTAAGAAAAAGATGCTTCAAGGTCAACTGAATGCACAATTTAGATATGGTCGTGGAAAAATTTAGAATCGGAAAATACTGTAGTTTACCGTTAAATAAAGGAGACTAACTCAAAGGGTGGGTTTATTCATTTTCTACTAATTTTAGTATTACTTACATTAACTTCTACGGTCGGTTTATCCCCCCTATCCTTCCTTGTCTTCTCCAAGTATTGAATTAGGGGGTACCCTCATGTTAATCTGACTCATGCACAGCTCCTCATTCTTTTCCTAGTGCGTTTCTTCAAACAAAGCTTCTTGTACGACTAAACTAATATGATTCCTATTCTTTTTTAGATATTTTCCCCACAAAAATTTGTATTATTCACCACAATACCCTTTCAAATTTTTGTGGTTTTTCTTATTACAATATATAAAAATAACTCCAAATACTTTATAACAGGTGAAATTATCCAACAATAGAATTGCCAGTGCTTTTTCACCTTGTAAAGCAAAAGTTGTGGTTTCTCTTTACAATTCATTAAAAATTCTTGACTTCTCTGTTCCTCTAATCTTCATACTTCGAACTTCTTACTTTTTGAATCCTCAATCATAGATGACTATGTACACTAAATTAAATTCGTTTTTCAATTTATCTCGGCAATAATGAAAAATGAGCACTGGAATCACCTTAATTAACAAAAAATTACCAATAAAACATAAATGCTAGTGACCGAATGGAAGGATACCTATTCAAAAATCTCGGCAACTCTCTTGATTTTCCCTTTTTTCATTTTGTAGCACCTTTGTCCATAATGATTTTTTATTATTTTTTCCCCTTATGACAAATACTATCTTTACTTCATGAAAAATAAGGAGAAATCAACCTATGAAAGTCTTAGGCATCTTTGTATTCATTTTGATATTAAGCTCTGCACTTAGTGTGTTAATGGACGTACTTTTAGGCTTTAGCCTATCTCACTCAATTACCCATTTATTTAGCCCATTTTGGGTAATTGAAGCCGGAGAGTATGTGATGATAATATTTGTTTTTTTGCTAACAATTGGACAACAAATTATGATCATCAAAAAAAATAAAGCAAAAAAAAATGGATCTAGTTAGCTTTCTTCTTGAAGAGTTTTCGAATAATGGCAACAAATATCATGATTAAAGGAAGAATTAAAAGAAGAGGGACAGCTAGGTAGTCTCCGGCGGTACCTTCTTCCGTTTGTTCCGCAAAATTAGAGGAAATCATCATTGAAAAAAAATGAGCGCCATCCCAGTTGGTAAAAGAATACTTTGATAATTTTTCAACTTAAATAAATCGCGACTTTGAAAAACACCGTAATTAACAAAGGAAAAACTACAATCGCATCAAGTCGTTGAATGAACTCCAACAGATTTACCATTCCAATGGTTGTTAATAAAGGAAACGTAGATCTCTCCACTGCTTCGACACCAAGAACAGCGATATTTAAAGCCGTTGTATAGCTTAAAGCAATCCCGCTTGATATTAAAGCTGACAACCAATCTTTTTTTACAGATTCAGATCGATTTAAATAAGGAAGAATCATAGTGAAGTCGGCCTTTCCAGTCGTTATTTCTTTTCCTTTCGGAGAGGCACTCGTCTTCACTATGATTCTTCTTTTTTTATCGACCAGAATTAACGAAAAAAGTTTGGCTGTCGGCCTTAATTACAAGCGGACTGCTTTTAAGCGCTATACAGCAAGTTTGAAAATTGTCGTTCTTAGTATTGAGAGCCAACAATGGTGTTTTCGGCATAGTCGATGAAAGTAACAAGTCACCGTAGCTACGCAAAGTCCGAGCAGCAATATAAATTAAGGAAATGACGTATAACACCCCAATCATCCACCCTAAATATTTGCCGAGTATTTCCTCGCATAAGCGGTAAATGGCAGGTTCGGATATTGACGGGAGTAAATTAAAAATAAAACGATTCCCTCACACATTCTAATAGAATCACTAGCCAATCGTCTTTTTTCGCATCCATTCCATGACTTATAACAAGCGCACTTCCAAGCTCAAACAATAACATCAGAGCGAAAAATTGAATGACACTAATTTTGGCTTTTTCCATCGTCCAACATTCCCCTTCGTTACTTGGATTCTAGCTCGCTTGCTTGTTAATATGATTACGAATTAAAGAAACAACTAGCATAAGTAAAGGTACGATGACAAAAAAAGGAATATAAAGAGTGTAGGGTACGATATTAAATCCTTCTTCAACGTGCTCGGCAAAATTTGAAGCAATCATCATAGATAAAATGGTGAGAATAACTCCAATAGGAAAAATAATTTGTTGATGATTTTTCACCTTAAAAAGATCAGCGATTCCAATCACTGCACAATATAAAAAGATAGATATCTTGAAAAACATTGTAATTAAAAAAGTATAAACGACAAGGACGTCCAGTCTTTGGATAAAATCCAAAAGGTTGACTTTGGCAATCGTTGATAACAAAGGAAACGTAGATCTCTCCACTTGATCAACACCAAGAACGGCGATATTTAAACTTAAGGTATAACTTAAAATCAGTCCACTTGCAATTAAGGCTGTTAACCAAACTCTTTTCACTAGTTTAGATTGATTTAAATATGGAAGTAGCATCGTAAAGGCTATTAATTCACCGAAAGGAAAAAAAGTCGTTAGCTTAAAAGCTGTCATTATTATTGGTTCCCATCCATGTTCAAGAAGAGGTTGCAAATTTTGGAAATCGATATTCCCTGAAAAATAAATAAAAAGATTTCCTATTAAACCAAAAAAGACTAGACTAACAATCAATACTTCAGCTGTCCTTGCTAATACTTCTATCCCTAAATAAAGCACATAACAAATCGCAAGAACCATTAAGATATTTATCGCTAATACCGGTGTTTCGTTCATGGTAGATGAAAGTAACAAATCACCGAAGTCACGTACATTTCTGGATGCACCATATAGAAATAAAACGACATATAACAAACCAACAACCCACCCAACATATTTACCGAATATTTTCCTTGTATATCCGGTTAACATAAGGGTAGGATATTGGCGATATAATAAATAGTAAATTGAAAACAAGACAATTCCACCGCACATCCCTAAAAGAATAGCAAGCCAAGCATCTTTTTTGCACTAATACCTAGACTTACAACAAGCGCACTACCAAGTTCAAATATAAACATCAGGGCAAATAATTGAATGGCACTCAATTTAGCTTTATCCATCGACTATAAGCCCCCTTTTCTGACATTAGACTTTCCCCTTATTTTATATATGATTTTGTTCGCAAGCCTGATCGTCGGATGAACGCTTTAATATTTACGTTTACCTCAGTCTCGGGAAATATTTCATCACTCCATTTTCCCTCGATCTTCTTCCATAATTTTGGGTCCTTACGGTTAATAGTTTCGCCAAAACGAAAAATATCAGCTTTTTGTTCTTTAGCGGCTTCTATAGCAAGCATGACTTCCTCTTTTATTTCCTTTTCCAACTGTTTTTCAAGTTTTTCAATCGTTTTATGTTTACTAAGATCTACCGGACAATGGACCTCTGAGATGTGACCTTCTGTTCGAATTGTGAGATGAATAACTGGCTTTTTGTTTTTTATTTCCGATTTTATTTTTGCATTGGAGCGCATAATGTCAACCGCCAACCCCTTTTTATCCTTTTCACAATCTAGATTGACAATGGTTTCAGTCAACTCATTATTAATCCAGGTAGCACCTCGAGCAGTATCTTCCTCTAACCATTCTTTAAGTTTACCCTTCTTAAAAATAGCAAGTCCTTTTATTTCTACATCTGCCTCTGGAGTGATTCGTTGAATGTTTGTTAAATTATTACCTTCTTCCGGGTTTCCATTAATCACAACTCCTGTTATATTGGCCTGCTCTCCGTTTAATTGTTGAATAACTTGATCAGCACGGGTGCTTGCATACTCTCCCCAAACCTTCTTGCTGGATTCCAAGCCACCAACAATTTTGGTTGAAGGAATGCTCTCTAAAGGGGTTGTGATTTGAAGTAAAGTCTTTGCAGTATGATCTCTTACAATTAAAATGGGAAAAAGCGTCCGAAATTGGGAATCACGTTCAATCAAATCAAATAAATCTTGAATTCCTTCATTTCTTGCCATCTTCTCCCCAATGACCATTAATTGAACATGAGGAAAAAAAAGATCCTGAGGCGCCATTGGTGCAATTTTCCGAATTGCCTCCGAAATGGTGCTTCCTGTAGCACTATATGTTGTAACAGGAGACATCCCTGCTTGCCCCGTTTGCGTAGCACCGGATATTTGCCCCTCATTTACAATTTGAACCGTCACCTGGTATCTGTTTTCTACATCATCATTACCTTCATCTATTCCGATAGCGCTTACGATATCGAGATCTTGCAACTCCGCGCGATCCCAACAGCCCGACAACAATACGATCGATAAAATCATTAATAACATGATGAATGGTCTATGTTTCATTTGAATCCCTCTTTGATACGTTGTCCTGTGTTTGATTTTCTCTTGGCGACGGTCCACGTGTTTGACTATTCCCTACCCTCTTTGTTTTCTTTTGGCTAATTAACCGAGGACGTGTTGACAAATATGGTTTTGGCACCCGTATAAAAGTATCTTTCCAATCAGAGATAATGAGTGGGGCAAAAGGAGCCAAATACGGAATACCAAACGTTCGTACGCTACATGTGTGTGCCACTAAAACAATAACTCCAAGTCCAATTCCATAAAGACCGAAAGAAGCCGCAAGCAACATCATTACGAATCGAAGTAAACGTACTGCATCCGTCATCGCAATATGTGGGATGGTAAAACTGGCGATTGCCGTTCCTGCCACGACAATTACCATTGCACTCGAAATAATACCTGCCTCAACAGCTGCCTGTCCCAATACAAGTGCACCAACAATGGAAACGGCCTGACCAATTGGACGAGGCATACGAACACCAGCTTCCCTCAGCACTTCAAATGTCAGTTCCATTAACAAAGCCTCTATAAATACTGGAAAAGGTATTGCTTGCCTTTGTGCAGCCAGGCTAACCAATAAAGAGGTTGGAATCAATTCTGGATGAAACGATAGAAATGCAATAAAAAGAGACGGACCCAAAAGGGTAATGATGAATGAAACTAATCTTAGTAATCTCAAAAAACTTGCTATACTCCAACGTAAGTAGTAATCTTCTGACGTTTGCAAAAATTGCATCCATGTCGCAGGTAAAATTAAAGGATTTGGTGTTCCTTCAATAAATATTACGACACGCCCTTCTAATAATTCACCTGTCACAACATCTGGCCGCTCTGTTGCGAGCATAGTTGGCCAAGGTGTCCAAATATCATCACTTATCCATTCTTCAATTGTATTAGAACCAATAATCTCATCTACTTCAATTTTCCCTAAACGCTCTTTTACTTCAGTAAGAAGCTTGTCATTAACAAGTCCTTTTACATACATAATTGCCACATCTGTTTGAGTGATCTTCCCTAGTGTTTTCGTTTCAACCCATAGATTCGGACTTTTAATTTTACGACGAACCATAGCTGTATTCGTAACAAGAGATTCAACGAAGCTCTCTTTTGGGCCCCGGACAGCTGGTTCTGTCGTAGGTTCTGTAACGGATCTTAACTCTCCACCTTGTGCAGAACAGGCAATGGCTTGATTCTGGCCATCAATCAGAAGAATTGTTTCACCGGATAAAAGGGTACCTAACAGCTTGTTAAATTCTGTTACTACCTCTGCTGTTCCAACTGTTAAGATATTTTCTTTAATGTATGTAAATAATTGACTAGGTGAGTAGGGATCAACTTTTTCAGAATCGTCCACATTTCCCATTAGTCTTTCTATGATATTACCGCCAATGATCTCCTTATCTGCTAACCCATTAATAAAAATAATCGCAACGTTATGCAAGGAAGGTTTCCCCATTTTAAACTCACGTACACCTAAATCACTACTGTTGCCAAAGGCTTCTCTAATATTTTTAAGATTTTCATCTAAATGGTTACTGATATCGTAACTGTTAGTTTTGTCCCCAAGATCTTCATACATTAATGTTTGCTTTCCTTTTTTCAGTTTTTTTACTAACCGATTCCACGAATTGTTCATTTTTCAACACTCCATGTTTTGGATGCTATAAATTGAAGCATTCACGATTTCCTCTATTATCATGCCTTTTTTCCAATTTTTAATACATTAAACAATTCCATCTAGATTATAGAGAATCTTCCATCATTTATTCTTCAAATTGGCTTTTATCCGGTCTATGAAAGTTTTCACTTTCAGAATGCAAAAAAAAAAAAAACAGAGTGAATTGCTCTGTTAGTTCGGCCACGGATATAGGTCTTATAAATAGATACGGGTACTCCAAAAAAGAACCCAATAGCAATAATTTTTGCTTATCTCCCTAAATGCTTTTATTTGTATAAAGTATACTACTGAAGAAAGGATCGGTTCCTACAGTTTCATATGTTCTCCCTATAAAAAAATGCTCGTGCTTTGGACGATTCTGTTCTCCATATAAAATGCCGCCAAATTCCACCTCAAGTGGTTCATTATAATTATAATACGTCCGGTTCTCAAACTCATGATAGTGTCCACCATCTGATAACGGTATCGCTGGACCTGTTTTTCCGTAATAGCGATGATAATGTTTATTATCAAAGGAAGTAATCCCGCGAAATAGATGAAAATGTCGGTCAAAGCTATTTCCGTTTACAGACTTGGTAAAACCTTTAAGATTGTGAAAATGATCCTTGCTAACGGTTGTTTCTGTAGAATAAAAATGGGCATGATGTGGTCTGATTGCACCGATAATTAAACTCATAACATCCCCTCCTAGCTTCTACTCCTTCTTATGTAAGAGTAAAAGAATCGGGAAGTTGTCCACATGCAGAAATAAAAAAAGGCCCTAAGGACCAAAATTCACAATCATTCAGCTAAAATATCATTTATCTTAATTCCTTTTAATCCAATGTATTTTCCAACTGTTGTAAATAATCTTCTGCCATTTTTTCAAAGTTGATAATTTCCTGAATGATTTCGTGGTGACTTGTTGCCTTAAAGGAAGCAAATGTGCTTTGAATCAAAAATTTACGTGGTTTTCTTGTTTGTAACAACTCATCTTCAATAAATTCCAGATATTCATAGTACATCGTTTGTTCATGTTCTTCGTTGATTTTTTTGTTAATGATATTTTTTAATACTAAAGCAGCATGTAGCAACTCACTTTTCAAATCATGCTCATTTTCATCTCTAGCAGGTAGCCATGTATTTAAGCATTCAGGTGGAAAAATTTGCTCTCCTGATTTTGATACAGTTTCAACAATCGTAATAATTCGATTCACGCAGTACTGGATGATTTCAGATACATTCACTCTATCCGATGCATTTTCTTCCATAAAATTACTTCTTATCATGCTATGAAGGATACCTGAAAAAATAATAGTGGTATCGAGCAAATAAGGTTTATTATCCTGACCAAAAATGTCAATAAAACGAAGATAGACCCAGTGTATGTTGTTTAAACGGAAACGTTGGATATATTGTTTTAATTCCGCATCATTGGATACAAATACCTCTTCAAATAAACTAAACAATTTATTTTGTTTATTAAATCTCATTTCTAACTCAAGCTGTTTGATAAATATGCTTATATCTGATGGATTTTGCCCAATTAGTAATTCGTTGCGTTCTTTCCTTAACTTGTCATGAATCATTTTAAAAACAGCTAGTAAAAGTTCACTTTTAGAAGAAAAATAATTATAAAATGTACCTTTAGAAATGCCACTGTATTCCAAAATATCCTGGATTGAGGTCAATTGATAGCCTTTTTCGATAAAAAGTTCGTGTGCATGTTTGATTACATGCTGCTTACGTTTATTCATAATCATCACCTTATATATATTGTACAAATAGTCTAAAAATATACTAACTTATTTACTACATTATTACAAACCTTATTCTCTTTATGCTTTTTTATTGCAAAAGTTGTACTTTGGGTTTAATATAATCAAGGTATAAAAATTGAACGGGAAGTTTATGGAGGAGAAATAAATGGAAACATCAATAAATCGTCCGCCTTATGGAATATTGGCGGTATTAATGGCAGGAGCCTTTGTTGCGATTTTAAATTCAACCTTTTTAACTATTGCATTACCCTCAATCATGGTAGATCTTGAAGTTACCCCAACTACTGTTCAGTGGCTCACGACGGGCTATATGTTAGTCAACGGAATCGTCATCCCTACTACTGCATTTTTCATTCAAAAATATTCAGTTCGCCAGCTGTTTTTAACGGCAATTTCTTTGTTTACAATTGGAACGATTATTGGAGGCGTCGCTCATATTTTTCCAATCTTACTTGTAGCTCGCATGATTCAGGCTATTGGATCAGCGATTATGATGCCTTTGCTAATGAATGTACTATTAACAAGCTTTCCTGTTGAAAAGCGCGGTAGAGCCATGGGGATATTCGGATTAGTCATGACTTTTGCTCCAGCAATTGGTCCGACTTTATCGGGATGGATCGTCGAACATTTTGACTGGAGAATGCTATTTCATATTGTCACACCAATCGCTCTTACTGTTTTAGTACTTAGTTTCTTTCTGTTAAAAGATAAAAAAGAAAAATCAACCATTGCAATTGATGCATTATCGGTGTTGTTATCAAGTATTGGTTTTGGCGGACTATTGTATGGCTTTAGTATCGCTGGAGAGCAAGGTTGGGGAAGTCTGCAGGTGTACGGTACCATCTTGCTCGGAGTAATTTGTCTCGTTTTATTTATTTTACGTCAACTTAAACTTGAAATACCGATGCTTGAATTCAGGATTTTTAAATATCCTTTATTTACGTTATCTGCTGTGATATCGATCGCGCTTAACATCGCCTTGTTTTCCGGAATGATTTTAATGCCAATTTATGTTCAAACCATTCGCGGTTTCTCACCATTAGATTCAGGAATTCTTTTACTCCCTGGTGCGATTATTATGGCGATTATGTCTCCCGTTACTGGCCGGTTATTCGATAAATATGGTGCACGATCCCTCGGGATTATCGGCTTTGCTCTGACAGCTTTTACAACGTATTTGTTTAGCAACTTAACAATGGATACGTCATACACTGAGCTACTTATCATCTACGCGATTCGATCGTTAGGAATTTCAATGGTTATGATGCCGATTATGACGAATGGCTTGAACCAATTACCAGCAAAATACAATCCGCATGGAACGGCATTGAACAATACATTGTCACAGGTTTCTGGAGCGATTGGATCTGCTCTGCTCATTACCGTGATGTCCACAAGAACAGCAACATATGCAAAAGAAATGGCAGCAACAGAAATGGGCAAACTAACCGAACAGCCTAGTACAGCTCTGTTAACAGAATTGCAAAATAAAGCGATGATCGAAGGTATAAACGATGCATTCCTCGTTTCAGTCGGAATCATTTGCATTGCCCTCATCCTTACTTTCTTTGCAAAGCGTGCAACACCTGCAGAGGATTTTAACAAACCTCAAACAAAAGCATCTTAAAATAACGATAATTCTCTCAGGATGATTTATTTAAATGACATCAAGTATTACATCGAAAATAGCATAATAGTAACACTCACCAAAACGCTTGAGGAAAATATTCCCTCAAGCGTTTTAAGCTTTTTGCCAATACTTTTAAAAAAACATACCTGTGTCATCTACGATAATTAGATTGCAATAAAATCGAAGACCTTCTATAATTAGTAGAGTTTTAGAAATCTCAAGCCTCTTGTTATTGGCTCTACCACTTTTGTGCTCTATAACCTATTTTTTATAATAAAATTTTTTATATTTACGAAACCTTTTTCATTTTAATCCGTATTACTAATGTCATTGATGGAGATTGAGCCATCTCTAATTGATGATGCATATTATAAGGAGGTAACACACAATGTTCAAAAAACTATTTTCTGCAATGCTTGTACTTACACTAATCTCCACACCTGTTGGTGGCTTTATGCTCGGTGATCAGGTATCAACGGTTAGTGCAAAAGGATATAAATCAGGTAAAAAATCCTTTAATTCAAATACCAATTCAAACACTAATAGCCCTTCCTTAATTAAAAAAGATGATACACAACAAAAATCATCAACAACGACAAAAAATAACACAAATGCCAAGCCAAGTATGGGCGGTGGCTTGATGAAGGGCCTATTATTAGGTGGACTAGCTGGATTATTATTTGGTGGTTTGCTTAGTAACCTAGGAATGTTAGGCTCTATACTTGGATTATTTGTCAATGTTCTTGCTATTTTCGCTATTATTTTTATCATTCGTAAACTATTTACTTATTTCAAGAAGAAGCGTAAAAATGAGGAAGATACATTATGGGGAAAATAAAAGTTTCCGAGCAAGACATTATTAACGCCCTTTGTTTACACATCGCACATAAACGTCAAATCACACCTCAGGAAGTTGAAATTGAATTAATGTATGATGATGATTATGGATTTTCCGCTGAGGCATATGTCAATGACCGTAAGCAAGTATTAATCACTGCAAATATTATTGAAGCTTTACGTTATTGGCTTGAAACCGAGATGAGTATCGATCCCTTTTCAGCAGCACTTGAATTGGTCCTTGATGATGATGAAGGAATTATCGCATACGTAGAATAAACGAGAGGCTTTTGCCCTCGTTTTTTTATATGAAAATAGTTATCAGAAAGGAGCACAAGATGCGATCACCTAAGGTACTCTTAATTGGATCGATTCTTACGGATATTGTCCTTATTATCTATCTACTTACATTAACTGATGAAATTGGTTATGGTATGATAGTATTATTATCAATTCTCCTTCTTGGAGGTACGTTACTGACTTATAAGTTAATGAATCGAGTTTGAATACAAAAGGCCAACTAAGAAAAGCGCAAGCGCCTTGTTCAGCCTTGGGCAAATAAGCCACTCAGGAATAGAAGGTGTTCTTTGCCTTCAATTCCTGAGTGGCTTATGACCTAAGAGGGGCTAGGCGCTGGAGCTGGACACGAAAACTTAGTCAAAAATTTATACGCTTATCTTAAAAAATGAGCTAGCCTTTTTATTATTGTATTGTTTTTAATAAGTCATTTCCGATTGAACATAATAATACAGCAAGCTTGCTGTATGCTCTAATGACGAGCTATGTGTTCTTTCAAATGCATGTGAAGCGTCAATTCCAGGGCCTATTAAACCGTGAACAATATCATGACCCGCACGAATGGCAGCTGACGCGTCAGATCCATAATATGGATATATATCCACTTTATAGTCAATATTATTTTGCCTGGCAATCTCTACTAATTTTTTCCTTAACCCATAATGATAAGGACCACTTGAATCTTTTGCACAGATTGAAACGGTGAATTCGTCTGTTGATTGACCATCTCCAATTGCTCCCATATCCACAGCTAAATACTCAACTGTTTGAGAAGGAATATTTGAGTTACCTCCATAACCAATTTCTTCATTATTGGAAATAAGGAAATGTGTCGTATATGGTAGTGCCATTTTTTCATTTGAAATTCTTTTAATAAGCTGCAGCAAGATCGCAACACTCGCTTTATCATCTAAATGACGAGATTTTATAAATCCACTTGGAGTTATTTCAACGCGCGGATTGAATGAAATAAAATCCCCCACCTCAATTCCAAGTTGTCGTACATCCTCTGCATTATGTACCTTTTCATCAATTCTTACTTCGATATTTTGTTGATTACGCTCCAGTTTCCTCGCTTCTTTATACACATGAACTGATGTTTGATGCATAAGAATCGTACCAGTGTAGGTCTTCCCGCTTATTGTCTCAATTTGACAATACTCACCTTCAATTGAGTTAAAAGTAAAACCACCAATTAAATCAATCGTTAATCTTCCACTTGATTTTATCTCTTTTACGATTGCTCCTAACGTATCAACATGTGCTGTTAGCATTCTATGGTGTTCATTATCAACTCCTGGAATCGTAACAAGTAAGCCACCCTTATGATTTCGTTTCATTTCAACTTGAACATCTCTTAAATACTTTTCCACAAAAGTAATTACTTGATTTGTATTACCTGATGGACTTGGTATTTCCACAAGTTCTTTAATTAGCTGGATTGTTTCACTTACTTTTGTTGTCATCGATGTACTCCTCTCTTGATAAACCATTCGCTACCGTTATTGTAGCAAATAATGAATCCAACTACGAATATCCTCCTCTTTGAAATTGTGCTGTAATGGTGAATTTATCCCTCACCACAAGGAACAAATAAAGATATTAACATTTATGGATATTTCATCCAAAAAAGGGGATCTTATTTATGAATCTGTGAAAGATCATTTATTTTCTTCAAGGAGGTTAATAGGATGAAATTATCTAACAATATGGAATTTGTCATGAAAGGAAGCTTTATCCCTAATATCAGCAACTCGGACAAATTAAAAATTATCGAAATTACAGAAGGAGGTAGTGTTGTTATCCAAATGAATAATTCAAAGCGCAGAGGTGTCTTTCCGTTAGACAGTTTTCAATATTGGATTAAAAGAAATTCGTTAGTCCAAATAGAGAATGAGAAAAAAACATCTTGAATTGGGAAAATCACTATAACGAGTAATCTAAAAGGCTTCTTATTTTTCAAGTAGAATAGGCTCTATGCTTTCACTTACAACTAGCATATGGAGTCTATTTTTATGTTTGTATTTATTTTCAGAATTTTTTAAAAAATAGATTGCATTTTAAAGCGCTTACATTTATTATTTACTTAGGAAGTTGATTAGTTTAACGAACTAAATAATTAGTTTCTATTAATCTTAAAAGGGGGACAGAAAAGACTGATTCGTATTTGATAAGGGTAATAAATAAAAACGTACTAAAAAGGGGGAAATATTATGTTAAGTACTACTGAGCCTAAATATAACTCAGCGAAGTTATGGCAAGTTGGTTTTTTCACATTAAATAACACATCAACAAATCTTCATATGTTTATTTTAGGCTTCGTCACTTATTATGCGACAGGAATAGCTGGGCTCGCAGTAATGTTAATAAGTACAATTTTAATGGCGACTCGCATATTTGACGGACTGATTGATCCAACGATCGGGTATATTATTGATAAAACTGAGTCTAAATTTGGTAAATTCAGACCGTTGATTATTTTAGGTAATATCATTTCAGCAGGTACGATCATAATTGTTTACAGTATTACCCATTTATTACCAGAATCATTTCAATTAGTTTTCTTTGTTGCCATGTTAATCATAAACAAAATTGGTTATTCACTTCAAACGAGTGTGACAAAAGCAGCGCAAAGTGCTTTGACAAATAATCCAAAGCAACGACCGCTTTATGCAATTTTTGATGGAATTTATAATGTAGGTGTGTTTACAGGTGGTCAAATTTTCATTTCATCTTATCTGATGGCAAAACACGGTGAATTTAATATGGGTTTATTTACTGAATTAAATAGCTTTGGACTTATTCTTTCTGGAGTATTTGCAATTCTAGCTGTCATTGGTATTTCAGCGAAAGATCGAAAAGAATTTTATGGGTTGGCAGAGGAAACGACTGAAACAAAATTACGAGATTATTGGCCAGTAATCAAAGGAAATAGACCATTGCAAATGCTTTCGCTTTCAGCATCTATGGACAAGCTAGCGACTAGTCTGCTTCGCCAACCAGTCGTAGTGGTTATGTTGTTTGGGATTTTGCTAG
>NZ_JAIQUM010000037.1 GCF_020075705.1 Metabacillus rhizolycopersici | reverse complement strand
CTTTGAACGATTTACAGGTATTTCCACGTGTATATAGTAATGAAAAGGAGTTGATCATCTACATATAGTAGGTAATCAACTTCTTTTTTTCTTTCAATGAACTTTTTCAGTGGCTTCGAACCGTCCCAGTTTTCCTCACATAAACTTGTCCAATACATTTGAATATGTATAGATCAAAATAATAGGTGTTTTAAATGGTTGTACAAGAAAGGTTTAAAAGCGTTAAAGGCATTAGGATAGTAGTGAATGAATAATTATGAAACAAAGTGAGTTAGAACTTGTAGAGGAGATGAGAAGATGACAATTAGTGCAGAGAGACAGGCCTCAAGATTGAGGAGGTTGCGTAGAATCTGCGGTTATGGTGCCGCAATAGCAGTAACACCTTACCTGTTGATCAAAATCGTATGGACTTTCGGTCTCTTCCTTCCAACCGAGCAAATGGGTGACGCCAGCTGGCGCATTATAAACGCAGTAACCGCCGTTCTCGCTGCGATTGGTATCCTTCTTGCAATGGCGTTCTGCAGGCCGTGGGGGGAGCGGCTACCTGCGTGGTTGGTTGCTCTACCCATTTGGGTTGGTACCGGTTTGCTCGTTCCCATGCTGTTGATTGCACCGGTTCTGGGCCCGGCAGCTATGATCCGGGATCAAGAGGCAGGTGCCGCCGACTTCTGGGTATACGAGCAGATCTTCGTCATGATCTCACTTTTCGGGATTGGCATCTTCCTGCCGCTTGCATTGGCGGGGTATGCAAAGGCACGTTGGCCAGAGGCGCTGAGTGGCACAACCGACTACAAGGAGTTGCCGGGCAATACTCGACAACTGCAGATCACCTTGGCTAGGATCGTCGCTGCCGGCTGCATTCTACTCGGTGTCATCAAAGTGTTTTGGGCGGTTGGCGGCTCTTTCGGTATCGACCCGGCAATCATGGGTGAACGCGATGTGTGGTGGCACCTGCTGTCATTGAGTACAGGCGTGTGGTCCTTTGCTGGTGCGTGGGGCATACTGGTGGTAGCATCCCGCCGTGGGTCGAGGTGGTTTCTACCCCCTATGGCAGCGGCATGGATTTCATCGGGAGCGTTGTTCTCCAACAACCTCTATTCCGCCTTATCTTCAGTTCGACTCGATGCGCCACCCTCCCCAGAGTACCCATTGGCATGGTTGTTGACCACACAAGCCGGCATCATCTTAGGTGTAATAATGGGGATGATTATCCTGCTGGTGCTGCACGAACGCCGTCGAGCCCTTCGAGATGAGTCTAACTGAAGTTGATTACACAGAACCACGGAGATGAATTCCCCATAAAAATAGTTAGACCATGATTACAATAATGCAAAAGCTTTAAGAATGGTTTTAAAGGAGAGATAATTATGAATAAAAGAGTTCAATTTGACTTTGATGTTGCTTTAGAATAATGTTCGATCAAATTGATGCTAATAACCTTAATAAATGATTAAAAGAAAGAGCGTATTTTGAAAAAAGATTGATCAAAATACGCTTTAATGAGGGAGTTTGATTATTTTTGTGACCATTATTCCAATAAAGCTCAATTGTGGAACAACCCATCAATTTAAACGACTTTATTGTCATTACACAACAAATACAAATAAAAAAGCTACACTATAAAAAACGGGTAGCTTTTATCAACATTATATTTTTAGTCATGTCCGTAATATCGGGACTGGTTAGGATAATGGAAACCGCGTGTGATAAAGTTTTATCGGACATCCTGCCTTTGTAAAATTTTTAGTTGAATAGACTTCGGGGGTTCGGGACATTTCCCCCAGGGGTCTTGTTCGATTATATGATAGAGAAAAGGATTTCAAATTTAGTCAAATGCATATAAATCTCCATTATAGTATGATATGTATCCCCCTTTGCACCTGAAAAGCAAAGGAATTTATTTCACTCTCTCATAAATAGATTACCGTCAATGAAGGATATTTACCAGAAAAAAGAAGCGTCAAAAACTTTGAGTTGTACTTTGACGCTTCCAAACATACTAACTATGTGTTTACTTATATAACAATTATCCTTACCTTCTCCACTCTCAGATAATAACTTGTGTCCTAAGAGCTGAGGTACAATTCTATTACGAATCCTTCCTCACAATCCCCACTATTTTACTAGACGGAATAGTCGGGTCGTGTTGAACAACCAATGCTTTTGAGAAGCGCTTTAGGTAGTGATCTTCGTGTGATTTTGGTGTAAGGATGATTAGTTTTCTTTGTAATTGCTGGACGTATAGGTCAAATACCTTTAATTTACGGTTTTCGTCTAAGGCACTGTCGAATTCATCTAGTACAATGAATCCTGGTTTGAAGGATAGGTTTTGTAGCAGGGCTAACGCAAATAATAGTGAACTAAGTGACTCTTCTCCTCCTGATACACCTTTTCCGACCTTACCGCCACGAGCCTTTGTACTGACGTCCTCCATTGTTCCTCTGTGGCCTTCTTTTCTAGCTTTGATGAAGAGCTTAAAGTGGATGCGTCCTCTTTTATCCACGGAGGATTCCCAATCCACTTCACCTTCAAATTGAAAGTGACTCATATACAACTGAAATCTTCTGCGAATTTCCATGACTCTCATATTAATCGTTGTTTCTAGCTTGTGCTTTAGCTGCTCGGCTCGCTCTCGATCCTGCTCAAGTAAAATATTTGTACGCTTGTATTCATTGTCCAATCGCTCAAACTCTTGCTTAACAGCTTCATAGTTTTCCGGTGCTGCTGGATCAATGCCTGACTCCATTCTGGCATTGTCAAACATTACTTTTCCGTTTTCACGTTGATGTTTTAAGCTTACCGTCGATGGTAGCTGGTCAGAGAGTCCTTCATCGACAATTTCTGAATAAACCTGCGGAACTAGAGCTTTCATGTCCGTTATTTCTTGTATATAGGCCACAAGCTGCTGTGCCGTCGACTCCTTCTCATCGCTTTTATTTTGTCGTTGATTGGTGACTCTCTTCAGCTCGCTTTTGGACGATTCAATGTCCTCATCAAGCTGTTCTTCATTCCGCTTGAGCTTTTTCATTTTACGTTCCAGCTTATCTAGATCATCCTCTAGTCCTTCTAGAATGATACTTTGCTGTGCATGCTGACTGTTTAACGTGGTCAAATGCTGCCCGAGCTTTAGTAAGTGATCATACTTCCCTTTCATTTTCCCGAGCTCTTCGTAAAAATTCGCTTCTTCCTTTAAGACACTCTCTTTATTTTCGAGTTGAATCAAGTGAACCTTGAGGCTCGTCTTGTTTTCATCAAGCTCTCCTAACACTGTCTCCATTTCTACTAAGCTGTTTTTCTCTCCCTCTAATCGTTTGCTGCGACTTTCCCGCTCATATTCCATGGCCATAAATGCTTCCGCTTCTCTTACAAGCTGAATAATCCGGCTGAGCTCTTGAGATTTTTTCGTATGAGTGCTAATCAGCTCGTCTAGTTCTGCTAGTCTGGATTCATTAATCGAGATAAGCTTGTCCACCTCTTGCTTTCTCATCATCAATGCTTTCTGACTTAAAATATAGCGCTCTTTTTCCTGTGGTCCACGAATCCCCATCGCATCATATAGGCTTCCATTTTGGATCTTAACTGGACCATTTTTGAAAAATTGCTCGACCCACCATAGTGCTTTGATCGCATGTGGTATATCCTCATTCTTAATGCCTTCCTTTATTTTTAGATGCAGCTCAGGCAACGCATTTATCGAACGATCGGGTACGATGTCCATTAATGGGACATGGTAAAGATCATTAGGTGGCTGAAGCTGTTTTCCTTGGAAAAAGATCGTATATTTAATCGTATGAAAGAGCTGTTCATCATTTAGCTGTGCCTGCTCATCCAATTCGACCAATTCACGAAGCGGAAAGGCTTTAATATTTCGCGTGCGCAAATAGGTGATTGATTCACTTTGACGTTGAGAGAGATCACGGTTTTCTAGTAAAGAAAGCTTTTCCGTTTTTAGCTCTCCAACCTTATTCGCTAATGTGAAATGTTCATTTTTAAAAGAAAGAATTTCCTCTTCTAGCTTCTTAATCGTTGCTGAAACCTTATGACTACTTTTGTATTCTGCTAATCTTTTACTATGCTCTTCGTATAACCTTTCGCCTTCTTGTACTTGATGGTCTAATTTTGTGATTTCACTCAGTAAATCAAAATGTGACTGTTTCAGCTGTTTATCCTGCTCTTCTACATCGGCTAATTGGTTGCTCGTGTCATCGATTTCCTTGCCCACTTGACTTAGCTGCCCCTGCACTTCTTTTTCCGTACGAGTAATTTGGTTCTTCCGCTTCGTTAAATCCTCAAGCTCGTTTTCTAGCTGATCGATGGACCGCTTTGTATCGTGAATTTCACCATGACATGCTTCCCGTAAGCCTTCAGTCTCTTCCAACTTGCTTTCTAGCTGTCCTTTTTCATGTAGCAGCGTGTTCAGCTGTTCCTTCAAGGTTATTTTCTCTTCTTGCTTGGAAGAAATTGCTTCCTCAACTTCTTCAAGATGTGAGGAAAGTTCCACGATGATTCCTTCTAAACTATTCCTCTCTTTTTTCAAAGCTGCTTCTAATAAAATAAGAGCTTCCGTATATTGCCTTGCTCCACGGGTAAGACGTTCTTGATTACTTTTAAAGCGCTCTAAATCAGCCTTTTTTATTTGTAGCTCTAATCGTTTATTATCAACACTATACTTCGCTGTCTTAAGCGTTTCTGTTGTTTCCTTTAGTTTTTCAATACTTTCTTCCCATTCACGCTGCGTTTGATCAATTCCGTGCATCTCGCTAAAAATCCGAAATCGTTCTTCTGGATCCATGACGGCAAATTGATTCACCTCCTGCTGGTACCAAATCAAATAATAGGCATCAGGGTCAATTTTATATTTGTGGAGTAGGCTTTGCTTATAAGCGGAAAAATTAAATTGACGATCTCCTGATGTATATTTATCAATATGCTCCCACTGATCAATCTCCTCACCTGTTGAGATCGAGTATTCTTTTTTTATCGGTTGTCCTGGCTCTTGAACCATTCTTAAGGTAAATTGAATGAATGTGGCAGCATCAATTTTCATCTGGCCTTCATTTTTAAATACGAAAGAAATTTGGGCTTTCCAGGTTTGATCAGGTAATAGATTTCGAGATTTTAACCCTCCCACATCTACTTTTGAAGAATAGAGCACAGCTCCTAAGCAATATGTAATTGTCGACTTTCCTGAGCCGTTTGGACCGGTAATCATGATATGCTCGTCACTTCCAGATAAATCAATCTGCTCCGGCCGATAATCACGAATACCTGAAAATGACATTCTCCACGGTATCATTGGCTTTCTCCCTTCTGATACAAATTGTATCGCTTGAAAAATTTCAATACTTCCTCTTTGTTCAACTGATTCGACTGACTGAATTCTGCCGTTCTCCGCAAGAATGAATCAGAAAAAAGATGCACGCCGATGGCTGTAAGCTGAAAAGCCCGCTCTGATGAATTCGTTTCATAATCTTCAATCGCACCAATTTTCTTTAAAGGGTCTATATTAAGGAGTACTCTTTGGTTTGCTTTTTTCGTTTCGTGGCCGAGGGCATCTAGTAATTGGTCAAATAGTGTGAACTCATGCTGCAAAACCTCTTGTTGGTAAAACATATAGAGTAAAATCGCTAAGCTTTCTTTTGATAAGGTGTTCCGCGCAGATTGAGCAGATACCCTCATTAACGCTACGACTTGGTCACGCTTTTCATCATAAATTAATTGAAAGTATCGACTGATTGCTTGATTGACCCTTGTGATGAAAGAGATAAGCCGATCGTCATCTCCTGAAATACCAAGTTGTTTTTCCACCTCTTTGCGGGATAAGCCAAAATTTCCGGATCGAATCGAAGCCGATGAGGAGAAAAGAATATTCATAAATGTTAACTCCTCTTCCTGAGTCAAGATCCCTCTAATCGACTGCATGACATTTAACGGATTCACATTGATAGCTTCTGCAGCATCATTCGGATTTTTCATCTCTTTTGCCATCGCTTCTCCGTTTAATAATGTCTGATCCATCTCCATCCTTCATCCACTCCCATTTTTTATCGAAAACCTTATGTTCTCTGTTTTGTTCATCCGTTGTGATCGTTACTTTTTTATTACTCACTAACGCTGAAATGGCTGTTAAAGCATTAATCGCATCACTCCATTGATCCGTCGTTGCTTCGATGATCACTTGCTCTAACGGTGCTTCTTCCTGTTTTTCAAAAAACGCTTCAATCGCTGTCGTATCAATCATGTTCTTCGTTAACAGCCAGTTTGATTCTACCATCAAGCTCTCCAGCTCCTCCTCTGACATTTCCTCGGTTGCGTATTCTGGCTCTGATTCTTCTTCCACAATTGGCTCAACTGCTGGTTCATATGTTTCTAAATACTCAATCGCCTCATCGATGGCAAGCGGAGATAAAGGCGCAGCGAATTTCACAGGTATCCATAGCCCGTCGATTGCCTCGTCCTCATATTGATTTTGCTCCATAAAGCTTAATAGTTGATGGGCATTAGGAATATCAGAATCAAGAGGGGGATCAAACATATTCGAGATGAAAGCGCGGACCTTTTCAGGCTGAATCGTCGAGGTTAACGGTGTTTTTTGCATATTGGTGAACTTTACATATTTGTTGATCATCCCTAAACTGAGGTTCGTTCCTTCTGCAAGAACAGCTGTCCCTCTTTGCATTAAATCCGTTAGCACTAAACTATCCTCTACCGTTTGAAATTGTCTATATCGTTCCTCAAGCTTGACCTCTAAATCTTTCATTAATTTGTGGATGATCTCAAGCTGTGGTAAAGCATTGCGGTCTGCAAGCAGCTCTAACTCGCGCTCTCGTAAAAGAGCAATTGCATCTTGCACATTTCGAATCATGCTCGCAATTTTATTTCCACCTGAGATACCGTTGTCATCATAGGCTTCACTAATATCTGCATCACGTCTAGCCTGAAACAATGCTCGTCCGATATCATCGTTCATATAATAAGCAAGAGAATCATTGGCAAGGCGAATCAGTGCATCCATCATCCGCTTTCCAACATCTCGCATTTTAATCCTTCTCGTTTGTTTCGAAATCCAATTGTTTTTCACTAAGACATTAATGATTTGCTCGACTCTTTTTTTCGAAGGCGGCTCTAGATCATCATACCGATTTCGATAACGATAATAGACGGTTTCTGCATTTTCAATCGGATCATCCAAGCCAAGAGCTTCTTCATTTAAGAGTTGAATAAGTCTTAAAAATCTAAGAATTTCACCTGGCGTTTGAAAAAAGTTTTGCGCTCCTAAATCACTTAAAACGCCTGCTAATGACGAAATATCCTTCATCGACTGCATGATTTCTGGAGCTGATTCCGTTGATTTAAAAATAGAGATTAAGCCAGAATCCAGCTTTTCCACTGCTCCTCACCTCCCAGTATTCGTTCCTGCTCCATTTTGTTATGTTGTAAAAAGCTCGTTACATATTGTTCATACTGATTGCTGTCACCAGTCACCTGCTGATCTGGCAATACCCACTTTAGAGTGAGTTCGTTATATTGGTTTACAACTCGGTGTATTTCTTTTGAAATATGCAATCCGTCTAAATCGTAATCACACCAAATGATCACTTGTTCAACTTTGCTGTTAGATAAAATTTGTGAAATCGCCTTTTTGTGGGCGGAACGTAAATGCCCATCAATACATATCATGAGAGAATTCGTTTCTTTCAAAAAATGCTCCGCTGCCGACATCCGAGTCAGGATCGCACGGTTCTCAACTAACCAAAGTGTCGTCGCCTTTGTTTCATATGCTTCCGTCGCAATCGCTAAATGTGTTAAGGCATGAACGGCTCCCCAATGATAAGCAGCATACTTCCCACTTAGCTGCCCAGCAAAAAAGACCGGTGTAATTTGACCGAGACTCGTTAAGCCTAGCTCATCCACCGGAACATTAGCCCACTCTTCTAAATGGTCAAGAAACTCTTGCTTATAGGAATCAAACTCCTTTGACCCTCCGATTTTTTGAAAATACGCTGCCCCAATTTCCTTCCAGTCGAATTCCTCCTTCTGAAAAGATAATTGACAAAATGCGCGAACGAAGTGTAAATATTTTAGTCTTTTCCGCAAAGGCCACGTTTTTGAAAAATAAAGAGATGTGCTTAGTTCATTCGGATTGAGTTGATTGATTATCTTGATTATGTTTTGGATTCCAAGGTCTCTTTGCTGTTTATCGCTTTTGGACTCGCACATTGCTAGGAGGTCATTCTTAATGTTGAAAAATTCATTATGCGTTTGCTCCAGCTTTTGTTGAAGTTTTACCTGTTCATACTGATACAAACGAAACCCCATCCGATAATGGGATGTGCGCACCGTTTTTTCATCCTTCTCAAACCGTACTTCTTTTATAATCCAGCCCTCCTCTAACCATCTAAAGGTCTGACGATCACGATCATCTAGGTTGACTTTTTTTCTAGTCGTAAATACTAAAGCTTCCAATTTCTGATCGATTAACATTTCGTCTGCTTTAGGCATTTGGATGGATAACGATAATAGACCGAGAACTCGATAGGTTCTCTCCGAACGCTTGATGATTTTTCCTTCTATTAAAATATCTTCATTAGTAGGTTGATTCCACTCCAGCTCCTCGCCACTTTTAAGAATAAATTGTTGAATATATGTATACAGCGACTCTTCTATCATGCCGATCCCTCGTTTATTTAGTAGATAGTCCTATTCTAACAAATTAATTGGAAAAAAGTTTGAGGGATCATTCGGAATTTTTTAGAAATAAAAGTTATGGGCAGGAAAACAGGAAAAATAATTGTGGTTACTATATCACTGTTCACTTTGAAATATTTGATGTGTTAAGTGACAAGAAAGTTGTTTAAAACTTATTATTGGTCTAATGTCTAACGAGGCAGGCTTTGTGAATAACAAATTCATATGTTTACAAATAAAAATCCCATCTAATTCCAATATGTAGTAAGATTAAATGTATGCGATTGTGAAGTAAAAGCAGCCGATTTTACAATTAAATCATTTACTTTATTCAAGGCAAATAAATACATACAGCAGAAAGGATTCATATGAAACATATAAAAAAGCCACTAAAATTGATCGGAGTCGTTATCCTATTCTTAATCATAGCACTTTTTCGTCCCACATGGACTCAGCATATAAAAGGCGATAATAGTATGAATGTATTAGAACAAGTAGAGATAAATGGGACTAGTCAAGAAATTATGATACGCGGCAATGATAAGGATAATCCTGTTATTCTTTTTGTACATGGAGGACCAGGAACTTCAGAAATTCCGTATGCTGAAAAATATCAGGACTTATTGGAAACGAAATTTACTGTTGTTCATTATGATCAAAGAGCGAGTGGAAAATCATTTCATTTTTTTGAGGACTATTCCAACCTTTCACCAGACTTATTAGTTGAGGACTTATTGGCGATAACGGATTATATAAAAGAACGACTTGATAAAGAGAAGGTAATACTAATTGGTCATTCATATGGTACATATATTGGAATGCAAGCCGCCTATAAAACCCCTGAAAAATATGAAGCATATGTTGGTATCGGACAGATGAGTAATATAGTAGAAAGCGAGATTGACAATTTGAATTATACGATTGATCAGGCACAAAATGCTGGCAATACGGATGATGTTTTATATTTACAAGGGATTACTGCAAAAATCAAAAATGGCGAAATGTTTACTCCACGAAATTATGTTATAAAATATGGTGGAGCTACCAGACTTATTGATAACCCAGATGGTAATAACATAGGTATGTTAGTAAGCAGCGAATATAATTTATTAGATATAATCCGTTACAACTATGGGTTACCCTATTCCCAAAATATTTTGTTAAAAAATTTAACGGAGAACTCATTACCTTCCATCGTAACAGAACTTGAATTACCATTCTATTTTATCATGGGAAAATATGATTATATGACTTCATCTAATGCAGCAAAAAAATATTTTGATATGATTGAAGCTGATAACAAGGAATTTATTTCTTTTAATCAATCAGCTCATTATCCACAGTTTGAAGAGAAGGAAAAATTTTATGAATGGATGTGTGATACATTTATAAAATAAATATGGTAGCTTTTTACTTACCTGAAAGTGCGCTTGTGAAGAATTGTACTTAAGTTAACATGGGCTTTAGTGCAATAATATTAAACTACTTTATTATCTTTTTTAAAATAAACTTGTATAGATCAAAGCGTTTTCAAACATCTTTTAAAAGCCTTATTACATTTCATATGTAGTAAGGCCTTTGTTTTCTATACGGGAATTAAACAACTTTATTGTTTCTACACATCATGCTAGTAAGTCTGATGGCAAAAAATTAGCTTTGATTGGATAAACCATTCCTAAATCGCCAAATTCTTAAACAATTCACTGCAATTTTTTACTCATGTTGTACCAAATAACTCCACCATGCTTAGAGTCAGAAACACCTTGATTGACGTATCCATCCTTTTCATAAAAGGAAATTAAGTTCTCCCTACAAGTTAGTGTGATTGTTTCCCGCTTGTTTGCCCTTGCTTCGTTTTCAAGGTGTGCAAGTAACGCTGATGCCACGCCTCGTTTTTGAAATTGTGGGGAAACTGCTATTCCTAGAATACTTTGATGACCGCCAGATGTTGGATTCCTCTTTATATCGCTAAATAAGTCATCTGTAATATATTGTGTTTCAATGACAGGTCCATTGACTAATCCAATGATCACTCCATCCTCTTCAGCTACAAAAAAGCTATCCGGAATAAGTTGAATCCGCTTTTCGAATCCTTCTTTCGTCGCAGCCTCTTCTTTTGTAAAGCAGAGATGTTCAATGACAACAAGTTCAGGTAAATCTTCCATTTTAACATTTCGAAATTTTAACATATCCATCATTTCCTCCAAAATTAAACCATTAATCACACGATTTATTGAATAAAATCAACGTAAACTTCAAACCTAATTCTATTACATACCCCATTTTCCAAAATAGACTTGTTTCTCTTTTGTGTAATCAATCCCTACATAATAATAGATCGGAGACCATGGATAATGAATAGAACTTTGCTTCTCGATTTCAGTAAATTGATGTTTCCCTTGATACCTAAAATAGCGGAACTTAACTCCAACACTATTTTCTTCATTGCTATAGTTCGAAATGAAATGATCCACTCCAAACACTTGATAGTCCTTCTTTTCTGTCTGAACGACTTGTGCAACACATAATCCTTTAATTTCTACGTTCCACAGGATATTTCCGCCGTAAATTGATGCTAATACATATTCCTTATTACTCATTAGTTTTTCGATTAATTGTTTTACTGGTATATCGTCTTTGATCGTGATTGATTTTTTATGAGATGCACCATCATCTCCTGCATGTACGGAGTCTCTATCTAATAAAAGGATAAGTTTCATAATTGCTTGTTTCTCCTCTCTATTATTTTATAAAAAATTACACTTTCTCTCACTAGTATTGCATAATAATCCAAGTTTTTGCGACAAAAAGAGTCTATATCACGAGGGTATAGACTCTTTTGAATGCACTATTTAATTGGCTTTTTCGAAGGAACAAAGGGACAGGTTCTTACAAGAATAAAATCATAACTATAAAAGGCCATTTTTGTATTCTAAATAGTATTTGATCGTTCGTTGATATTCACCACTAGCATTCACATATTTCTGATGAATCTTTTCAATAATCTCCGGAGTAACACTAGTTTCTCCATCATATATTCCATATTTCAACATGTTTTCCAAACGAGTATTATACTGCTTTGCAGATTTTTCTCCCATACCTGGTCCACCATAGATCTTGTGCCTACATTGTAGATGCCTAATAAAATCCATTTTACATCCCCATTTTTGTATTTTATTCATTCCTCGAACGCTGATTATAATCCCTCTCAATGCCTTTTTTCCAGCCTCGATCAATCTTTTTGCCACTTCGAAGGTTCATCACGGCTTCATTTACCGCTTCATAATTTAATTGCGTTCCTATATGGTCGGCATGATATTCAACCGCAAAATCCTCATCGATTCCAAATCGTGCAGCGGTTGAGATGGCATCAATATTGGCTCCAAGGAACATGAATTCCCAGCCATATTTCTCTTTTTGATGCTGAACCATTTTTTTGATTTTGTCCGTTGTGTATTCACGGCTAGCATTTTCCACCCCATCCGTTGTAATCACGAATAGTACCTTTTCTGCACGTTCCTCCTCACTTGTTCTCTTTTGTACATTTATCATTTTTTGAATAGTAAAACCAATTGCATCTAATAACGCAGTTGTTCCCCCTACTTCATAATCTTCTTCAGTAATAGAAGATATGCCTCTTACATTGATTCGGTCATGCAATAATTCGTAAAAGTGATTGAATAATACCGTAGTCACAAAGGCTTCCCCTTCAGCTTTTTGTTGTTTCATCAGCATCGCATTATAACCACCAATTGTATCTGCTTCAAGTCCTGCCATTGAGCCACTTTTATCTAAAATGAAAACTAATTCTGTTAACTTCCTTTTCATCATTATCATCCTCCGTTCTTTTATAAACTTAGGATAACAATGATCCAATAAGAAATGGTCGCTTTGAAAGCGACATTTCATGCACCGAGTAATGGTTGATCAAAAGCAAATAAGGCTTCATTGATTTCATGAATATTGTAGTTGGCTTGCCCGATAAAGAACTCAATTATGACATCAAATTTACTACTATGCGACAAGGTATAACCGGCAGTCGTTAGCAACTCCACCGTTTCATCTACATTTAATTTTAAAGCAATGGCAAAGGCAATAGCAGTTTTCTTCGTTGGCGTATAATCGACTCCATTCCGAATTTTAGAGAATAATCGGCGGTCAATATTCGCTCTTTTATACGTCTCAACATCCGTCATTTCTTTTTCATCAATTAAATGAAGCAGCCGCTCGGAAAAAGATTCATCGAGTTGGTTCAACAGGTATTCTAAAGAATCGTTTGCTTCTTCACCTATATCTTGCTGAAAAATTTCGATTTCTTGGAATTTCTCCATAGCATATCGTTCTTCTCTTCCACGTCGATGAAACGTGCTTTCTACTTCCCTTACATAATGCTCATCAATATATTGACGGATGGATGTAAATAGCTTTTTGCTTAAACCGAACGATTTCTTGTCAAAAACAACTAGATAAACGAGCATGTCATGATTGAATAAAAATGAACTGATGGTGGAAACCGCAATTTGTAATGCTTCCTCTTGTGGATACCCATATATGCCAGTCGAAATCAATGGAAAAGCGATGGACTCACATTGGTGATTTTTTGCTAGTTCCAAAGAGTTATAGTAAGATGCCTTTAACAGAGCTGCTTCTTGATTTGTACCACCTTGCCAAATAGGTCCTGGTGTATGAATGATAAATTTGGCATCCAACTTAAACCCATCGGTCATAACGGCTTCTCCAACCTTGCATCCCCCGATTTGATTGCATGCTTCCTGCAACTCACTAGCACCCGCCGCACGAAAGATAGCACCACATACACCACCACCCATTTTCAGTCCTGTATTCGCAGCATTCACAATCGCATCTACATTCATCTTTGTAATATCATTACGAACGATTTCTAATGGCATACTATCGTACCTTTCCCTATACAATGTCTTTTTTTACTATACTTCCAATCATAGCTAATTAAGGGATTTTAAAAAAGTGGGAGGGCGTATTAGTTTTTTAAACTATCAAGAAAATGGGATCCCAGTACTGCATCTCTTTACTCATCTGTGGCTGTTGAAACTAGCAGCGAAAACGCTCTCTTCAATTCATTGCTAAATCTACATTCTATATGTGCTCAAAATTAAAAACCCGCTCATTTTCAAAAAGAAATAAGCGGGTTTTTAGCGTTCTACAAACTCACTCCGATGTCGTCAGTGATGCCTGAACATCCGGATTAATTTGCGCTTGAGGGTAGTTAATTTGTTCCTCGAATTCTACCCAGTCGAGATTCGACATCAATAGTAGGTAGCGTTTGCCGCTGGACGGGTCGCTGATGATGATGTGGTCACGACCAGCCGTTTCTACGCGCCCGTGGTAAACCATTGCATTCCATTTGTTGTTACCTTGGTAAGTAAAGTAGAATGTACCAATCTTACCTTTGTTGAAGCGTAAAATATTTTCGATAAATGATTCTTCCATCGCGCCTCCCAGAAGTTGCTGCGCAGTCCCCATCGGGACCGTCGGGACGGCAAATGCGGGTCCAGAAGGCATAGCCATCGGGAAGCCAGCAGGTTGTGTGCCAGGTTGTGCGTTACTGGCCCGCATCATGGAAGTTGGATAATAACCATGATAATAATTCGTTGGATAATAAGTAGAGTCTTCGCAAGTCATGAGAAGATCAGCTCCTTTTTAATTCATCTATAAAACTCTGTGCAATAGCTCGGTACATCGACATAGAAGCAATGGTTCTTGTGCGCAAAATCGAACTTCGTCATGGGGGATCTTGGCATCGTGTCGGTACAAGGAGCTCGGTACTTTTTCCCCGGACTGGGGTTAAAAAAACACAAACTTATTCTTGAACGAGGTTCCCTATCACCCTGTAACAAATCCCTAGCCCTCTGGAAGTCAGCTTCTTTGGGATGTTGTGTATACAATGTTCCATTTAAGACGGGCTCAAAGTGAGGAATTCCAGTTCCAGGTATAGTTTGATAAATCTCATGTCTAATATCGCGCAACCCCTTGAAGTCAGGAGCACAGTCAGCCTCGACCTGATTGAACACAACCGTTCCCACCATGTTCATCCCTTCGGCTTATACAGATAACTTATTAACTGAAGTTGGTTGTGGTAACTTGCCTACCAGCCTAAACTTAGGAAAATGTATCCTCAACGAAAAGAGTGTTGTCCTGTTCCCTAGATTTTCGCTACACCATATTAAGATTTATCATTTTCCGACAGAAGACCCCTTCCTCAATAAATGCGTGGGGCCTAGCCCAATGAGTGGGGAAAAGATGAATGTCGGTTGGCGCTAGTCAAAATGATTGAATAACACGAACGCATGTGCTGCCACCTTTCTATACAAGTCGTTCTTTGAAAAGTAGATAGCATATAAGGTTCCAACAACTACCCTATCGTTTGTTGGGTAAAATTCTATGCGTGCTTTTTGCTCTTTTTCTACCGAAAAGTTATTCACGATTACCAGAGCAGATAATCATTCTAGCTTCTCGGGTGCAGTAGGAGAAGAACATTCCTGAACGAATGTGTCAGAGCTTTGGGCTTTCAGAGAAGTTCTACACTTGTAGACTCTTTGTTGGAGGATGAATTCGATCATTTTCTACCTGTGTTGTTCAACAATGGCGCCCCATTGCGGAATATGGAAATGGTGAAAAAGCTACAAAAGTGGCACCTACGTTATTTTACTAAAGTCCCAGATTGCGGAATTTAACTTGATATTCAATATGTTGGGTTATATTTTCAATTGATCCAACAAGAAATTGTATAATAAGTTTAATACTGGTAATCTGACTTTAGATACATAATGAATAAAAGGAGATTTACGATGATTATTATTGAACTACCCCTATCTCAAAAATTCTACCTAATTTTTGAGATAGGGGATTCCTAAAAGGACATACCAAGTGATTTAGTAGACCATTGCCCGTTCAACTAGGCAATGGGTTTTCTACTTTCTTTCTTAGACAAACCCTTTGCCACCAAGTTTGGGAGAGCCCCTGGAGGAAAAAGATTACTCATCAAGTAATGCTTGCTAGGAATCGAAAGTTCTATCTGATACAAATAATGAGTATGTACGTCAGATAGGCAGCTTGAAATCCACTTCCATTGCGTCCAGTGATGTAGACCTACGATCTTCTCTGGTAGTAGGGAATGCAACACTGGTGGAAGCTTTTCTTGGAATCCCATTGCTCTTCTCGCAATGACATAAGAAGCTGCTTGGTGAATACTTATCCCCAATCGCTTCATGTATTTGATTTTACCGATTTGACTTGTGTACGCCGGATTTACTTCGAATACAGTCACACTCATCTTGTGCGCACGGTTTTTAATAGCTGAAATCAGCTTACGATAAGCGAACATCGACATTTTCTTATTCGCCCTTTTATTCCCGTATGGATTTGAACTTTTCGATTTCGTTGTATTCAACTTTTCAATCACGAGCGGTTTCGTCAGTTTACTAGCTAAATCGACTAATCGTATCGCTTCTGCTTCGATTATTTTTGTTGCTTGACCTGAAGATTTCCCCTCTAAATCAAACTCAAATACACCCGATTTTATCAGTTGACCCTTCACATTAATATTGGACCATGCGATGTGGTCTACATTCAAATCCACACCAACTACACCATCGGATTTACTATCGTTTACACTTTCCTCTTCTGGAAGATCTATGATGCTTTTGAAAATGTAATAATCACCGTGATCCTCAACAGACCAAGCCGCTGCATTTCCATGTTTCTTTTTCAAATAAGCTGGCATGTCTACTTGTGTTTGAATCGCTTTTTCAACGTTTTCTTGTCCATAAGGAAAGGCAAGATTCGGTATGTCAACTGTCACACCGTTTAGAGTGGTGAAATGGAGATTTTTTGTCTCTGACACATACGAAAAGACAAAATTTCCATATTTTGCGTCCTTCCGACCACTAATCGTCATTTTATTGTAACGAGAGTGTTTCCAATCCTCTTTCCACAGCCTATGGTTATTCCGATAATGATATAAAGTGTGCTGGCCTTTGAACAGTTTTTCACCACCAAAAACCACACTTTTTGTCTGATTTCGTAACGTTTTAAGTTGTTTTTGAAGTCGGTCTAAGCGAAACTCTAATCGACCTAATCGGTTCTTAAGAGCTTTTAGTTGGATATCTAAGTAGTGGTGTTCAAATTGATAAGAATGATAGTAAATATCCGTTTTCTTTTTAAACTGCACAACAAAAAAGCTTCCTTTTTGTTGTTCGCGGGAGGTTTTATTGAAAGATGGTTTTCCTTTGATGAATGAGCGTTTAATTTTGGTTAGCGTGGTTACTCTACCTTTTGTCGTTTTGATTTTCTTTTTAACGGATTTGATTTGTTCTTCCTTCGTAGAAATATACATTTTTTTCAGTTCACTTTGAGATGTCATCAAAGCATTTGCTTCTTGAACAACTGAATTGGTGTAATAATCGTTCAGAGCAAAACGTTTTTTCACCGTTAAGTGAAGGGACTTATCTCACTTACTTTTCCCTGAACGCTTTTCTACCGCTTGTGTTTGAAAGGCAAAATGTTTCGCACGATTAAACAAAAGAAGGGAGTGAGAAATAGCATCTATATAGACTTTAGGCAACATATTTTTATAGATTCTTTTTGAAAAATAGGCCTTTTTCATTCCTCTCCACTCCCGAACGTATATTCGATATGATTATTATACCAAAAAGTTTATCCTATTTACCATATTCGGACAAAAATTTTCCAACAAAAAAGCCATTCATCCCCCACTTATCCGCTAGCTCGTCTTGAAGATGGGGGTCTTCTGGCTAGAAAAGATAAAGCGACTGAAGCTCTTAAAAAGGCAGGACGATGATAACTTTTGTTAAATCGCCCTGCTTTTTAGTGTCAAAATGTACTGATATCATCGTTTTATATGAGAAATTGGTCTGTTTACTTGTAGTCATTTCCAAACATTACTGTGTTTTCAGATGTATTTTTGTGAAGTGTTTTAATATGAAAGTGATTAATTATTATATATAAGTAAATTCTTCCTTATGTTGCCGAGAATTAAAAGGGTTTCTCGACAATCTGAGAAAAACCGCTAATCCATTTAGCGGTTTTTTTCAGCTCCAACATTAAGTAGTTTTCACTAGTTTCGTAACTTCATATAGGGCATTTCGTACCTTTCCATATTCACTTGCATGCGGCCGATCTCCATCATCTTCATATCCATAATCAAACATACGGTTTCGGTTCAACGTTAATTTTGTCACTGTAGGACGCAATAAATCAAATAACTTAAATCGATCGTGTAATTGTGGATATTGTGATTGGTAACGGATAATTTCATTACGGACACTGCTCCAAAATTGTTGTTCCGTTACCCCTTCATGTTCTTCTACTATTGTCGCTAAATAGCGAAAATGACAAATGAATAGACCGGTTAAAATAAATTGCGTTAATCCTTCTGGTTCTTCACTTCTTAATACATGTTTCAACTCTGCAGATAACGTTCGTAACTCATCAAACGGCTGGTCACTAACATTCACATCATCAACAAAGTCCTTCATAATAATCCGAACTGGTTTAAAATTCTTTAACACAAGTACTGTATTTTGACCATGTGGTGAAAACACAACACCGTATTGATATAAATAATGCAATAATGGCGGCAAAATAGCTTGCATCAAGGCATCTATCCACTCTTTAGCCGATAAACCTGATTTTTCAATGTACTTTGATACAAGTGCTGTGCCCGTCTGATCGATATGCAATAAAGCTGCTAGTGTAATCGCCTTCTCTCCTTTTACTAGCTCTTCATAAACACTTTCTCTCCATACAACACCTAGCATTTCTAAATATTGATATGGGGCATTTTGAATATTTGAAAACGTTGGTTGATTTACATTTGCCGTTGCTACCTCACCTAGCAATCCTATCTTACACGTATCTTTTAAAAAGGCGTCTTGATTTCGAATTCCCTTTATATATTCTGTTACTTGAGGAGCAATAACAGTTCGTTCACTTGGTAGCCCGCGATAAACTAGTGTATTTAATATACTCATCGGCAACTTCACATGAAATTTTTCTCGGTGAGTTGTATTCACAAATGTTCGGATGGACTGTTGCGGTAAATAGCTGTCCTCGCCTTCTCCAAGGGGAAAAATTAATCCATTTGCAAGATATTCTGCATAAAGTGGCACGATGACATTCACCCATTGCCATTCATGAACAGGTATATAGTAATAATCACTTTCTGCTAGTTGCTGTTCCTTCAATCGATTAGCGAATGTGTTCAGCGTATGTTCACTTAGTTCTTGTTTTATCATTTTTTCAAATGACAGCGTAGCAATCGATTGAAATGAACATACTTGTTTGGCAACAGCAATCCATGATAATTGGATCGGATTTTTCTGCTCCGGAGCAAAGCGGATATAGTCATCATAGCCAAATCCAATTCTCCCCTTATTGTACGTAATCCATGGATGCCCCGTCATTTCACCTTCCAACTCAGCATAATCCATTTCAGACAACTCATCTGCTGATGGACGATTCTGTAAATGCAAATCGGCAACTAATGTGTGAAAAAACTCTTTAGCTAAATGTCCTGCTGTAGAACTTGTCATCCCTTCTTCTTCTGACAACCCAATTAATAACTGCAGCGCTTCAGAAAGTCCAACCTCTTGATTCTCAGCCGTTACTTGGATTGTATCAGCAAGAACATAAACACTATCAAATAACTTTTCTTTTGCTTGGTAGGTGTATGTCACTCCTTTTCGATCTTTCCATTGATACACCGTCACATCTGCTTTTCTTTGTATTTCATTAGGCTCGATAATGTTTTCATACATAAATTCTTGAAGCATTTTCGCAAGTAGCTGTTGATTCGCTTTTTCCCATGAGTGTTTTGTAAACATGGAAAGTTTGGTTTCGGTAATCTTCATCCTTCATTCTCCTTCACTTGTTTAAAAAATATGAATGGTTTGTTATGTACCATCATTACGCTTATCGCTATCACTAATAACACGGCACCACATAGTAATGGCGCATAAAAGCTTACTTCACTCACGGTTAATGCCACCAGCGGAGCAAGCAACAGAGCCACATTTTGCACAGCAATTAACCAGCTGTAATAATAAGTAGCCCCTGTTTGACACTGACGAAATAGATAGATATCTAATATAACCATGCTTAGATAAAAACCTACTCCATATAAAATTCGACTAATGATAAAAACACCTAAACTATCGATAGATGCTTGGACAACTAACGCAACCGCACTAAGAATCGTCACGATATAAAACAACAGCATATCTTTACCATCGAACACGCGGAGTGGTACGCAAAATTTCAATAGAATGGCCATCATACTTGGCATCACAAATAATAAAGCATTAATTAGATTATTTACCCCGTATCTTTCATCTACAATTAAGGTAAAATACGGGCGAATGACATTATGACCAAGATGAAAGAAAAAGATAGCAACCATATAAAAGAAAAGATACCCTGTCATCATTTTTAAGCGTATTGACTGATGATTCTTGGATGCACTTGTTAGTAATCCTTTTGTCAGAAATAATCCCAACAATAAACAAAGATCCATAAACGCAAAAATCTGATACACTTTAAGTGGTACGTCCCACGAAATAACGACACTTCCAAATAAACTTGCAACAATAATTGCCGTATGTAAGACCACAAGATAAATGGTTGTTTTTCTCGCTTTCCCTTCTTGCTTGTCTATACTTCCTACTAAATAGGGATACAATAGGTATAAACTACTCTGAAAGACTAGTAATAAAAGAGAGACGATTAAAAAGCTTGAAAACGTGGTACTTCCACTAAGAATGAACTTTAAGATAGCCGTCATAAAAAGTGTACATAACACAACTTTTCTCATCGACCATTTCTTTAATACACTTCCCCATATCGGTGTCATCACAATCACAACAAGGCGGCAGCAAATGATAAAGACAGACGTCATCTCAACTCCATTTACGCCAAATGCCTCTGTGAAATACTGCGGATAAAAGGGAGATAATAACACTTCAGACGTCATCGTGATAAACAAACACGTAAAGACAAATGCCGTTCGATTCATTACTCTTTTAAACCAAATTGCTGAAAGACTGTTCGATTATATAATTTATACACTTCTTTTCCGACAATTTGATTGATAATCACAGCGTTCCGATAAGCTCCAAGTCCTAAATCAGGAGCCCCTACTCCGTGCGTATGCAGCTCACCATTTTGAACAAATAAGGAAGCACCTTCAATCGATGTTTTCACCCTATACTGTTCATCAATTTTTAACTGACACTGTTCATCAAACTGCAACTCATCTTTCATCCCATTCAAAAAGGAAGGAAATGAGCTTTGATATCCTGTTGCCATTATGACAACATCACTGACTGTTTTTTGAAAAACTTCTTGTTCATATTGATACAAGGTTAATTCATGACTGTCTTCTATTCTTTCAATCTCTGTTAATTCAGTTAATGCTCGCATCGTAATCGGACACTTCTCTCCACCAATCGTGCGTTCATAGATTAGTTCATAAATATCACTAATTGTTTTGAAACTAATCCCTTTGTAAAGCAGTGCTTGATTTTTTAACACCCTTTGTTTTTTTTCATGTTCTAATTGATAGAAGTAGCGCGTATAGTCCGGTGAAAAATGCTCTAAACCAAGTTTTGAGTATTCCATCGGATAAAACCCTTTGGAACGTGTATACCAGCTTAGCTCATAGTTCTTCTCATTTTGCTGTTGCAATAAATCAAATACAATTTCAGCCGCACTTTGCCCTGAACCGATAACCGTAATACTTTTGGCTTGCAATGTTTTCTCTCGCTTCATTTTATATTGAGATGAATGATACAGTTGTTCATTTTGTAGCGATTGAAAGTCTTTTGGAATCACAGGTTTCGTCCCAACACCAAGGACAACATGGTGGCAATAGTATGACTTAATGATATCCCCTTGTTGAACGGATACTTCAAAGTACGTCTTACCTTCTGTATGAGCCTTAATTTGTTTCACTTCACTGTTAAACTGCAAACTGTTTAACCTATCAGCTACCCATTGACAATAGTGATTATATTCATTCCGAGGAATCTGAAATTTCTCGAAAAAGTAAAATTGATACAAACGCTCATGTTCATGCAAATAATTTAAAAAGCTATATGGACTCGTTGGATCTACCATAGTGACAAGATCAGCCATAAACGGCACTTGTAAGGTTGTTCCTTCAAGGAGCATTCCCGGATGCCAATCAAACTTGGACTTTTGTTCAAAACACATAAAAGTACAATCTGTCTTTTCAAGCAGGGCCGCTAATCCTAAATTAAATGGTCCAATCCCTACTCCAATAACGTCTAAAATCTTCCGCTGTTCCATTCACTCCACCTTCTTTCAAATACATTCCGTTCACAACTAAGAAGTAATCCTGTTTTATCCGGTAAATTTACTTCTTTCATAGGCTGAAAACCACACTTCATAAAGACCTTAATCATTTTTCCATTTCTGATATCAGGTTCTGCCACGATTCTTTTCGTTTCGTTGATTTCAAATTTATGCTTTAAAATAGTCAAAAGTAATGGGTAGATATATCCCTTACCTAAATAATCTGTTTCACCAATTAATAAGTGAATCCCTTGATCACCTTGATCGTAATCATAGTACTTACTAATCACATCACCCTCAACCGTATAAGATTCCCAGTAGCTCATCGGCACTCCGTTTATTTCACCAATCAATAACTGTTGATGTGAATCATTGATAAAAAGTTGTAGATGTTGCTTATATGCTTCTCTTTCAATATTCAACTTCCAAAAAGGAATAACGTGCGGTTCATGCATCCATGAATACAATCGTTCAAAATCTTCTTGTAAAGAAACATGACGGAACGTAATACTCTGCTTTATCCGGAAATCTTCTATTATATATGGATAACGAGTTTGCATCAAAATAGTCATAAACGTACACCAACTGCTTTATACAATGGATTCTCTACATTGACATAAACGGATTGCCCCTCTAAAGTCCCCACTAATTCATCCATGTCCTGGACACGTGTTAAAAAGTTTGCTTTGCATGGAAGCTCTTGTTGATTAAGGAGCGTTGTAACGAGATTCGTATGATCTTGAGAAAGATATTGTTCCAGTTCTTCTCTAATTATTGTTAATAGCTTCAGTTCATCTATTAGCCCACTCACACCAAAAGCATTCACAAGACCCAATAAATGATTAAAAAATACATAATAACGGAATCGCTCTTCAGCAATCTCATCTGCACACACGGTATCACTTTCTGCATTTAAAGATGGCAGCAACTCAAGCAGCTCCGTCTCTTTGGATTTCATAAAATAATAGCCTTGATTATCTCGGTAATAGAATATTGCTGGATACCCACCCTGATCCAATTTAATGACTGAATTTTGTTGATGAGCCTCTAACGCAATTCCTTTTTGTGTATATAGCCACATCATTGGTTTTAAGGTAATCTCGATGTAACGCTTAAACCAATTTTGACTCACTTGTTCTGTTGTAAGGTTTTCGCTACTAGCAATCTTATGGATAATGTTTGCTAGCTGTGATGCTTCACCGAATACATGATCTTGACATAAACTTGCTAAAAGCGTTGTGTTTTTTCCATCTGCTTCTTTAAACGGATTTTCACGAATCATCACTTCAAACCCAAGTTCCTGATCACCTAACGTCACATATGCTGGATCTTTTATAATGTGAAAAGCGGGATGTTTCTCAAATAACTCATCTTCTAAACCTGCCTGTAGCAATCTCGTTACTTCCACACCGCGATTCAATTCTTTCAATTTATTCACTCGCAGGGAGTTTGTAATTTTGACCGGAATCGAGAACTTATACATGACATCTGCACGAGGACTATAAACCGTACGAACAGACGATGTTGGATAAAATGGTTCTCCTTGTGGGCCTAAATAAGTAAGCTGTCCCGTTTGAATCCAATTGCCCACCTCTTCTTTTCCTAGTAAAAAACGCGCTTGCAGTGGATGCATCGGAATAAGCGTATAATCATCATTTTGACAATATTGCAAGATAAATTCTTTTGATACCTTGTTATCTTGCTTTAACTGCAACTTAATGGTATCGGAAGCAGAAAGTTTGTAAGCGGATTGTTCCTTAACCAGCGAGCGATGCGCTCTAAAATAATGAAGCTGAAATTCCCCTTTTAATTCAGGTGCAAAGACAGATTCTTCCTCAGGCAAAATTCCTTGACGACTTTTTGGCGTTGGATGAAGCTGATGACCAATTAATAAAGATTGCTCTGCTTGTAAAAATGTTTTATCCCATTTGTAACACTCTTCTAACTCTTGCTGCCTTGTTTCAATAAATACGTTCATATTTTCATAACTTAAAAGAACACGTATCATTAATTCATTTACTTGTAATAAATCATCTGTAACCTCTTTTAGTAATAGTGATAGCAGTGTAACTAGATCCAGATTTTGCTTTTCATGATAATCAATTTGATAACTTAAATCTTGCTTAAATAAGTGGCGCCCAGTAACAGAGCGATATTTTACAGGGAAAAACAATGTGACTGGTTGACTTTTTAATTTAAGCACCAACATTTCATCCGCCGGACTTCCTTTTAATGATTGCCATTCACCTAGCCCTGTTTCTCGAATATAACAATTGATGATATTTTGCATTGTAATAAAATTAGCTGAAACTTGAGCATTCATGTAATTGCTCCTCCTCTTGTTCGAGTTTCTGTCCAACGATTATGACTTCATTTAACCGTTTTACCATTTCATCAAATGTAATAAGTGGATTTAACATCGTTAATTTCAAATAGACTTTTTCTTGATACTTTGTTTTCGCCATAATCAAATTTCCTTGTTCATAAAGCAACTGTTGAATAGACTGATTAATCGTATTTTCATATAGTAGTTGTTGTTTTTGATTATCCTTATAAATAACCTTTGGTTGATAGCGAAAGACAATCGCGTTCATAACAGGGTTATTCAGTACCTCAATGTTTATTTGATTCTGCAAAAATGCTGCCGTCTGTTTCGCAGTTTTTATTGTATAATCAATCATGTTCCCAAACTCTTGTTTCCCAACTACTTGAAATGTCAACCAAACTTTTAATGCATCAAATCTCTTTGTTGTTTGAATGCTACGGTCAACAAGATGAAGTTGTTGATCTTCTTCTGGATTTAAGTAATCAGCATACAGTTGAATGTGTTCAAACATAGAAGAATTTTTCACAAAAAATGCTCCGCAGCTAACTGGCTGATAAAACCATTTATGAAAATCCATCGTAATCGAATCCGCTTTTTTCAGATCAGATAATAGGTGACGATACGTATTTGAAAAAAGTAAGGCTCCACCATACGCAGCATCTGCATGTAGCCACATCCCTTCCCTTTCGGCTAGTTTAGAGATTTCATCCAGAGGATCTATACTTCCAAAATCAGTCGTTCCAATCGTTGCCACTACTGCAAAAGGGAGATATCCTTGCTGCTTTGCTTTTTCAATTTCTTCATATAAATCATCTGTGCACATTTCATAGTTTTCGTTTGTTTTGATGCTGACTACTGAGTCCATACCTAATCCTAATTGTGCGGCTGATTGCTGTACCGTAAAATGGGCTTTTTCCGAACAAAAGATTCGTAGCTTTTTTGCTTCGATTGGCAATCCCTGTTTGCTTACATTTATCAGAAAATTCTTGGCACAATATTCATTACGCGCTAGCAATAGTGCCATATAATTTGATTGGGTTCCACCACTTGTGAAAACACCTGAAGCGGTATTAGGATAATCGATTTCTTTGATTACCTCCTGGGTGACACCGTCTTCTATATATGTCGCTATTGGACTTTGATCCCACGAATCCATGGATTGGTTTAACGCAGTAATAATCACTTCAGCAGCAAGTGCTGGTATCAACGGTGGGCAGTGCAAGTGAGCCATGGCACCCGGATGGGAAATATGTAGCGAATGCTTCATCACCAGATCCTGCAATGATGCTAAAACAGCATCTGGTGATTTCCCCTTCTCTTCAAATGTGACATAAGCTTCAATTTTGTTTTGGATTTCCTCTATCTCAATATGTTGATATGGTTTTTCAAGATCTCGATAGTGTGTAGAAACGACTTTTACTGCTTCTGTCATAAACTTGTGATAATTTTCTACACCATTGGAAGCTGTTGATAAAAACCACTTATTAAACGAGTTCATGCTTTATTTCACCCATTTCTTTTCCGCCGCAATGATTGCATCTTCAAAACGAGCAAGTACTTCGTCTATTTGTTGCTTTGTCATAATTAATGGTGGCAATAAACGAATAACAGCCCCATGCCTTCCACCGACTTCTAAGATGACCCCTTGATTCAAGCATTCTCTTTGAATAGCTCTGGCAAGTTCTCCGGCAGCTGGGTAGCTTCCAATTAAATTAGGAGTCTTTGTCTTATCAACAATTTCAACACCAAGCATGAGTCCAAGGCCGCGCACCTGACCAATAGAATTGACTCGTTTTTGAATGTTTTTTAACTCCGTTTGGAAATATTGTCCATGCCTAGAAGCTTGTTCAGGCAAATCATGTTCTTTAATAAATTGTAATGTAGCCCTTCCTGCTGCCATTGCAAGTTGATTCCCTCGGAATGTTCCAATATGAGCTCCAACCTCCCATACATCCAAACGTTTATCGTAAAGAACAACGGATAGAGGTAAACTTCCACCAATTGCTTTTGATACTACTAGGACATCTGGTTCAATATCCGCATGTTCAAAGGCAAACATCTTTCCAGTACGACCGATACCTGTTTGTACTTCATCGATAATAAGAGGAATATTTCTTTCTTTTGTTATACGTCGCAATTGTTTTAACCATTCAACCGGTGCTGGTATCGATCCCCCTTCACCTTGAACAATTTCAACGACGATTCCCGCTGGGGTAACGATTCCACTTTCAGGATCATCTAAAGTGTTTTCAATATACGTACTAATAAACTCATGTCCTTTTTCACCAATCCCAAACGGGCAGCGATATTCATATGGATACGGTAAAAAATGAGTATCTGGGACAAGCGCATGAATATGCTTTTTCGGACTAGTTGTTCCGGTAATGCTTAACGCGCCATGCGTAGAGCCGTGATAACCACCTTGAAAAGATAAGATTGTCCGATTACCTGTTGCTGTTTTGACAAGCTTAAGTGCAGCTTCAATGGCATCTCCACCTGTTGGTCCGCAAAATTGAATCTTAGCTTTTCGTGCAAATGACTCTGGTAAACTTGCAAATACTTCATCAACAAAAGCTTCTTTTACAGGCGTCGTAAAATCTAATGTGTGTAGGGGAACGGAATTCGCTATTACCTCTTGGATCGCTTCATGAACAACAGCATGGTTATGGCCAAGAGCTAAAGTACCGGCTCCTGCTAAACAATCAATATATTCTTTTCCATCCATATCCGTTACGATAACACCTTCTGCTTTCTGAATAGCGATTGGTAGACGCCTTGGATAAGACCTTGCATTTGACTCACGAACATCTTGCATAGAAAGCAATGTTTCATTTGAAACCTGTTGTTGAATTGAAATAGACATATCATATCCTCCTATTAATCACTTTAATCTACAACGATAATGATTATCATTATTAGTTAAGATGATAAATGATAATGTTTCTCAACGTCAATGATTATCTGAAAAACACGAACATTTCCCTATGCCATCATACATTTCCTAGTTACAAACTGCTTATCTCTTTCCGAAAAGTCAGACAAATATATCACTAAACAACTCTACTTATGCATAGGTATATTAGATCAAATAAAACCAGCTCATCTACACCAAATGAATTTTCTTCAATAAAAAAAGCGACCTTCTTATTGAAGAATCGCACATTCAGAGAACAGTTATTACTATATGTGAAATGTAATGGGATAGGGTCAATAAATTAAGTCAACAACAAGGGATTAGTTACAAGAAGGGGAGCGGTTAGTTATTGTAAATGTGCTGATACAACGAGAGTTAAAGAAATATAGATGTGGTATAAAGAGTATTGAGCAGCCTTCGTATTAAGTATCCATAGGAAAGACCCAAACGATTTTTGGGTGAGCGAACATCTCCAGTTAACCCACCCTGCCTATTTCCAATTCTTCTTCATTTCATTCGTAAGGAATTTTTAAATCTAGTACTTGTTCAACATCCTATAAGTTTTTTTATTTTATCAATCTCTATCTTTACTTTTTTATATTTACCTTCACTTGTGATACGGTTCACCGTAACACATCTAAATAAGATTTAATTATGATCTTTATTTCCAACATACTTCTTATCTTTCTTCTTTACGATGCATGACTCACAATAGTTCACGAAGCCTTCCTCTCTTTTATCGATTTCTTGACACCTTCTTTTGGAATCGCAGTTACTACAGCTAGTAAAGCTAGTAAAGCAAAAATAGCATTTACCAGCAACCCTATACTTGCAGCCGCTTCCATATTTCCAGCCTTTTCAACTACACCATAAACAGTAACAGATATCGCTAAACCGAATGAGCCGCCAAGTGTACTAGACATTTTATAAATACCTGCTGCCTCTCCTGCCTTTGCTGACGGAACATTGTCTACTGCTGTATCTGTAGATGGTGTCGCATAAAGGCCCAGTCCAATTCCATACACTGTAAAACCAATAAAAACAACAACGGAATAAATCGAATTTGGTAACATTGTTAAGGTCATTAACATAATTCCAGCTATCACTAAAAGACAAGCCAAGACCATCGGTTTTCTTGGACCACTTCGTTGTAATATTTTTTCACCAACACGAATCATCGCTAATACAGCAACTAAATAGCCAATAGATAATAACCCAGATTGAAAAGAACTGTATCCTCTTGCCATTTGGACATATGTATTCGCAACAATAAGTGCTCCCGCTACAGCATTCAGTAAAAAGTTTGACACAGTAGCTCCAGTAAAATATTTATTTTCAAATAAAGAAAGATCGATAAATCCGTTAGATTTTCCTTTTACAACTTTAAAAAATACCCAGCCTCCTATGACAGTGACAGCCATTAACGTTAACGAAATCGGGCTTGTCCAACCGAAGTCACCTCCACGTGTAATGACAACATTTAAAGCAACCATCACTAGGATAAAGATAACAAAGCCAGAAAAATCAAATTTTGATGAATTGCTTTGTTCTGCTTTACTCTCTGGTACATCTTTAATCAAAAACATAGATAGCACAGTGAGTATGATGGAAAAAATAAAGATCCAACGCCATCCCAAATATGTAGCAATTAAACCTCCAGCAAACGAACAAATGCCCCCGCCGCCCCAAGATCCAAAAGACCAGTAGCTTAAGGCTCTTTGTCGATCAGCACCGTCAAAATAGGTTTTCACCAAAGCAATCGTCGCAGGCATAATACACGCTGCCGAGAAGCCTTGAATCACACGCCCAATAATTAAGAGAACCGTCTCCTGTGCAAAGACGAGACAAAGTGAACCAATTATATTTAATAGTAAGCCAATAGTCGTCATTTTCTTGCGTCCAATTCGATCAGATATTCCTCCAGCTGCTACAATAAACATACCTGAAAATAAACCGGTTAAACTAATTGCTGTATTCAAAACTCCTAATGAAATTCCCAGATCTAACTGAACTTCCGGCATCACATTTATTAGTGACTGTGAGAAAAGCCAATAAGTAAGAACCCCAAATACAATCCCTGTCATCATTCTGTTATTACCTTTATAGCTTGTTTCCATGGCGAACCTCTCCTTTTTGGTTAAATATCCATTAAACTAACTATGTCTCTTCAGTGATGATGATCGCGTAAATTATAGGCACAACAAAAAGGGCAGAGAAAAACAGTATGTTTTTCTCTGCCCTTCTCTGTCCTTTTACCTGAGAGTTTAGCTCAATAGAGCCCTTCCCCTTTGGTGACGTATCTATTCATACGCTCTCTCCAGAGGTGTGTCCAGTTGCAGTTCCTTCTACCTGAGAGATTCGCTTCAAAGGTCTTATTGAAGTTTGCTCCTTCGGCGGTTTATAATAAACGCTCTCCTGCAACTATCATCCATCTATATATTTTATATTCTATATATTTAGAATAATTTTAAAAATCGATCATGTCAACTAAAATCGAAAACGCTTTCATAATTAAATAATTATTCATACTCACTAGTGTTACAATTAGAACATCATGTAAATACATTGTCTTTCCTTTTTAAGATAAAAGAACGGAGATTATCGGTAATCCATCGTACATTTCAATATTCATTAAAGTCGTCTCCTTATTCTAGAATATTATTAATTTAAGAGAGACTTTAATATTAACGCTTGTTAAGTTAACGGGTAGCAATTGTTTTGTAACCAATAATCCCAAAAAGCCAAAAATATACAAGTTTTTACACATAACGTGGAATTTTTGGCTTGTTATTTTTTTCAGAATTTAAAAGACCTCATTTACTTATCATACGGTTCCCCGTGACTTATCTAAATGAGGTATCGAGTTATCCTAGTGGTCTAATCTTTTAAAATAATTATAAATCTTTTCAAGTTTTTTCATTTGTTTTCCCTTTGGACCTTCCATATTCCCAAATTCAAAAAACTTCACTTTCTTGATTCCCACAAAATTAAATAATGCTCTTTTCATTAGAATTTTATGTGCATTGTTCAACCAAAGAAATGGATAGTGCGTTGGACCCTTCATGGTAGATATACATATAACGGACTTTCCTTTCAGCAGCCCTTCCGGGAAAAGTCCCTTCTTATCTTTATAAGCAAAATTTGAAGCAAATAATTGGTCTATATATCCCAAAAGCATCGCGGGAGGTCTTCCCCACCAAATAGGATAGATAAAAACAATCTTGTCAGCCCATGTAATTTGTTGTCTATATTTTTCAATATTAGGGTCAGTATGCATATCACGTCTTCGTTTTTGCTCGTTAAACACTAAAAGTGGATTAAATCCCTCATCATATAAATCTAAGACCTGTAACTCTTTAATATTAGGATTCTTTTTACTGCCTTTGATGACGTTTTGTAAAAATGCATAATTTAAACTACTATGATTGGGATATGTATAAATGATTAGCATTTTCATATGGCACCTCTTAATTATCATTTGATAACTAAATTGTAGCATCCTTAATTTTAATTATCAATTGATAATTGTATTTTGATAACCATTTTGTTATCTTGTCTTAAGAGGTGAGAGAATGGATAAAAAAGAGCTTTTTTACAAACTGGTATCATTTACAACTTCTGTTCATCGTGTAACAAATGAATTAACGAAAAATGCAAAACCAAATTCAATTTCGCAAGTTCAATATAACATTCTTGAATTTATTGCAGTTAGTCAACCTGTGACTCCTAGTGAAATTAATGATTGTCTGAATATGTCTATTTCAAATACTAGTCGTGAGCTTAGCAAGTTAAATGAGAAAAAATTAATTGAAAAGATAAATGATAATAAAGACAAACGAAAACAATATATTCATCTATCGCAAGACGGGGAAGTTTTAATGAAAGAAGTATTTGGTACAATTGAAGCACGTTTTCTAAATCGTATACAAAATACTTCTGAAGAAGATTTAAAAGAGATTGAACGTGCAATCGATACTCTTCAGAAAAAATTATTTCATCCTTAATCATACGATAACTATCAACAGCTTCATCAATTGAAATTAAATAAACCTCATTTACTTATGGTACGGTTCACCGTAATGGATGTAAGTGAGGTTTAGTTATTATCATTGTGACGCCCCGTAAAATCTCGTTTCACAAGACGTTCCACGGAAGGTATTAATATGAATGAAAAGGAGAGCTTTACAGTGATCTGCTTCTCCTCTTGTATATAAAAAAGCTCTCAATAAAGAGGACATGGGAACATTGCTGTGAAAAAAGATTTTTCAGATGGTGACAAACTACCTAAACTATGAATTATTCACATGATTTAGCTGAAGAAAGCTGGCGAACCGTTCCCATGCTTCTCCACTTTTCACTAAGCTTAGTTTTTAGCAACTTTCGGTTTACTTTCTAATAACCCCTTAAAACTTTCGTGATAGAACCATACTAATATTCCTTCCAATACCGTGACTACTAGGGCTAATGCAAGCAAATCAGAATCTACAAATAGATGAAAGGCTAATATATTGACAATGATACTTGCTAAAACAATTAATGTAAGTGGAACAAACCGACGAATTAATAATAAGATTCCGGCTATGATTTCTACTCCCTTTTCTAATGCCAAGAAATAACCTTCTCCTAAAAACTCCATTGCTGCTGGACTGGTCGGAGCAAATGCTTCAAAGCCAAATAACACAACGTAACCATTTAAGCCTGCTCCTAAAAAAATGATTCCTAACAACAATTCAGCGATTCGAATCCATACATTCATTTATATTCCCCCAATATATAAGGTAATACTTGCAAGCAATCATAAGGTTAATCCCACGATTCTAACTTATTGGACTCTTCAAGCAAACTAATAGACTGGTTATCACAGCCAATTACTGGATATTCATCTGTTTCTTTGTAAGACCGCCATCCCTAACTAATGGAACTTTACCACCTTTGAACAGCAGCCAAATACCAAATCCCAGTTCACCTAGAACCATGGGGATTGTCAGGACCGCTTCCAGTACAGAAGTGAAAGCATTCAATTGTGGAAGAAAAGTATAACAAACATGAATGATCATATACGCAAAGGAGGCAATCAACAATAAGATGCTAATAAGTTTAGGGATGTTTTCTGATCGAAAAGTCAAATATCCGACCATCATTAAATGTCCACCGAAAATAATCAAACGAATCGACCAGATCATCCATCAACCAAAATTCATCCCCTCCCTACCCTTTGGTTTCGCCCTTCACAGGCTTGAGGAAGAGGAATTCTTTTGGAATTCGTTAAACCGTCAGTAAATTTATATGATTCGAGCAACATACAAATTCACAACCATTGCAGTCTCACATCCTAATTTTACTATAAAATTTATATAAAACATCGTCACATATATCCACCCTTCGTCGTCTTGAGTATGAAATAACAATAGGAGGTTATCTTATGACTCAAAAGTGGGATATTGTCATTGTTGGTGGTGGGTTAGCAGGTTATGTTGCAGCAAATTTTTTAGCAAAAAACGATTTATCTATATTAATATTAGAAAAAGGAAAAAATGTTGGCGGGAGGGCTAGAACAAATAAGATTAATCATCAGTATTTGAATCTAGGCCCCCATGCCTTTTATAAAAAAGGAAAAGCCAAATCCATTCTCGAAGAACTTGGTATTAAACTTAATGGTAAATCACCTAAATTAGGTGGCGTTTTAGTTGAAAACAATATGGAATATGCTGCACCTTTCACTCCTTTAGGACTTTTTTCAACAAGTCTTTTAAATTGGAAAGAACGCATAGAATGGATCACTTTTATTTTGAAAGTTAATAGTATTGATACCGAAAAATTAGCAGGACAAACATTCGAACAATGGGTTAAGCAAGCAGCACTATCTAAAAAAGTTCAGTCATTACTATATGTACTAGGTAGACTTACGTCGTATTGTCATGCTCCTGAAAAGGTGAGCGCAAAATTAATTGTATCGCATTTGAAGACTGTAATGGGCGGTGTACTTTATCTAGATGGCGGCTGGCAGACGATTATCGACCAACTCCACAATAAAGCAGTCATGGGAGGTGTTCAGGTTCAAACACATACAGCAGTAAAACAAATTGCCCCAGTTGAACATGATCATATTAAATTAGTTCTATCTAATGGCGAGGAAATTCACGGTAAGTATGTGATTTGTACAACTGGTCCTCACGAACTTAATAAAATGTTAGGTGAAAAGGTTAATCTCCCCCAAAGCAGCTTTTTTGCCCAAACAACAACTGTAAAAGGAGCTACGCTTGATGTTGCTTTATCTCAGCTTCCTAATCCAAAGCGATTATTTGCCATGAGCATATCTGACCCCCTCTATTTTTCCGTACATTCAAATTATGCCCGACTCTCTGAAGATGGAAAAAGTGCAGTTCTGCATGTGTTTAAATATCACCACCCAGATGATCACATAGATAGTAAAAAGGTTCAAAATGAGCTTGAACAATTCTTAGAAAAGATGCAGCCAGGATGGCAAAAATACATGATTACAAGTCGCTATATCCCGCAAATCATCGTTAATCAGCGCTTACCTCAAATTGGAGATGAGCACAAACTGCTCCGTTCTAAAACAGATATCCCGGGATTATATATAGCAGGAGACTGGGCTTCTCCTCATTCCATTCTGGCAGAAGGAGCCGTTAGCAGCGGGAGACTGGCAGCTGAAGAAATTACTCAAAAAGAAAAGAGGTGAATATTGTGCAAATTAGTAATGAGGATTATAAACAATTTAAACCCTTGTTGTTTTCAATAGGTTATCGGATGTTAGGTTCAGTTGCGGAAGCAGAAGATATTGTACAAGAAACTTTTTTAAAATCGTACCAAATTGATGACCAAAAGATAGATAATAAGAAAGCGTATCTCTGCAAAATCATGACTAACCGCTGTCTTGATGTATTAAAGTCAGCACGGTACAGACGAGAACATTACGTGGGACCATGGAATCCTGAGCCCTTATTACTAGAGAGTTCACCTGAATTTGATGATCCATCTGAAGTTGTTCTTCAAAAAGAAGGATTGAGTATTGCCTATTTACGGATGATGGAACATTTGGCACCAGATGAACGAGCAGTCCTCCTTTTAAGAGAAATATTTAATTTCTCCTATTTGGAGATTAGTAACATCATTGAAAAGACAGAAGAAAACTGCAGGAAAATTTTTAGCCGGGCTAAGCAAAAAATCTCAAGCATAGAGGGTGAAAGTTTAAACTATGAGAAGAATAAATCCATTATTGATCGCTTTATCCAAGCGTTTCAAATGCAAAATATGGATGCCTTATTAGAACTTATATCTGAAAAAGTCACTCTTTATTCTGATGGCGGAGGAAAAGTCAAGGCCGCTGTTCGTCCAATCGAATCCCGATCCAACGTTTTGGCCTTTTTATACGGGATTATCAAAAAGGCTGCTGAAGACTTTTATTTTGAAGTAAAAAAGGTCAATGGTCAGCCAGCAATTGTGATTTATATGAATGGCAAGATTCAAAGTATCATTAGTTTTTATATAAGTAATGATACAATTAACGAAATGTATATAACCATGAATCCTGATAAGTTGCCCACTCATTAAGATAAATTGGATATATAAGTTAAGCATTTCTCAAATATTATAAAGCCCGATCTCTCAATATTCAAAACAAGACTGTCCCTAAACGTTAGTTAATTATAGCCTTTAGGGACAGCCTATTTATCTCTATCAAATACAAAAAACCTCATTTACTTATGATACGGTTCAGCTTGATTAATTCTAAATACCTTCCTATTTCCCTCTTTAACCTCCATGTTGCTCTTTCAACATGGTCAACATTAATATTGGGGACACAAATAAACAAACTGTCCCCAATCACCTCCTGTGCAATCCGATATACCCCAAAAACAAGCCTGTTATATCAATATTTTCAAACTTTATCTGTTATAATCCGAAACAATGTGTGCTGGTGTAAGAGTTCGTAAAAGATGGTGGCGGTAAGAGAAACAGCATCCATAGTTGGTTTTATATGTCATATGGGTCAACAGGCTCTAACATATGTGGGTGATCATTCTTTTACAACGCTTGGAAATTACTAACCATGTTCTTCCAGAAGTTATCGCCATTGTTTAGTTCAAAGGTGATACGGATAAGAAGAAATTCTACACCATCATGCAACATAAAGGGCTCAAACCCCGGACTTCTCTGCTGCCAGAGATGGACATTGATTAGGATTAACCAATAAGGTGTTGAATTAATAGAAATTATCAATATGCAATAACAGCGGCTAATCGTGTGATTGCCGCTAGAACCGTCCCAGTGTTCCTTTTAAGTTCTAATTTAAAGATCAAGGAATAGGATAAAAAGGGTCCAGCCATTACAAAAAAGGAGTGAATTATTTATGTCTAAATACTTTGAGGGTGAAGTGTATCAGTTAGACCCAGAATAATTTTAACGAAAGGGTATTACACAAAAAGAACATCCTGAGAGAAATGGATGATCTCCAAGTATCAATGAAACCAACTCAAAAAAAGTAGTGCTTACTGAATGCAGAAAACGTGATGATAACCAAATAATAACAAGAGATTTGGACACTTTTTGTTGGATATATATGTAAAGGGAACCAGTTAAAATGGTTCCCTTTCAGAATGGAGTGATTAAAAGATGGCCAACCAACTTCAGCCAGGACAGGAACTCCTGGCAAACCAGCAGATTACCGCGAACAATGGGCGAGCATTTCTGATCATGCAGGGCGATGGAAACTTCGTACTTTACGAAGTACATAAGGGCAAAAACATCCCTGTTTGGGCGTCTAACACCGACGGTAGCGGTGCCGTGAAAGCAGTCATGCAGGATGATGGCAACCTTGTCGTCTACAAGGCTAATAGCCAAGCAGTCTGGGACTCTGGCACCGCTGGGAACGCCGGAGCATACCTCACCCTTCAGGACGATGGGAACGCGGTGATCTACACCAACCAAGGAAACGCTCTTTGGGACTCGGGAACATGGCGCCATAGTCGAAAGCTTGGTTTTGACCCAGCGGTTCACGGGTTTTTATTTAGAAACAAGTTCGTCAATTCTCTTGCTAACATTCCGGGATATGGGGAGGTGAAAACACTGGGACGGTGCGGTGGAATGGCTTTTGCCGCGCTCGACTACTTCCTCAAGGGCATTCCGGTTCCTAAATACACTGGGAACCTGTTCAACGCAGAGGTTCCCCCGGATGGACACTGGCTTGCGGATTACATATACAGTCGACTTATGGATAGCTTCCTTGTGTCTTCCTCCATCAAGTATGTTCATTGGACATTAGCGTCCGATCATGGAACGATCTTTGGAGGAAAGGGAGTCAGCCGCTGGACGAAGGAGGAAGAATTTCCGAAGCTGCGGGGCCTCATCGACTCCGGTAAGCCGGTTGTCCTCGGGATGATAGATGCAACCAACCTCGGGGAGATCGGATCGGAGAATCATCAGGTTCTAGCCTATGGGTATGAGTGGCACCCGAAGGCTGACATTATGAAAGTGTTCGTATACGATAACAACACGGTAGGAACGGAAATAATTTTGTCCTCCGAACCAGACAACCGCCACTTTGACGCAACGAACAAGTACAACGATCCTTGGCGGGGATTTTTCGTTGTCGACTATCAGCAGAAGACCCCACCCGTGTTCACGACCAAGCCGCCGGCAGCCAATGCTACGGTCCGATACGGTCAGACCATTAAGGTAAGTCATCTCATGACGGGGCTGACTCTCCATTCGCACGCACTGAACTACGGCCACAGCGGCAGTTCAGGTCAGCAGCAAGTAACCAGCTTCAAAGGATCTGATGACAATGACCTCTGGAGGATCAAGGGGCCCCATGGTACGCAAGCGAACCACAGGAACGGTGAAGTTGTCCAACATGGCGATGTGATCCGGCTCGAGCACGTGCTCACGCAACGCAACCTGCACAGCCACTCGGGACACCCTTCCCCTGTCACTCGTCAGCAGGAGGTGACCTGCTTTGGATCCGAAGGTCAGGGAGACGGCAACGATAACTGGCGGGTCGAGGTCGATAGTGGCGGTCAGTGGACCGCTCAACGACGAGTTCGACTTGTCCACCAGAGTACCAATCATACGCTCCACTCCCACCGCGGGCACAGCCATTCCCAATGGACGGCCGGCCAACAGGAGGTAACCGGCTTCGGTGGCCGTGATGACAATGATTGGTGGTGGCTCCTCGAAATCCGCTGAGAGTGGCCTGGATGGGAAAACTTGTGATGATTAAATAGATAGCCGCCTATAAATAAAATAGGCGGTTTTTCTAATATAACAATCAACAATTCATCAATTATTCAAACTAATACTATTCATATGATGCAACACTTTATGGCTTGGGCGGCGGAATCTGTACAACGGATGTCCGTAAAGCCCATAAAGTAGCCCATACCATGAGAGCTGGTAATGTATGGATTAACACATACAGTCTTTTAGATCCAGCATCTCCTTTTGGCGGATACAAACAAAGCGGGATTGGCAGAGAAAATGGTTCCGTATCGATCGATATGTACACTGAAATCAAAAGTGTATGGATAAATTTAGATTAAGAGAAATGAAGATAACAAGGACTGCTCCATCATTTATGCATGGAGCAATCCTTGTTATGGTATGGATTACTACTAGTTATTGATTATTAGGTTTTCCACGTTTGCCCCCCACTCTACTCCATTAAACACTGAAGGATAGGCATCTATCTTCAAAAAACCACCCCCTTATAACCAAAGGAATTAAGACTTTTTGATATCGCTGATTTGTCAGGGAATTGAACCCATTATTTTCATTATTAGTCTACTTTTAAGAAACCATTTTAGAAATCAAACGTATTTAAATAAGGTATTATATAAAGGGGGTGAAAAAATGGGAGCGTTATTTGAACTATTAAGCTCAATTGGAACACTTCTGCTTCCGTTTATAAAAGAAGTAACGGAGGAAGAAATAGATAAGAATGTAAAATTTTCAAAACAGTATCAATGGTTTCTAAAACATTGGGATGATGATAAATTTAAGAGATTAATAAACGAAGACGTAGATGTTCGTTATGTAATTGGAAAATTTAATAGAAAGGAAATGGAAAGGATTTCCTATCATCAAAAATACCAAATGAAAATTAATAAAATTTTACTAACAAAAACAAATTATCCTACTTAATTGTATATGTAGTGAAAGGCTATGCTTTAGTTGAATACAGTAGCAGTTCTTATCATCTCAACAAAAGCAAAAACTCGCCGTAGTACTGGCGAGTTTTCTTCATTATCGTTTTGTAGTTCGTTCTTCAACACTTGCCGCTGGTTACTTGATGTGAAAATCAAATAAAATCATACTTCAGTTGTCTTAAAATACATTTTCGTAAGTATATCACTTCTCGTTGTTCAATTTTCAAATGATAACTCTTCTTCCTTCAAAACAGCCTTAAGCTTGGGTAAAGAAGATGATCCTATCCCATGAAATTGCAAAATCTCTTTTTCACTAAATTTGGATAGCTGTTGTAAAGTAGTTATCTCATTGCTTTCTAATGCTCGTCTTGCTGGTGCTGAGAGTTGTGAAAGAAATCCTTTTTCGAATGATAACCCCTTTTCCTTCAAGACAGCCCTAAGTGTTGGTAAAGAGGCTGGTCCTATTCCATGGATTTTTAGAATTTCTTTTTCGCTAAATTTGGATAGCTGTTGCAACGTCGTTATTCCATTGTGTTCCAACGCTCCTCTTGCTGGTCCCGAGAGTTGTGAAAGAAATTCATTATCAGGTTTACGTTCTTGCCCACAAGTCGGACAGGTCGGACAGGTCGGACAGTAGCTACTTTTATAATATTTGTGTCCTTTGCTGCAAATCCTTAAATTCTTTTCTGAAGTTGCCATTTCTACAAAGCTCCTTTTCTTGAGGTTTCCCCCATATTTCGCCATTTTCAACTTTTGAATTTTAAAAAGCCACCTAGGTAGATGTACTCATGTTAATACCACCTATGACTGTTTGTTATTGTCTGATTGTCGATCATTTTTAATATACAATTTACTTTCATGTAAAGACATGTTTTTATTTTATTATAGAATAGTTGATAGATAATAACCCTACAAAAGTAACAGCCTTGCTTTTTATTTGTAATTTTGTTTAGTATTCAATTCCATTTACTCTCCCCCTGCACATTAAAAAATCTCCCATTTATTAAACATAGAAAATGGCGCAATCCATTTGCAGAATTGTGCCCTTTCCCTTTTTATCGATTCTTTTATTCTCTAAACAAACTATAATTACTGATATCAGCTTAGGTAGATTCATTTCTTAACAATCTACTACCTATTTTCTCAATTCATCCTTATACATTCTAAAATTATCTTTCCACACATTTAACTCTGTGATGAAATCTTCTAATCGCTCTTCTGATAACATCCGCTGTTTTTCTGTTTCTTTTGGATTAGGTCCTCCAACTACGGAACGAACAAAAATAAAATGATACGGGTCAATTGCCTTTTTGTAATGTTCCTCCGTTAAAGGTAATTCAATATTAAATCTTTTTTTCGAAATTTCCTTTATTAACTCCGCATTTCCATCATTCAAGTTTCTCCCGGCATCATCTAACATTTTCACAAAGGTTTGAACAATCTGGTGTGATTGACGAAATGAAAGCTTATATTCTCTGACAAGAATGTCTGCTAATTCAGTGACAGTAGAGAAGCCCTCTTGACAACGTTTTAATAATTTATCTTTATTGATCGTCGTTTTACTGAGAATTTCCATTAATAACTCGACAATTCGAACAGAATGGGAAAAACCTTGTTCGATTATTGGTTGAATATCATCACCAATATCCACAATGTCACCAAAAGGCACATGATGAGTCATCATAAATGCAGATTGCAACTCGCCTAGTGTTCTACTAATCATTGAGCGGGTATGTTCTAGTGATGAAGGATTTCGTTTTTGTGGCATAATACTTGAGGTTTGAACCAAGCTTTCATCCAATCTTATCGCGTCAACCTCATTTGTTGCGAAAAACATTAGGTCATAGACGATACGAGACAACGTACTTAAGCTGATGGATAATGTGCTGACAAGTTCAAGCATATAATCTGCAGCACTAATCGAATCGTAGGAATTAGCTAGAGGCTTATCAAAGGCTAGTTTTTCAGAGATATAATGGCGGTCAATCGCAAAGCCTGTCGTCCCTAAAGCAGCAGCTCCCATTGGAGATTGGTTGATTCGATTAAGTAAACTAAATCCCCGGTCGAGATCTCTTTCTAAATGCTGGTCAAATGCTAGAATGTAATGAGCAAAAGTTGTCGGTTGGGCTTGCTGGTTATGTGTATATGCCGGCATCACTGTCAGCTCATGCTCCTTCGCAAGCTGCAGCAGTTGTTTTTTCAAGTCTGTCATCAGACTCATCCAATGTACAAGCTTTTCGCGCCATAACATTCGGTACATCGTTGCATCCATATCGTTCCGACTAAATGCTATATGCATATTACCAACTAATTCATCACCAATTTCCTTTTTCAATTCCTCTTCTATCATAAAAAATAAATCTTCATATGCCGGGTTATACTTTTTTAAGAACCCTTTCACTAATAGCTGTTGATTGGCTTGGATGATTTTTTTCGCATCTTGATCCTGTAAAATGTTTGTATGTGCCAGCATAGCGGCATGAGCAATATTTATTTCTAACATAAATGTTTGGAAATGCTTTTTAGTAAAATTGTAGCCAGGCTCAAGAACATGATCAATATAAATACGAGATCGATTGGATGACATATTTCTTGTTCACTCCAGTCTCAATGTTTCTGATGTATTTATATTCTTTTACTCCTTTACTTGAGCCTGTAAACCGGTTGCTCCTGAAAAAGAAGTATTCCAAGTTGAAGGTTCAGCACGAATTTCTCTTGACCTTTATTATGAAGTTTTAGAAAAGATCATTGTTAAAAGAGTACACTGATTCCAGTGTGCTCTAGTGTCATATGTAATTCTTAGATTGTCGGGGCTTCCATTCCCATTTGGCTCCATTCTTCCCTTGATGGTCCATACACACCTGGCACCTGCAATCCAGCTTGGCGCATGAGAACCGTCAATTGACCGCGATGATGAATGATATGCTTGATGAGCAGTGAAAGTGTTGCAGCTTTTGGCATTTCCATTCCAAACACATTTTTCATTTCACTTAAGGATTGATCTGTCCACTGCTGTTTTACAGCGTCACTCGTGTCAGCACTTACGCTTCGAAAGCTCTCAGCGATTTCCCTAGCTGAAGACGGAATAGTGGTTGCGTCTTTCGTCTCTTTAACCGTAATGCCAAACTCCATAAGCATTCCAGGTGTACTCGAAACAATATGCCATGCAATTGCTCCTAAAGTGCGATCCTCAGATGAAACCTTTTGCCCAAGAGAAGCATCTGTCAAAGCATCTAAAATCTTTTGCGTTGACGAAGCCTCTTGATTCCATTCTTCAATGAATTCAGTTATAGAAGTGTACATTTTTTCCCCTCCGATTTTGAATGGTTTTTGAATATCTATTCTCGCTGCATAGTATAGCATTTTCAACCCAAATGACAAAGTTCCTTCTAAGAATCAGTTAATTTATAGCGACAGTCATATTGAAAACTAAGCGTATCCTAACATAAAATGAGGAATTTCACCTTCTAACAAATCCTAACACTGAAAAAAGACACTAATTCGTGTCTTTTTCAGGTGGTATGTGGTTAACATTTATTACCGTAGATCGTTGCGCCTACAATAATTAATAAGATAAACAGCACGACGATGAGCACGAAAGTATTACACTCATTAGATGGAGCGCAATATCCATAAGCAGGCTCAGCATAAGCAGGAGCAGCATAACTGTAAGGCATGACAGGCTGGTGAGGAACATTTACGCCAGCTACATGTGGAACATTTGGAACATTTGCTCCAGCTACATGCGGAGCGTTTTCGAAACCATACATCTAAACATCTTCCTTTCGATTATAAAAATCTAACACGCTACAGTATATACGTTTATTGAAATTTGGAGCCCGTCTAGTGTTAAATAATACTCGGACAAAAAAATTCGTGTATTTCAGGATGTGTTATTTTCTTTGAATGAATCAGGAATAAGATGTAGAGAAAGTTAGTCTAATAATTTTTACTAGAACAGTTTAATGTTTTAAATATTTAGTAGTTGCACCAGTGGTTGATTAAATATACTATTATTTTACAATGGGAGGGAAAACAAATAGCTAGAAATAAAAAAAGGAAGAAACGTAGACGACCATCTTTATCAGAAAAACAAAAGAGAAAAATTCAAAAAAATAAGAAAGTTGAAAAAAGGAAAGAATTTATTTATTCATCAATAGTTGCTAGTTTAATGATTCTAATGTTTGCATTAGATACGTTCGCCTACGATTTATTTACTTATTATGGTTGGAATATTAGGATCTTAGATGTAATTTACATCATTATCGATCTATTATTAATTTTGTTATTTTTCTTAATTGGAAGTTTTATGATATGGGTATTGTATTTTATAATTAAATCATTTAAAGAAAGTAAGCATTATCAAAACACACCAGTCAAGAGTTTTTTCTCTATAACTTTCTTGTTTTTAATTATATTAGGAGTTGGATGCCTCTTTTTCTTTTGGAGTTTTGTTTCATTCATATCTTATATTGACTATTTTTTCTAAAGACTTACTAGTTTTAGTAAGTTTATTTTATTACTCCAATGTATATGCGACAATTTTCCCTTCTAGATAATCACCATCCCACCCGCAAGGAAAAGCACCGAATTGATATATCTCAAACAATTTTTCAAAAAAAGAATTACTCTTTCCTTTCTTTCGATTTTGTACTGTTCCAATCCAATTTCTTTAATCCTCTTAAGTTCATTTTCGTGTGTTCATATAAATCGAGAAGTAAGAGTCGACATTTGGTATTTTAGTCATTGTAATAATCTTGTATTCCTGCTTACCATCATAAACTTTTGATTCAACTATGAGGTTTATTAACCATAAATCGGAAATCATTAAAAACCTTGAAAGGTAAATATAAATAATCAGAGTTATGGATAAGGCATGATGTTTTATTCCTGTTAAATGAATGGTATGGTGTATAATCGTTTATTTTTATGCATGGTTGAACAAGTTATAAATTGAATAGTTTAAAGTTATAGAGCATTCCCCTGTAATGAGGAATGCTTTTTATCTTATCTAAAACTAAAAGAATAATTCTATAACAATAATATTTTAATAAAAATCAATATTTATTTATTGTAAAACGATAAATTTTGTGTTAAATTCAAATTAACAATAAATAAGTGAGGTGCTTTTTATGAAACAAGGTTCAACACTCTTTTTAAAGATAGCTGTTTTTCTTATTGGAACTCCGGTTCTTGCTTTGTGTATATTTGGCTTGCCTTGGTTAGCTAATAATCCAGTAAATCCAGATTATGCCCATATACTATATCCTATTTTAATAGGTATGTATGTATCAGTGATACCGTTTTTCATTGCATTGTATCAGGCTTTTAAACTTTTAAGCTATATTGACAAGAACCAAGCTTTCTCTGAATTGTCTGTTAAAGCTCTAAAGAATATCAAATTCTGTGCAATGACAATCAGTGGTTTGTATGTGGTAATTATACCCTTTGTTTATCTCGTAGCAGAGCTAGACGATGCACCAGGTCTCATAATAATCGGAATGGTCCCTATCTTTGCTTCAATGGTAATCGCAGTATTCGCTGCTGTTCTTCAAAGACTTTTACAAGAAGCTATTGATATAAAATCGGAAAATGACTTAATAGTCTGAGGTGATAACAATGGCAATTATAATCAATATTGATGTGATGTTGGCTAAAAGGAAAATGAGCGTAACGGAACTTTCGGAGAAGGTTGGAATCACGATGGCGAATCTTTCTATATTGAAAAATGGAAAGGCAAAAGCGATTCGATTATCCACTTTAGAGGCAATTTGTAAGGCTTTAGAATGTCAGCCTGGAGATATTTTAGAATACAAACGTGACGAAGACATTCAAGTATAAAAAAGTAGAGATAGATTCCCCCACTGGTAAGGGGAAAAATACAGGAGAAGCAATGATAGATAAGAAAAGAAAAACGGTTTATGTTTTATTGACCGATACAGGTACATTATTCACGAAAATAATCAAATGGTTTACAAATGCTCCTTACAATCATGTTTCCATCGTTTTTGATGAAAAACTTGATGAAATCTATAGCTTTGGGCGAAAATATCCGAGAAATCCGCTGATTGCTGGTTTTATAAGAGAAGATGTCTATTTCGGGACCTACCGATATTTTTATAACACAAGATGTCTATTATCAAAGATTGATGTTTCATCAAAGGAGTATATTCGCATCAGAAATGTTATCCAAAGCTTTAATAATAATAAAGATATATATTCATATAATTTGCTAGGACTCGTTGGTGTGGCTGTCCGCCGTCCGATTAATCAAAGGAATAAATACTTTTGCTCCCAATTTGTTGCGGAGGTTTTTGAAAAAAGTGGCCTGAATTTAGGGGATCTTCCTTCTGCTCTTGTCACACCAAATGACTTTTTAATGCATCCCCGTTTCGAATTAGTTTATGAAGGAAGATTATATGATTATCCATTATTGGATCATGTTATGCTGTCCATGCCAATGGCTGGTTTTGAATATGCTTTTATGCCCCCCTTTGAGCTTATAAAAAAGAAACTACAACTATAATTAAATTTTATACAAAACTTTGCTGCTTTGAGTTTTTAAAGCTGATCTCTAATTTAGGGGTCTGCTTTTTTGATTATTCAAAGCAAATAATCATAACTTAAGAGTTGCGAAACAGATTCTTCTTCAACTAACGGGTTGCGTTGATTCAAGAAGGGATAACGCTCTTTTCTGTAGAAATTATTGTACTATCGTAAGCAGGTGTTAGTGGAACAAGCAGGTATTCTTGGATGGACATCGAAGTAAGTTAATATAATTATGAGATATTCATGTATCAGACAGGTAATGAGAAGATTTATTGATGATTTGGCTAGAAGGGCTTGTTTGATATTAATTGCTATTTCTTCAACCCCATACCTTATCACAGTATGGGGTTGTTGTTCTTAAATTTTTACTGCAGAAGCATAAAAGACTTCTAGCAAATTATTAATATAGTATATAATCAAATTAGATTACATAGGAGGGATAATATGGGAATGTTAGATGGTTTACTAGGAAATGCTTCTGAGGCGGATCTTGGCACAGTTTCAAAAGATCTAGAATTAATATTAGCGGATAACGAGAGAGTAGAGAAGGCATTTAAGCTTATCCGTGACCTTATCGTGTTTACTGATAAGAGATTACTTCTTATTGATAAACAAGGCATGACAGGTAAAAAAGTTGAATATCATTCTATCCCTTATCGTAGTGTGACTCACTTTAGTGTAGAGACAGCTGGTACGTTCGATTTAGATGCAGAGCTTAAGATTTGGATTTCTAGCACAGCTGCCCCAGTAGCGAAAACATTTAAGAAGGATAAGAATATTTACGACGTTCAAAAAGCGTTAGCTTCATACGTATTAAAATAAGACAAATCGCTCTCCTTCTAGGGAGGGCGATTTTCTTAGTGATACGACACTATTTTCTTGTGTTACAGGTCTAGTTTATACAATGCTAGCCCCTTTGTTTTACTTTTAGTTTTCGTTGGTAGTAATCACTGAACACTGGGTTCCTTTGCAGTTTACTTTCTTTCGCTACTTGCACTTGTTTCACAGCTAGATTGTAAAATAAAGCATGTAGAGCATGATTTCCTTTTTTGCTTTATTGTTCCTTGCCTTTCCTACCAAAATTATTCTCTATAATATGATGTACATCATAAGGTTGCCCGATGTCTCTTACGACTCTACCATTCTTATCATAAACTTCCTCAGTATATCGTGACCAATTTTGTCCTGTTTTTACTTTCCATTCACTTATCAGTTTGTCTTTTACATTGTTAAACTTATTAACACTTAAAAAGAATCGGTTTTAGCACCGATCCTTTTACATTATTATTTATTTCTCAAATCAAAACGAGCTATTTCTTTATCTTCTAACAATACAATCAAGGTGGCATCTAAAGCATCATCATTAAGTTTCTCTAATTGTTCTTTTGAAGGTACAAGAAACGGGACTTGGGGATTTTCTTCGCTCACACCTAAATTGAAGTGTAAAGTATACTTCCCCTCCTGGTCAGGTTCAAGAATTGATGCAAAAGTATATCCGTAACCTAATCCACTTTCACCATATTCGGATAGATTAAAAATATTAAAACCGATTATTTCTTTGGATGACACAACTAAATTATCATTAGGTTCAATTTTTATTTCCAAACCCTTATCACCTGTGTCTCCGATTTTTTTATTCCCAGTATTCTTAATTGTAAACTCATAATATAGTGCGGTTGGTACAAGCTCCTGCCCCTTTTTATCTCCTTCGGTTATACCTATTGCACCAAGTTTATCTTTATCGTTAATGATATCAACACTTGTATTCACCAGTTCCACAGATGGTTTAGACGAACAAGCAGTTAAAAGCGTTAGTATTGAAATGAAACCAATAAGAACAACCAATCGTTTCAATTGCATCTCCCCCTTTTAATAGACTTTGTTTTTTATTTTGTCATAAAGTCCTCTTTCATCTTGAAAACCTTATCTATATAAACAAGCACTAAAAAAGACACTCTAAAAGTGAGTGTCCCACTGATTATCTCTTATTTTAACACTCTCTTTGATTGTTCGTTTAATACTTCAATTGAAGAAATATGAGAAGGATTAATAATAATTTTTTCATCCCTATCTAAGTAGATAAAGATATTTTTTAATACTCTCCCACCTGTAGGAAGTTCATTATAAAGTGACTCTAGAAAATCATTTACTGTATAGTCATCTTCTTTTATCACGTATTCTTTTCCACTATTCATGACTACTTTCATTTTCATTCTTGTCACTCCTCATTGAATATTTTTATATTATCAATATTCAACAAGTTATCGGAAAAGTCCTTTATTCCCCATAATAAAACAGCCTAAAGCTATCAAGACTTAAATGGTAACATATGAGCATTGTTTATCTTATTCTAATTTTATCTTTAACATAGATGAATCTTTTTAGATAATTGAACGTAGAAAATACTATCTAATCATTTTGTAGAAGTGAGGTGCCTCAAATGTCACAATCATTAACTGGTTTATTTCATCGTGGGATCGCGACATGCGTTTCTTACACAGGTAGATCAATTAGCTTATTTATTTGATTAAAGAAGAAGTACATATTCTTCAATTTTGGTAATCCAATCCTTTGACTATTAATCGCTGCAAACATTCTCCCTTTTATTTACGAATCATTCCAACTATTATTACTCAAATTAAGTTTCATTACATGAGAACATCCGCATAAATATAGAAATGTCATCATCCATTGGAAAATAACTTTGGGCTTAAAGCTGATATGAAAGTGAGGAAGAAAATGACCGTTTTAGAAGTTAAGAATTTACAAAAGTCTTTTGGGACCATTCGTGCCGTACAGGACATTAGCTTTTCAGTAAAAGCTGGTGAGGTCTTTACCATCATCGGACCAAACGGAGCAGGAAAGACGACAACACTTGAAATGATCGAAGGTTTGGTCACACCAGATCAAGGTGATATCCATTTTGGAGAGTTGAACTGGAATCAAGATGCAATCGCCATTAAAAAGATGATTGGCGTACAGCCACAATCAAGTGCAATGTTTGATCTCTTAACCCCTGAAGAAAATTTGAATCTTTTTGCGTCGTTTTACGAACAATCACGACCTACCGATGAAATTCTCAATTTAATCAACCTTACGGATCATCGAAGCAATCGAGTAAAGAAACTATCTGGTGGTCAACGTCAACGGCTTGCCATTGGCCTTGCCATGATTAGTGATCCCGACATCATTTTCCTCGATGAACCAACAACAGGACTTGATCCTCAAGCACGACGTAATATATGGGATATTATATTAGAGCTTAAGAATTTAGGGAAAACAACCATCTTGACTACTCATTATATGGAAGAAGCGGAAAAATTAAGTGATCGTGTTTGTATCGTAGATCAAGGACTAATTGTAACAGTTGATACACCGGCTGCACTGATTGAAAAGTTAACGAAAGAAAGAGAAATAAGATTAACCTTCCTTGATGGAATAGAAGCGGCCTTGGAGACAGAATTATTTTCAAAAAATCTCGCTTCCGTTGCCCGGGCGGAACGTGAAGGAACCTCACTAAAACTATGGACTCTTCATCCAGAGAATACACTCTATGACTTGTTCAAATTTACAAAAGAGAAGGAATTTCAAGTAGAACAAGTTTCGATCCGCGAAATGAGTCTAGAAGATGTCTTTATCTCCTTTACAGGAAAGGAGTGGAGAGATTAAGATGAACCAGTTTAAACAAATGTTTCTTGCACAATTAAAATTAACTCTTCGTGAAAAACAAGCATGGTTTTGGGGCATATTCTTCCCTGTTATTTTAATGGTCATCTTTATGGTGATTTTTAGTGGGGATTCAAGCGATGATTTCCAGACAAAAGTTGCTATTGTAGATGAAAATCCGAATAAAACATCTGAAATGATGTTAACACAACTTCAACAAATACCTGTGATTGAAATAGAATCAGATCAACCAGTCAGTGAAGAGAAAGCAAAAGAATGGATAAAAGAACAAGAAATTGATGCGGCCATCGTTTTGCCAGATTCAGAAGATGCTACATTAATTGGACTGATCGTCAATAAAGAAAACGAACAAAATGTGACAACACAAGTCGTCTCAGGAATTTTGGTTAATTTTGTTCAACAGGCTAATTTAGCTGCAGCCCAGGCTACCTCTACCTATGAATTACAATTTGAATCAATTTCAGCTGGAGATGCTGAATTAGACTATACCGATTTTCTTTTAACGGGAATGATTGCTTTATCGATTGCGCAAGGTGGATTGTTTGGTATGGTTGATCTCGTTGAAATGCGCAGAAAAGGTTTGATTAAAAGATTACGTATGACGCCAGCAAATATGGGGATATTTGGACTAAGTGATATGATCATGCGCTTGTTATTTAGCATCGTCCAAATTATTCTATTGTCATTAATCGGCGTGTTTATATTTGGTGCCAATCTCTACATCAATTTTCCTAGTCTAATTCTTGTCTTTTTAATCGGGTCTCTCTCCTTCACAGCTTTAGGTTATTTCATTTCTTCATTCAGCAATACGACAGAGGCCTATATGGGAGTAGCCAACATCGTTAGCTTTCTCATGATGTTTTTGAGCGGTGTATTTTTCCCGATCGAAACAATGCCCGAATGGCTACAACCCGTATCAAGTATTCTCCCTCTCACCTATTTTGCCGATGGTTTAAGGGAAAGTATGGTTTATGAAACAAGTATTCTTTCAAATTCAATTTTGTTTGGGTTCGGGAACATGGTCATTTGGGGTGTAATCTCCTTTATTATTGGAGCATGGTTGTATAAAAGGAAATCGATTGTTTCGACGAGATAATTTATATCTACTAAATTGCGTTAATTAAATAAATGACTACTTTCTAAAGTATAAAGCCTATATCTTAGATTACTTGTAATCTAAGATATAGGCTATTTTTAATAACTATTATAATTATTTTGCGTCTGTTCCCCAATGATGAAATTTTGGGAAGGAAAAAAAGTGACGGTTCTTTCGCTTCATTTTTAGATGTCAGAAAACCATCACTTTGTTCTCCGTAAAACTTTAGAAGGACTTGGTATAGATCCAATTACTATAGATAAGGGCTACTCTGTTTCCTTACTGAAATTCCAAGCCATTAGGATTTTTTATCAATTTTAGCCAAGATAACATTTGCTGATTCTACAGCGCCGCCAGCATTTCGGAAGTTTTCAGAAATTTTCTGTACATTTTTCTGGAATATTCGATCCGCAAGCACATCAGATACTGCTTTTGCCAGATATTTTTGCCTGTTTCCTTTTAGTTTTATACCTGCACCAAGTTCAGCAACCCGGTCAGCCACTACCCTTTCTTCGCTATGTAACGGAAATAAAACCATCGGAACTCCATAATACAGACTTTCATTCACACTATTCATACCGCAATGTGTAATAAATACATCTGCCTTCTGTAATATTGCAATCTGGTCTACGTAGTTTTTAACTGTAAAATTGTCTGGTATGCGGCCAAGAGAGGCAATCTCTGTTTTTTCACCAACCGACATCATAATATCATAACTACTGTCAGCAAATGCTTTGATGCAATTTTGGTAAAAATCCTTATATTGATTGAGTACAGTTCCTAATGAAATGTAGATGAATTTTCTACTTTTTCTTTCATCAAGTACCTGAGGAGACTGCCGAATCGAAGGGCCAACAAAGGCATATCTGTTGGAAAAAGTTTCGGCCATGGGCTGGAATTCTTTCGACGTATAAACAATGGTGTCCGTTTCATTATCATTTTGAATAATCGATATAAAACTATCCACTTCATAGCCATGGAATCGTAGCAACTGCATTTTTTTGTTAATTCGTCGCATTCCAGTTATCATTCCGAACATTTCTTTTATACTGCGTTTCATGAGTTTTGCCGTATACTGATTAAATGCGAAGGTTGTTGTAGAACAGATATACGGGATTCCTAATTTCTTTGCAAATAATTCCCCCCAAAAGCATAAAGAATCGGATACAATGCAATCCGGATGAAATTCTCTTAATTCAGTACACACCTTTTTATCTAATGCAATTGTCGTATCTACAATCATTTCAATCAATGCCGCAAAATCTTTTCCCACTTTGCTATTCAATTCTTGTTGTGATATTTGGGGTAAGAACTCATCACATGGAATAAATTTGGCTCCAACGCCTTCAATTTTTTCTTTAAAATCTATAAAGGAGTAGTACCATACTTCATGCCCTCTACTTACTAACTCGGATACTACCGGAAGTGTCGGATTTGTATGACCATGTGCGGGGATTGAAAAAAATACAATTTTACTCATTCTGACTCCTCTTCTGCCGATTCGGCCCTACGTATCATATCTGCAAACTCTAGGAAACTATCACTTTTTAAGACTGCAATTCCTTTTGTAACATCTTCCCCCAAAACAACAAGCTTATCACCGGCAGAAATCTGATACATTTCTCGTGCCTGTTTTGGAATTACAATCTGCCCCCGCTCGCCTACCTTCACAACACCAAAGAATTGTTTCCCCTTTGGACCAAGACTCTCTACCTCTTCTTCACTCATATTACCGGATAATTGATCCAATGTTACCTGAAAGATATCGGCTAATATTTTACATTTATGAATATCAGGAAACGCTTCCTCGTTTTCCCATTTTGCTACGGTCTGACGTGATACGTTTACCCTCTCAGCTAATATTTCCTGACTCATTTTATACTTTTTACGCAAAACACGAATATTCATACTAATCATATCTTCAGCTCCTTATATAATTAAATATATATAAGACTTCAGATAAAATCTATCAACAGTCCGCAACATTTTATGTTAAAAATTGTGGCAGAGTATCATACCATCTTCCATTAAATACGTATTTTCTTTTCCATTTCTTTGTGTAAAAAATGTGTAAAATGAAATGAAATCTTGCCTTTTTAGCCTTTTTCCTAAAAAAGAAATGACACCCACAAACATTGATCTTTCAACATTTGTGAGTGCCTTACCGCTTTTAAAATAATCTCGAATTGTTCTAAAGATACCGGTGGTCGGGGGCTAACCGATACTCCAGAGAAAAACATTTTTTAGACGTTCTCTTCAGCAAAACCCTTACTCAGATTCATATAAATTATTAAAGAACTCAGAAAAACTATCTGCAAGGATAAACATATTTCCCATTTCATCCCCTGGTTCTATATCATGAATCCAAAAATAAACCTTTCCTTGAAACTCTCCACTAACCCCCCATAAAACTTATTAACTATACTTTCTCCTTCATCATCAGAAATTTAGAGGCGAACGAAAGGATCAATTAGCAGGCCTTCTTTCTGGAGGAGAGCAGCAAATGCTTGCCATTGCTCGTGCAATGATGACAAGTCCAAAACTATTATTACTTGATGAGCCGTCGATAGGCTTATCACCAAAATTAGTTTATGAGGTCTATGAAAAAATCACCGAATTACATCACCAAGGTACAACGATTCTTTTAGTTGACCAAAATGCAGAAATGGCGATTGATTTTTGCGAACGCGGATATGTCCTCATGGCGGGACGTTTAGTTGGTGAAGGCACAAAAACAGAGTTGAAAGAAAGCGAGATTGTTCAAAAGTCATATCTTGGTTAAGGCAAAGAAGAACAACTAAAAAAGGAAGCTGTCCCAGTCTTATTAACTGATGGGATAGCTTCCTTTTCAATTCGAATTTCATTTTGGATGTCCCCTTTAACGATCGATTGTTGCTTCGAAATAAAGTTTGATCAAAAACACCTTACAAACCTGTTTTTTATGGTAAATAAGAAGAATCCATTTCAAAAAAAGATTGATCAAAATGGATTCTTCTTCAGCAGATTTAAGTTTGATTTTATAAAAAAGTTTGATCATTTTCTACCTATGTTGTTCAACAATCGCTCGCTTTAGTTGAATAAGAAATCGCATTTCTTTCATTTAATTTTTGTCAATTGGTTTATTACTTTTATTAACATAAATCTGACACCTTTTCTTTCATAAGAAAAGTCATTAAAAGTACCAATTAAATAAGTATCCATCTTAGGGTGATAAAACAAATAGGCTCCTGTGGCACCTGCATGTCCCCAGACATTAAATATTTTTGGCATGAGTAGTGGAACTGTTTTAAACTGCATAATGCCATAACCATACTCAATTCCTACACCATACTTCGCTTTATCGTTCATCATTTTCTCAAGCGTTTCCTTTTTTACTAATTGATAGGATACTAACGCTTTCATAAATTTCAACATATCTTCTCCAGTAGATACTACCCCACCGCCTGCATAGTCGAGACCTGCATATCCTTTGTGATTAGTTATGTTGTTTCCATTAACATAAAAGTCTGCTAAATGTTGAGTATCTTTGTCTAATGGATTAGAGTAGTGTAGCACAGATGAATTTATCATACCGAGGGGCTGATAAATATATTGTTTCATAGCTACATGAAAAGGTATTCCTGTTATTTTTTCTATGATTAATCCTAATAGATGATAGTTTGTATCGGTATATTTAAAGTCGTTGCCTGGAGGAAAATGAGGTTTTTGATGTATTTTTGCCCAAGTAATTGCTTCTTGTGGGCTTATGGTAAAGTTTGGATCATCCAGAAGTTTTTCTAGTAATGGACGGAAATTATCATACAAACCAGACGTTTGATTTAATAGATGTTTAATTTTAATGTCATTCGTATAATCTTTACCTTTATAAACATGAAGGTTTTTGACTAATTCTCGATCTAAATATTTGGTAATACCGTCTTCGAATGATAATTGATCGTTTTCATATAAAATACTAATCAAAACTGATGTGAATATTTTTCCTACGCTTGCCATATATGCTGGCTGTTTTGGATTCATTGACCCTTCTGCGATATTTAAATGGATACCTTTCCTTTCTGAATGAACAAGTAAAAATGCACTCTTTAACTTTTTGTCTTTTTGTACTTGTTTTATGAATGATTTTTCAATTGAACTGATTACTTTTTCACTTTGTTTTGTTTGCACAGACATCCCCCCATTATTTGATACTAATTTTATTTCATTAAACTGCCTGTTAGCACAAGAAGTGACTGTTCTTATTGAACAATCGCGCCCATTCGTATTATAAGGTCAGCCAGAAAATATTTCTGGTTGACCATTTTTTATATCGATATATGATAACGGTAGCCGGGGTAGAACGTTCGCGCCCTTGGGACTCGATCCCGTCCATTAAACAGTTCGCC
>NZ_JAIQUM010000036.1 GCF_020075705.1 Metabacillus rhizolycopersici | reverse complement strand
TAGTGAAAAAGAATAAGAAAGAAAAGGAAAAAGGCAATTTGCCGTCTAAAAAGCAGACAGCAACTTGCCTTTTTGTATTGAAAAGAAATTAAAAGAATAAAAAACGTAAGTTTTTCAGTGGCCTCGAAATTTCCCTAAGCGTTTTTCTCACCATGTTGAAATTCCATAATGATGGTTTGTCAATTCTAAGCCTTGACGATTTATTCAATCATTACTAAAATATTAATGGCATCTAATTACTACTTATTCCTTCGTATTTAATGGAATTAATCGTGCTTCAATTTCTTGCCGTTGTTGCTCAAAATATGGTGGTAAAGCGAGCTTTTCTCCCAAGTGCTCGAAATCTTCATCTCCTTCAAACCCAGGTCCATCCGTAGCAAGCTCAAATAAAATACCATTTGGCTCTCTAAAATATAAAGACTTGAAATAATAGCGTTCAACAAAACCTGAATTTGGTAAATGTTTAGTATTTAATAGCTCGACCCATTTGGTTAATTCTTCTTCATCTTCCACGCGAAATGCGACATGATGAACACTGCCACGACCAGGTCTCTCACGGCCTACTTTATCTTCTTCTATTACATGTACTTCTGCTCCCGTTCCACCTTCACCTGTTTCAAAGACACGGACTAATTTGTTATCCTTCTCTTTTGTATAGCCTGTTTTTTCACGAAAGCCCATTACATCTGTCAAAACCTTAATTGTTCGTTCTGGACGTGATACCGTCAAATGTACTGGACCTAAACCAATCACACCATTTTCTGGTGATACAGGACTTCGATCCCAAGGTTTCCCCCCTGATACACCTTCGTTTCCTTCATCTGAGACTAGGATCAAGCGCTGACCTTCTGCATCACGAAATGATAAAGTTGAACGCCCACTTTCAAGACTTATCTCATCATGATCGACATGAAATTGATTAAAGCGATTTTTCCAATACTGTAAGGCCTTATTGTCTCTTACACGTAAAGATGTCGCTGTTATACTATTTGTTCCAGGATATGTTTTTCCCGCATGAGGAATTTCAAAAAAGGTTAAATCTGTACCTGGATTTCCCCTCTCATCTGCATAAAACAGATGATAAACAGATGTATCATCCTGATTTACTGTTTTCTTCACTAATCTTAATCCTAATATCTTTGTATAAAAATGAAAGTTTTCTTTCGCATTTGCTGTTAAAGCTGATACATGATGGATTCCTAAAAGTGGTTTTACCATTATCATCATCGACTCCTTCATTTACAATTGATGTTTATTCATTAATGAAAAGCTGATTGTTTTAATTTATCTCATATGAAATATTCTCGAATTAAAGATAAATTATAAACTACATATTATGAAATTGTCAACATTTGAAATTTCACATTTTTTCATAGACACTTTGCGACTCAACCGAATAACCTTTTGGTATTTGAGCTTTTAACATCCCTAATCTCTACGTCAAAAAGCTGCTAAGAGAATCTTCCCTCTTAGCAGCTCAGTAAATTACTATTTAGTATTTTGATCCTCATTACTTGAAGCTGAGCGATTTGTATAATCGTAATCTGAAGGGTCAACTGGCTCAAATCCTTCAGGAGTATAGAATCGCAATAAATCTTGGTTAACAATTTTATCTGACATTTTTAGCTTCATTTGTACAATTTTTTCGTTTTGTTTTATTTCTTCGTTAGCCTCAAGCTGTTCTCCTGTGGCTGTATCGTAATATTTTCCATTCAAAGCAGTTACTTTGTCAGTTACAAAGTCACCATTACGGAATGGGACGATTGTTTGATGATCTTTAGAAAATAAATCTGACCCCAACTGAACATACCCTTTTGTATCTACTCCAAGTAAATGAAGTACAGTTGGTAATAAATCAATTTGACCACCATACTGATGCATATTGCCGCCTTCTACCCCTGGAATATGAATAAATAATGGAACTCTTTGTAATTGTGCATTTTCAAAATCCCCAACTTCAGTTCCTAATACTGTAGACATTGCTTTTTTATGGCTTTCCGAAATACCATAATGATCCCCATACATTACAATCATTGTGTTATCATACAAACCAGATTCTTTCAGATAGTCAAAGAATTCTTTCAATGCTTCATCTGCATATCTAACAGTCTGAAAATAATTATCCACTGAAGTATCACCTGTCGTATGTGGTTCAATCGTTGCTAACTCCTGAGCAAGTGGAAATGGAAAGTGATTCGTAACTGTTATAAATTTAGCGTAAAATGGTTGACTTAAAGATTCAAGCATTGGCATTGACTGTTTGAAAAATGGCTTATCCAATAAACCATAATTTACGACTTCATTTTCTTCTGCTGTATAATGAGTTAAATCAAAGAACTTATCAAAACCAAATGATTTATAAATCTCATCGCGGTTCCAAAAAGATCGAGTATTGCCATGGAACACCGCAGAAGTGTATCCAAGTTGACCTAGTATCGCAGGCTGTGCTTGGTATGTGTTACGACCTTTTGTAGAAAAGGCTGCTCCTTGCGGTAATCCAAACAATGAGTTTTCAAGCATAAATTCTGCATCAGCAGTTTTACCCTGTCCAGTCTGATGGAAAAAATTATCAAAATAAAAAGTATTTTGATCTTTTGATAACGAATTAAGGAACGGTGTCACTTCTTCTCCATTCAGTTTGTAATCAATAATAAAGTTCTGTATTGATTCTAAATGAATATAGATGACGTTTTTTCCTTCCGCCGCTCCAAAGTACTTAGGATTAGGTTCAGCATACATTGCGTTTGTATAGTTCGTAACCTCTGTAATATCGTCGGTATCTGCCATTGCACGTTGTGCTGAAGCACCTGTACTTTGGATTGCATCATAGATAGCAAAATTATACATACCTAAATATTTCACAATATAGTTTCGGTCAAATGTTCTTTTTAATAACTGTGGTCGATCCATTTCTGATAATCCTAAATTCACCGCAAAAAGGGCGACTGCAGCAGTAAGTATTATCACTCGAGAACGCATTTTCACTTTAACTGTAGTTGGTTTTATCACTTTGGTAACAACTAATAGAAATAAGATAATCGTATCAACAAAATACAAAATATCATTTGGACTTATCAATGCTAAAATACTCTGTCCTAAATCACCAACATTACTTGTTTGTGTAAGTGTTGGAAGTGTAATAAAGTCCGTGTAAAATCGATAATATACAATATTTGCATATAAGTAGAATGATAGAAGAAAATCGATAATTATCATCCATTTAAAAGCCTTTTTCCCCTTAAAGAAAAGGGCTAGTCCTAAAAATAAGATAATCGAGCTAGCAGGATTTAAAAACAAAAGAAATTTTTGCATCGAATTTTCAATTCCTAAACTAAACTCTAAATTGTATGCTACATACGTTTTAATCCATAGTAAAAGGATAGCTATCATAAAAAAGTTCAAATGATTGTTTATCCAAGAAAAAGATTTTGATTTCATTGTTTCACCTCATATTTCGAATGTACTCAATATTAATCTTCAAGAAAAGGTAATTGGTTCAACAGACAGTTATATTAGCGTATTGTTTTATAGAATGTCAAACTTATATTTTTACATTTCTCCCAACAATTAACAAGTGATGAACAATCTTAGCTTTCACCATCTGAGACTGCTAGGAAAAAATGAATTAGATTTAGATACTAATGAAAAATAAAATGGATTCTATCATTCTTTTGTATTATTCATGATCACTTCGATGAATAATATTTATTAATTTGACCTAAACTTAATAATGGAATGATGAAGTTACCATCTACCATCTGGACCTTCCAACATTCGTTCACAAAGTAAAGATTAGCCTTAATAATTGCTAGTTAATTTATACCTCACATATTCTTCTCCAAAAAATCTTGAAGTGGGAATGGTAACCGCACGTTTAGAAACAATAAATATGAAGTGAATGTAAGGAATGACGAATTCTTCACATTCTTTTTAACTACAAAGTTTTTTGAAATATGTTCATATAATACAATACAATTCATCAAAATTCAAATTGATTTAATAGTAGAACCTTCACCTCAGGATTTAAGAAGCAACTAAAAGATACGTCGGAGAATTATCAATCATCTATTACCGGTAAGAAGATTGGAGGAATATATCATTCACTTTCCCACGATCCATACAAATTTTTGGGATGCTGTCATTGGTGTACCCATAGTTCTTGTGGTTACCCAATTGATCAAAATATTTTTAAAAGTACCTAAAAAATTTATTCCGACACTTGCACTTGTGATTGGTTTATTTATTTCTATCTTTATTAGCCATCCTCATAACCTTATTGCAGGACTATTTATGGGATGGTTTTATGGATATGCAGCAATCGGTTCATATGCTTCTTTAAAAACAACGATTACATCTTTTAGACAAAAATATCAATAATCAAGGAATTTGGTTACCTGATAAAAACCTACTTCACGATCATAAAAACCCCCGTTTCAAACAAAAAACGAGGGTTTATCTTCACTATAATTAATAAGTGCCTTCCTTGAAACTTCAATTCGCGATTTACTTACTCATCATTTTATTAGCTGAACTATACCTATCATTTTGTTAACTGCACTAAACAGAGCTTTTACAGATGAGGTCATAATATCGACGTCAATTCCACATCCCCAATACTCAGTACCATCTACTCCGGTTATTCCGACATAGGATACTGCGTTAGATTCTGAGCCTATTTCCTGAGCGTGTTCTTTATAGGCTAATTTTGAAAATTTAATACCTAAATTTGTTTGAAGCGCATTGCTAATGGCATCGAGTCTACCGTTTCCTTCACCTTCAAATTCATGAACCTCATTATTCACTTTGATGGTAATCAACGTTCTGAAATCATCATGCTGTATAAAGTGATATTTGACAAATTCAAGTGGAGATTTAATATTCACATATTCATCATAAAAAATAGTATAGATCTCATCACTCATAAGTTCTTTGTGCTGTTGGTCTGATATGTTTTTAACAATGTACCCGAAACTCTCACGCATTTTTGCAGGAAGATCATAACCATATTGTTGTTCAAGTACATATCCTATTCCACCTTTACCAGATTGACTATTAATGCGGATGACATCACCTTCATACTCTCTGCCAATATCCTTAGGGTCAATCATCAAATATGGGACAGTCCAATGTTGACATTCATTTTCCTCGCGCCATCTCATACCCTTAGCGATTGCATCCTGGTGAGAACCAGAAAATGCAGCAAATACGAGCTTACCGCCATAAGGCTGTCTTTCATTGACCTTCATTTTTGTCATGCGCTCATAGACTGATATGATGTCTAAAATATTCGTAAAATCAAGCTTAGGATCTACTCCATGTGAAAACATGTTCAAAGCAAGCGTGACAATATCGACATTTCCTGTTCTTTCTCCATTACCAAACAGCGTTCCTTCCACTCTTTGCCCACCAGCAAGAATTCCCAATTCCGCATCTGCAACACCGCTTCCTCTGTCATTGTGAGGGTGTAGTGAGAGGATCACATTCTCCCGATAATTCATGTGATCGCTCATGTATTCAATTTGACTTGCATAAACGTGAGGCATGGAAAGCGAGACTGTAGCTGGTAAATTAATAATCACTTTGTTCTCAGGCGTTGGTTGCCATACATCAAGCACCTGGTTACATATGTCAAGTGCAAATTCTAATTCTGTACCAGTAAAGCTTTCTGGTGAATACTGAAATTGAAAATTTCCAGGAGTTTCAGCAGCATATTTTTTAAGAAGCTTTGCACCTGATACTGCAATATCAATAATCTCTTCTTTTGATTTTCTGAATACCTGCTCTCGTTGTGCAACTGAGGTTGAATTATATAAATGGACCACCGCTTGTTTAGCACCTTTAAGTGATTCAAATGTTTTTTTGATAATATGTTCTCTCGATTGCGTCAACACTTGTATCGTAACGTCATCAGGAATCAAATCTTCTTCAATTAATGTGCGTAAGAAAGTATATTCTGTTTCTGATGCAGCAGGAAAACCAACTTCTATTTCTTTAAATCCGATTTTTACTAATAACTGAAAATACTCTAACTTCTCTTCTAAATTCATTGGTACAACCAAAGCTTGGTTTCCATCACGAAGATCAACACTACACCACGTTGGTGCTTCAGTAATGTATTCTTTTTCAGCCCATTTCATACTTCTAACAGGGGGCATAAAATACCCTCTCGTATATTTATCGAAATTTTTCATTTTAACGACACCTTTCAAGTTTAATATGATGTTAAAACCAGTCTTTTTTAGTGTGAGTATTCTTTATCACCCACTGATGGTTAGCGATACTTATGGATTTTTTTATGGGTCGTACGCCCGCTTCTATTTCTTTACATCTCTTGAATCTTCGTGAAGAGACTTTAGTGCCCGTTAAGAACAGGGTAAATTATTTTTAGTTACAATAAAAAAAGCCTTTCGTCTCTATAACTATAGAGACGAAAGACTATTGACATCTTACGCGGTACCACTCTTATTCATACCAATACGGTATGCACTCAAGGAAAATATAGGTATAAAAACACCTTATTTCCACCTACTGTAACGGATAGGCACCGTCTCCACCTACTCTAAGACATTTCAGCGAGCTACTTCAAGGCGAGTTCAGATTTTTCCACGGCTGCTTCACACCACCCAACAGCTCTCTGATCGTTTTAAAAATCCTACTATTCCTTTTCATTGTATTTTAATATTTAAAAAATTATAACAAAAAAACAGGTCTTTATCAAGAAAATCCTGGCAATAATAATCTAATTTTTTCATTGTCATTCAAGAAATGAAATTCGCTACTTTTTTTGTGGCATGAACGACTAACTTACTCTACTTTTTCGGGTTCCGGATAATCAATTCCAAAAGTCTCAACTGTCACTTGTTTTATTTTTTGATCCTCTAATGGTTTGTCCTGTTTATTCGTTTTAACGCTAACAATACTATCAACAACATCCATACCTGCTGTTACTTTTCCAAAAGCAGCATAATCGCCATCCAAGCTGTTAGCATCAGCAACCATGATAAAAAATTGTGACCCTGCTGAGTCGGGTGCTTGCGTACGAGCCATAGAAATGATACCTCTCTCATGCTTTACATCATTTTCGAAACCATTTGATGAGAATTCACCTTTAATCTCGTAGTCAGGACCACCAGTTCCAGTTCCTTCAGGATCGCCGCCTTGAATCATGAATCCAGGTATGACCCTGTGAAAAGTCAATCCATCATAAAAACCAGATTCTACTAGTGAAATAAAATTATTTACCGTATTTGGGGCAATATTCGGATACAATTCAACTTTAATTTCATCATTGTTTTCCATCGTAATCGTCACGATCGGATTTTCTTCAATAACTTGTGCATTTTTAGTTGATTGCGGTTCATTCAATTTACCTTCTCCAGATGTACCACAACCCCCAACCATGATGAGAATTACAGAAATGAACAATACTTGCATGAGTTGATACCTTTGTTTCATTATAAACTCCCTTCTTGTTGAAATTGCATAATTAATCCATTCATTTTCTTTGCAACTAATAATTCAACCCACCGTTATCTATTTGAAGATTATTCCACATTTTTCAAAAACAATACGGAGTGAACCGCTATTGTCCAAAATAGCTTGAATTAATCTTACTGTCATAAGTATACTTGAACATCCGTTGTATGAAAACGAATAGAGAAATAGAAATAGCCTGACTTCTTGATTTTAGAAGTCAGGCCCTAAATGATTTTTATGTTACAGGAAACAATAAAATTCTTGTACTGTGGATAAGCGCACGACATCCAGCTCCAGCGCCTAGCCCCTCTAAGGTCTAGCCATGCATGAATTGAAGGCCAAGTACGCCTTCTATTCATACGCGTCTTATGCCTGTCGGGACTGATCAAGGCGCTTGCGCTTTTGTTCTTACCTTTTTTTGTAGACGGCTACTTTTAATTGGATACCTCCACCTTCAAAATCACTAATGTGTGAAAAAGTATAGATATCCCCAGTTCCCTCTACATCAAATAATGTCATTTCCATAAAATCATGTGGTAACTCGTGGAGATGCTTCAAAATGAGTTCATTTTTTGATTTGCAAAGAAGATCTCCCTCTTGTAAATAGTGTACATAAGGATTTGTTTCAAGACGATTTTCACAAGCCATGTTATCAATGTTCATTTAGAGCACCTCACATTTTAATTAATTTTCTGTATTTTCTGATTATTTATATAATACACGAAAAGACGATGTTTTAACACTTTTTTTTATCCTTACTTTTCGGGGAATTTTTACATTTTTTTGATAATTCTCCCCTTTTTCTTAAACCTCCTTCAAAACTATAACACTAACAACCTGTAAACCAACAAACAAATGATACCAATTACCTTCATCAACATCCATGCTAAAATAATCACAAGGATGTGACATCTATGCCAAAAATACGAACGTATTTCATTATCTTATTATTATTTCCATTTCTTTTAAGCTTTGATTCTAGTTATAATGGGGAGTATTTTGCTACGTATCAATCTCCAGAAGGGATACACTTTTTTAGCTATTCCAAGGAGTGGGATGAAAAAGATCTTATGGCTTTATACCAAGAGCTCATTAAAAATAAACATGGGAAGGAAATTAAACTTTTGCAGAAGGTGAATGTAATTGGTCATTCTCACGCTACTTCATTAACGAAAGGCAGTTATCATGCTTCATCAAATAGCATTATGCTGTATCAGGGTGATAAGTACACAGATCCAGCAGCATACCGTCAAACGCTATCACATGAATATGGACATCATTTTGCTTATCATTATTTCCCGTCCCATCACTTCCCCTTCTCAGATTGGGAATCTATTCGTGGATTAAATGGAAGCAAACTACGCTGGGATGCGTTTTGGAACTATGATGAAAGCAATCATAAATTCTACCCACAAGAAATCTTTGCAGAAGATTATGTTTTATTATATGGGGCGGCGAACAAGCTTAACGTAAAGGATGTTTTTACTAATGAAGCCTTCTATATGCGCACACAACATGAAAATCAACAACTGCCTAATGTATTAGAAAATCAAGAACTCCATATATTTCTTGAAGAAGGAAGTGGATTAAAAATTGATAAGGACCGTTTTCTCCAATCACCTAAGCTGTCAGATTGGAGTGATGATAAGTTATCATTTAAAATTTCAGCTAAAGCTTTTGTAGCTTATCGACTTAATCTTACGTTTCATAATTTAGACGATTTTAATGATATTGAAAAATTGGAGCTTTACGAAATAACACTGAATGAAACAACTGATTTTCTCCATTTTTCACTTGACCAAATTGATCCAGACATTTTATCCGAATATGCTTATGTTACTACAAATATTGATGTTGTCGATTTATCGACATCGCTTGGTTTTGAAACTGAGGAGATAACGTTAAATATCGGGGATAAAGGATAGATAATAGTATGCTAGTTTATTCAAGTCGAATCCTCCAATCCTAACTCATAGTAAACGTAAGAGTGGGGTTTAAAATTAATCGGTGTTCAATTAATGGGTAATATGTAGGTTAAAGAAAAGGAAAACAACCCCATCGAATAATTAGCGGTAACGGTAAAAATACAAATAACCAATTCTACATTTATCTGTTAGAATTGGTTATCCTGTCGATTTTGTGCGGTTGGGCTATGATCATCTAATCATCCTTAGTATAGATTTTTTATTCTGCTTGACATCAAATTTTTTTAATTTTTCCGGTTTCCATAGATTCTTTCAAGTGCATCCTCATACATTTTATATTCAGCTTTTACTAACTCAATAATTGTTTTCATTTTGATTATCCCCTTCCGTATTTATCTTTTATTTTTTGAATGTATGTAACCTTGTTCGTTTTTATTTACTTTCCGATTCCCGTAGATTCTTTCAAGTGCATCCTCGTACATTTTATATTCAGCTTTTACTAACTCAATAATTGTTTTCATTTTGGTTATCCCCTTTCTTATTTATACTTATATTATGGGATAGCAGTTAATTTTTAACAACGTCCTTGAAAGCGGGAACATATTGATTGAAAACGAAAACATTTATAATGAAAGCGATAAAACACTTAATTTTCTTACAATTTTGCAATTTATCTCTGTATTGCTGCAAGATGTGGATGTCTTATTAGAAAATGAACTAACATTTTCCATTTACCTTCGTTTTACACCATTCTTTTTAGATAGTTCTGACCGGATACAATTACTAAATTTCCTACGTATGTAATATTGATGCCTCCTACATTCAAAAAGGACATTTAGTATCCTATTGTAAGTCTTCAGGCCAGACGCTGAAAACAGAGAGTAAATTTCGCTTTATGTAGAACCGATACAATTTAAGTAGAAGAGCTTTGAACACGCAAAGTAAATTATGTTCGTACCAACCCAGATTGAAATTCCAACAAAAAATCTAAACATTTTTTTAATAAAGAGCATATACTGTACTATAACAAAATACAATATATTAAACTGTACTATATAAAAAATGAGTCTTGCGATCCATTAAACACTTAAAATTTTTAGGATCTTACCTGTTATGGAGAGCAACTTGAAGACTACTTAATGATGATTTGGAGGAATCAAACATGTTAACGACTAAACCAATGGATTTTTTCCGAACACTTCCCCCTAAACAATGTTCAGATTGCGGAGATCCGATTGAAGAGCAAGCTGAATCTTATTTGATGGAATGTGATCGCTGTCTTTCAAAAAAGGAAGATTAATTAAACTGGTTAGCATGTTGACGTGCTAACCAGTTTTTAGTATTTATTATCTCATTTTCTATTTCACATTCGATACATATCATTTTTAACAAAAAGTTTCACTTTTAAGATATGGAACGATCTAAATACTCTATGATTTTCTTTTTATCTCCTGATACCATTTCAGATCTAATCCGGTCTTTTTCCACCTTTTCAAGCGATTTTGCCAATATCTCCTCTTCTCTTTCCTGCGGAATAACTACGACTCCATCTGCATCTCCTACGATTATGTCACCAGGATGAATAGTCACTCCTCCACAAGAGATGGGAACATTAATGTCTCCCTCGCCAGCTTTACCACTTGCTGCAATCGTAGAACCCTTACAAAAGATTGGATAATTCAATTCTTTTGTTCCTATGATGTCACGGATAACCCCATCTACTATGACACCAGTAATCCCTAAAGTTTGCGCCATACCGAGAACGAAATCGCCTGCAACGGCCCGATTTTTCTCCCCTTTTGCATCAATGACCAGTACATCACCGGGCTGTGCTTCACGAATTGCCTTTAATACGACAAGATTATCACCGGCCACCATTTTTACGGTAAATGCACGGCCTGCTACTCTGTACTCTTCTTTCAATGGTTTGATAGCTGAATGTAAGTTTTCAAGCCCCTGCAACGCATCAGAAATACAAGTTGTTGGAATTTCATGAAACTCATCGACAATCTTCATGTTCCTCCTCCATTTCACTCGATTTAAGGCTGTATCATAACACCTCTAGCAATTATACTTAACAAATCCTGATTGACTCAGAAGAAAAACACCCCTAGGACACCTTTTCATCCTGGGGTGCAAATCTGCAAATTACGATTGTTTAATTAATTCAATCGTTAGACGTTTGAAATTGCTCCTCTTCTGTTGAACCTGTAAGTGCTGTAGTAGAAGAAGTTCCACCCGATACAACTTGAGCAACGACATCAAAGTAACCTGTGCCAACTTCACGTTGATGACGTGTTGCTGAATAGCCATCTTTTTCACTTGAAAATTCAGCTTGTTGTAGCTCGGAGTATGCTGCCATACCACGATCTTTATAGCCAAGCGCAAGTTCGAACATACTATGGTTCAATGAATGGAAACCTGCAAGAGTAACAAATTGGAATTTGTAACCTAGTTTACCAATTTCTTTTTGATAGTTTGCGATTTCCTTATCACTTAATTTTGCTTTCCAGTTGAAGGAAGGTGAACAATTATAAGCGAGCAATTTTCCTGGGAATTTCTCATGAATTGCTTCCGCAAATCGACGAGCTTCTTCAAGATTTGGTTCGGAAGTTTCGCACCAAATAAGATCAGCGTATGGAGCGTATGCAAGACCACGTGCAATAGCTTGATCTATACCCGCTTTGGTACGATAAAATCCTTCTGGTGTACGTTCACCAGTAATAAATGGCTCATCAACAGGATCAATATTATCTGTAATGAGATCTGCCGCGTCTGCATCCGTACGAGCAATAAGAATGGTTGGGGTCCCCATTACATCTGCTGCAAGACGAGCAGATGTTAAGTTACGTACAGCTGTTTGTGTTGGTAGTAATACCTTTCCTCCCAAGTGACCACATTTTTTCTCAGATGAAAGTTGATCTTCAAAATGAACGCCAGCTGCACCAGCTTCAATCATACTCTTCATTAATTCAAATACATTAAGCGCTCCACCAAAACCTGCTTCCGCATCAGCTACAATTGGAGCAAACCAATCAATCTCACTATTTCCTTCAGAGTATGCGATTTGATCTGCACGCTGTAATGTCTGATTAATTCGTTTCACAACTTGTGGTACTGAGTTAGCTGGATATAAGCTTTGATCAGGGTACATTTGCCCTGCAATATTCGCATCAGCTGCAACTTGCCAGCCGCTTAAATAGATTGCTTTCAGACCAGCCTTTACTTGTTGCATCGCTTGGTTACCAGTTAATGCACCAAGTGCACTAATAAAATCCTCCGTTTTAAGTAGATTCCAAAGCTTTTCAGAACCCCGGCGTGCAAGTGTATGTTCAATATCAAGAGACCCTCTTAATTTAATGACATCCTCCGCCGTATATGTTCTAGTAATTCCCTTCCATCTTGCATCATTTTCCCAGCTTTGTTGTAATTGTTTCGCTCTTTCCTCTCTCATCCTTCATTCCTCCTAATAATTTATTATTCTAGTAGATCCCTAAAAGAAAACTTTAACTATTAAGATAATTTTTCATATGCTGGATTCGTTAAAAAATCAGCAAACTCATCTGCTAGTATTAGTTCTTCAAACAACTGATCAGCCTCTTTATATTTTCCTGTTTCATACACATTCGCTCCCACTTCTGCTTTGATAGCCTCTAACTCTTCTGCTTTTAGAGAGTGAAATAATGCTTCAGTCACTTTTCTACCATCATCAAGAATTCCTTTAGGATGACGAATCCATTGCCAAACTTGAGCCCGAGAAATTTCTGCTGTTGCTGCGTCTTCCATCAAGTTATGAATAGGTGCGGCTCCTCTGCCATTCAACCAAGAAGCAATATACTGGATGCCAACATTAATATTCGTCCGCAGTCCCGACTCAGTAATTGTCCCCAAAGGTACTTCAAGCAAATTCATTGCCGTTACATGTACATCCTCACGTTTACGATTGATTTGATTTTGTGTTGGTACATGAAGATCAAATACTTCTTTTACTGTATGAACCATACCAGGGTGTGCTACCCAAGTACCATCATGCCCATCCTTCGCTTCACGCTCTTTATCTGCACGTACTTTAGCGAAAGCCTCTTCGTTTTTAATTGGATCATTTTTTACTGGAATTTGTGCTGCCATTCCTCCGATTGCTGGTGCATTACGATTGTGGCATGTTTTTATGGCAAGTAATGAGTAAGCCCGCATATTTGGAACAGTCATTGTCACTTGTGAACGGTCAGGAAAAATAACATTTTTATGATGACGGAACTTCTTTAAAAAACTAAAAATATAATCCCAACGTCCACAATTTAAGCCAGCAGAGTGTTCTTTTAATTCATATAAAATCTCATCCATTTCAAATGCTGCTAATATCGTTTCGATAAGGACCGTTGCTTTTATCGTCCCTTGGCTAATATTCAAGTCATTTTGAGCATAAATGAAAACATCATTCCATAGTCTTGCCTCTAAATGGTTCTCCATCTTTGGAAGATAGAAATAAGGACCACTTCCCTTCTCAATCAAAGCTTTAGCATTATGATAGAAATAAAGCCCAAAATCAAAGAGGCTAGCAGAAATTGGTTGACCACCAAGTAAGACATGCTTTTCCTCAAGATGCCAGCCTCGTGGTCTAACTTTTAGTACAGCAGTTTCGTCGTTTAATTTATAGGTTTTGCCATTGGGATTTTCAAATGTTATTGTCCCTCTGATGGCATCACGTAAATTAATCTGACCTTCGATACAATTTCCCCAAACAGGTGAATTCGAATCTTCAAAATCAGCCATGAATACATTTGCACCTGAATTTAACGCATTGATAATCATTTTCCGGTCGACTGGTCCAGTGATTTCCACCCTACGATCCTTCAAATCATTCGGAAGTTGACCGATTGTCCATTTCCCTTCACGAATATGTTTCGTTTCCTCTAAAAAGTTTGGAAGCTTCCCCTGATTTATTTCCTCTTGAACTCGTTTTCTTCTGTTTAAAAGTTCTTTTCTCCTTTCCCCAAATTGCTGTTCAAGGCGTTGCACAAATTTAAGTGCCCCGGGTGTAAGGATTTCTTCATATTCAGGTAATATTTCTCCATTAATCTGCAAACCATTTGTTTCTGCAATCATTTTCTCATCCTTCCTCTCATTGATTTTTGTTATATTACAGATTATATATTTATAATTGTATTATAGAACAGATTATTTTACCATCCCTTTTTTCATAATTTTTCCACTTTTTTATCAAAAGCAAGATTTTCACCATATTCTAAGAACCGCATTTTATCCTTTCTCCGCACTTACAACATGAAAGTATTTCGTTGATATGGTATAAACGATTGAACTCAGTAGTTAGTTACTTAGATGGTTATTCCCTCGAGAAAATTACTCGATGCACAATGAAGCGATACTTTCATTAACTGGGGTTTCAAAACCCGTTAATCAGCAATAAGAATCTTTTTATACATGCTTTACACATAGATGATATACAGTCTTATTTTACTTTAGAACCTTTAAAACAAGTTCATTAGGAATAGCTCTTTCGTTCCGATTTGATGGTAGTGTTTTAGTAGGAAATTCCAGAGTTTGTTCTACATACAAGGAAAATGTACGTAAAAAAGGTTCAACCCCTTTATTTCGCGGGTTGAACCTTTGACAACTACTTACATTTATTCGCTTTAAATGTAAGTCTTAAGTCTCGAATCCTATGTACAAATTTCTCTGTTTCATGTTGAAAACTCATTATTTTTCCTTAATTGAAATGATTCTGTCGATTGATGTTCTAATCTGAAATATCAGGACTTTCACCATAATAAAAACTCATATTTTATATTCTATAAATGAAAAACAAAAAAGTTTACGATCAATTCTCCCTCTATCACCGATCAAACGAAACCAGGACTGCCCAACATAAAATGGGTTTGATATGACCTTTTCGATGATATGTGCAATTTGTTCTTCAGCTACTTGTTTGTCAACTTTCGTTTTACAAGATAACGATAGAACAAAATACAATTGATCCTCTTCAAGTTCAAGTAATTGAAGGTGATAAAGCCCTTTCTGCGTTTTATTAAATTCTTCTAACACTTTTTCAATACTTTTATCTACTTCTATCTCATATTTATTCGCTTCTCCCCAGTTTGATAAAAGAGAATCATTAAGTGACAAAGTGAGGATATAATGTAAAGCATAATCTTGTGGATCAAATTCTTTATGCTTATGTTTTTGTTTTTCTATAGGAATTCGAATAAACTCTTTATAATTAGCAAAAAACTCTCCACTCATATTACTTACCTTCTTTCCTTGAATTGACACCGTTCTACATCATCTACCTAATTTTCCATATTTATAATTAAATTCTCCATTAAGCTACAAATCCCTTTATTTGTTATAAAAATCAGTTAAAAATCCTTAAATTCATCTAGGTAAAAACAACTGTATTTTTCTCCAAATTAATTTTAATTAAAAATCAATGTTTCTTTATTAGATAAATAAACAAAAGACCGCATCCTTCATCAGCGATTTAACCCGCAAGAAAAAATGATAAACATATTTAATGAGGTAAATAAGTGGGTTCCCGGTAAAAATGACTAGCTCTACATTTTTGAGAGCTAAGAGATTCATCGTATACAAAATAACGCAAATGAAACAAATAATCTAAAAGGCTCAAGTAGAATGTTCCAAAGAATACGATCTAATCTAGACAAATTTTGATGAGTCTTTTTCTACCATCGTTTGAATGTTTCTATTTTTGTTGATACTAACATTATTAATTATGAGAGGTAGTTGATAATGTTATCTTACAACGATTTAGGGACAGGAACTCCAATTGTCCTAATACATGGCCTAGGCAGCAAAAAAGAAGCTTGGATACCACAACATGAGCTAGCAAATAGATATCGGCTAATTATCCCAGATTTAAGAGGTCATGGCGAAACGATCATGAATGAGGATCTTACAATCAAAAACTTTGCATTGGATATCATCAATCTTTTAGAATACCTGAAGATATCGTCAGCCTTCATTTGTGGATTATCTTTAGGAGGAATTGTCGCGCAAGAACTATACAAACAGCGTCCTGAGATTGTAAGGGGATTAATTTTGTCTAATACCACTTCATATATCCCGTTTTTTCTAGCAAATGGAATTATTCATCTTTCTAATCAACTCTTACAAACAGATCAACAAAAGCTGATTGATCAAATTGTGAAGGCAGCACTTTATGATAACTCCTATCAAAAAGAAGCCAGAAAGGCATTTCATATCCGCGACACTTACATAAAATCAGCAAAGGCCCCTATCGGGATCAATTATTATTCCTTCCTACCTTTCATAAAGAAGCCTGTTTTGTTAATCGGAAGCACACATGATAAAGTCACACCGTCGATAAACATTTATTTGATGAAGCTTTTCATACGTGATGCACGATTATCAATCTTTAGAAATACTGGACACTTGAGCAATATCGAAAAAAAGGACCTTTTCAATAAGCATCTTCACGATTTTATTATGACGACTGCATGAATACTCCTATATGGCAATAGAAACAAAGTTTGAGAAAACAGCCTATGTAAAAAACTTTGCAAATAAAAAGTGTCCCGCAAGTTAGACTTTGGGACACTTTTCAAATACATTATGAATTTACTTTAGTTAGACAGCTGATGCTTTAACTAATTTGAACGCGTTTCCAACCAATCACAAACAGTTGGATACGTTATTTTTGTTGCTTTAGAACCGAAAGTTATAGACGTATGTCCCACAGGTAGATTCATGTATTTTTTATCTTTACTAGATATAACATCCATCAACGCTTCTACTTGATGTGGTTGAGCAATAATATCTGTTTCACCAGATAAATTGAGTACATTAGCCTTAATTTGTTTTAGATCAACTTTACGGCCGCGAACAACTAGTTCACCTTTAATAAGCTTGTTTTGCTGATAAAATTCTCTAATCCATTGACGATAAGCTTCCCCAGGAAATGGGATTCCGTCATTCAGCCATTTTTGAAGTAATTTCCAACTTTTTATGAACCTATCATTTTCTGCGCGATCTACTAAACTCACATAAGGTCCATAAAAATTTGACATTGGCTTTATCATTTTGTTCCCAAAATCAATCATTTCCGGTGGTATAAGCCCAAGCGTATCGACAACCTTATCGACATCGAAATATTTCTCATTCGTAATTGCTCCGTATAAACCTGTATCCTCAAAATCAAAAGGACTTGTCATAAATACAATGTTTTTAACAGGAATTTCAGGATGTAGTGCAGCAAAAATGGACGTCATTGTTCCACCCATGCAGTACCCAAGAATCGATACTTCATCAGCTTGAGAATTTCTCAATATTTTGCGAATTGCACGTGGAATGTAATCCATAATATAGTCATCTAGTTTCATATTTTTATCTTCAAAACCTGGTGTTCCCCAGTCAAGAAGATATACATCGAAACCACGATTAACTAAATATTCAACGAAACTACTTCCCTTTGTTAAATCCAATATATATGGCTTATTAATCAGTGCATAAACCAATAAAAGTGGAACTTTATGCTTTTTCGGTTGATCGGATACGTACCGATATAACTTCGTTTTGTTTTTTGTCCAAATGACTTCTTTTGGAGTTGGACCTACCTCTGGCTCGGCATCAGACGTTAAAATTTTAGTTGCCTTTTCTACACGTGTATAAAACTTTTGATAATCTTCAGGCATCATATCAGTAACTTGTTCCTTCCATTCTTTCGACCCCAGGATGCTAATAATTCTCACTCCCTACATATTTATAACAGTCTGTATAGTATATACAGAAGATCATGCGTTCATTACACTTACATGTAAAGTCCACCGTTAATATTTAGTTGCTGTCCAGTAATATAAGCGCCATCTTTACATAGGAAAACAACTCCACTTGCTACTTCCTCAGGTGTTCCTAAACGACGTTGTGGAACTTTAGAGACAATTCCTTCAAGAACATTCTCTGGCATTGCTGCAACCATCTCAGTACCAATAAATCCTGGGCAAATCGCGTTAACTGTTACACCACTTTTAGCGAGTTCAAGTGCAAGTGATTTTGTATAACCAATTAATCCTGCTTTTGCTGCAGCATAGTTTGTTTGTCCAAAACCACCAGCTTGTCCAATAATAGACGAAATATTAATGATTCGTCCTGCATCTGATTCAAGAAGATGTGGTAAAGCAACAGATGTCGTATTATAAACACTATTTAAATTGACATCAATAACTTTTCTCCAATCCTCTTCACTAAGTTTTTTAAACGTTCTGTCTCTTGTAATACCTGCATTATTAACCAAAATATCTACTCTGCCAAACTGATTAACTGCTTCTTTCACAAGATTTTCTGCATCTTTACTATTTGAAACATCTGCTTGTACTGCATAAGCTTCTCCACCGATTTCCTTAATATCTGCTACCATTTTGTCAGCTACTTCTTTTTTGCTATTATAGTTAATTACGATTTTTACACCGTTCTTAGCTAATTCCATTGAAATTGCTGCACCGATACCTCTGCTTCCACCTGTTACGATGGCTACTTTGTTGTTTAATTCTGTCATTTTCATACACTCCATTTGTCTTAGTTTTTAGTATGTTTATAAATTAACGTATTTACCAGGCTGATTGATTAGCTGTTTTGCTTTGGTTTCTCAGCAATTGCAGCTGCTTTTGTATTTGTATTTGCATTTGTTTGTTTTGGTGCTTTTAACAGGGTAATGATTTGTTCAAGCTTACCATCAAGACTCTTCATTTCCCTTTTTAAGTTCGTTACTTCTCGTTTAAGTTCCGCCTGGCTTACTTGATTTTCTTTCGTTTCTTCCACTAATTCTTCTAAATCATCTACCTTTGAGTCCACGTTGACGATTAAAGATGAAATGTTAGCAATATCATTTCGAGTAGGTATATTCACTTGCTCTAAATAACGTTCCGACGTTTCATTCAACATTTTTTTGAATAAAAGATTCATCTCCAAAATCTGTCCCATCCCTTGAGAAGGAAAATCTTCTTTTACTTTTTGATCTACAAGGTTACTAGATTGGTCATAAAAATCTTTCCACATTTCAAACATATTATAATCTCTAGTCATCTTTTCTCCTCCCAGTTGTGCATTATTGACAATTCTATAATACTAATTATTTACCAATAATGAAAGGGAAATATTTAAAATTTTTATTTTTTTCTAATTTTTCTAATTTCTATTTACAAATCCCTCATTTAGGTGTAAATTACACATAGGGACTTTAACAAAGGAGTGATAAATTTTGACAACAAACAAAAATGAACCCACCAAAAACTCCCAATCAAAAGATGAGAAGGTAATGACATCTATGCCTAAAAACTTAATGATTCCTGTCCTTCTGTTAAGTCTACGTAATTGGAATTTACATGGTTATAAGTTAATTCAAGAGTTAACTCAATTTGGCTTTTCATCTATTGATCAAGGAAATGTCTATCGAACTCTTCGACAATTAGAAAAGGATGATTTGGTAAAGTCCGAGTGGGATACAACAACAGGTGGACCTGCAAAAAGGATTTACTCGATAACAGATGCAGGTGAAGCCTACTTAAAGACTTGCTCGAATTCACTTGAACAATACCAATCCATTATTAACCGCTTTTTTACTATGTATATGGATATGTTTATGCCTACATCCTTTACACAGAATGATGATTCAAAAGATTAGTTAGTTTATGTAGTTCTATCAAATTGGTGATTCTGCAGTATACCTGCAATCATAATAAAAATTATTTATGGAGGTTTTAAAATGGCAACTGCAACTGCAACATTACAAAATAACAAAAATCAAGAAACAGCTAATGTAGGTGATTCACTATTTAACAATTGGTCAAACAGTGTGGACTTGGTTTACACTTCTCGAAAAGAAGTAGAAGCTCTATTACTTCAAGCTTTAGAAACTCAAAAAGAAACTTGGGAAAAAGTTGCAAATGATCTAACTAAAATCGAAGACGAACAAAAGAAATTAATTGAAGATCTTCGTGTATCTATTAAAGAAAACATTCAAAAAGTTTTCGGTACTTCAGCAAGCGAAGCTTATGAGCAATGGAATGCACAATTTGATGATGTTAACAACCGTGTTCAACAATTAACTGCAACACCTTATAAAGAAGGTTTAAATTTACTCAACCAATCACAAGAGCAATTTCAACAAACTGTGAAAAACGGATTTGAACAACAAGAAAAGATTCGTGAAGATCTTTCAGTTCAAATTAAAACAACACAAAAACTGTTTGTTGATTTATATGAAACAAATACAAAAATGGCTTTGGGATTATTTAAATAGGACAGCGGATTTTCGCTGTTCTTTTTTTTCTACTAAGAGAATAAGATGAAATTGTACTAGAAAAAATTGTATTTTTCACTATGTTCAAAGTCGCAATTCATTGATAATGTTACTGTCTGTTTTCTGAGAAACGTTAGCCTAAAAAAAGAGGTGGGACTTTTGAAGTTAACTGAAAAAGTAGTTATTATTACCGGTGGAGCTCAGGGTATTGGCAAGGAAACGGCTAAAAAATTTCTTCAAGAAGGAGCCAGTGTCGTTTTATGTGATTATGACGATGCCGCTGGTCTAGCAACTCTAGAAGAGTTTGGCAACGAAAAAGTAGACTTTTATAAAGTTGATGTTACAGATAGTGCACAGATTGAAAAAATGGTCCAATCAACTTTAGACAAGCACGGCAAGATTGATGTATTAATTAACAACGCCGGAATTACAATTGATGGATTTCTAACAAAGATGGATGAAAAGGATTGGGAAAAAGTCATCTCAGTAAACCTATCAGGCGTTTTTAAGTGTACGAAGGCCGTCGCCCCTATCATGTTAAAACAAGGATCAGGTGTGATTCTTAATGCCTCATCTGTTGTTGGCTTGTATGGGAATATTGGCCAAACCAATTATGCTGCAACAAAGGCTGGAGTCATTGGATTGACAAAAAGTTGGGCAAAAGAATTTGGTCCAAAAGGAATTAGGGTCAATGCTGTTGCCCCTGGTTTCATTGAAACTGGCATGACCTCTGTAGTACCACAAAAAGTACTTGATATAATGAAAGACAAGACTCCACTAAAAAAACTCGGTAAACCGGAAGATATTGCCTCTGCCTATCTATTTTTAGCTTCAGATGATGCGAATTATGTAAACGGAGCCATTTTAAGTGTTGATGGTGGTCTAGTCGTATAAAACAAGCGATAGCATAATCGATAGCTACGATGCTTCTCACAGATTTGTAACGTTATAGACAATTGCATTTAAATAGTAATCACAATAACTGATCGCTAATTAATGATAAATAAACGAGACTACTTATTTATGAAGTCTCGTTTATTTATTTTTAGTTCTCGTTTACCAAGAAACTATAAAATTCTTGTACTGTGGATAAGCACACGACATCCAGCGAAAGCGACAAGCCCCTTCCGCTTTTATTCTCTATTATTCAGTTACTGAATTTTCTATAATTGTAGCGACACCTTGTCCCCCACCGATACATAGCGTAGCTAAACCGTAGCGAGCGTTTCGTTTTTTCATTTCATGAAGTAATGTAACAAGAATTCTTGCTCCACTAGCCCCAATTGGATGACCAAGTGAAATCGCTCCACCATTTACATTCAATTTTTCTTTATCAAAATGAAGCTCACGATCAACAGAAATTGCTTGAGCTGCAAATGCCTCGTTGGCTTCAATTAAATCAATCTCATCTAATGGTAAAGAAGCTTTTTCTAGGGCCTTTTTAACCGCTGGAACTGGTCCAATACCCATGATACTCGGATCAACACCAGCACTCGTATTTGCTTTGATCGTTACTAATGGTTCAATTCCTAATTCTTCTGCTTTTCTACGACTCATCACAACAAATGCCGCAGCACCATCGTTAATTCCTGATGCATTACCAGCTGTAACAGAACCATCCTTTTTAAATGCTGGACGTAATTTACCTAAACCTTCAGCTGTCGTACCAAATCGTGGAAACTCATCTTGGTTAACTACAGTAACTTGTCCTTTACGACCAGCTACTTCTACAGGAACAATTTCTTCAGCAAAACGATTCGATTCAATTGCAGCTTGAGCCTTTTGTTGACTCCAAGCAGAGAACTCATCTTGTTCTGTCCGTGAGATTTCATACTTTTCAGCAAGGTTTTCAGCTGTAGTTCCCATGTGATAGTCATTCATAGCGCACCATAATCCATCACTGATCATGCTATCAACTATTTTCTGATCTCCCATTTTAAATCCTTCACGACCACCTTTGATCAAGTAAGCAGCTTGACTCATATTTTCCATTCCACCTGCAACGATTACTTCTGCATCCCCTGCAAGTATAGCTTGAGTTGCTAAATGTACCGCTTTCAGACCTGATCCACATACTTTATTTATTGTAATTGATGATACCTCTTGAGGTAGACCCGCTGCAAGAGCAGCTTGTCGTGCCGGGTTTTGTCCAAGTCCTGCTTGCAAAACATTCCCCATAATAACTTCATCAACTTCATTAGGACTAATACCAGTTCTTTCAAGAGCTTCTTTAATGACTGTTGCCCCTAGTTGAGTTGCTGAAACATTTTTTAGACTTCCAAGAAAACTTCCGATTGGTGTTCTTACAGCACTCGCGATTACAACTTCATTTTGTGTCAATAGTATCTCCCCCAAGTGGTTTATGTAGTGTGAATATTCTCCAATATAATACTATAAAAAGTTGTACTATTTACGACAAATCATTCGACAAATTCTGAATTATCCGATACTTATATTTTCATACTTGAGAGACTAGAACAATATTTTTTTACATATAAAGGGAACTATACCGATTTACGCTCTTGTGTTTTTAGAAAGTAATCCAGTAATGATAAGGGGTAACCCAAAATACCATCCCCCTTTTTCTCATCAACTAATGAAGATTTAAATATAAAATCACTATAAAACGAAAAAAAATATTTATGTAGAATTTTAATGGAAATTCACGAATTATGTTGAAAATCTTTTTTAATCATTTCGGAATTTATTGTCTAAAAATGACAGTAACTATTAACTTTATCAACTTTCATCTTTAGGGAAAGATATTGATATAGTAGTAATGGTATAGGGATAGTTTTCTTAAAAAATTAATTTCTCTCTATTCTTCGCCATTAATTTTTCCTTGTACACCTTTATTGAGTCGATTAGGTAAAATAAGTCTCTTTATATTTCGACTAAATCTTCATATAGCATGACGCTAATTTTGTTAACTTTTTTAAAAAAATAATTTTTAATTCTTTTTTATGCTATATAATTCATTCCCCTCTATAGATTATTTACGTTAAATTTGGTATTCCACATCTCAAATTTACTTAATGGGAGATATAACCGTAAATATACACAAGTTTCATAAACCAAAATAAAGCAGGCTACCTCGGGAGTCCCGACAGCCTGCTTTATTTTTGTGCAATATTTAGTGTTATAAAAATATCCATTATAACAAAAGCGATATTTTGATATAAATGTAACCCTAATCTCGAAGTTCCTTTTCTGAAAAATAAGGGTGAACACGTTTTTCTCTCATGTACCTAATAATGCGCTTCTTTCCATCATTAAACAACCTATGCCAATCATTATTCCCTAAATTAAACGTTCAATCTACTTTTCTTTTCTCTCATAAAGGACCATTAGACTAATTAACGTAACCAAAATCGTTGCTCCCATATCTGATAAAATCGCAATCCATAGTGTTAATAGACCTGGAATTGTTAAAAGTAAAGCAATTAGTTTTAATCCAAGTGCTAGAACAATATTACATTTAATAATTGTATTAACCCTTTTAGCTGATCTAATAGCTGATGGTAATTTACCTAGATGATCTTGCATGAGTACGATATCAGCAGTCTCGATTGCACTATCTGTTCCCTTGCCCATTGCAATACCTAAATCCGCTGTCGCTAGTGCAGGTGCATCGTTTATACCGTCCCCAATCATCGCGACTTTTTCATTTTTTGATAGTTCTTTTACCTTTTTGACTTTTCCATCTGGTAATAAGCTTGCGAAATAAGATGTAAGACCCACTGCTTTTGCTACTTTTTCTGCTGTTTTTTCATGGTCACCAGTTAACATAATTGTTTTATTGATACCTGCCCTATGCAGATTAGAAATAACCGATGCACTTTCCTCACGAACTTGATCAGCGATACCCATTATTCCTAGAATATCGGTATCATTCGCTAATATAACGATTGTCATTCCAGATTCTTTAAAGAATTTAATATCATCTTTCACTCGGTCTTTTAGTTTAAGATGTTTAATGTGGGCTTCATTCCCTAAATAATAAGTAACTCCTTTTATCTTGGCGATAATTCCACTCCCAGATACTGTGGATATTTCTTCTGGTTCTTCTAAATTAACTCCCTCAGCTTTGCGCAGCACAGCCTTTGCAATTGGATGTGAGGAAGTTTTCTCAATTGAAGCGGCAATTTGTAAGAATGTCGGATCGTACACTTGCATATCTTCTACATATGGCTCACCTTTTGTTAGCGTACCAGTTTTATCGAAAGCAATGGTTGTTATCTTTCCTAATTGCTCTAAAAAGACTCCACCTTTAATTAAGATTCCGTTTCGCGCATTTTTTGTGATCCCTGAAACAATCGCAATTGGTGAAGATAATACGAGTGCACATGGGCAGCCTACGATTAAAACGGCTAATCCTTGGTAAAACCACTCTCCCCAATGTCCGTTAAATAAAAGTGGTGGTAAAATCATCACGATTGCTGAAAGAATCATAATTAATGGTGTATAGTATTTCGCAAATTTATTAATAAATAATTCTGTCGGAGTCTTCGTTTCCTGCGCTTCTTCCACAAGATGAAGAATTTTTGCTAAAGATGAGTCCTCATACGCTTTCATTATTTTCACCTTTAGGACGCCTTCATTATTTATACTTCCTCCAAAAACCGAATCATCAATTGCTTTTTCTACCGGCATTGATTCACCAGTAATTGCCGATTCATTTATTGAACTCGTCCCTTCAATTACAATCCCATCTGAAGGTATTTTTTCACCTGCTCGTACTAAGACAATTTGATTTACTTCCAATGTTGTAATCTTTACAATTCTTTCTTGGCCATTTTCGAGAAGAGTTGCCTCTTTAGGAGCAATTTCAAGAAGCTTTTCCATTGATTTTCTCGCCTTTTGCATACCTAAGCCTTCTAAATATTCATTTAAACCGAAGAGAATCGCGACGAGAGCTCCTTCCTTCCACTCTCCAATACTAAGCGCACCAATTAGGGCGATTGTCATTAGCGTTTCAATATTAAATTTAAGCCTGACTAAATTTTTCAAGCCTTTTAAAAACGTATGATATCCGCTTAGTACGGTCGCTGCAAGAAATAAACCGATTGCTATAAATTCATTTCCCCATTGTTCAGTTATAAATCCAGCAACATAGAAAATAGCAGAAATTGATAAAAGAGCGATCCAATTAACTACTGAATGATGCTCATGCTGGTGTCCTTCTTCTCCATCGCTCTCTATAAAGGCGCCATCTGATGATAAGATCTCCTTCACTTTCTTCATATCAACTGTATTCTCTAATCGAAGCTTTCCAGTATTATAACTTAAAGATGCTGTTTCTCCTGAAGGTAGTCTATTTATTTCCTCCTGAAGTTCTCGTGTACAGTTTGCACACGTTAAACCCTTTACTTTAAATTCATTCATTTCGCTCCACTCCAATTAAAAGCTTAATGATGTTGTGCGTGATGTATAGTTTGCTGCAATACATTCATTACATGATCGTCATCTGGGGAATAATATAATGTTGTCCCTTCTCTTCTATACTTAACCAACCGTAAATTTTTCAAAAATCTTAGCTGGTGCGATACAGTTGATTGCATGAGCTCTAGGTTTTCGGCTATATCATTAACAGAGTGCTCATTTTGTGACAATAAGTGTAAAATTCTGATCCTCGTTGGATCACCTAACGCTTTAAATGTTTGAGATACGATAAAAAGTGTTTCTTCATCAAGCTGATCAATTTGTTCATTGTCATTATCTACTGCTTCTCCCACAGAAAAACACCCCCTTGAATTAGTATATATTAAAACATGAGTATATGTTCATATTATCTATCAAAATAATAAAAAAATTATTGGCTTTTGTCAAACTTAGCCAATAATCACTATGGTCCCTTCAAAGATTAGCTGAATAAACTTAATATCCTCACCTATATGCTTCTTCAAAACCTAATTTTAATTCATTGTAAGCGATACTAGTTATACAACTACTTCGCTATAACTAGTACAAAGTATGCATGGATAATTCCTAAATGGCAAAATTTTTTATAGAGAAAACTATATAATTTGTGAAAGAAAATAGTCGATCACAACATTTGAGGATAAACGAACTGCCACATACGGAGGTCTCATGTTTACTGTTGCTTCAACTGGCAACCCTAGCCATAAATATTTATTATCTATGATAACGAATGGAAATGATACAGATTGATGAATAACTTGATCAACTTTTACATGTTTGATTTCTACCGTTGATATAATAGTAAGTGAAACTTTGTCATCTCGATTATTTAATACGTTCAACCATTCATTTGTTATCACTTTTCCAGCAGGTAAACCTAAAAAAATCGTTCCCTTAGCTTGACGAATATCGAATTTGATTTTATCCAGCTTTTTCGCATGGATCCATAATAAATTTGGATGTTGATGTTTAACCCAGGTACCTATTTGATGTGGCAAAACTTCCTGCTTGTTGGTAAATTGATGATCTACAAGCTTTCGGATTGTCTTATTTCGATAAACATTGGACTCGATAAAATGGTGGTCACAAAGATGAATAAATTTTCCTCGTGTTCTTGTAATCGCAACATTAATAAGTCGTTCACTATTTTTCCCTACTATTAACATTCCTGGGCGATTTTGTGGATAGCTATCAACCGTATCGAATAGCATTACATCGCGCTCACTTCCCTGAAAACGATGAACGGTTGCTGAGATGATATCTGATTCTTGAAGTTCTGTTGAATAGAGGTCTGTTAATAAGGATTGCATTAAAACTGCCTGCGCACGATAGGGAGTGACATAGCCGATGGATTTTGAACCAGCAATATATGATTCATGAATAAGTTGAAATGACAAGAGTAACTGCCACAAATTAAACCTCGAGTTTGATGTTTTTTCACGTAAACAGTGATTCCCTGTATAACTACTATCAATAAGAACGGAAGAACGGTTTGCAAACGGTGCTCGTTCAACAATTGCATTCCTTGCTGTTTTTACACTTTCATGATCACCCACAAGTGAATCATAAATATATTGATTCGTAAAAGAAGAAATATCAGGATGCATTCGTCTTTGTTCCTTCAGAAGAAACAAGTGAGGATGTAACTTTTTGTCATCGTTAAGCCAATCTACAACCCCAGCCTTATGGAAAATATCCTCTCTTAACCACTCATCAACAAGTAGATTTCTTGCCGCAGCAATTGGTGGAAGTTGTTTAAAATCACCGCAAACAATGAATCGCTGTCCTAGTGATGCTGCAAAACCAATTTGAGGAACATATGCCATACTCGCTTCGTCAACAATGACAAGGTCATAGTCTTTTTCATAAATGGTTGGATCATTCGCTGCCTTTGATAGTGTTGTTCCGATGATATCGGCATCTTTTACAAATTGGATTTCCTTTTGGCGGATTTTCTCTAACACATTGGCAAGCTTTCCTTCAATTTCAAGCAAATGTTCTGAATCGCGTTTACTAAACGACCGCCCAAGATCCTGCTTTATTAATTTCCGCTCTTCTTGCAAACGTAATTTTTGACTTGCTAAGTCTGGATGTCTTTTTTGAATGAGCTCCGTTGTTGTCAGCGAAGATTCTGAGACGATTGCAGATTGAGAGCCGTAACGCAACAAATCTCCTTCACGAAGACGTCCCTTTTTATCGACAAAGCGAGAGATTTCAGTCATCAAAACATCTACAGCTTGATTACTTTGTGAAAGAATAAGGACACGATAACCTTTAAAATATTTATTTGCTGCAACCCTTCCAAGGGTGTAGGTTTTTCCTGTACCAGGTGGCCCCCACACAAAAGTGACTGGGTTGTATTTGCTTCTTAAAACGAGCTCATGGACATTAGATTTTATATTTTCAGTTGGATGTTTCGCTTCATTAGAAGGATTCATTAGTCTTTTTATCCGTGCCCGTTTTCTTTTGCTCTCTTTTATTTCTTCTAAGCGCTCATGTAACTGATCTAATAGCTCCCACGGATCATGGAGTAGAAACAGTTCGTTTAAATTGTTCCCTAACGATTCTTCAAGAGAAACAATCACACTTCTCCCCTCTGAAGAGAGAATTTTCCCATTCACAGTGATTGTCCCAGCTTCCATTCTTATACTTGAACCGATTGGAATACGAATTATAGCTGCCGTGTCAAAATAATAGGTAAATGTATCGTTATTCGTGATTATTTCCCCGTTTTTCACAGAGTATTTCGTACTTCCGTATGTCTTTAAGTGCATGATTTCAGCTCTCAAAGCCTTTTGCCATGTTTTTATATAAAAGATTGTTGATTTCATGTTGTCAGCTTCCTCTTAATCGATTAAACATTGTGATGTTTTTTCATTGGTACCGTCACATACTATACCATTTGAATAATGAAAAATCTATTTTACGCATTTCAGGATTCACTGAAAAAATACGGATTGCTAAATCAAAATAGCCTAATACCAAATTAAATTAGTATCAGGCTATGAAAAAGATTATTTAGAATCGCTACCTACTGCTTGTTAAGCTCATCTAAAATCGAATAAAGTTCTTCAAGATGAGTAATTTCATAATCAGGTATGACTTCATTTCGTTCTTTATCATGACGATTAATCCAAACCGATTTCATTCCAACCCTAGAAGCTCCAAGGATATCTGTCATTAAATTATCACCCACCATAATAGCTTCATCTTTTGATAAATTCATTTTTTCAAGTGCATGTTCAAAAATTGAAGCATCCGGCTTACCTCTACCGAATGCGCCTGAAATAATAATTTGTTCAAAATATGGAACAAGCTCTGGCGTTATATCTAATTTTGTATTTTGTAGATCTGGCGAACCATTTGTTAATAACAATAACCGATATGTATCGTTTAACTTGTCCAATACGCTAAATGATTCTTCATAGACAAATGGGCTTTTTCGTCTTTGTGCGGGAAACTCTTCTGCTAATCTGGCCCCAAACTCTGGGTTATCAATTCCACACGTTTTTAATCCTCTTGTCCACGCTTCCTTACGATAGGTAGGCACGATTTCTTTCATCTTTTTAAAATTTTCTTCATCATCCAAGAAATTTCCCCAAAGTCCTTCAAAAGGATTGATCCCAATCATTTGTGTGAATTCATATGTTTCATAAGAGGAATAAAGTTCTCGAGCTTCTTCACGTACCGCCTCTTCTAATTTATCTGGATCGATCCCATATTGTTCCTGCGCTAGCTGGCAAGTTGCAATAAATGCTTCTTTTACGCTTTTTTGATCCCATAATAATGTATCATCTAAATCAAAGAAAATTGCTTTAATCATTTTTATTTCCCCCAATTCTCAAAACTATCATTTGCAAAAAATCATATTATTCTCTCAATAGATTACAGAGATTTGCTTAATAAGTAAAGAGTACATGAAAAAATCCATTAATTAAATTATAAAATGGATAGGGTCCTCTTACAAGTAACTCTCCAAATTCGCCCAAAAACCTTCTCATTGACCAGTTATTTCCTTCCACTTACAATTGATGTAACAAGAAAAGTAGGTGAATAATAAATAAAAACAAAGGAGCTGTTTCTATATCACCATACGCAAAACCTCCCTGCTAAGGTTTAGAATTAAATCGTACACGAGCACCTCCATATTTTGATTTGCTAAGTGGCCATTAAAAATGAGAGGAATTAACATGGAAGATATATGCGATACGATTTTTTACAACCTAACACCTGCCTATGTCATTGAGAGATTGTTCTGGGAACAAAAAGGCATGACCATTCAGATGGTCGTTTATACAGAAATACTTTTTGCGATAACCATTGCTTTACTTGAAGTTCCTACAGGTATCATTGCCGATAAATGGGGACGAAAATGCACTGCTTTATGATTCATTATTGCAAAATGGTCAGGAGCAGACTTTTGAAAAGTATCTCGGTTACTTGAATGTATGGGATTTCACGGCAACGATCATAGCAGCATTGTGTGGGAGTCTTTTGGCAAGTCAATATGGATTTGAGTTGAATTATTGGATTTCTATTGTTAGTATACTTGTGTCTTTCTGTGTATCTTTAATGTTAGTTAAGCCATCTGATAAAAACAAATTCGATAAGTCAATCAAGATCAAAGAATATATAAAAGCTTCTTTGCACTTTTTCAGAAAACAACCAGATATTTGTCTTGTGATGCTTTCTGAAATGGTTACTGGTGCAGCATTAAACTTCATCGATGAGTTCTGGCAGCTATATTTAAATAGACTGGAGATCCCTATTTTATATTTTGGACTATTTTCAGCAGTCATTATGATCACGAGACTTCCTGGAAATTTACTTACACATGTAATGAAAAACCGATTCCGAAACAGAACGATGCTCTTGGGCGTGACAGCTATTTTTGCAATTGGGTTCTAATATGTATCATTGATTAAGGACTATACGGGATTAGCAACAATCTTTCTAATTTGTTTGTTTTCAGGGATAATCGAACCTATAACAACCGGATATTTGCATCATCGAATCAATTCCTCCATGAGAGCAACAATTGATTCGTTTCATTCATTAGGGCTAAATGAAGTCCTAACCATTACAGGTTTAGGATTTGGTTATTTTTCATCAAAATTTGATATTTTCGGTGGATATGGGTTCGTCTCATTTATTTGCATTGTATTCTTTGTTTATTTTTTAATCTCATCCAAAGGTTCGATCGAATAGTAAAGTAACTAGACCTTCTTTTTTCTCACCTTATAGTAAAAAACTTAAAATTGCTTGTTCAAAAGGATGGAATCGTTCAAAAATGAGCTTGGAGATAGATCTCCAAGCTCATTTTTGATGTGAATTGTTCTTTGAATTTAGAGGTGAATATCTTGCAAAATAGCATGTGATTAACGTGTATTCTACTGTTTTTTCACTATAGAAGTGAACTGGTAAAAATTCAAATAAACGGTTTGTCACTTTCATATAAAACTCCTATAGCGTATAACCGCGTTCTATCCAAAATGAAGGAACAATTTTAGGTGTGTCTACAAGCACAGCTTCAATTAGGGGTGGAATAAGTTCGCTCAACACCATTTTACTGTCCTGAACTAGTCTTTTTATCAACTGTTTTAGAAAAGATGAATTAGTTAAGCAGGTTCCGTCCCCTTTCCTTCATATAAAAATAATGATTGCGACAGAGCTATCAATACTAATCCATTATTTTTTCAACAAATCATATAAGCTAAGTGCAACAATTTTCGTTGCTCTAACTAAATCTTCAATTTTCACATGTTCATTTGCTCTATGTCCATTTGCTTCTAATAATGTTTTAGGTCCCGCTCCAAAAAGGATAACTGGTATATCCGCTTCGTAAAAATGTCTTGCATCTGTGTAAAGCGGTGATCCATGGACAGGTAATTCCTCATTATAAAGAAGCTTGGCATTATTCACAAAAGATTGGATAAGTGATGAATTCTTTTCCACAGGTCCAAAGCTTTTCGCTAACAATACGTTTGATATTTCTACTTCAATTCCATTGTGGCTTTGAACATTTAGTTCGATCAAGTTGCGAATTTCATCCTCCACAAGCTTAGGATCTTCTTCAGGGATTAGTCTGCGATCAATTCGAATCGTACACTTATCGGGGACAACATTTGTATTGATTCCGCCAGAAATTAATCCAATGACCATAGTTGGTGATTCGATCCCCTCGATCGCTGACTTCTTATGAGCTAGTACTCTTCGATAAGTATACAAAGCTTGTAAGACGTCAGTCATTGCTTCTAATGCATCAATACCATGAAATGGTTCAGCTGCATGCGCGAGTTTTCCTTTTATTTTAACTTCCAAATGTAAACATCCATTATGGGCATTGATGATCGAATGTGAGAATCCCGGACATATTGCAAGGTCAGGTTGAATTAATTGATGTTCTAAAAGCCATTTCGGTCCGAGCTCACCTCCTGTTTCCTCATCAAATGTAAACGCAAGTGAGAGCTTCCCCCTTAATTTGTCTGAAACTTTACGCAATGCTAAGACTGCATATGTAAAGCTTGCAATATCTGATTTTGAGACAGCAGCCCCTCTACCAAATAAACTATTATCTTTCACTTCACCCCCATATGGATCTACTGTCCAACCACTACCAGGTGGGACAACATCACCGTGTGAATTTAAAGTGATTTCTGGACCATCTAAAGAATTAAATTCCTCATAAGCAACAACATTTGCTGCATACTCCATTCCAATCCTGTTAGCGTCTGCCCCAGGAACTTCGTATAGCTTTGAATCACGAAAGCCCAATTGTTCGAGCTTATTCTTCGTAAATTCAGCAATCGCTTTACAGTTACCTGGAGGGTTATCCGAAGGTACTGATACTAATTGTTGTAAAAACATGATAAGGTCCCATTTTTGCTCCTCTATTTCATTTAGAATAAGCTGCTTTTCTTTTTCAACAATGGAATGATTCATTGTTATCAAACTCCTTCATTCATGACTATTTTCAACACCGACTCAAGTAATAGCCGTGTACCCATTTCTATATCCTCAAGCGATACATGTTCATCAGGATGATGACTAATTCCATCTTTGCACCTGACAAAGATCATTCCTACCTCCGTAATATCAGACATGGCAATAGCATCATGACCTGCACCACTTATCATTTCAAGAGCTGGAATATCGTTTTCTTTAAACACCTCTTCTAGAAGGGCTACATATCTTTTCGAACACATAACAGAAGGTATTTCTAGTATTCTTTCATATTGAAAAACCAATTTTCTATCATGACAAATTTCTTGTATTTTCTCGAACACTTCTTGTAAAAATCGAAGTTTACGACTCTCAATTATATCTCGTACATCAAGCGTAAAACTTACAAAACCAGGGATTACATTACTAGCACCAGGTTCGACAACAAGCTTTCCAACAGTAGCCATTAAGCCATTATTTCGTTTTGCATTTTTTTCAATGAATAAAATTGCTTCTGCTGCTCCTACCAAGGCATCTTTACGACTTGTAAGCGGAACAGTTCCTGCATGTTCCGCCCTTCCTTCAACATGTAAGATATGACGTGAAGCACTTGCGAAGCCTGAAACAATTCCACACGGAAGCTGTTTTTCTTGTAAAACAGGTCCTTGTTCAATATGAAGTTCAAGATAACCAAGCAAATCTTTTTTGCTTCGTGTTGCAGCTCGAAAATTAGTGGGATCTATGCCTACGTCATTTAGAGCCGAAGCAATTGAAATTCCTGCATCATCTTGCATTTGTAGATCCTCTTCTTTAAGGGTGCCTGCTATCGCCTTACTGCCAAGAAAGGTTGTGTGAAATCTCGTTCCTTCTTCATCACAAAAACTAATAACTTCGATTGGAAATTCCGAAACAACCTTTGAATTAATCAACGCTTGAACAACCTCTATTGCAGCTATCACCCCAAGTATGCCATCAAACTTACCAGCATCAATGACAGAATCTAAATGTGAACCAATCATTAATACTGGCGCATCAGGATCACGTCCTTCATAACGTCCAATAATATTATTCATTTCATCTTTTCTAACTGACAATCCTGCTTGTTGCATCCAATCAATGACAAGATTTTCAGCATCCATGCTTTCCTTCGTAAAAGAAAGTCTCGTTACACCTTTAGATAGTTTTGAACATGTAGCAAGTAGTTCAATCCGCTCTAGAATTCTATGGGCATTAATCATTGAAATCTCTTTCACCTTCCAACTGAAAAATAGTCATTTAACGTAGATTAACTGACAGTAGCCCCAACTGATAGATGTTTCACTTTATCTGATTTTTTCTTTTAAAGACGAATATACCAGTTTTCCATTTACAAGCGTGTATTTAACCTTTCCTCTAAACTTTTTCCCTAAAAATGGACTTTGTTGATGTTTGTAAAATAGATCTTCCTTTTTTAATACAAAAGACTCATTTAAGTCAATTATGGTAAGATCTGCATCACTTTCTATGTCAAGTATCCCTTTTTGTGGAAATAACTTAAATCGTTTAGCGGGATTTGTAGCTGTCAATCTAACAATCGTTTCTAGAGAAATGTTACGTTTCCAATACCCTTCCTCAAGCAATATGTTTAATGTCGTCTGCGCTCCTGAAATCCCTCCCCAAGCTGTGAAAAAATCCCCTTCTTTTAGTTCTGGAGGAGAAGGAGAATGATCCGAGCCGATAATATCAATTTCTCCATTTCTTAAAGCATCCCAGAGCATTTCTACCTCTTTTGCTTGACGTAATGGCGGAGCACATTTGGCGATCACCCCTTTTTCTGCTAAGTCTGCAGTTGTTAGTGACAAGTAATGTGGACAAGTTTCGACTGTAACATCTACACCTTGTTTTTTCGCAGCCGTTATTTGAGAAATCACTTCACTACTCGTAACATGGACAATATGAATTTTACAATTAGTCAATTTTGCATACGTCAGAATTCGCTGGACTGCCTCGATTTCTGATAAAATCGGTCGTGATTGACTAAAAGATTTTGCTGAAGTGTCCCCTCTTCTAATTAGTGTATTTGTCAAATGTTCTGTAATCTGTTGACTTTCAGCGTGCACTGCTAAAAGAGATTGAAGTTCACTTATTTTTTCCATTCCTTGTAATAGATGCACATCATCACACGCTTTGAAATCGGCGATCCCACTATCTGACATAAAGGCCTTAAAACCAATTGCGCCACATTCTGAGAGTTCTTGTAAATGATTAATATTACTAGGTACTAATCCTCCCCAGAGATAGAAATTAACCAATGATTTTTCTAATCCTCTTGAAAATTTCAGATCAAATGCGTCCTTATTAATTGTGGCTGGATGACTATTTAAGGGCATATCAAAAAATGTCGTAACACCACCAGCGGCAAGTGCTTTACTTCCGGTTTCAAAACCCTCCCAATCCGTGCGTCCAGGTTCATTGAAATGAACATGAGTATCAATCAAACCTGGTAAGATATATTGATCTGTCACATCGATTTCATCAGCTGCAGTGCCTTTAAGTTGATCAATACATGAAATCGCTGCGATTTTCCCTCCTTTAATAGCAATATCACCTTTTGAAACTCCTTTTTCTGTAACGATATACCCATTACGCAGGATTACATCAAATTCCGCCATAACATCAGCCCTTTTTTATCTATTTAAGAAAAGCACCTAGTTTAGCTACCCCGATACGTTTGATAGCCCCACGGTGAGATAAGCAATGGTATATGATAATTGCGGTTACTAATTTCGATACCAAACTGAATTGGTACTTTGTTTAAAAACATTGGTTTAGATAAATGAATGGTTTTCGATTTAAAATAATCTCCGATATAGAAAAGCAACTGATACTCTCCTGCTTGTTCAATGATTTGTGGTGTAATTCTCCCATCCTGATTCGTGATAAATTTTGTTACTAAATACATGTTCGTTTCATCGATTTTCCAGAACTCAATTTTCACACCTTCAGCAGGCACTCCACTATTTAAATCGAGTACATGAGTGCTTAAGCTAATCGTCATAGTTGCGTAATCTCCTCATCTACGCTATTTTCCTGATTAAGGTCATCTCTAGTAAGCCTAAAGCCTTGAAATCCATATGGCGGTCTAGGTTCTGTGTAAACCTTCCCATCAGAATCAGGAATTGTGTCAACTACAGTTTCCCATGTGCGATTTTGCGATTGAAATGTAACCTCAGTAAGCTGGGGAAATCGCACTAAAATATTTAAACCTATTTGATAAATGAGGTGCTGAATAGACAGCGTATCGAGTTTATGAAAAACAGTTGTCACAATATCCTTGACTTGTTCACTACATACATAAAGAGCTGGTGTTTCGCCTGTTGAATCTTTGAAATTTTCATAATTCCAGCTAATAGTAAGATATATGAAAAGTGGTCGATTATAGTCCTCTTGGAGTGTTGTATATTCATCACGGATAAAACCAGCAAATGAATTCCCATTAATTTTTATTAACTGTAAATCTTGAATTCCACTGCTATGGTTTAAGATTTCTAAGCTATCGTTTTCATTTTTCTTTGCAAATAATGTCGCAACTGATTGCTCATTTCTCGAATGATTGAAAACAATGTTACTTTCTAGTGGACTCCCATTTTTTAGTGCCTTTGTTGCTAGAAAAGGTATTTCTTCACCAATTAACTTAATCGTGTCCATCTGAGGATATGTTTCCAGAAATCGATCTGCAACAAAAGCTAAAAAACCTTCGATTGTTCTACCGTTGAAATAAGCTAGATGTTTGTGAATAAAGTTTTTCATTGAGTCAGTCGCAACAACTAACTCATTGTTACCCTCTGAAAATGAGGAGAATAATTGTTGACCAGATACCTCAACCTTTATGTTCCAACCGAATATGATGTTATTTATTTCTGTTACATTTGACTCAGGTATTTTTCTTAAACCAGTTAGCGGTTTAACATTTGTACGATAAACAAATACATCACCTTTACCGTAATACATTGTTCGATTTTCCATCTTAGTAGCTCCTTTCATTTGTAACAATTTCTTTTAATCGAAAGAATGATATTTTATAAATTTCCTTCAGAGCTGTTTCGAATTCTTGATCTTCTTTATTTTTAACTCTTCTTTTCATCGCATCATAAATAGAATCTTTATTATGACCACGTACTGCTAAGACAAATGGAAAACCAAATTTCTTAATATATTTATTATTTAGCGCAATATAACGCTCGTATTCTTTTGAAGAAAGCTGATCTAAACCAGCTTGATGTTGTTCCATTTTAGAGGAAGTGGTTATTTTCATTTTTGTCCCTAAATCGGGATGTGCTTGAATTAATGCAAGTTTTTCTTGCTTTGAGGATTTCTCCACAAGTTTCACCATTGATTGATGAAGGAGTTGTATGGAAGGAAATGGTCGTAGCGTCCATACTTTGTCTGCAATCCAGGGAGTATGTTCAAAGATCCATCCAAGTTTAGCAACAAACTCTTCGCGCGATAATTCGTTCGCATCCTGTATTGTAACCAAATAATCACTCCATTCTTAATTTTCTGTTAATTAACTTAACATATTGTGTTATATTTATTTACATAATAAATAATTTTCATCATTTCTTCATTGGGCATCATCACTAATTTTTCACAATTTCATTAGTTATATTGACTAAAATTCATGTAACTTCGTTTTATCAGCCACTTCTATCGTTACTTTTTCTTACATCTTTTATAAAATGGGGGATTTTCGATGAAAATGAATGAGTTATTACAAATACCTATATTCACAAACGCTAAACTTGTAGCTGGTAAAAACGGTGTTGGGCGGAGTGTACAAACCGTAAATATGATGGATACTCCTGATATCATTCATTTTTTAAAACCAAACGAATTATTAGTCACGACAGCATACTTTATTCGCGACAATCCTACCGAAATGGTCAAACTCATAAAATATATGGCAAAGAACGATTGCTCTGGACTTGGCATAAAAACTAGACGATTTATTCAAACGATTCCCTCAGAAGTTATTAATATAGCAAATGAGGAGAATCTTCCGTTAATTGAGCTACCTATTGAACATTCATTAGGAAAAATCGTAAACGAATCACTGAGCCATATACTAAAAAAGCGAGCAAAGGAACTTCAGTTCGCTATCAATACGCAAAGGGAATTTACGAAACTTGTACATAAAGGCGAAAAATTACCAAAAATAATTGATCATCTTTCCACCATTCTTGAAAAACCGATCCTACTTATCGATCATTTAAATAATGTATTAGTTAAAACACACCACTTTCATAGCAATGAAATGAAAAAACTCTTAGAGAATATTGTCAAAGATTTAGAAGAAAATCATACGTTAATGAAACATCAACCCCATTGCTTTTCTATATACAATCCAACTTCCCTAAAAGGAAAGTTAGTTCATTTTTTTTCGATCGATACTTATTTTAAGAAAAGTTATCTCATTATTATTGGTTTTGGTTTTCCACTTGATGAACACACGCTACTATCTGTGGAACAAGTAGCAAATGTCATTTCCTTTGACTTACTGAAACAACATGCATTATCAGAAAAAAATCTACATTTTAAAAATAATTTTTTTACAGCTTTATTAGATGGAGACATACCAGAAGTAGAAATCGTCAAGCGAGGTGAGCGATATGGACTAAATCAAAATCATTTATACAATGTGATCGCTTGTAAAATTGACGAAAAGAATGAAAATCAAGTTCAATCCTTCACTTTTTATAACTCATTTCAAGAAGAAATCTTTAAATTCACGATTTATGAGCAATTAAAAGCTAAATTTTCAAAGAGACTAATAGACATTAGCATTTTTATCATGAAAGATGTATTCGTTCTATTAATTTCAGTAGACAAAGAGAAGAAGCAAACCGACTTCCAACTAACGAAATTAATACGTTCGATTCAGAAAGAACTACATGAGCAATTAAATTTATCTGTTTCTTTTGGTGTAAGTAGTAATTTTAGGAATATTCGCAGTATAAAGAAAGGATACCAACAGGCACTGGAAGCGATAGAGACAGGGTATCAGCTCAGGAAGAACAAATTCATTCAAACATATCATACGAAAGATATCGCTGAATTATTACAAATGATCCCTTTAAATATTTTAACAGAATTTTACGAAAGCACCCTTAAGGAACTAGCTTATACAACGAACAAAGATTTACTCGTTTTAGTTCAAACCATTTCCGTTTTTATCGAAAATCACTGTCAAATAGCCGAAACAGCTAAACAGTTATTTGTCCACCGAAATACTGTTATTTATCGCCTTGAAAAATGCGAGGAATTATTAACTATTTCTTTTAAAGACGCTGATGAAACGTTAAGACTGCGGATCGCTTTGTTAATTCGTTCGTTTCTCCTCGAAAAGATAAAACCTTAGTAGCAAATCACTCTAAGGTTTTAACCCGTCTTTATACCGTTGAACCGCTCGAAGAATCCCATTGTAACCTGTGCATCTACATAGATTTCCAGTTAGATAGTCAAGCACTTCCTCTTCTGTCGGCTGTTTGTTTATATCCAGCAGAGATTTTAACGCAATGACCATACCCGGAGTACAATAACCACATTGTAAGGCTCCTTCCTCTAGAAACGCTTGTTGAATCGGGTGGAGACTTTCTTGCGCGACATGTTCAATCGTTTCAATAACCGTGCCATTTATCTGATAAGCCATAACTAAACATGCATTCACAAGGGTTCCGTTCATTAATACGGAACATGCACCACACCGACCGATTTCACATGAAATCTTTGTTCCTGTTAAGCCTAGTTCTTTGCGTAAAAGATCCACCAATCGATAAGTAGGAGGTACAGATAAACTTAGCAACTGCCCGTTTATCGTAACATTTAGTTTAATTTTATTTTCTGCATTTTCTTTACCTTGTTTATATTCCAGTTCCTCAAGAGTCATTTAACTACCTCCTGTCTGTCGATGGAAAGAAAATAGAGTTGTTTGCAAAGCATTCAATAGTTCTTCAGAAGAAACAGGAAGCTTCTTTACCCATATCCCACAAGCATTATGGATAGCAGCAGTAATTGCTGGTGCAACAGCAACCGTACCAATTTCACCAACACCTCTCGGACCAAACGAATCATTTTCAAACAAAGATTCATCAACATCAACATTTGTCGTAAGCGGAATATCTTTGATTGTTGGAATTAAGTATGAATCGAAATTCTCTGTATGATAACGAGCGTTTTCCATTAGCGAATCTTCGAAAATAGTAAAACCAAGACCCATAATGGCACCACCCTCTATTTGCCCTAAATACCCTAATGGGTTGACTACAGGACCTGCTGCAACAGCGTGATCAAGCTTTGTCACCTTAATTCGACCTGTTAATCGATCAATCTCAACCTCAGCCGCAACTGCTGCATATGTGTGTAAATAATGCCCACCTACAATTGCATCAGGCGTTGTCGGAAAATGAAATTGTGTCGAACAAACAGGAAGATCATGTTGCAAGTAATTTACCAGTTCTTTGTAAGAGATTACTAAATTGTTCTTTCCATCTTTTCCCCAAATTCCGTTTTTCCCAAGTATTAAATTCTCTGTTGGAACGCCCACAACAGTTGAAGCAGCAGCTAAAAGTTTGTTCCTCCAGGGTTCCTTTAACTTGTTAATCCCTTTCCAAATCATATTTGTTGAACGAGATGCAGTCGAGGAGCCCGACGCAGGAACTAGTTCGGTATCTCCAATAACGATTTTTATGTCTTCCTTAGCACAACCTAGCATATCTGTCATCATGATTTCGATAGAGGCAAGTAATCCTTGACCAAATTCTTCAAAACCAAAAGCTATCTCAATCTTCCCCTCTTTTGTCAACGAAAGACGCGCACCAGATGGATCAGGCCTTCCAAACCCAAGTCCACCACCGTGCATTGTGATCGCCGCACCTCTCCCCCTCAAACACCAATGATCTTGTTTTTTCAGAGGAGTTGTTAAAATTGGTGAGGACTTAATCATATTAAGAACTTTTTTCGCTCCATCATTAGCAACAATCCGTTGACCAAGCGGCCCCAAATCATCCGCATTTCTTATATTCAGCTCACGCAATGACATAGGGTCCATGTTCATCTTTACTGCCAGTCGATCAATCTGGGATTCGAGCGCAAAGGTTACTTGATTACCTCCAAAACCTCTATATTCGCCAGAAACGCCATTATTGGTAAACACTGAAATTCCTTCAATATCAACATGCGGTATCCTATAAGGACCTGTAGAATGCTCGACTGCAAAATCCAATACAGCTGGCCCTAGCGTGGCATACGCTCCTGTGTCAGCCGTAATTCTCACAAAATGTCCAATTAACTTACCGTTTTCATCTGCACCTGTAATCATTTTTACTTTCATCGGATGCCGTTTTAGTCCCGCTCTGACAGATTCACTTCGCTTATTATGAAACTTTACTGGTTTATTCGACTTTAAGGCTAACAATGCCGCATATGGTTGGATATTTAACTCATCCTTCCCACCGAATGAACCTCCGATTGGACTTGAAATGACGCGGATCTTATATTCTGGCATGTCCAATATCCTTGCTAGTTGCATTCGATCCTTAAAACCATGTTGTGTTGCAGCATAGACGGTCATTTTCCCATCCTTTTCAGGAACGACCACCCCCCCCTCCGTTTCCATGTATGCATGCATTTGTCTTGGCGTCTCGTATATTTCCTCCACAATATATGGACAATCTTCAATTTCACGCATGACATTTTCACTACTCATGTAGCCTGCACGGTGGAGAATATTACCTCCTGGATGCAATTTAACCGCAGAATGCCTCAATGCTTTTTCAGGATCATCAATTACTGTAAGCGCTTCATACTCAACCTCAATCAGCATAATCGCCTTTTCCGCGATTTCTTCACTTTCAGCCGCTACAGCTGCCACTGCATCTCCTACATACCGGACAACATCTTCACACAAAACCGGCTGATCTGGAAAAATCAATCCAAAACGATTCATGCCAGGCACGTCCTTATAAGTAACAACAGCGCTAACTCCTTCTATTTGTTCTGCTTTAACTGTTGAAATTGACCGGATGTTAGCATGCGGATAAGAACTCCGCAAAACTTTCCCATAAAGCATATCTGGAAAAGTATAATCTGTTAAATATTTCAAAGATCCTGTTACCTTTTCATATCCATCAGGGCGGACCTTCCATTTCCCTTGGAAATTTTCTCTTATCAATTTCATAGTTCTTCACCCTCCCTTCCCGCAAAGATTTCCATTAATTCAGCAATAAGTAAGTTTGCCGCAACCTGTCGCCGATACGATTCACTGATAAAAGGATCAGAGTATGAAACAAATTCATCGAGAATTTCTAGGTAAAGGGATTTTAATAACTCTTCATTGCAACGGTTAGTTTCTATTATTTTTTCAACTATGATTAGTCTGCTCGGATTGTTATTCCCCCCACCGACTGCAATCCGAATATACTCCAACTCATCTGTACTAATTTTCTTCCATTGTGCACTAATCGTCACTAAAGCTGGTGTAAAAGCTTCTCTTCTCCCTACCTTCCTAAAGAAGGACTGCTCTCCCTTCATTTTACATGGAATTTTTATTTTCATTATTAGAAAGTCAGTTTGTGGTGTTTCTTTTTGGAATTGAAGCCACTCCCACAATTTTACGTTTTTTGTCTTGTCTTGAATTCTAATAGTCAATTCAGCATCTAAAGACAAAAGAGCAGGTATCGAATCACCGACACCACTCGCAACATTCCCACCTAGAGTTGCTCGATTCCGCACTGCTGGTGCCGCAATTTTTCTACAGGCCTCAACTAGTAATGGAGCATTTTCAATAATCATCAGGTTATCAATACATTCAGCAATTGTCGTCAGTGTGCCAATTTCAAGAAACGCATGACCATCACATTCCACAAGCTCTACATCTTTTAATCCCCTAATAGATTCTAAGTTTATTAATTTTGGCGAAAGTGGTTGGCCTGCTTCCCAATTAAGTTGGATCAGAGTTCCTCCAGCTATAAAAACCCCTTCTGAGTTTTGTTTCATCATCATTGCATCTTGGATTTGATGTGGTTGTTCAACTAAAATATCAGATTTTGACATGGTAGGTACCTTATCGTTCACTGTTATCACCTAATTTCATTAAAAAATTGGTAAGCACCTTTTTATTATTTCAAAAGAATAGATATGAGGAGAGGGTATACATAAGGAGAACATTTAGCTATAAGCTCAAGAAATGATTTATATTTCCCAAATAGTAAGTTTTGGCATATTCATACTCTTCTACTGTATCAATATCAAAAAGATAATCCGGACTCATTTGGATGCTTGTTCCTGAAAAAGTACCCTTTCTTAACAAACTCCGAGCCCCTTGATCACCATTAATTATCATGAGTTCATCGAACGCTTTTTCGTTAAATAAAATCGGTGGCTTTAATACTTTACCATCAGAGGATGCTACATAAACATGATCATTCCTTGCTTCATTTATTACAAGGTTAATCATTTTAGATGTCACAAACGGCTGATCGGCTAGAAAAACAATTACTGACTTAGCACCCAATTGCTCTGCACGGCGTATACCTGTGCGAAGAGAATAAGATTGCCCTAAATGAGCCTGCAAACAAACGATATTTTCCCATTTATTTAAATAAGCACGAAGAACATCAGCAGAATTAAGCCAATCAGCACGGATATCATTTGTCACAACTAACAAATGATCAATATTTGATTGCATAATCTCTTTTAAAGCAATCGTGCCAAGAGGTTTTACAGCTAATGGTAAAGATAATTTACATTTACCCATGCGCCTACTTTTACCTGCAGCAAGATAGATTCCAATTATTTCCTTCATCTAACAAAAGCCACCCTCCTAGTTTTATTTTGAATAAGCTCAGCAATAATACTTACTGCGATCTCTTGTGGCCCTTCTGCTCCGATCGATAACCCAACAGGAAAATGAAACCATTCAGGAATACTAACACCTTTTAAAAGCTTTTCAGCCCGGGCTTTAGAGCCTAAAAGTCCCAAATAACTTATTTTCTTGGCAAGTAGCGATTGAATGAGTTGATTGTCTTTTTCATAATTATGAGTCATTATTATAGTGGAATCTGAAGGAGAGAAGGAAAAGGATTGAACAAATTCGTTAGGTGATGCAATATACGTTTTATAAGCATATGGAAAATGTTTTTCATTACAATAGGCTGGTCTCCAATCAGCCACAATCACTTGAAATCCTGTATGATGTGCTAGGTTTGCTAGAGGAATCGCATCCGCTCCAGCTCCATAAATTATAAGTCTTGGTCTTGCCACAATCGTTTGCTTAAACAAACTCACCTCTTGATCACTTTGTAATAGGAGTGTTTTTTCCTCTAATTGATGATTAGCAGGCAAATCACCTTTCCATTGACCAAAAAATCCACCTTCTTCAGTACAAAAAAGGTAACCTATTACTTTGTCTTTTGTCGAGATTTTCTTTATATGGGTTACATCAACACCTCTATTAACAAGATTCCTTACCTTTCTTAAGTCTTCTCGAAACATTGGTGTGATAGATTCAACCACTACCTTAATGATGCCATTACAACCTACCCCTTGCCCCCATGATAGATCATCTTCAGCCGAGAGATCGTATGTGACAATCATCGAAGTCAACTCATTTAAGAAATCATTTACTCGTGCAAATAAGTCTTGCTCTAGGCACCCTCCACTTAAAAGCCCTACTTGTTGACCATCCTTTTGAAACAGCATCGTTGAACCTTCTTTTTTATACGCGGAGCCTTGAACATCAATTATTGTAGCTAAAACACTTTTGCATGGAGAATCACAAACCGTATCGAGTATTTCATATATGTCCGTACGCATGTCGTTCCCCCTTTCACTTCCACTCAACTACGACTCTCCCCTAGTAAGATCTTACACGATCATTGATTAGCCTTTAGGCAATCTGTCCAATAAGCGTTTAATCGATTTATTCGATTCTTTTAATACGATTGACTTGTTAATCGTATTCATAATTCGATTTTCCATCACGAACTTGCCATCAATGATCGTAGTTTCAACATCACCTCTCGTTGCAGAATAGACGATCCTCGAAATAGGATCCACATCCATTGAGGGATATGTATGGAAATCATTTAAATCCAAAATAACAACATCCGCTTTTTTCCCTACCTCTAAACTACCAATCTCGTTTTCTAACCCCATTGCTGTTGCTCCGCCGATTGTCGCCATGCGGAAAACTTTCTGCGCGTCCATTGCTGTTGGGCCATGTGCTGGTTTTTGAATAAGAGCTGTTAATCTCATTTCATTAAACATATCCAAATTATTGTTACACGGAGCACCATCTGCGCCAAGACTTAGAAAGATTCCTTTATCAAGCAGGTCAGGTGTTTCTGCAATACCTGAGGCTAGCTTTAAATTGGATCCTGGACAATGACTTACCTTTACACCCTTTTCTCGAATAATCCGCTTTTCTTCGTCATCCAACCATACGCAATGCGCTAAAATAAGGCGCTGATTCGCTAACCCAATATGATCTAAATAAACAATATTTCTCATTCCTCGTTCGTTTTCAACAATTTCTATTTCCTTCAAATTTTCTGAAGCGTGAGTATGAACCATCACTTGATAGTGATTTGATAAATCCCTAACCTCTGATAGTAAATCTTCCGAGCACGAAATAACAAATCTTGGTGAAAAGGCATATTTGATTCGCCCATTATCGTAGTTATTCCATTTTTCTAACAGATCAACACTTTCTTGAATCGATTCATTCGTTTCTTCTAAAAGACTAAGAGGAACACCCTCCCCTTGGTCCATCATCACCTTACCTGCTAAAGCACGGATACCACTCTCAGCAATGGCTCGAAATGCATACTCTGTGTGACGAACTGTCTCCATATCAATAATTGCTGTTGTCCCACTTTGAATAAGTTCACCAATCCCTAACATCGCAGAATAATAGATTGATTCCTCGTCATGCACTGCCTCAAGAGGCCATATTTTTTTCGATAACCAATCTAAAAGTTCTAGATCGTCACCTTGACCTCGAAATAACGTTTGACAAAGGTGGATATGACTTTGAATTAATCCCGGAATAACGGTTTTACCTGTTGCATCAATGATTTTATCGGGATATATTCCTTCTATATTTTTAGAAATCTCGACAATACGATCAGCTTTGATCAGTAAGTCCCCATTAAAAATCTCGTTTTTTTCATTCATTGTTATTATTTCTGCATTTTTAATTAGGATTTGCATAACTCCCGCTCCCTCTAAACAACTCAACATCTCTTTGTTTAAATGTTAATTAGTATAACATTAAATGTTAGTTTAATTCATTTTATTACCAAAATCAGGATTTGTCATTGTGCATTATCAATAATTTCACTTATGGAAATTAGTTATTTTATACAAAAATAGGTAAATACGAAATATTAACACTACATTCCCTTACGTTCTTTTTGAAGTAAATTCTTATCACATATTGTTTGCTTTTTTTAGTTTATTATTTTCCAGCTTAAAAAATGACTAACTTAAAAGAAGAGTAAAATGCAGAATGAAAATTAACAGTCAATAAAAACAGCTGCTACTTTTAATTTAAATTAACAAAATATTTTAGAAGTAATTTGCAACTGAAAAGAAACGAAGGAGGGAATAATTGAAGGTGAAGTTAGAACTAATCCAATTCGGTGTAACAAATGTGGTTGTAATCTAGAGTTTGGAAACTTATTAATTTCAGATAATTATAAAAATGATTACTATTTAGGTAATACCAAACTAAATTATTACGATCAAATTTTAATTTAGGGGACGAATGTAGTTTTTTGAATTATATGTGCATTTAGCAAACAGGGAGATTTGCAGATTTATGAGGTATTTGCATTTGATGATGACTCACCAAAGAATACTAAGGCGTAATTCTGGAGATTATTATGAAGTAACTATAAAGGACTCTTTCATTTAAACTGGAGCGGATATAGAATATTAATTTAAAAAAGGAAAAATAGATAATAACAATCATATCTATGAGTATCACACGTTATCACAGCACTTATTGATTTTCATCGTGGAGACGATGCCCTCTTGATCGTACATATAGATCAGTGAAAATGGATAGTATACGTACTTGATTTGTTGAAGAGTAGGACTGCCGTTTTCTTTTAAATAAAAAGGAGAGTCTTCCTTTGGGATGGAATACTAAAAGCAATAATTGAATTTTTAAGAAGTCGATCTCTTAGTTCCCTTAAAAGATCGACTTCTTATTTTTAAACAGATACTACTTTATTTAACACAAACTCTTCCACAACTTTTGCTACACCATCATTCATATTTGTATCCGTAACAAAATCAGCAATTTCTTTAATATCATCAGGGGCATTTCCCATCGCAACCCCGAGACCAGCGAATTCAATCATGGCTAGATCATTATAGCTATCACCCATAGCAATGACCTCTTCCCGCTTAATTCCGCAGGCTTTAATTAACTGATTTAAGCTCGTACCTTTTGTCACACCTTTTTCTGTGAACTCCAAAAAGAATGGCTTTGAACGCATCACACTGAATTCTGCCTCTAATTCAGCTTGTAATTTCGTTTCGACCTCTTTTATTTTTTCAGGTACATCAACCATTAAAACTTTTACAACAGGCTCTGTTACTGCATTAACAAACGTTTCAGCAACACGAATTGGTAAGCCTGTAATAGTTGCTTCAATCGTTGTATATGGATTTTCTTCTTCTGTAATAATTTCATCTCCTACATACGTATGGATATAAACACCTTCACGGCGACTTAATTCATATAGATGATGAACAGCTTCAGGGGACAATGTGCTACTAAACATTTCTTCATATGTTTGGCAGTTCAATATTTTCCCACCATTAAAGGAAAGAATATAACTTCCATATTTGGCCAAGGAAAGTTCTTCAGCAATATGCTTCATTCCATATGTAGGACGGCCTGAGGCAAGAACAACCTTTACACCCAATTCCTGTGCTTCCATAAGCGCTTGTTTTGTGCGATCAGAGATTGAATGGTCATCGCGTAGTAAAGTATCATCTAAATCTAGTACTATCATTTTATAAGACATTAAGATCTTCCCTTTCTTGTTGAGTAATATCTTTTATCCTACTACAAACTGAAAGGAAAAGGGGGGGAAAAGCTAAAATTTCTCGTGCTAGATTTTTGAAATGCCCCATTCTTACTTTTGATGAAATGGACATTTCCCTTCGATCGGCTTTACATCATCTCCGATAAAATATTGCTTCCATTCTCTATGCTTAGGATCTCCATAGTGGCTAATATTCGGATGCTTTGGAAGCTGGTCCCATCTTTCAACACGCTCTCTTACTTTTTCCCTAGACATCATTCCACCTTTTGATGTCCCTTCTAGCCCCTCGAATATCCTTCTTGGCTGAAAACCAAGAACAGGACTGTTACCTAAATCTCGTGTTTTTCTTTGTTTATACGCTGGCGCATTCCCAAACACAAAAAATGGCTCGTTTGCAAATGAAAATGCCCATAAATGATGATCAGGATCTTGAGGAATTTTCTCAGGCCATGGTTGATGATCATTTTCATGGAGGTATTTTAAAATATTCCAAAAGTATTCTCGATAGTAGGTTATTGATTTCTCTTCTTTTTCCGGTTCTACAAATACAAATAATCCGTGACGTACAAGCTTTGGTGCTTCAAATAGCTTAATAAACGCCTCAATCGTCTTAGGTAAGGCTGACCAATCATCATGAGTAATGAACGAATATCTTAATTCACCTTTCTTTTCAGCCGACATTCCAAAATAACAAGGAAATGTTTGATTAGTCACGATCCGATGAAAGGTGTTGTATTCTTCAATTACCCAATTTGGAACTATAGATGGATTAATCATATCTTCTTTTTCTAATAAATATGTAGACGTATTTTTCATATTCATGAATCCTCCACATTTTATAAGAGAAACCTCTTATCCTATTTTCGATACGACGAGTAAGCATAATTGACAAAAATAGGTTGGCACGAGAACCCCCATAAAGGTTTTTACCAGCCCGTATTTATATTTTAGCTGCCGTTTGCTGTGAAGCTAAAACTTGAACTTCAAGAGTACCAGAGTTTCTGTCTACGATTGTTTTAATGATGACTGGATAGTCCTTGTTATTCATAAATTTAAAATCAGGGCCTCCCCATGAAACGGTTGCATCTTTTCCAGCAGGAACATAACCTACTGATCTAGAGTGTGAGTGCACTTCTAGGATTTCTAATCCAGCATTTGCTACAGCATTGTATAAAGTTGATGATGTTTGACAGATACCTCCACCAATCCCCATCACAAACTCCTTATTAACGATTTCTAACGCTTCTTGATACCCTCTCTCAACAGTTCGTTCTCCAACAACTAAATTAAAATAAAAACGATCCCCGGGTCCTAATACGATTTGATTAATTTCATTTGAAGATATAGCGATATTTTCTACTCGCCCCTTAACAGTAGGATTAAAATTTGTTTTGTAACTACCTATCACAACATCATCGATTCCTTTGATCGCCTCTTGTGAAACATTCGGTGCGCTCTCTTGGAGTGGTAATTCAAGTGTTTTCGCAAGCGGTCGGACATTCTTTAACTCACCAACTAACTTAGTTTCATCAAGTACAACTCGACTCTTCCCGCCTGTAATTTGACCATTATTTAACTTTACTGGAACCATTGGTTGGTCTAATTGGTTTGCTAAATCATCAGCAAGTTTGCTCAACTCTTGTGCATATTCCTCAGAATTCTTAGTCAGCATCGGTTTAAATGAACTGACGACATCTTTCGTAGTAGGATGAATGAGATCGATCGATACGTTAACCGCAGCTTTCTCAACTAGCTTGGAAGCGTGTGTTGTCAAACGTCCAACTGCTAAAGCTTCCTCATTTTGATTACCACTTGTCATACTTGAACTACAACCTGCAACCATAAATAATAATACAATTGGAGTAACATATTTTTTTACCATTTTCTCCCCACATTTCCCACTAAGATTTTCTTCTTCATCTGAAAATAAAGAACTACACTTCAGCGTCACTTTTAAACTCACTATCTAGATAGATTAAACTAAAAAAGTGTAAAACAATCGAAACTTACTAACCAATTAATATATATATTTCTTATTTTATAAAATATCCTAAGAAATGTAAAATATTCCCTTCGATTAGTATAAACTTTATTCGTTATATTAACTTATTCTATTACACTTCCAATTATAATAAACCAAGTTTACTGAAGAAAATCGCTTCATTTTTCAACTTACTTATAAGACGTTTGAAGATCAACTTTTGTTTCATTTTTTCTAGCATGATTTAAAATTAGTTTTCCCCATAAAAAAAGAAGACCACATCATATGGCCCCCTTTAAATAGCAAAAGAGATTATTCGTTCACATTAACAACCCAATTAAATATGTCTTCTAGAGCTCCTGTTTGAATTCCAGTTAATGTATCATATAACTTCATAGAGATGTCTCCTGTTTCTCCGTTATTAATGACCATTCGCTCTTCGTTATAGAATAATTCACCAATTGGAGAAATAACAGCAGCTGTCCCAGTACCAAACGCTTCCTCTAACTGTCCTTCTTTGTATGCTTTATATAAGTCTTCCATTGACAATCTTCGTTCTGATACAGGTACTCCCCAATGTTTTAACAGGTGAATAATTGAATTTCTTGTAACACCTTCAAGAATACTTCCGTTTAAAGCTGGTGTAACAACTTCACCATTAATCTTGAAGAAAACATTCATGCTACCAACTTCTTCAACATATTTCTTTTCTAATCCATCTAACCAAAGTACTTGAGAGTAACCTCTTTTTTCCGCTTCATCCTGCGCTTTTAAACTTGATGCATAGTTACCACCCGTTTTTGCTGTACCTGTTCCCCCAGCCACCGCACGAACATATTCATTTTCAACAAATATTTTAACTGGATGAATACCTTCCTTGTAATAAGAACCTACAGGTGAAAGAATAATCATGAAACGATAATGTTTAGATGGCGCAACCCCTAAGTAATATTCAGTAGGGATAATAAATGGGCGAATATATAATGATGTTCCTTCGGCTGTTGGGATCCATTCCTTATCGATTGAAACTAATTGTTTTAAAGCCTCGATTACTAATTCTTCATCAATTTGCGGTATACAAAGGCGATCATTTGATAAGTTCAATCTTTCTATATTCTTATTTGGTCTAAACAACAGAACTTTGTCATCTTTTGTTCGATATGCTTTTAAACCTTCAAATACAGTTTGCCCATAATGAAAGGCCATCGTCGAAGGACTTAAAGAAATTGGTCCATAAGGTACGATTCTGGGATCATACCATCCTTTTGTTGCGCTATAATCCATTACAAACATATGATCAGTAAAAACTCTACCGAATTCTAATTGATCTACATTGGGTTTTTCCTTTTTAGTCTCACTTAAAGTAATGTCAATTTTTGTTGTCATAGCTAACTCTCCCAATTCAAAATTCTTTAAAAGAAGCCATTATCGGTTTAACAGCTTTCGAAAGTTTTTATAATACTAAAAAAATTCTACAATCTTTATTAACCTATTTTATATCTTTTCAACTATGGATAACAACTGTTTTCCGACAAAAGATTCGAAATTATCTATAAAAATAATATAATCACCTAAAATTATTATTATATTTATATAACAATTAATAAAATTGATCTTTTTCACATCTTTTATATAGAGATTTATCGCAATCCATTCGTATTCATTTTGACAAGATTCTTAAACTTTGATGATTTGTAATTGGTAAAAGGTTCTCAATTATTCTTTAATATCTATATGAAATCCTCGTCTTTCTATTTCCTGTTTTATTTTAACCGTTTCGATCGCATCTTCATTGAATTCAACCTTTAGGTCCCCATCATTCACATCTATTAACGCCCGCTCAACCCCATTCATTTTTGCAAGTAACACTTCAATGTCCCGATAAGACATGTGATTTCCATCTGTTATTGTAAACGTAACAGTTTTCATCCTAGTCCACCTTCCAATCCTATCAAATCATGAAAATTCCTCGAATAACAATCCATATTTTATATTCCCCAATTAAAAGGAATCTAATAGACAATAATGGAAGAAAAAATGGATAAGTCACTTTTATAAAGCGAGACTTCCATCAGCGGGGGGTTCCTTATACCCACTGATGGATAGCGAAACTTATCGGGCTTTTACAGGCAGTTATCCCCCACCTTCGTCTCTTTGTGATCCACTCAAGCTTAGAGGTAGGGTATTACTGCCCGTTAATGCGGGATAAAATAGTTAAGAAACCTAAAAAATTGCTTACATTCTCTTTTTAATAATATTTGCCCGCTTAATTGCAGAAATAACTTCTTTAAGTATATTTGCGTCTTGTACTAACGCAATTCTGACATACCCTTCACCATTAGGGCCAAACGCATGACCTGGTGTTACAACTACGTTCGCCTCATTGATTAAAGCATATGTAAATTCAAGCGATGTCCACCCCTTTGGAATCTCAGCCCATATAAACATACCGGCATCAGGCTTCATAATATCCCAGCCAATCTCTTTCAATCCGCTTATTAATACATCTCTTCTCTCTTGATAAATAGCCCTACTATTCCTGCAAAATTCCTCCCCTTCTTCTAATGCTCGAATGGCGGCTTTTTGAATTGGTAAGAAAACTCCATAATCTAAATTACTTTTCAGCTGATTCATCGCCCCAACAATTTCCTTATTTCCTGCTAAGTAGCCAATACGACTGCCTGCCATATGATAGTTTTTAGAAAAAGAAGACATTTCAACACCGATATCCTTCGCACCATTTACCGATAAAAAACTAACTGGTTTATTCCCCTCAAAATAAAGCTCTGAATAAGCAAAGTCATGAAGGACTAAAATATTATGCTTTTTAGCAAATTGGACAACTTGAGCAAAATACTCTTTACTAGCTAATGCTGGAACAGGATTACCCGGAAAATTCAAGATCATCATCTTTGCCTTTTCAGCGATTTCATCTGGAATAAGCGAAAGATCTGGTAAAAATTGATTTTCCTTTTTTAATGGCATAAAATAAGACTTTGCACCAGCCATCGCAATTCCAGCTGCATATGCCGTATAACCAGGATCAGGCACTAGAATGATATCGCCTGGATTGGCAAAAGCCATCGGAAAATGGACAAGTCCATCTTGGGACCCCATTAGCAATAGCACCTCTTGATCATTCTCTAAGTCAACATGATAATTTCTTTTATAAAAAGATGAAACCGCATGATTAAAATGGTTCGTTCCTGTAAGTGAGTAACCATACTGATCGTCCTTCAATACTTCCTCAGCTAATGTTTTCGTGATAAAAGAAGGTGGTGCTAAATCTGGACTTCCAATGCTTAAATCAATAATTGGGTAACCTTCAGCAAGCTTTTTCTTTTTATATTGCGCTAGTTCACTAAAAATCGACGGCTGAAAAGCATCCATTCTATTTGACAATATTATCTTCATCTTAACTACCTCCACAATACATAACCACCATATAGTATATTCGAATAATTTTATTTTTCTGAAAACAAGTTTACCATATTTAGTGGTTAACCAGGTAGAACGAAATATTATTTCTAGTTAAATTGACGGATGATTATCGTTTCTTTATAATGAACGGATTGAACATTTGTAAAGTTAGGTGTTGAATATATGGAATTTCAAATAAACTTTTTATCTTTTTTCGTCATTCACGTCGAAGGAAAAGAAGAAGATTCTACTAAGCATTACAAACATTTTCAAACGTTAAATGAAGAAGAATATGAAAACAGTGAATTAAAAGATTTCCTTGATGGTGAATTAAAGAAAATTGTAAAACGGAAAGTTGAAAAACATCCAAAATCTGAACAAGTGCCAACAAAGCTTGGCCATTTTATCGTTGAACCAGGTCATGAATTAGATTCCAACCCAAACTATAATCAGTTCCATCGTGCTTTAATTGCACCTACAAAGGAAGAATTCATTGAAATGAGTGAACAATTCGTCCGTGCATACCTTGACACGAGCGCAGTACGTGGCGGTGCCTTCTTAGTGGCAGCAGCTGTCCCAAGAAAATACTTTGATCACAAATTTTTATTTATCATGAAATGTGACTTTGAACCTAAGGTTGCTTCAATAGCTGATGAATCAACACTCATTCGAAAAGTCGAGAATGCAATCACAACGAAAAATATGAAATCAATCCAGTACCCCTACATGCCTGAAGAAGGAATGGTGGAAACAGGCGAATTAAAAATCCACCAATCCTCACATGCTCGCTACTTTGAGGATTTCTTAAAGTTTGTCGAATACGGAGAATCGATGCCTGAGATATT
>NZ_JAIQUM010000035.1 GCF_020075705.1 Metabacillus rhizolycopersici | reverse complement strand
TCATAACCCGAAGGTCGCAGGTTCAAATCCTGTCCCCGCAACCAAAATGGTCCGGTAGTTCAGTTGGTTAGAATGCCTGCCTGTCACGCAGGAGGTCGCGGGTTCGAGTCCCGTCCGGACCGCCATTCTTTATAAAACATAATCTATAATATTCTTGTCTCAAGTAAAAGGATTTCGATAAGCGAAAAGGTCGAGGAAGCGACTGAACGAACACCGGAGCGTATGTTAATACGTGAGGATGTGAGTGAAGGAGCTGACGAAGAGATTTGAAGCTTAGTGGAAGCCGAAAACTATTTATGGCTCAGTAGCTCAGTTGGTAGAGCAATGGACTGAAAATCCATGTGTCGGCGGTTCGATTCCGTCCTGAGCCACCATTTTCTTTTAAATGACATAATGTGGCGATTGTGGCGAAGTGGTTAACGCATCGGATTGTGGTTCCGACATTCGTGGGTTCGATTCCCATCAGTCGCCCCATTTATATTATCTTTGCGGGTGTAGTTTAGTGGTAAAACCTCAGCCTTCCAAGCTGATGATGAGGGTTCGATTCCCTTCACCCGCTCCAAAAAATGGGCCTATAGCTCAGCTGGTTAGAGCGCACGCCTGATAAGCGTGAGGTCGATGGTTCGAGTCCATTTAGGCCCACCATTTTAAACATTATTCCGCAGTAGCTCAGTGGTAGAGCTATCGGCTGTTAACCGATCGGTCGTAGGTTCGAGTCCTACCTGCGGAGCCATATGGGGAAGTACTCAAGAGGCTGAAGAGGCGCCCCTGCTAAGGGTGTAGGTCGCGTAAGCGGCGCGAGGGTTCAAATCCCTCCTTCTCCGCCATATAATAATTTAGTTGAATATTGGCCCGTTGGTCAAGCGGTTAAGACACCGCCCTTTCACGGCGGTAACACGGGTTCGAATCCCGTACGGGTCATCAAAAAGCATTGCATACTTGCAATGCTTTTTTGTAATATCAGAATTTATAAGTCTAGGCTTCGAGAATTGTCCAGCTCCAGTGCCTAGCCCCTCGAGGTCATAAGCCTGAGGCTGATTAAGGCGTCGGAGATTATTTAGTTGACGAGCAACATTACATTCACTGGTTCTCGTGAGGTTGATACACACATTTTTGAACGTATGGCAAAGGTTCAAAAAGGACAAATGCACTTAAAGCGTGTCATTGCTGAAATGAGTGGAAAAGATACTGTTGATGTTGATAAGGACTGTGATCTTGAGCTTGCTGCTCAATCCATCTTCGCTTCGGTATTTGGCCTCGCCGGGTAAAAATGTTCTGCTGGCTCTCGGGCCGTCGTTCACGAGGATGTATATGATCAAGTTCCTCAGCGTGTTGTAGAAATAACTGAACAGAAAATAAGAGGCAATCCTGAACATACTAACACGTATAGGTGTCCTGTGATTGATCAAGCTTCATTATGGACTATACGAATTGGAGAGGAAGAAGGACACTTAGTGAGTGGTGGGAAGGGTGATGATTCAAAGGGATATTTTATTGAACCAACCATCTTTGCTGATCTAGATCCAAACTCACGACTCATGCAGGAAGAAATTTTCAGCCCTGTTGTTGCGTCTGCGAAGGCGAGGAACTTCGATGAGGATCTCAACATTGCCTACAATGCTGAATATGGATTAACAGGGGCTGTTATTACAACTAACAGACAGCATATTGAACGTGCAAAGCAAGAATTTCATGTAGGAAACCTATATTTTAATCGAAATTGTACAGGAGCAATTGTTGGCTACCATCCATTCTACGGATTTAAAATGTCTGGTACAGATTCAAAGGCCGGCGGTCCAGATTATTTAGCTCTTCATATGCAAGCAAAAACAATTAGTGAAATGCCTTAACCATATTAAATAGTGGGGATTTTAGAAATCCCCACTAATTGTCATTTTATGTTATTCATTACCTTGTCCTGTATCAGTTTGTATACTTTGGTCATTGTTTTGATCAGTGGTAAAAGGATTTCTTCCACGACCACCAAACATCCCATTTGCTTGACCATCTGTTTCACCGGATTCGTCTAAGTATGTCATTACATTTGATAATGTATAATCTACAGATAATGAACCCTTCTTATATTCTGCTGATTCATACAAACCATCTGTATTTTTTCCTGTTAAGACACCACCAGAGTTGAGAGTATACGATTGTTCACTTTGAAGGTCTGGTGTGCTAATTAAAATGGTTTGGAATTGTTTTTCTGGAGCAATCGCAAAGACTTGTTTACCATTGCTATCTTCGACATAAACGGCTGTTCCTGATTCTTGGAATTCAGGGAATGTCATCACCATGGCTTTTTGTGTTGAATCCTCTGAGACGCCTTGTACCATACCACTACTACCAGATGCAACTAAAATACCACCTTCAATAATGAAGGATTCATTGTAATCAAGAGATCCATTTCCAGATGATGTTGGTCCATATACAAGTACGGTTCCACCCGTCATTTTTATTGAAGTGTTTGAATCTAGTCCGTCTCCATTTGCATTGACTAATAAGTAGCCACCTTCGATAAATAATTGACCGTCTTCAGTAGTTGTCTCTTCTTCAGTAGTTGTCTCTTCATCAGCTGTTGCTGTTTTTTCAGAAGTTCCTGAAGCATTCTTACCCATTCCCGGCATTTCAAAGTCACTACTACCGCCATTGATATTGACTCCATCATCCTCTGCTTGAAGATGGATGTTGCCATCAGCAATTGTTACATTAATCCCTTCAATTCCTTCTAAGCTTTTTTGGATATCGATGGTTCCACCGTTAATTGCTACATCTGCACCTCCATGAATTCCATCGTCACCAGTCGAAATCGTTATTTTCCCACTAGAAATTGAAAGATTTTGATCACTATGAAGCGCATCTTCAAGAGAGTCGATGGTAAATGTTCCGCCAGCAATAGTGAGTTCTGTCCCTGCCTTAATTCCTTTTGTACTGATCGTATTTTCAGACTCCGTTTCCTCGGATGTTTCCGCTGGCATGCTCGGTGGTTCACCTGTCATTCCTTCGGGTGGTTCTTCTCCTCTTGGCATTACAGGTATTTCCTCTGCGCTACCTTCAGGCGCTGTAACGTCATTTTGCGTTTGTGGTGTGTTTTCTGCTTCAGTTGTTGTCTCATTAGCACCAGCCCTGTTTGTCATTTTATCTCCCGGACGACCAAAGGCACCAACAAATTCCTCCGTGCTCTCGATCGTTTCTGGACTACCACCTCCAGCTACAATAGAATAATCACCGTCGACTACAGTAACAGTCTTCTCAGCTTGAATGCCATCAGCCTTTGCTTGAATGGATAAAGAGCCGCTTTCCAACATGATATTTCCCTTTGAATCATCCTCATCATTGGAAGCTTTCACTCCATCACCAGTTGCTTTTATTGAAACTGTAGCTTCCTTTAATGCGAATAAATCCCGCCCGACGATCCCATCATCAACTGATGTGACTTTGATCTTTCCGCCAGTAATTTTTAAGTCATCTCGACTCGAAATCCCATCTTGGAAATTTCCGGATATAGCTAATGCACCTGTACCGTTGATCGTTAAATCGTCTTTACTAAAGATGGCGGCTTCTGGCTCATCTGTTTCTCCGTCTGCATAAACATATTCTGTCGCATCAGAAAGGGTATTTTCAGTATTTTCTTCTAAAGAAAGAACTGTTTTATCCGCTTGTTTTATATAAATGGGTGCACTTGTTGAAGAGTGAATTGTTGCACCATTTAAAACAATTCGAACTGTGCCGGCATCTTCTGCATCGACAATAATTTGTCCATTCTTTAAAGCTCCGTCAATAACATATGTTCCAGTAGTTCGAATAAAGATTTGTTTATTTTCTACAATGACACCTTCATTTTCATCTACCGTTGCCGTTGTTTTATTTAAATGAATAAATGTTACATTTTCGTCCTGCCAATCTGTATACATATCATCATGATCATAAGTTACTAATTTACTTGCAAGGTCAGTAGGTTCCGTACTACTTGATCCTGTTTCGCTACTGCAACCACTGATGATAAATGCTATACCAAACAATAGTGGCAAGAGTCGATTACGTCTTTTCCTCATTATATTTATCATCCCTTTGTTCATTCTATTAATTTGACATGAAAGTAGATCTGAAATCTCAGATCTACTTTCGTTCCTTTATGCAGTGAAGTTTCCATCGTAGCTTAACATAACAGCTGAATACACACCTTGAAGGTTTGAGATCTCTGAGGCAATTTGTGTATCATTTTCTTTTACACGAATTTCATAAGTAACTTCAACTTCTGAATCTTGGATAATCGATTTTGATTTTAAAGCAAATTTTTTCGTTTTATCCTTCATAATCCGTTCAATTTCTTCGCCGATCATGTTATTTTCTAATTTCACTACCAATAGATATGGGTTTTCCACTTTAATTTTGTTTGCGAATAAAATAATGACAAGGCCGATAAGGACAGACCCGATAATGGCTAATAATATAAAGCCTGCTCCACTTAAAATACCGGCAATGACTGACCAGAATAAGAAAACTAAATCCATCGGGTCTTTTATTGGCGTACGAAAACGAACGATGGATAGAGCTCCGACCATACCAAGTGATAATAATACGTTTTGACTAATACCCATAATGACTAAGGCTGTTGCCATTGTCATTATAATTAATGATATATTAAATGAATGGGAATAAATAACACCATTAAATGTTTTCTTATACACCGCATAAATGATTAACCCCACTAGGAATGCTACTCCTAGTCCAAGTAGTGAATCAATTACTGAAAATGAAATATTTGTTTCTAAAAAGCTTGATTTAAAAATATCTGAAAAATTAGTTGTTGTATCCATTTTTTTCTCTCCTACTACTTATGTTTTTTATCCATACATCCGACTTAATTGATATTTAGAATACGCCTCTTGTCTTGTGTCTGACAAATGAAGTAAATGTTTAATGACATCTGGCAAGTATTCATCATATTTAACCTCTAAGATGACTAAATTTGGTTCTAATACGTCTACCATTGGTAGATGTTTATTGAACATATCTGTATTTTGTAGGCTTGTTTGCACCTTTAAATCGAAAGTGACACGAACGTTGCCATAAGGGTACATCAATGCTTCCCGTTCATAATCAACCACTGTTTTAGGCTTGATTTGGTAATAGTGCATCTCAAAAAATAAATCTCGTAACAGTGCTCTTTCGTCTTCTTCCATCCAAAGAATGTCACCAATCCGCATTTTTTCAAACTCTTCACGTGTGATCCTGCATTTCGATTTGAATGTTAAGTTATTTCGCTTACTTTTTCGTTCTAGATTAATGACACCATCGCTTTTTCCATAAATACGAACACGGTATTTATCCCGATTTAAGTACCCTTCTTTTTTCTCGTTCAAAATTTTATTATCAAAATTATCGAAATAGGTTGAACGAATAAAGTATTTTCCATTCGTTCCAGCGTTTGAATCTCTTTTCATAAAGTGAAGAAGCTTACTACGTAACACGAGATATTCAGCAATTGAAATCGCATGCTTCAGCTCTTTACGACCTGCTGGATTAAATGAGGTCAGAATTGGCATTTTCTTTTTTCCTCCTTTTCATAATGAAATTGCCTATGATAAGAAATGTATTGGCTTTTGTTTATCTCGAACAATTGCTAGTTTAAATGCTGAATGTGTCAGCTAGATGTCAAGTAAAGTTTTTGTAAAAAATATTGAGATTTTTAACAGAACTAGTGGGGATATGACTGCTAGTTTCGAGGTGGATAATAAATGTAAGGAAGCAGAAACTACTATAAGGGAATGCCTTTTTATCAAAGCCATCATGCGGCATAAAATTAATATTCTAACTTGATCATTAAAAGTGAATAAACGGAGTTATATTGTCCTTAAATTCTTCCTCCTGCAAATAATCAGAGAAATTCCTTCTTTTTTTAAAAAAAAGCTTTCAACAAAAACCTACAAAAAGTCGAATAATATATTTTTTCAGAATAATTTTGTGATTCTCTGTTCATCCACGATTCTCTTATTTTATGCGGTTTCCATTCTATAGATAATGTTATCGTATTTTAAATAATTGATAAAAATATTCAGTGTTTAATAGGCTTTTTGTTCACTATTTATAAAATTCTTCCTTTTTCCTTTGTTTTAAAAGAATAATATTTTAAATGATAGGTCTTGATATTGTAGATTACTGTCGCATGTTGGTAGCGGTTTCAATGAAGGGATTTAAATATAAATCTTGAATGTTAACTACAGAGATAATTAAAGAAAGGGTGACTTTTGTGACTCTAGTATGTCCAACAGACTATGATATTCATTTATTCCATGAAGGACAGTCTTTTGAAAGCTATGGATTTTTAGGCGCGCATGTTCAGGAACAAGATGGTGTAGTTGGAACCAATTTCTGTGTATGGGCACCACATGCAAAAAAGGTAAATGTAGTTGGTGATTTTAACGAATGGAATGGATTACATCATCAGATGGAAAGGTTAAACGATGAGGGGATTTGGAATCTATTTATTCCTCAATTAGCTGCAGGTGAGGTGTACAAATACGAAATCATTAAACAAGATGGACACTCAGTACTGAAAGCTGACCCTTATGCATTTTTTTCAGAGGTCAGACCGAATACAGCATCAATTATCCATGACATATCTGGATATAAGTGGAACGATCAAAAATGGAAGAGGAAAAAGCGACTAAAGCAACCATATGATCGTCCAATGTCAATTTATGAGGTTCATTTAGTATCTTGGAAACTAAATGAAGATGGTGAGTTATTTAGCTATAAAGAGTTAGCCGAACAACTAATACCATATGTTATAGAGCATGGATTTACACATATTGAGCTGCTTCCTATCATTGAACATCCGTATGACCGTTCTTGGGGATATCAAGGAACGGGCTATTTTTCTGCAACAAGTCGTTTTGGTACACCTCAAGAACTGATGGGATTTATTGATGCATGTCATCAGGAAAATATCGGTGTCATCCTTGATTGGGTACCAGGTCATTTTTGTAAGGACGCCCATGGGCTTTACATGTTTGATGGTGAGCCAACATATGAATATAACAATTATAAAGATCGTGAAAATTTAGAGTGGGGAACTGCGAACTTTGACCTTGGTAAACCAGAAGTCCAAAGCTTTCTCATCTCAAATGCAATTTTCTGGATTGAACATTTTCATGTAGATGGTTTTCGAGTAGATGCTGTTGCAAATATGATCTACTGGCCGAATTCAGATGAGTTAGTAGAAAATCCTTATGCAGTTAGCTTTTTAAAGAAGCTGAATGAAGCTGTTTTTGCAAAAGATCCCGATATACTTATGATTGCTGAAGATTCAACTGATTGGCCGATGGTAACTGCTCCTACCTCGTCAGGTGGACTTGGCTTTAACTACAAGTGGAATATGGGTTGGATGAACGACATCCTTACCTATATGGAGACTCCTCCAGAACATAGGAACGCACTCCACCATAAAGTAACATTCTCCCTTATCTATGCTTTTTCTGAAAATTTCATTTTGCCTTTTTCTCACGATGAAGTTGTTCATGGTAAAAAGTCTCTAGTTAATAAAATGCCCGGTGATTATTGGCAGAAGTTTGCCCAATTACGGTTACTTTACGGATATATGATTGCCCATCCTGGCAAGAAGCTGTTATTTATGGGGGGGGAGTTTGGACAGTTTGATGAATGGAAGGATTTAGAGCAGCTTGATTGGATGCTAGAAGACTATGAGATGCATAACAAAATGCGCCATTATTTTAAAGCATTAATGGAAGTCTATCAAAAGCAGAAACCGTTATATGAATTAGATCATGTAGAGGAAGGCTTTGAATGGATCGATGTTAACAATACCGATCAAAGCATCTTTTCGTTTATTCGTAAGGGCAGCAAGGAAAATGAGCTTCTCGTTATTATTTGTAATTTTAAACCGGTTGTATATCATGACTACAAAGTGGGAGTACCGATCGATACAGAGTATGTAGAGATTTTAAATAGCGATGCAACAGAATTTGGTGGTTCTAATCAAATCAATAAAAAGAATCTAAAGGCAATAGAAGGTGAATATCATAGTAGACCATATCATCTGTCTATGACGATACCACCATATGGAACTGTCATGTTACGAGCAGTAAAAAAAAGAGGGGAGAATAAAAATGGGAAGAAAAAAGTGCGTCGCAATGTTATTAGCAGGGGGTAAGGGAAGCAGATTAAGTTCCCTTACTAAAAATTTAGCAAAACCAGCAGTTCCATTTGGAGGCAAGTATCGAATTATTGATTTTACATTGAGTAATTGCACGAATTCGGGTATTGATACTGTAGGAGTTCTTACCCAATATCAACCCCTTGTCTTAAATTCATATATTGGAATAGGGAGTGTATGGGATTTAGATCGTAAGAATGGTGGGGTAACGGTTCTCCCTCCATTTACGGAGTCTTCTGAGATGAAATGGTATAAGGGAACAGCAAGTGCTATTTATCAAAATATTAATTACATTAAACAATATGATCCAGAATATGTACTAGTCTTATCAGGTGATCATATTTATAAAATGGATTATTCCGAAATGCTAGACTACCATATCGAAAAAAATGCAGATGCTTCCATATCAGTTGTTGAAGTCCCTTGGGATGAAGCAAGTCGTTTTGGAATTATGAATACGAATGAAAAGATGCAGGTGATTGAGTTTGATGAAAAACCTGCAAAACCGAAAAATAATTTAGCTTCCATGGGTATTTATATTTTTAAATGGTCGATTTTAAAAGAATATTTAGAAATGGACGAACGCAATGCCTATTCAAGTCATGACTTTGGAAAAGACATTCTTCCTTTATTGCTTGATGAAAAGCGAAATGTTGTTGCATACCCATTCAAAGGTTATTGGAAGGACGTTGGTACGGTTAAAAGTCTTTGGGAAGCGAATATGGATTTACTAAATGATGAGTCGCAATTGAATCTATACGATAGAGATTGGAAGATTTACACTGTTAATTCAAATCATCCTCCTCAGTTTATTGCAGATGATGCTGAGGTTACAGACTCATTAGTGAATGATGGTTGTGTGATTATGGGGAGAGTGAATCACTCTGTATTATTCCAAGGTGTAACGGTGGGACTGAACTCTGTTATAAAAAATTCTGTCTTAATGCCAGATGCCATAATAGGAGAAAATGTCCATATCGAGAATGCAATTGTCCCAAGTGGAATTGAAATTCCAAATGGAACAATTATTTGCCCAGATAAAAATGCAGATGAAGTTCTCCTTGTAACAGAAGAGGTTATTGAGGAAATCGCAGCACTTATTGATAGCAATATAAAGTAATTCCCTTGTGGATAAATGGCAAGAAGCTTCAAATAAGCTAATAAAGTAAGGGGAAAATAGTAAGAGTGCTAGCATGTTTTAGCGATTGTTGAATCGTAGAATCACTTTTTCTACGATTTTCATCTTCAGTTGAACATCGTTATCGTCAAAGTATGATTGTGCTTTTTACTGTTTTTCCATAAAAGGAGAGATATGAATTGAATCAGAGAATGCTAGGTATTATTGATGCAACAGCTTATAAATCGGAAATTGAAGATTTAACACTACATCGTTCATTGGCAGCTATTCCCTTTGCTAGTCGCTACCGTGTAATCGATTTTGTCCTTTCAAATATGGTGAATTCGGAGATTGAAAGTGTAGCTATTTTTCCTAAATATCAATATCGGTCATTAATGGACCATCTTGGTTCAGGGAAACAATGGGACTTAAATCGAAAAAAAGATGGGTTGTTTTTTTTCCCGTCTCCTCACTTGCATAATGAGTACGATGAGTTTGGGTCATTCCGTCAGTTTTCAGACCATATGGATTACTTCTTAAGAAGTACACAAGAATATGCGGTGATTACGAATAGCCATACTGTTTGTAATATTGATTATAAACAAGTATTACAATCACATTTAAAAAATGGTTGTGATATTACGGAAGTAACAAAGGATGGAAAGTCCTTGCAAATGTATATCATGTCTACAAAACTATTAGTTGACCTTATTCAAACGAAAGAGCAATCAGGTTATCAGACGTTAACTGATGTAATCATACAAAAACGAAACCATGTTACGATTTGTGAGTATTCGTTCACTGGTTATGTAGCAATCATCGATTCGATGAGTAGTTATTATAAGCACAGTATGGATATGCTGAATCCATCGATCTGGAATGGAATTTTTCTTAAAGACAGACCAATTTTAACGAAGGCAAAAGATGAACCACCGACTAAATATGGAAAAGATGCGGTTGTGAAGAATTCCTTAATTGCAAATGGTTGTAAGATTGAAGGTTATGTTGAGAATAGTATTATTTTCAGAGGGGTTCATATAGGAAAAGATACAGTGATTAAAAATAGTGTCATTATGCAAAAATCACAAATTGGAGATCAGTGTGTACTAGAAAATGTAATAGCTGATAAGGATGTAAAGGTATTAAATTCCTCCAAAATAAATGGTACTGAATCAATGCCATCTATTTTAAGAAAAAGAACAATTCAAGGAGAGCTGATGAACTCGTGAAGGTATTATTTGCTGTTTCAGAATGTGTGCCGTTCGTGAAATCAGGTGGTTTAGCTGATGTAGCGGGCGCATTACCGAAAGAACTAAATAGATTAGGAAATGATGTTCGCGTTATTCTACCAAAATACAGTTTAATAGCAGAAAAATTCAGAGATAAGATGGTAAAAGTAGATGAAATTACAGTATCTGTCGGTTGGAGACAGCAGTATTGTGGCATTGAAACACTCAAATATGAAGGGATCACATATTATTTTCTCGATCATGAATATTATTTCTATCGCGACTCCTTATACGGTCATTATGATGATGGCGAGCGATTTTCATTTTTTTGCAGAGGTGTATTAGATGCATTAAAGGCTATCGACTTTCAGCCAGATATCATCCATTCACATGATTGGCATGCAGGAATGATCAATTTCTTACTGAAAGAGGAATACGCACAAGATGATTATTATAAACAGATGAAGACCGTTTTTACGATTCACAATCTTCAATTTCAAGGGATCTTCCCATACGATATTTTACATGATCTCTTGAATATTGATGTGGAGGATTTCTGGAAGGTCGAATTCCATGGCCATGTGAATTTTATGAAAGCGGCAATTGTTGCTTCTGATTCGATCACAACTGTTAGTCCTACATATAAGGATGAAATTCAAACAGCCTATTATGGAGAAAGGTTAGATGGTCTCCTACGGGCGAGAGAATCATCCCTTGTTGGAATCGTAAACGGAATCGATGATACATTATATAACCCAGCAACAGATAAGGAAATTGAAGAGCCATTTACTGTTAAAACACTCAGTAAGAAAGCAAAAAATAAAGCGGCTCTACAGTCTGCTTTTGGGCTACCTGTCGAGGAAGATATCCCATTGATTTCTATGGTCACAAGATTAACGAAGCAAAAGGGATTTGACTTAGTCAAGCGTGTTCTTGATGAAGCGTTAAGTAAAGAGATTCAAATGATTGTTCTTGGAACTGGTGAAAAGGAATTTGAGGATTACTTTAAACATATGGAATGGCTTTACCCAAATAAATTTAAAGCTTACATAGGATTTGATGAGACGTTGGCGCATCGCATCTATGCAGGTTCAGACATGTTCTTAATGCCTTCAAAGTTTGAACCATGTGGCTTGGGCCAACTGATTGCATTAAGATACGGGACAATCCCAATCGTTAGGGAAACGGGTGGGTTGAACGATACTGTCTCTTCTTATCGTGAAGATACCGAAGAAGGGAATGGATTTTCATTCCAGAACTTTAATGCACATGACATGTTACATACGATTTATCGTGCAATTGAATTTTATCAACAGAAGGATGTTTGGCAAGATCTTGTTGGAAACGCGATGCAACAAGATTATAGTTGGGCGCAATCCGCTTTGAAATATAATCAGTTATATGCTGATTTGGTGACTAGGAGTGAAAAGCCATGTTCTCCAATAAAGAGCGATTTAAGAAAGGCTATCTTAAAAAACTAGAAAGTTTGTGTGGAAAAGGAATTGAGGAATCGACAATTCGTGACCAATACCATACGTTAGGGAATATGGTAAGGGAATATATTAGCACGAAATGGATTGAAACGAATGAACTTTACAGGTCAGAAAACAAAAAGCAAGTATATTATTTATCAATTGAATTTTTGCTAGGCCGCTTGCTTGGTCAGAATTTGCTCAATTTAGAAATAAAAGAGGTAGTTGAGGAAGGGTTACATGATCTTGGTATTTCATTAAGTGAAATCGAAGAATGTGAATCAGACCCAGCATTAGGTAATGGCGGACTTGGCCGTCTTGCTGCTTGCTTTATAGATTCACTTGCAACGTTAAACTTACCAGGACATGGATATGGAATTCGCTATAAACATGGGCTGTTTGATCAAAAGATTGTTGATGGGTATCAAGTAGAACTTCCTGAGCAATGGCTTAGACATGGGAATGTTTGGGAGGTTCGAAAGCCGGAGGAAGCTATAAAAGTATTTTTTTGGGGAAGAGTGGAAACGAGCTATGATAACAATGCACTCTCCTTTAAGCATGTAGGGGCACAGAAAGTGTTGGCTGTTCCTTATGATATGCCTGTAATAGGATATCAAGTAGATACGGTTAATACACTAAGACTTTGGAATGCAGAACCATCTTCTCTCGGACCGAACCAGGATACCTTATCCTATAAACGTGAAATAGAAGCAATTACAGACTATCTATATCCGGACGATACACATGATGAAGGAAAAATATTGCGGTTAAAGCAACAGTATTTTCTTGTATCATCAAGCATACAAAGTATTATTGCTTCGTTTAAAAAGGAAAATCAAAACCTAAGAGAGCTTCATCATTCGGTTGCGATTCATATTAACGATACACATCCAGCTATGGCGGTACCAGAGTTGATGAGAATACTAATGGATATTGAAGGTTTGACATGGGACGAAGCATGGGAAGTTACAACAAATACGTTGTCTTATACAAATCATACAATCTTATCCGAAGCATTGGAAAAATGGCCTATTTATTTATTTCAACCACTTTTACCAAGAATCTATATGATTATTGAAGAGATTAACGAGCGCTTTTGTGCAGAGTTGTGGGACCATTATCCTGGAGAGTGGGAACGCATTGAACATATGGCTATTATTGCACATGGATTAGTCAAGATGGCTCACCTTGCGATTGTTGGGAGCAATAGTATTAATGGCGTGGCAAAAATTCATTCCGACATCTTAAAAAATCGCGAAATGAAATCTTTTTATGACATTTATCCATGGAAGTTTAATAATAAGACGAATGGTATAACCCACCGTCGTTGGTTATTAAAAGCAAATCCAGAGTTAACCTCATTAATCACAGAGGTAATTGGTGATGAATGGAAAAGACAGCCAGAGAAATTGCTTGATTTGAAGAGACATATTTATCACCCTGAATTAAAAGAGCGCTTCGCTGCAGTCAAAAGAAAAAGAAAAGAGATTCTTGCGAAGGAAATTGCTGATAAAAATGGAATCATCGTCGATATTGATTCAATTTTTGATGTTCAAGTAAAAAGGTTACATGCATACAAACGGCAATTATTAAATGTTTTACACATTATGTATTTATACAATCGAATTAAAGAGGACGCTAATTATTCGATCCAACCCCGTACGTTTATTTTCGGGGCAAAAGCATCACCAACTTATTATTATGCGAAAAAGGTCATTAAACTAATTCATTCTTTAGCAGATAAAGTAAATAATGATCCAAGGGTTTCTCAAGTTATTAAGGTTATTTTTATGGGGAATTACCGTGTTTCCCTTGCAGAAGATATTTTTCCAGCAGCAGATGTAAGCGAACAAATCTCGACTGCAAGTAAAGAGGCGTCAGGAACAGGGAACATGAAATTTATGATGAATGGTGCTTTAACCGTCGGAACTTTAGATGGTGCAAATATAGAAATTATGGAAGAGGTAGGTAGGGAGAATATCTTTACATTTGGACTAACAGCTGGGGAGGTTCAAAGATACGAGGAAAACGGTCGTTATCGTTCGATGGAATATTATCATCACGATTTAAGAATACGTCAGGTTGTGGATCAATTAACGAACGGCTTCTTCTCAGAAGATGAAGGTGAATTTGAATCGATTGCAGATTCACTTCTCGTTCAAAATGATCAGTACTTCCTTCTCCGCGATTTTGCATCATATATTGATGTGCAGGAAAGGGTTGGAAATGCCTATCAAAATCGCGATAAATGGCTTGAGCAAGCATTAATCAACATTTCACATTCCGGTTACTTTTCAAGCGACAGAACGATTCAGCAGTATGCCGATGAAATATGGAAGATTGGACCAGTTGGGATAAGAATATAAGGCGTGACTTAATTAAACTAAACGCTATTCTGTATATAAGGGATACCCAATAAAGTTAATAAAATGGTGCTGACCCAATTTTGGAGTCAGCACCATTTTTTCGTTTAAGAAACTATAAAATTCTTGTACTGTGGATAAGCGCATGACATCCAGCGCAAGCGTCCTAGCCGCTCTTGAATTGAAGGTAAAAAACACCTTCTATTCAAGAGCGGCTTATTTGCCCGAGGCTGATTAAGGCGCTTACGCTTTTGTTCTTTAACGATCACCGTCTAATAATCTACCTAATCCACCAAGTATGCTACCTTCTCCACGCCCTTCTCCACCAGCAGAGGGAGCACTTGCGATGACACGATCTGCTAAACGGCTAAATGGCAGCGATTGAATCCAAACTGAACCAGGTCCACGAACTGTTGCAAAGAATAAGCCCTCGCCACCGAAAAATGCTGTTTTAACTTTTCCAACAAATTCGATATCATAATCTACTTCTTTACTTAAAGCGACAAGACATCCAGTATCAATGCGCAGTTTTTCACCTGGCTGAAGGTCTTTTCTAATAATTGTTCCACCTGCATGTAAGAAAGCTAAGCCGTCGCCCTCTAGTTTTTGCATGATAAATCCTTCGCCACCAAAAAATCCAGTACCGAGTTTTCTTTGGAAGTCAATGCCGACCGAAACACCTTTTGCTGCACATAAAAAGGCATCTTTTTGACAAATGACCTTACCCCCTTGTTCACTTAAATCAACAGGTATAATTTTACCAGGATATGGAGCAGCAAAGGAAACTTGCTTTTTACCAACTCCTTTATTTGTGAAAACAGTCATAAATAAGCTTTCACCTGTAAGTACTCGTTTACCGGCACCAACTAGCTTTCCTAAAAAGCCCTTTTGATTGTTGTCTCCATCACCGAAGATTGTTTCCATATCAATGCCATCTTCCATCATCATCATGCCACCAGCTTCGGCAACAACACTTTCATTTGGATCTAATTCAATTTCAACAAACTGCATATCGTCTCCATGCAAGACATAATCAATTTCATGTGCGTTCAACAGGACCCCTCCAAATTATGTAGATTAAAGTAGTGATATAAAAAACTTTTTAATGTACTACTTCTATAATACAGCGTAATGACAGCATATAGAAGTTTATTTGTGAGGTGAGACGGTAATGAATTATTTCTTCAGGTCCAGCAATTCCGATAGTACTTTCTAAACGAATCAGCATACAAATCAAAAACTCCCTCATAATCAGGGAGTCCTTAAAAAAATCAATCATTATCTTCTGTATAAGGATCCTTTTCATATCCAGGTAAATCACCAAAGATTGTCATCAATCCTTCTTCGTCGAGCATGTCTTCATATTTCTGATGCTGATTTGATGGGTACACCTTGATTTCTTTCCCTTCAATGTCAGTACCTATAAAGTTTTCATAATCCTCAACATAGCCAATGGGATCGCTTGAATCCATAAAAACATCATTGTAATTTTCTTGAGGATTAGCAAAATCTGATGGTGTTTCAGATGAACCGAAATTGTTAACAATTTGATAAGCATCTTCTGCATCAAAACCGACATTTTCAGCCCGGTCATCATCATAATCGAATTTTCCGAAAGGTGGCATCAGTACCTCTTCTTCAACAGGTCGATTATGAGAGACATGCTGTTCAGGTGAATGCTCTTTACACGTAGTAGCCGTAGGGAGTGCATCAAGTCGATCAAGTGGAATATCAACCCCGCACACCTCACATTTACCATAGGTTCCATTATCAATTGCTTGGAGAGCATGATCAATATCTGTTAGTTCTTCTCTTGTATGTTCATTTAGGGCGACATCTTTTTCACGCTCATATAATTCAGTCGCTTCATCGCCTGGATGATTGTCATAACTAGATAGCTCACCAACTGATTCATGGGGATGTCCAATCTCTAAACCGAAATGTCCATTCATTTCAAACCGTTGTTCAATATCTTCCTTCATTTTTGTTAGCTGTGAACGGAAGGTCTCTTTTTGATGTGAATCTAGCATACCATCCACGCTCCTTACTGTAATATCTCGCTTCAAAACCCACTAAAAATCATAACGTGGGGCATCCATCGGTAGAAATCTTCTGATGGAAGTGTCACAATAATATTCACTACCTATTATGAGCAGATTTAATGAAATCATGATTGTAAAATATTACACAGAAAACATGATTTCGATGATGCATTCAATTTTTTTATTAAGTGGAAAAGGACGGGGTTTCAAATTTTTTCACCAATTTTTCTTCTTATTGCCAATTATGCCTTTAAAATGCTACATCGTTTAAGGATGTTTTCATTTTAATCTTGTACTATAAGAGATATAATAGGTGTATAATAAGATATTAGTGATTAAATCCATACTATTTATACACCACAAACGGTAGGTGTATCTTAATAAAGCAATATTCGGTTTCGGGGGGATAAACTTGATTACAACTTTGGATGAAACAATTAGAGAAAATATAGAGCATGCATTGGAAGAGGCAAAGCAAACGAATCAATCAGTGATCGTTAGCCGCATTAAAGAAGTGGATGCACTTGACCCCCTCCATTTCTTTGCTTCTGGTGAAGAATTATCTTTAGGAGAACGCTTTTTTTGGTCTACTCCAAAAGCTGATTTTACGATGGTTGGAATAGGAAAAGAACTCATACTAGAAAATAATCAACACACTTCTGAACGTTTCCAGCAAATTGAAAACGAATGGAAACGCTTCAATAAAAAACTGATTTCTACTTTCAAACAGGTTGGCACGGGCCCCATTTTATTTGGTGGTTTTTCCTTTGATCCAATGAAGGAAAACTCTGAACTTTGGGCGGGTTTTTCTGAAGCAAAGTTTGTGATGCCAACGCTCATGTTAACGATTATTAATGGGAAATCATATATGACAATTAATAAATTAATCACACCTTTTGACCAATTAGATACGTGTCTTCAACATTTTGAGCAATTTGTTGAAATGAAACCTAATTATCAATTGGATTGTGAAAAAGGTAACGAATTCGCTTCAATTGAATTAAAAACATCTGAGTGGATAGAGGCTGTGGAAAAAGCAACGTCTGATATTCGTGCAAAAGAAATTGATAAGGTCGTATTAGCGCGTGAAGTTCGATTGGAATTTTCAAACACGATTAATCCTTATCAGGTGGTAGGTCGCCTTCAAAGAGAACAACCAACAAGCTTTATTTTTGGTTTCGAAAATGGTCGACAGTACTTTATTGGTGCAACCCCAGAAAGATTAGTAAAGAAAGAAGAAAATCATGTTCTTTCAACCTGTCTCGCGGGATCAATAAAAAGTGGGAAGGACAATGATGAAGATCAACAGCTAGGCGATCAACTTTTACAAGATGATAAAAATTTAATTGAGCATTCTATTGTTGTAAAAATGATTAAAGAAGCATTTGATCAATTTTGCGATGAAGTAGTGTCGCCTATGGATCCAACTTTATTAAAAACAAAAAATATTCAACATCTTTACACACCTGTAAAAGGGCTTGCGCGAGAAGGTCATACCCTCTTTTCAATGGTTGAAAGACTTCACCCTACTCCAGCATTAGGTGGTTTTCCAAAGGAGAAGGCGATTGAGAAAATAAGGGAGCTTGAGCCAATGCATCGAGGCTGGTACGGGGGACCAATAGGTTGGTTAGATCATGAAGATAATGGAGAATTCGTCGTTGCGATTCGATCGGGATTAATTGAAGGAAATAAAGCTGCCTTATTCGCAGGCTGTGGTATTGTAGCAGAGTCTGAACCAGAATCGGAATACCTCGAAACGAAGATTAAATTAAAACCAATGTTGTCAGCTTTGGGAGGATTAAATAATGAACAGAACTGATTCATTTACACGGTATGTAGCAAGCTTTGTCGACGAGCTCGTTCGTTCTGGTGTTGAAAAAGTGGTCATAAGTCCCGGATCGCGCTCTACACCATTAGCTATATTAATGGCAGAGCATCCTAAGCTTACTTGTTATATTAATGTAGATGAAAGATCAGCAGGCTTTTTTGCACTTGGGATTGCCAAGGCAGGGCAAAAGCCTGTTGCCTTGCTATGTACCTCTGGGACAGCTGTGGCGAATTATTATCCTGCCGTTGTTGAGGCCCATTATGCTAGAGTACCTTTACTAGTTTTAACAGCAGATCGGCCTCATGAATTGAGGGATGTTGGTGCACCTCAAGCAATAGATCAGATTCATATGTATGGTCATTATGCAAAATGGTTTGTTGACCTTGCGATACCTGAAGAACAACCAACGATGCTACGGTATGCTCGAACAGTTGCTGCAAGGGCAGTTGGAACAGCATTAACAAGTCCAGCTGGGGTTGTCCATTTGAATTTTCCATTGAGAGAACCATTAGTACCTAACTTAAACTTAGCTAACCTGTGGAGTAAACAAGATAACCGAGATACATATGTACATATAGCAGCAACAAGTCCGGTGTTATCAGACAATCAACTGGATACAATCGTGCAACTTGCTGAAGGTGCATCAGCTGGATTAATCGTTTGCGGAGAACATCATGTACCTGGGTTCTTAGAACATGTTCAAAGACTTTCTGAGCATTTGAAGTTCCCAGTCTTAGCAGATCCGCTATCACAATTGCGCGCTGGCGATCATAATAAACAAGGCATCATTGAAAGCTATAATACTATTTTAGCCGACTCAGTGTTGGTAGAAGCTCTAAAGCCAGATGTTGTCATTCGATTTGGTGCGATGCCAGTTTCAAAACCATTGACATTATTGTTGAAAAACAATCCTGACATTATGCAAATTGTCGTTGATCAAGGTGGCGGCTTCCGAGACCCAACTTTAAACGCTGCTTATATGATCACGTGTGATGAAACAATTTTTTGCAAGCGGTTGTTAGGAAAAGTTAGCAAAAGGGAAGCCTCTCCTTATTACGACAAATGGGTTCAGTGCAATGAATTGTATCGAGGAATGGTTGACAGCTTGATGGAACAAATGACAGAGATGTTTGAAGGGAAAATTGTTCGAGAGCTTCAAAAACTTTTGCCTGATCAAAGTACATTAATCGTTGGGAATAGTATGCCAATTCGTGATGTTGATACATTTTTTAGTCAAACGACCAAAGGTATTACCATCCTCGCAAATAGGGGAGCAAGTGGAATAGATGGCGTAGTATCTACTGCACTTGGCGCTAGTGTCGATGCCCCAAAACGGACATTCCTATTAATTGGGGATTTATCTTTTTATCATGATTTAAACGGTCTTTTAGCAGCAAAAATGAACAATCTCGATTTAACAATTATTTTAATTAATAATGATGGTGGCGGTATTTTCTCATTTTTGCCACAGTCTAAAGAAGAAAAGCATTTTGAAACATTGTATGGAACGCCAATTGGTTTGGACTTTTCAAAAGTAGTTGACATGTATAATGGATTCTATGAAAAAGTCGAAAGCTGGGAAGAAATGCGTACATTGTTTCGTTCGATTGAATCACGTAAAGGTTTAAATGTCATCGAAGTACCGACGGATCGAAAGAATCGTGTCAATATTCATCGAGAAATGTTAGATTGTGTTTCCCAGGAAATAAGAAAAGTGTTGAAACAATGATCATTAGAGGTATCCATTATCACGTTGATATTTATTCAGAAGGTGAACCACTTATTTTGCTTCATGGCTTTACGGGCTCTTCTTTAAACTGGAAACATCTTTTAAAGGAGTTTTCGAACTATCAGCTCGTACTTATTGATCTTATTGGTCATGGAGGTACCGATTGTCCAGAAGACCCTTCTAGGTATAAAATGGAGGAAGTAGTAGAGGACCTGGTCTGTATTTTCGATGAATTAAAGATCGAAAAGGCAAATGTTCTCGGCTACTCAATGGGTGGAAGATTAGCTTTATCATTTGCTTGCATCTATCCGGATCGAATAAATAAATTAATAGTAGAAAGTAGTTCCCCAGGATTACAACGAGCTGATGAACGGGAAAAACGTAGACAGGCAGATGAAAAGCTTGCCGATGAAATAATCAGCGGAGGCATGGAGCGTTTTGTTGATAAATGGGAGAGTATTCCACTATTTGCAACGCAAGCTCGATTACCGTTTCAACAACGAAATGTAATTAGACAGTTAAGATTACAAAACTCATCACTTGGTTTAGCGAATAGCTTAATTGGGATGGGGACAGGGGCACAACCTGCATGGTGGGATGTACTTCCTAATTTAAACGTGCCTGTTCTTCTATTATGTGGAGAATTAGATCAGAAATTTTGTGATATAGCTAAAAGTATGGACCAGCTGTTGTCAAAATCTGTCGTAAACGAAATAAATGGTACAGGCCATGCAATACATGTGGAACAACCTCGAATTTTTGGTAAAATAGTAAATGAGTTCTTAAAATCAGATTTTAAATAAGGAGGTTTTTTAGTATGACAATTGAATGGGTTATAGAGCGTAAGTACGAAGAGATTATTTATTCAACATATAATGGAATTGCAAAAATTTCAATTAATCGTCCACACGTACATAATGCATTTACGCCAAAGACAGTAATGGAATTAATAGATGCATTTGCTTATGCACGTGATGATCAGAACGTTGGTGTCATCATCTTAACTGGTGAAGGTGGCAAAGCATTTTGTTCAGGTGGAGATCAGAAGGTTAGAGGACATGGTGGTTATGTTGGAGAAGACCAAATTCCACGTTTAAATGTTCTTGATTTACAACGTTTAATTAGAGTTATTCCAAAGCCTGTTATTGCGATGGTTGCTGGCTATGCAATTGGTGGAGGTCATGTGTTACATATCGTTTGTGATTTAACAATTGCCGCAGACAATGCAGTATTTGGACAAACTGGACCTAAGGTTGGTAGCTTTGATGCTGGCTATGGTTCTGGCTACCTTGCTAGAATTGTTGGTCATAAAAAAGCGCGTGAAATTTGGTTCTTATGTAGACAATACAGCGCTGAGGAAGCATTGGATATGGGCTTAGTAAATACAGTTGTTCCTCTTGAGCAATTAGAGGAAGAAACAGTGAAATGGTGTGAAGAAATTTTAGAGAAGAGCCCAACGGCTATTCGTTTCTTAAAAGCAGCCTTTAATGCTGACACAGACGGTCTTGCTGGAATCCAACAATTTGCTGGAGATGCGACTTTACTTTACTACACGACAGATGAAGCAAAAGAGGGCCGTGACTCATTTAAAGAAAAGCGTAATCCGGACTTTAAACAATTCCCTCGTTTCCCTTAATAAGCGAGATAATATTTTGTGAAACAGCTTGATGGTTTAGTACACATCAAGCTGTTTTTATTCATTTAAGGATAAGAGTATAAGTTTTTTGATCGTAGTTTTCGTGTCTAGCGCAAGCGGCCTAGCCCCTCGGGGTCATAAGTCACACATGAATTGTGAAGGCAAAGAACGCCTTCTATTCATGTGCGTCTGATGTCTGCCTTAGGCTGGACAAGGTGCTTGCGCTTTTCTTATTTGGAGGTGTAAAAATGAATCAACAAATGCCTAACTGGTTAAAGCAACGTGCAGAACTAACACCAGATCGCCTTGCGGTAAAAACAACGTCTGAACAGGTGACCTTTCATCAACTTCACAGAAGAGTTCAATTTCGTGCGCAACAGTTATCATTATCTGGTGTGACCAAAGGTGAGCATGTTGCGATTTTAATGAAAAATAGTATTGATATGATTGAAACGATTCATGCTGTGATGTCAATCGGAGCAGTTGCGATTATGTTAAACCTACGTCTGACACGTCAAGAATTGATGTGGCAAATTCTTGATGGGGAAGTAGTGCATGTCATTTGCAACGGGGAACTTAAGGAGAAAATTAGTAATGGTAAGAATTCGCTACATATCATTATAAATGAGGAGTTGCCGCAAGAAAATGCGAATGTCGAGCTTTATGAGCTAGATTTCCAGGCGAATCAAGTGGCGACAATTATGTATACATCTGGTACAACGGGTCATCCAAAAGGGGTCATGCATACATTTGGAAATCACTGGTCAAGTGCGGTCGGTTCAGCTTTGAATTTAGGATTACTACCTACAGATCGCTGGCTCCTAGCTGTCCCACTTTTTCATATAAGTGGCTTATCAATCGTCATGCGAAGTGTTATTTATGGAATGGGAATTGTTTTACATGAGCGCTTTAATGCAACTAAAATGAATCAAGCGATTATGAATGATAAAGTTACGATTGTCTCTGTTGTTACGACGATGCTTCAACAGATGTTAGATCAACTAGACAAGCAGCGATATCCTGATTCGTTTCGATGTATGCTAGCGGGAGGAGGACCAGTGCCGAAAAGTGTGCTTGAGGAATGTCAAAATCGAAAGATCCCAGTTTATCAAACCTTTGGGATGACGGAAACTGCTTCACAAATTGTGACATTAACTCCAGAGCATAGCATGACGAAGCTAGGATCGGCTGGAAAACCATTGTTTTCTTGTCAGGTTAAAATCGTAAAAGATGGAAAAGAGTGTATTGCGAATGAAGAGGGAGAAATTTTAGTTAAGGGGCCTAATATAACAAAGGGCTATTGGAAGAGAGACGATGAAACGAAAAAAGCTCTCCAAGACGGTTGGTTACATACTGGTGATCAAGGTTATATAGATGATCAAGGCTTTTTATATGTTCTAGATCGTCGTTCAGATTTAATTATCTCTGGTGGAGAAAATGTCTATCCTGCCGAAATTGAATCAATATTACTATCCCATCCAAAAATAAAAGATGCGGGGGTAGTCGGTGTAGAGGACAAAAGATGGGGACAGTCCCCATACGCATTTGTTGTGTTACATGAGCAACTCATGAAAACAGATATTATTGAATTCTGTCAAAATCAGTTGGCAACTTATAAAGTTCCTAAAGATATTACTTTTTTAGATGAGCTTCCACGAAATGCTGCAAATAAACTACTGCGGAGAGCATTAAAAGAACGAGTAAATAAAGGAAGGTTGCAATGATAAAGACTAAATCTGTAACGTTGTATCATATCACTCAAACGCTAAAGTCCCCCTTTATATCAAGCATCGGTCACGTAACTGATCGAGATAGTATTCTTGTAGAAATGACGGATGTTGATGGGGTTAGTGGATGGGGGGAAGTTGTTGCTTTCTCTACACCTTGGTATACCGAAGAAACGATAGCTACGTCTTTTCATTTACTAAAGGATATCCTAATTCCTTTAGTTAAAACTGAGTCAATTATCCATCCAGATCAACTCCAATCAATTTTTAAGCATGTGAAACGAAACTTTATGGCAAAAGCTTCACTTGAAGGCGCGGTCTGGGATTTATTTGCGAAAAAACAGAATAAATCTTTAGCACATGCTTTAGGTGGTGACAAAACAGAAATTGAAAGTGGCGTAGTTGTTGGTATATCCTCGATACCTAAAATGACAGAGCAAATAAGTCAGTATGTAGAAGAAGGATATAAACGTTTTAAAGTGAAAATTTCTCCTCATCAGGATATCGAGCTAATCGAAGGAATTCGCAGAAAGTTCCCAAACTTACCGTTAATGGCTGATGCGAATTCTTCTTATTCACTTAAGGATATCGATCGATTAAAAGCTTTAGATCAATTTGAATTAATGATGATCGAGCAGCCGCTAGCAGCAGATGACATCGTTGATCATGCAAAGCTTCAACAGAAGTTAGCTACACCGATATGTTTAGATGAGAGTATTGTAACAAGTGAGGATGCAAGGAAGGCAATCGAACTTGGTAGCTGTAGAGTGATGAATATAAAACCAGGACGAGTGGGTGGTTTAACTGAATCTAAAAAAATCCATGACCTTTGTAAAAATCATCATATTCCCGTTTGGTGTGGAGGAATGCTTGAAACGGGTATTTCAAGGGCACACAATATTGCACTTGCCTCACTTTCAAATTTTACAATTCCAGGTGATATTTCTTCATCGTCTAGGTATTGGGACGAAGATCTCGTATTTCCAGAAATAAAGACGGTGAACGGAAAAATCACAGTACCTTCTGGAAATGGCATTGGCTTTGAAGTCCGAAGAGATGTAATTGAAAAATATTGTGATTCTGTAACGATTATTTAAATTAACATAATCCAAGTAGAAATAGTGAATCTCGCTTTAAAGAAAAGTCATTTTTGTAGGAGGAATTTTTGAATATGATGGTAAATTTGGGGGCGAAATGTATATTTTCAAATTTGTTTTGCAACCTGGATTCCCATTATACTGATAAATGAAAGACAAACAAAAGTAATGAATAGTTTCTCTTTCTGCTCATCCCTTACTTCCAGCCGATTAGGCTGGTTTTTTTGTCGAGAAAAGAAAGTTGACAAACGTGGGATAATGCATTAGTTTTGTATTAGGGAAACTTTTTTAGGGTCGCTAATAAAAAATGTAACAGGTTAAAATAGTAGCGCATACCCTAGAATAGACGTAGGCGATCTTGTTGGGAGAGTCTAAAAAAATTTCAAATAAAAGTTGCGTTAAGGAAACTTAATTAGAGTGAGACGGAGGAGAAAATGATGAAAAAGTGGATTTTAAGTGTGGTTGTAATAGTAGGACTGTGCTTATTAGCAGCATGCGGCAGTAACCAAGCAACTAATAATGAAAGTGGAAAAATAGTCGTGACAACAACAACTGGTCAGGTTGCAGATGTCGTAAAAAACGTTGGTGGAGACAAAGTTGACGTGATCTCTTTAATGGGACCTGGTATCGACCCACATCTTTATCGTGCCTCACAAGGCGATATAAAAAAATTGAATGATGCAGAAATCATTTTCTATAACGGAGTTCATTTAGAGGGTAAGATGGAAGATATTTTTGAAAAAATGTCAAAGGGTAAGCCTACTGTTGCTGTTGCTGATTCCATTCCTGCCGATCAATTGTTAACCGTAGAGGGTTCAAACTCACATGATCCACATGTTTGGTTTGATATTCCAGCTTGGATCCATGTGGTAGATACAGTTGAACAAGAATTGACAAAGCTTTCACCAGAGAATGAAGAACAATTTAAACAAAATGCGTCACATTACAAAAAAGAGCTTGAAGAAATGGATCAGTACGCGAAAGAACAAATAGCAACGATTCCGGAAGAAAGTCGAGTACTTGTAACTGCCCATGATGCTTTTAATTATTTCGGCAATGCATATGGACTTGAAGTAATGGGGTTACAAGGATTAAGTACAGATTCAGAATATGGATTAAAAGATGTTCAAGCGCTGGTTGATACAATCGTTAAGCGTAATATTAAAGCAGTATTTGTTGAGAGCAGTATATCTGGAAAATCGATTCAGGCAGTTGTAGAAGGCGCCAAGAAACAAAATCACAATGTTGTTATTGGTGGGAACCTCTACTCAGATGCAATGGGTGAGGAAGGAACAGACGAGGGCACTTATATCGGAATGTTTAAGCATAACGTCGATACAATTGTTTCATCTTTAAAATAGAGTTTCTTAGACGATTTAAGAGGTTAAGGGTGAACAAAATTCAGAGATTGATAGATTGAGCATAATTAGCAATAGTGTTTTCAAAAAATTCTATAAATAGTAACAACATCATAAAAGGTTGGTGTTCATAAATGATTCCTGTTCAAGTAGAAAATTTAACAATTGCGTATCACCATAAGCCTGTCTTACAGGAGGTTAGCTTTCGAGTCCCAGAAGGAAATTTGATTGGGATTATTGGTCCAAATGGCGCCGGGAAATCAACATTAATTAAAGGAATATTAGGATTAATTCCGGCAGCTTCTGGGGAAGTAATGATATATGGTGAGCCATATAATAAGCAGCGTAAACGAGTAGGTTATGTTCCTCAACGTGGCTCTGTTGATTGGGATTTTCCAACGAATGCATTAGACGTTGTGTTAATGGGGAGGTATGGCCATGTTGGATGGTTTAAACGACCTAGCAAAAAGGATATTGAATTTGCCAAGGAATGTTTAGGTAAAGTAGGGATGCTTGAGTATGGAAATCGCCAAATTAGCGAATTATCAGGTGGTCAACAGCAGCGAGTTTTCTTAGCAAGGGCACTTGCTCAGGATGCAGATGTGTATTTTATGGATGAACCGTTTGTGGGTGTCGATGCTGCAACTGAGAAAGCAATCATCGCCTTACTTAATGAACTAAAAGCGAATGGAAAAACGGTGCTTGTTGTTCACCATGATTTACAAACAGTTGAGGAATATTTTGACTGGGTGCTCCTTTTAAACATGCGGAAGATTGCATTTGGACCGACAAAAGAAATGTTTACAATTGAAAACCTACAAAAAACGTATGGCGGAAAGCTTACGTTTTTACAGGATCAATCAGTTTTAATAGAAGATATTAAGTAGGAGTGAAGTGACATGCTTGAAGCAATCTTTTTACAACTTCAAAATCCGAATACACAGTGGGTGTTATTAGGTACAATGCTCCTTGGAATCGTAAGTGGGGTGGTTGGTAGTTTTACATTGCTACGAAAACAAAGCTTAATTGGTGATGCGATGGCACATTCAGCCTTACCGGGCGTATGTATCGCCTTCCTTCTATATGGATCAAAATCATTAATTTGGTTTTTAATTGGAGCGGCAATCGCTGGCTTAGTTTCTTCTTTTTTCATCCAAATGATTATCAATCACTCTCGTATCAAAGAAGATTCAGCGCTAGGTATTATTATTTCAGTGTTTTTTGGTTTTGGAATCGTGCTCTTAACCTATATTCAGCACAATGGAGCGGGAAACCAAAGTGGATTAGATGATTTCATTTTTGGGCAGGCAGCTTCAATGGTGGCTGCAGATGTAAGGTTAATTTCAATCATTGCCCTTATTTTACTAGTAATCACCGTTATTTTTTATAAGGAGTTCAAATTATTAACGTTTGATCCTCAATTTGCAAAAGGGATTGGGCTTCCTGCAAAATTTTTAAACGGTTTGTTATTGTTACTGATTGTTTGCTCTGTTGTAATCGGACTGCAAACAGTAGGGGTTGTCTTAATGGCGGCTATGCTCATCACTCCTGCCATTAGTGCAAGGTATTGGACAGATAAACTAAGTTACATGATTATCTTATCAGGATTCATTGGTGGTGTTTCAGGTGTTTTAGGTACCTTACTCAGTACGATTACCAAAGGGATGGCAACAGGTCCACTTATCATCGTAGCTGCAACTTTTATGTTCCTTGTCTCCCTTATTTTTGCCCCTAAAAAAGGAATGCTAGCGAAGGCATTGAAACAGCTGTCGTTACGAAAGAAAACTGCCGTCGAACAAATTTTGTTAAGCTTTTATGATGTTGCAGTGGATGAAAACCTCAGGGAAATAACGGAAGTTCAGCTTCTACAAAAGAGAAAGGTATCTATCAATCTACTTCATTATGCTTATGATGTTTTACAAAAAAATGCATTCATTCAAAAAGTAAGTGATAGAACTTGGATCTTAACAGAAAACGGAATTCACGCTGGTTACGAGCTTGTATTACAACAACGATTGTATGAAATGTACTTAATGCACGAGATGGATTTTGCTAATTTAAACCTTCGAACAAAAGATGATCTCAATCTTGGTTCGATATCGAATGAAACGAAGGATCGGCTTTTAACTTTATTACATGATCACGATCGCGAACCGTTGTTAATGCCGAAATCATCTAATCTTGGTGAAAAGGGGATGATGATCAATGACTTATGATGCGTGGATCATACTAACAGGATCGTTGGTTGGCATAACATGTGCAATGATCGGTTGTTTTTTAGTCTTGCGTAAGATGGCAATGTTAGCAGATGCGATTTCTCATACTGTACTGCTAGGGATTGTAGGTGGCTACTTAGTTAGTCGCAGTTTAGAAGGACCTTCAATGTTAATTGGCGCGGTTGTAGTTGGACTCTTAACAGCACTACTTGTCCAAGTACTGAGTGGGAAAGGTGTTCAAGCAGATGCCGCTATCGGTGTTGTCTTTACATCCCTGTTTGCAATTGGTGTTATTCTATTATCGGTTTTTGCAGGAAACATTCACTTAGATGTGGATCATGCATTAATGGGGGAAATCACCTTTATACCTTGGGATACAATGGAATGGAACGGAATGGATTTAGGGCCAAAAGCGGTGTGGCTTTTATCCTTCGTATTTATCATTAATTTGTTAATCATTATTTTCTTTTATAAAGAATTTAAGATTAGCTCATTTGATCCTGAGATGGCTGTAGCAATTGGGATACCAGTTTTGTTTATTCATTATTTACAAATGGGAATGCTCTCGATAACAACTGTTGCTTCATTTGATAGTGTTGGAGCGATACTAGTTGTTGCCATGCTAATTGTCCCTGCATCAACGGCCTATTTGCTAACAGATAAACTGATATCGATGTTATTTATTAGTGCTGGTATTGGTGTATTTTCTGCAATCAGTGGTTATTATGTGGCTACATTCTTAAATGTTTCGATTGCAGGTGCAATGGCGACAGTAACAGGTGTCCTGTTTGCAATTGCGTTTTTATTCTCGCCTAAGCATGGGTTACTTGCAAAGAAAAGAGCACAACGAAAGCTTTCAAAAGTAGCAAATGCCTAAGTTGAGCGATAGGAAAGTAATCATTTTTATGGAAGGCTGACACAAAAAAGTGTCAGCCTTTTTAACTGAAAAACTTAGTTTTGTGTTGGGGTACCAACTTTTACCGTTACAAGGCGCTTCCGCTTTTGTTCTTACTCCATCAGTCCATATTCAATTGCACGGTCAGCTACAAGTTCATCTACATCATGTGGCAGATCATCTAATGATCCAAATTCATAATCCCATATATTTGTAAAGGAATCTACAAACATTGGAAATGAATCAGCACCTGAATTTTTCACATCATTACGAAAGGAATTCAGTAAGCTTTCCTTCATCATAAGTTCCCCCTTTAGGTTTCCTATGACTAGTTTGTGAAAAATTATAAAAAATATGTAAAATAATTGAATAAGATTGAAAATCATTATCAATAATAGAAAGAAAAGGAACGAGTAGTTGCAGCTACTCGTTCCAGTGGTTGTTCTAATGGGAAAGGCTTATAAGTCGGTTGGTTCGAATGTTTTGCAATCAGTTTCTTCACTGCTACCAGCTTTTTTACCAGTGTTACTGATTACATAAATTGCTTCAGCCTTGCACTTATTACCTTGCCCCCAATAGGAACAGTTGTTTACTTCACAAAGTACGTCTTGTGCCATTTTTATGCCCTCCTTTGAAAAAATGAAATACATCATTAGTCTGCCATTTAATACGTGTTTCATACCTTTTTACAAGAAAAAAACGCCACAATAATATGTGACGTCCAATGTGGTGCAATGTAGCTGCTTATGTTGGTGGTGAATTACTGCCAAATTGGAAAAGTGGAAAAATACAGATCTCAATTATTTGTTTGAAAGAGCTGTTTCCAATGTTTCAAGGTTTTTCTTCATAATACTAAAATAATCTTCATTATTTTTCAAATCTTCATCGGTTACTGTTTCTAGATTGCTCAATGTCAGCGCCTCAGCACCAATTTCCGTTTGAACAATATCAGTAACATTGCTGCTTACATTTGCTTCGAAAATAATATAATGTAAATTATGTTCTTTTGCTGTCTCAATAATATTTTGTAATTCCTTTTGTGATGGCTCTTCAGTTGGGGAAAGGCCTAGTACACTTATTTGTTCAATACCGTATCTCTTTTCCCAATAACCGTATGCAGCATGTGATACGAGAATTTCCTTTTTATCTGATTTACTAATGATGTCTGTGAATGACTGATCTAAGTCTTCCAATTGTGTTTTTAACTGTTGAAAGTTTGCTTCGAACGTTTCTTTACCGTCAGGATTTAATTCAACGAGTGCATTTTTAATATTTTCGGCTAATGTAATCGATAAGATTGGATCAAGCCATACGTGAGGATCGTTGTCACCATGGTCGTGACCTGCATGTTCATCAGCATGAGCATCATCTTCATGATTTGCATGTTCATCAGTATGAGTATCGTCTTCATGATTTGCATGTTCATCAGTATGAGCATCGTCCTCGTGATCTGCATGTTCATCAGCAGGTGCCTCATCATCATGATTATTCGTTAGAAGTTCAACACCTTTTCCTGCGTCAATAAATACTACCTTTTCTTTTACTAATGCTTCCTCAATTTGTTGTACAGAGCTTTCAATTCCAACACCGGAATAAATAAAACCATTGGATTTAGCGATATCAACCATTGTTTTTGTCGTTGGTTCATATGTATGCGCGTCTGCTCCGGGTGGGAAGATGCTTTCAACATCAACCAAATCTCCGCCGATTTTCTTTGTGAAATCCTCTAGTGGAAAGATTGTTGTATATACTTTTAATTTGTTGTCAGCAGTTTCCTGCTCGTTTGTTGGTTGTTCGGAGGTGTTTTCTCCACCGCAAGCAATTAATGTAATTGCAATTAATAAAAAAATACTTATAAGTAATGCGCGTTTCTTCATTTTTCTTCTCCTTTTGTAAATCAGTATGATTCCGATTAATTGATTTTATTATATCTTAATCATTCCGATTTGAGAACCTGTTTTATGTTACTACCTGAAATAACCATCTAAAATGGTGATATAAGAAAACAAGTATTTTCGCTTCAGGGGTTTGGCGATAGACTAAGTATTTCTAGATAGATTAGGAACGTAGGTGTCTTAGCCTAATGGTTTGTTACATACTTGAACAAACATAGTATGTAACAAAAGATTCTTAAAATTGCATACCTCCTACAAAAAATAGTAATCATTGCGATTTGATCAACAGAAATTTTAACTTAAAAATAGTGAAAAAACAAGAGTTATGATATTATTAGAGAAATTAAAATTACGATGGGAGATAGAATATGGGAATTGTTACTGAAATATTAAAATATAATGAAAAATTTGTAGCTGATAAGGAATTTGAGCAGTTTGAGACATCGAAGTTACCTGATAAGAAGCTCGTCATCTTATCATGTATGGATACGAGATTAGTTGAACTATTACCAAAGGCAATGAATATTCGTAATGGTGATGTGAAAATTGTAAAAAGCGCTGGTGCTATTGTTGCACATCCATTTGGTAGTATTATGAGAAGTCTTTTGGTTGCTGTTTATGAGCTAGGAGCAGATGAAATTTGTGTTGTAGGCCACCATGATTGTGGGATGAGTAAATTAGATGCTGATTCATTTCTTTCAAAAGCAGTGGAAAGAGGAATTACTGAGGAAACATTAGAGACGGTCAGATACTCAGGTATTGATTTAGATCAATGGCTTAAAGGCTTTGATAAAGTAGAGGATAGTGTTCGTGATAGTGTAAATCAAATCAAGAACCATCCACTTTTAGCTGAGGGTATTCCTGTACATGGCTTTGTCATTGACCCTGCAACTGGTAAGCTAGACGTGATTGTAAACGGGTATGAAGGATAACATTTGAAGGAAAAAGGGATATGGGACAACTCAAATCCCTTTTTTATTTTCCCTTTTTTCTGGTACTGGATCAAATCCACCAGGATGAAAGGGATGACACTTTAAAAGCCGCTTCCCTGTTAAATAGCCCCCTTTTATTACTCCAAAACGTTGAAATGCTTCTAATCCATAATGTGAGCATGTAGGATAAAATCTGCATGTTGGTGGAGTAAGCGGAGAAATAAATTTTTGATAAAATCGTATAAGCGAGATAAACAAATGCTTCATAAAAGTAACGTCTCCTAACCATCATTTCCCTTTAGTATACTCGATTTTTAGTCATTGCCAAGCTTTTGTGCCTTGAAGTGTGATGCGCACACTATTCCTTATAGTCTAAATCCTAGTACAACTTTAAAAGTTAAAAATAATACGAATTTTCAATAATTATGTTACAATTATGATGAGAATTTTACTTTTGGGAGTGAGAAAAATGCCTTCAGTTGAAAGCTTTGATTTAGACCATAATGCTGTAAAAGCTCCGTATGTGCGTCATTGTGGCGTTCATAAGGTTGGAAGCGATGGTGAGGTAAATAAGTTTGATATTCGTTTTTGCCAGCCAAATAAACAAGCAATGAAACCAGATACAATTCATACACTTGAGCATTTATTAGCGTTTAATATCCGTGAACATGCAGAAAAATATGATCATTTTGATATTATTGATATTTCGCCAATGGGTTGTCAAACAGGCTATTACCTAGTCGTGAGTGGGAAGCCTGAGGTAGTCGAAATCATTGATCTATTAGAGGATACATTAAAAGCTGCTGTTGAAGTAACTGAGATTCCAGCTGCTAATGAAAAACAATGCGGTCAAGCAAAGCTTCATGACTTAGAAGGGGCCAAACGCTTAATGCGCTATTGGCTTGAACAAGATAAAGCAGAATTAGCGAAAGTTTTTGGATAATAAAAAAGTCGGTGTCCCTAAATGAGGGAATGCCGACTTTTTGGTTTACTTACAAGATGTATAGGATTTTAAGACCGTTTTCTCGCTCAAGTTTGCAAACCACATAATGAGCACTGTCATTTTTCATGTGGGTCTTATTGCCAGAGGCTGAAATTGGCGTTTTCACTTTGCTTATTTCCGGAAGCTTAAACTAGCAATCGCGTCATGTAAATGAATAGATTCTTCGTTTCGGCATTCAACTGTAAATGCCTGAATAAAATCTAGTTCATATAAATCGGCTGCTACTAATCTTACCATGTCTTCAACAAATCGTGGATTTTCATATGCTGTCTCAGTAACCATTTTTTCATCAGGGCGTTTTAGAACCGGATGAATCATTGCACTAGCGTTTGTTTCTGCTGCTTCTAATAAAGCAACTTTCCAATCTTTATTTTCATGATAATCCTCTGTAAATTCAACATTCATTGTGACAAAACCACGCTGATTATGTGCACTATATTCGCTTATTTCTTTTGAACATGGGCAAAGGGTTGTCACACCGCACGTTAAGGAAGCGGAGCTTGTAAACCCGACACCGTCCACATATGAAACTGAAATCTTAGCGTCGGCGTGATTTAGGCCAATCAATTCTGAGCTTGGACCCTTCCGTTCGTAAAACCATGGGAAGGTTACTTCAATGCTCGCATCTTGCTGCTTTAGGCGCTCGGCTAATTCTTTTGTAAAGTCAAATAGGTTTTTAATTGTAAGGATAAATCCACCGTTTTGACGATATATTTCAAGTTGTTCCGTAAATCTACTCATATTTGTTCCTTTAGAATCATGAGAGATTTTACTCGTCATTTTAAAACTAGCAATGGTTGTTTGTTGTTTTGGATTCAAATCAGATTCAATAATAATTGGGTACTTTACGTTGCTAATACCCACTGCGTCTATTGAAAAAAGGAAGTCCCTTTTTGTGTTTTGTAAATCTGGCATTTGGGCTTTTTCAGTAGGTTTCAGCTTTAATCCTGGTTCGATGGAACCGAAAAGCTTGTGACGTTCCTTCTTCGGTGGTAATACAATCTTTCTTGTCATGATGATCCCCTCTCACTTACTCGATATTGAGAGTATACTTAAGTCTGTTAATAACTTCAATGAAAAAATCTTATAGAATGTTCCCGTATCCTCTCCTACTATCTCATTCTTAATGGGGAGCAAAACTACATTGAGAGAGCTCTCATTTTATCATGCAAAAATGTAGATTATATTGGAAGTTTTAGTACAAGCTAAAAGTGTAGATTAAATTTTAAAAAGTAGGAGGAATTTCAATGTCAGAAAAATTAATTAGCACGGTGAATAAACAGGTTGCCAACTGGACGGTCCTCTACGTAAAATTACATAATTATCACTGGTTTGTTAAGGGCGGGAATTTTTTCACATTACACGAAAAGTTTGAAGAGTTTTATAATGAAGCTGCGGTCCATATTGATGAATTAGCAGAACGTCTCTTAGCTTTAGATGGTGCACCAGTTGCGACAATGAAAGAATGCCTTGAGCTTTCATCGATTCAAGAAGCAGAGGGGTCTTTGACAGCTGAGCAAATGGTCCAAAGTGTCTACGATGATTTCGCTTTGCTAGTAAATGAATCAAAAGAAGGTATGGAGCTTGCTGCGGAGGTAGGCGATGAAACAACTGGTGATATGCTTTTAGCTATTCATCAAGGCCTCGAGAAACATAATTGGATGTTAAAATCATTCTTAGGAAAATGAATAATCAAATAGAAATTCGAACAGGTGGAAATCATCATGATTTCCACCTGTTTTTGTATCTCAACTTTCCTTTTCAGCGAGTTCCTCAGTCATTTTTTCTGTAATATAGGGGGAGATAAGCAAATGTAAATCGTGTTCAGACATGTGATTGATCCATGTAAGGATTTCTTGCTTATTTGTGTTACGTATCATCGATTGTACATAGGCATTAACATCTTCTTCATCTGCTCGGAATTTACTTATTTTCGGGTTGGTGAAAAATTCGTGATTCATCCTCATTTGACCTCCAATTGCGACTAAAAAAGAAGTTTTTTTTATTTTCGGCATTAAGTTATAAAATCATTCCTCTGCTTTACAAATTGAATAAATACAATGGCCCGAGTAAAAGATAAATAAAGAATGAAAGAAGGGGTTGTTATCATGGGGAATTCGAAGAAAACTTACTATATTTCAGTTGGTGATGGGCTGATTACGGAATTAAGTACTGTTTCTCCGTGGAATTTTAAAATTGAAGCAACAGATGAAGAAATAATTCAGCTTCGTCACTATTTTGATCAGGTTTATTCCTCAGATTGGAAAGGTTTTTATCGTGCACAATTGCCATTTATTGAATATCATTATGACAGTGAAAACGATGAGGTTGACAATGCGAACAAACGTATTTATGAAATGCTGTATGACCTTGGGGATGAGCAAACAAGAGAACATATTCGTACACAAAGATTAATGACAAAAATAGATGAACAAGAATAAACCTTATACAGAAAATTAACATTGTGATAAGATTTGAATAGAAAGTAAAAAATTGAGGGATTAGTTTATGTATCAGTTTATTGATTATTATCACAATGAAGTACAATTATCGTTTGAAGATCATCCTTTTTCAAAGGATCCAAAGCATGTTTGGGTAGTTTGTCGTTATCATGATAAATGGCTGTTAACACAGCATTCAGATCGTGGATACGAGTTTCCCGGAGGAAAAGTCGAAGAAAATGAAACAGCAAAAGAAGCAGCAATTAGAGAAGTGAAGGAAGAAACAGGCGGTAGGATTAAGACAATTGAATATATTGGTCAATACAAGGTAACGGGTAAAGAGAAGACGATTGTTAAAAATATTTATTACGCAACAATTAGTGAGCTAATTAAGCAGGAAACTTATTTTGAAACATTTGGTCCAATCTTAATGGAAGACATTCCAATCAGTGTGAAAAGAAATAAACAATATAGCTTTATCATGAAAGATGATGTCTTACAAAGAAGTCTTATAGAAATAAAAAAGAAATGGGCTATGTAAAGTAAGAGGTGACAACAGATTAGCCCTCAAGTTTCGAGGGATTGTCTTTGTCACCCTCTTTTCCCGCTATTAATAAAGCGTTTTTCTAAAAGTCCCACACCCTGGTACATAATAGTTGCAAAAAAGGCAATAATGAAAAGGCTTAATAGCACCAAAGTAAAATTAAATACTTGAAAGCCATAAATAATCATATAGCCTAAACCTCTGGCTGAAACAAGAAACTCTCCTACAATCACTCCTACCCATGACAATCCAACATTCACTTTCAAGGTTGAAACAATCGTCGGAAATGACGCTGGTAGTACTGCTTCATTAAATATTTGCAATTTAGAGGCGTCAAATGTGTTTAGAACTTTAATATAATTAGAATCTACCTCTTTAAACGAAGTGTACACGACTATTGTTGTAATGATCACAGAAATGATCGTCCCCATTGCAATAATTGATACAAAACCCGGTCCTAACGCAACGATCAGAATTGGACCTAGTGCTACTTTAGGCATTGCGTTTAAAACGACAAGATAAGGATCGATTATTTTTGAAAATCGTGCGGACCACCATAGTATAGCAGCAAGTAATACCCCAAGTAATGTACCCAAAATAAACCCTAGAATTGTCTCAAAAAGCGTAACCCCAATATGTGATAAAAGGGTGCCGTCATGTAGTTTTACAATAAATAGATTCCATATCTTTGATGGTGAGCTAAATAATAACGGATCAATCCATCCTCTCCGCTCTGCTATTTCCCATAATCCAAAAAAGCTAATAAAAATGAGAATTTGATAAAATCGTACCCATTTCTTTTCTATTTCAAGTCCACGCTTATAGTTTTTATGAAGGAGGTCAATCGTTTCATTCTGTTTCAAGCTGATCCAACTCCTTCCATATGATTTGAAATAGTGTTGAATACGATGGGTGCTGTCTAGCATTGAACGGTGTTAATTCTCTTAATTCCTTAGGTACTCGATATGTCCGGATGATCCTTCCTGGTTTTGAAGAAAATACAAAGATTCGATCACTCATGGCAATTGCTTCACCAATATCGTGAGTGACAAGTAAAGCCGTTTTTTTGTATTCCTTTAATGTGTGCACAACCAAGTCTTCGAGCCTCAGCTTTGTTTGATAGTCTAACGCTGAAAAAGGCTCATCAAGTAAAAGGATTTTCGGATTTGTAGCCAATGTACGAACTAATGCTGCTCTTTGCCTCATCCCGCCTGATAACTGACTTGGATATTGTTTTTCGACATTTTCGAGACCCATTTCTTGCAAAAGATCTAACGTGTTTTGTTTCATTTCTTTTGTTTGTTTGCCTATAATTTTTTGACCTAATGTAATGTTATCTTCAATTGTTTTCCAAGGGAAAAGATAATCCTGTTGTAGCATATAACCGATTATTGAATCAGGCTTTGTGATTATTTTATTACTAAGAGTTACAGTTCCTTCGACAGGCTTAATGAGCCCAGCTATAATTGACAATAGGGTTGTTTTTCCACAGCCACTTGGACCGAGAAAGGAGACAAATTCCCCTTCCTCGATCGAAAGGTGAACATTCTGTAGGGCGATGGTGGCTGTGTCTTTTGTGAAATAGATATGGTGAATATTCTCGACAGTTAATAATGACATGATGGTTCCTCCTTACTTCCCTGCCACATCCTCCGCAAAAGTGGTATTTACAAGAGTTTCATGATCAATCCGTTGTGGAAGCTCACCAGCTTCATCCATAATATTTTGAAGATTTTCCCATTCCTCAACATCTAAAATTGGATCAGTTGCGAAAGAGCCTTGTTCCTTGTAGCGTTCTACAACTGTTTCGATCAGTTTTAAGTCTGTATCGTTAAATTGAGGAGCAATTGATTCAGCAATCTCACGCGCACTTTTTTCATCAACCCATTGCTGTGCCTTATAAATTGCTGCAGTAAATTTTCTTGCTGTGCTTTCGTTCTCATTAAAAAAGCTTTCTTTGCTCATAAATGTTGTGTAAGGAACTTTACCAGATTCAGATCCAAAAGATGCAACAATATGACCTGTACCTTCCTGTTCAAAGATGCTTGCTGTTGGTTCAAATAATTGAACAAAATCACCAGTACCTGAAGCAAATGCACTTGGAATATTGGCGAAATCAATATTTTGCAGTAACTTAAGATCGGCATGTGGATCAATATCATGTTGTTTTAAGACAAATTCACCAACCATTTGTGGCATTCCACCTACACGTTGCCCTAAAAACGTACTGCCCTTTAATTGGTCCCATGTAAAATTATCAATTTTTTCGCGACTAACAAGGAATGTACCATCCGTTTGTGTGAGTTGGGCAAAGTTGATGACAGGGTCTCTAGAACCTTGTGACTGGACGTAAATAGATGTTTCAGAGCCTACTAACGCAATGTCGGCTCCGTCAGAAAGAAGGGTAGTCATCGCCTTATCTCCACCCCATGCAGTCGTCAATTCAACCGTAAGTCCCTCATCTTCAAAAAATCCCTCTTCTAGTGCGACATAGAAAGGTGCGTAAAAAATCGAGTGGGTAACTTCGGTAACTTTAATTTTTTCAGGTTGATTTTGGTTGCATGCTGCAAGTGGTAAAACAAGCAATAGTGAAAGGCAAAACAATAATAGCCATTTTTTCATGTTGCAAACCTCCTAGATGATAAGTATCTTAAATTTTTTCCGTTCCATGATGTTTCTGCTAGTGGTCGATAGGAGATAAAAAACAACGTCTTTGCTATTTGGACTAGCGATACATCAAGCTGTTCTAATAAAATAGATAAGAAAACGTATGATTTGTTTAAGGATGATTGGAGATACAGTGGGAACTTATGATAGGTTATGAAACTTCAAAAAATGTGTGAATGCCTATGATTCATTTAGTAACATTAAAATTTAGGGTATGTTAATAAAAGATGTAATTAAGACTGAAAGAGTGAGGAATGTACGATGAACGGCAAAATACTTAGTAAAGTAAAATATCCATCACCAAATCCAACTATTCAGCTTTGGGTTGTGACCTATATGTCAAATGGCTTAAAAGTAAAAGGCCTCTTAGCAGAGCCGATTGCAGCTGGAAGCTATGATGGTTTCCTCTATTTACGCGGTGGAATCAAGAACGTTGGGATGGTTAGAGTAGGAAGAATTGTTCAATTCGCCTCAGAAGGCTTTGTTGTTATGGCACCGTTTTATCGCGGGAATCAGGGTGGCGAAGGGAATGAAGACTTTGCAGGCGATGATCGTTACGATGCCATTTCCAGTATTGAATTATTAAAGCAGCATCCGAAAGTTGAACCTAATCGAGTCCATCTTTTTGGGTTTTCAAGAGGCGGTGTTATGGCGTTATTGGCTGGTATCCTATCTAAAGATGTATGCTCGATTGTCACTTGGGGTGGAGTATCTGATATGTTTTTAACCTATATCGAAAGAGAGGATCTCCGTAGAATGCTGAAAAGAGTGATTGGAGGTGCTCCGACAAAATACCCTGAACGATATGAGTGGCGAACACCACTGTACGAATTAGAGAAAATGCATGCTCCTGTATTAATTATACACGGTGTGAAGGATAAAAATGTCTCGATTGAGCATGCGTACAGGCTAGAAAAACGATTAAAGGAATTAAATAAACGGGTTGAAAGCTGGTACTTCAAGGAATTTACTCATTACTTTTCGCCTAAAGTTAATCGTGAGACGTTACATAGACTTTGTTTGTGGATGAAAAATCAATAAGCAGACTTTTAAATTAGTACGAAGGTGATATGATGAACTAGATAGGCTGTCTCACCGTCTAGAGGAAATGAAGTCTGACAAATGCGGCTTGAGAAAATCCATACTAATGGAAATTTATCTTATAAAAAATAGGAGGGATTCTAATGGGCATGCCGGTTGAATTTAATACGATGATTGTGACAAAAGGAAATGAACAACGAATCGAAGAAAATATGTTCCAGTTAACGAAGGAAGGGTACAGAATTTATCCAATTGACATTCCTATAGAGGTTAGAAAAACAATCGAAGGAGAAATTGTTGGTAAAGCGATAGTAGAAAAGCTCCAGCTCGCAGAAAATAAGACAGTTGTCACGTATCGCTTACTTGCGCTCAATTCGACAAATTAAAAGAAAACTAAGTAAAAGAACAAAAGTAAGCGCCTTGATCAGCCTCGGGCAAATAAGACGCTTTTGAATAGAAGGTGTTTTTGCCTTCAATTCAAAAGTGGCTTAGACCCAAGAGGGACCGAACGCTTACGCTGGATGCAGTGCGCTTATCCACAGTTATAGTACGCTAAACAATAAAGGCTGTATGCATATGCATACAGCCTTAAATAATTTCCTTATTTACTGATTGGTCCTCCAAATTTCTCAATTTCAGGAGAAACATGTGTGAACTTTTTGAAGTTGTTCTTGAACTTGGATGCCAGTTCGTTTGCTTTCACATTATAAGCTTCTTTTGAGTTCCAAGTAAGATGCGGTTTTAAAATATCATCAGGGACACCAGGAACGTGAATTGGAATGTTTAGTCCGAAAATTTCGTCCTTCAATGTTTCAATATAATCTAAATCTCCTTCAATTGCCGCTTGGACCATTGCTCTTGTATATTTCAATTTCATTCGATTTCCAACACCATACTCACCACCGGTCCAGCCGGTATTGACTAAAAATACTTGGACTCCATGTTCATCAATCTTTTGACCAAGCATATTCGCATATCGTGTTGCTTCTAAAGGTAAAAATGGTGAACCGAAGCATGTTGAAAAGGTTGCTTCAGGTGCTGTTATTCCACGTTCAGTTCCTGCGAGCTTACTAGTGTACCCGCTCAAAAAGTGATACATTGCTTGTTCTTTTGATAATTTACTGATTGGAGGGAGCACTCCAAATGCATCTGCAGTTAAAAATACAATCGTTTGCGGATGCCCTGCGATACTCGGTGTGATCACTTTATCGATTGCATCTAATGAATAGGCTGCACGTGTATTTTCAGTATAAAATGCATCATCATAATCAGCTTCACGTGTTTCGTCATCTACAACTACATTCTCTAAAACAGCACCATAGCGAATTGCGCTGAAGATTTGTGGCTCTTTTTCTTTAGATAAATTAATGCATTTTGCGTAGCAACCACCTTCTATGTTAAAGACACCAGAAGTAGACCACCCATGCTCGTCATCACCAATTAGCCGTCTATTTGGATCTGCTGATAACGTTGTTTTTCCTGTCCCTGATAATCCAAAAAATAAGGCAACATCGCCTTCAAATCCAACATTTGCAGAGCAATGCATAGGAAGAATATTGTTTTCTGGTAACAAAAAGTTCATAACTGAAAAAATTGATTTTTTCATTTCACCAGCATATTCAGTACCACCAATTAATATTGTTCTTTTCTCGAACGAAATAATAATGAATGTTTCGGAATTTGTGCCATCAATCTCTGGGTTTGCTTTAAAATTTGGTGCACTAAGAATGGTAAACGGTTGTTCATTTGAAATGGAGTCTTCACTTCCGTTAATGAAAAGCTGCCCCGCAAATAAATTATGCCACGCATACTCATTGATTACTTGTAGAGGTAATTGATAGCGTGGATCTGCTCCGGCAAATCCATCGAAAATATAAATGTCATCTCGTTCCTTCAGGTAAGAGATAACCTTAAGATAAAGTTTATTGAATGCTTCTTCTGAAATTGGTTGGTTAACACTTCCCCAATCAATTTTATTTTCAACAGATCGTTCTCTTACAATAAATTTGTCTTGCGGTGATCTACCAGTATAAGCACCTGTAGTTGCTCGAATGGCCCCAGTTGAAGTTAGAATCCCTTCTTTGCGCTCAAGCACCTCTTCCACAAGCTGAGCAACAGAAAGGTTATGTCTTACATTTTCCCCATTAATTAATTGTGTCAGTTCAGTTGTCATCGCAGTCATATTCATCCCCAATACCATCCTTTTCGATATGATAAACAAAAGGTTTTAATTAAATAATTAAATATTCTGACTTTGTTTTTAATAGTATAACACATTAATAAAAATAAAGCATACTAATTGTTAAAAAAATAAAAAAAGTTACATACTTTGTATGGATCATAGAAGTAATATTTATAATTTAATTCAAAAATGGGGAACAATAATGTGTAGGTTCGATAATATAAGTTTATTTAAGAAGAAAGAGAAAGGTTCTTTAATCGGGATGTTTATCCCGCATTATCTAAGCAGTAATATTCCCATCTCTAATCCTTTTAATGAATCGAAGAAGTGAAGGTGGAGGATAACTGCCGTATATATGTAGGTGATTTGCACTAGCCGTCAGATAAAAAAAAACCTAACTGATAGATGGCTATCGTTATTTTATCTTGACACCAATTTACGAGTACGCTATGATATTTCCTTGAACGGATTCTCTTATCCTGAGCTGGTGGAGGGACAGGCCCTATGAAACCCAGCAACCTGCTATCAAAGGAAAATGGCGACTACGTATGAATGATTGAGATACTATGATATAGCGGTTTTTTACCTAAGTAAAAACTACCTATTGATAGTCTCTATGTAAGATGCGCGTAATCTAAAGTGACATTTTCCGATGCAAAGGTGCTAACCTGATGCAAGGCGAAAGCCCTTGATCGATAAGAGCGAAAGGCGATGAACAATTACAAAACCTTTCCTCATTTAGGAAAGGTTTTTTTTGATAACAGAAAAGAGTATCTTCTCATTGGAGTTTTACCAGGACAAGCATGTGGTAAAGGTACATAAAAACTTCTGTTTACAAAACATGCCAACGTGATTATTTGTACGATCAGACTTCCTAATTCATGGATGATTGTATAAAAATCTTTAAACTTTCGTCGTAAGGACTTAGGCGGTAAGCCAGCTTTATCTTATAGGTAAACATACTTAGGGAAGAGTTCCGGATCAAAGAATGAACATAAATATGAGGAGGAAGATTTATACCATGACTAAAAAACGTCTTTTTACTTCTGAGTCTGTAACAGAAGGCCATCCAGATAAGATTTGTGACCAAATTTCAGATTCAATCCTTGATGCGATTATCGCAAAAGATCCAAATGCACGTGTGGCGTGTGAAACGTCTGTTACGACAGGGTTAGTACTTGTTGCAGGAGAAATTACAACAAGCACGTATGTTGATATTCCAAAAATCGTTCGTGAAACAATAAAAGGAATCGGTTATACACGTGCTAAATATGGTTTTGATGCGGAAACTTGTGCGGTTCTAACTGCGATTGATGAGCAATCAGCTGACATTGCAATGGGTGTTGACCAAGCGCTAGAAGCTCGAGAAGGTCAAATGTCAGACGAAGAAATCGAAGCAATTGGTGCAGGTGACCAAGGATTGATGTTCGGATTTGCTTGTAATGAAACGAAGGAATTAATGCCACTTCCAATTTCACTAGCACATAAACTCTCACGCCGTTTAACAGAAGTTCGTAAAGAAGAAATTCTTCCTTACTTACGCCCTGACGGTAAAACACAAGTAACAGTTGAGTATGATGAAAACAACAAACCAGTTCGTATTGATACAATCGTTATTTCGACTCAACATCACCCAGAAATTACGTTAGAACAAATCCAACGTAATTTAAAAGAGCATGTTATTAACCCAGTTGTACCTGCGGACTTAATCGATGAAAATACAAAATATTTCATTAACCCAACAGGCCGTTTCGTTATTGGAGGACCTCAAGGTGATGCAGGTTTAACAGGACGTAAAATTATCGTTGATACGTACGGCGGTTACGCACGCCACGGTGGTGGAGCATTCTCTGGTAAGGATGCAACAAAGGTTGACCGTTCTGCTGCATATGCTGCACGCTATGTTGCGAAAAACATCGTAGCTTCTGGATTAGCTGACAAATGTGAAGTTCAATTAGCATATGCAATCGGAGTTGCACAGCCTGTATCGATTTCAGTTGATACATTTGGAACAGGTAAAGTATCTGAAGATGTATTAGTTGAAGTTGTACGTAACAATTTTGATCTTCGTCCAGCAGGAATTATAAAAATGCTTGATTTAAGACGCCCAATTTACAAACAAACAGCTGCATACGGACACTTTGGCCGTAGTGATCTTGATCTTTCTTGGGAAAGAACTGACAAAGCTGACGTGTTAAGCAAAGAAGCGTTAAATAAATAATAATAGTAGAAAAAGGTCTGATGCCTCAATTAAAGCATCAGGCCTTTTAATATTCTCTTTGATTTCTTAGAAAGGTGAACTAATAATGAAAAATAAGGTAAAAATGGGATAAATACTACAGAAAATCCTTATTTTATGTTATATCTTATAGTGGGTGAATAATTGGAGGCCGAATGTAATGAAAAATAAGATGGTAGCGTATTCGTTTTTGATTTTTATGTTCATATTAAGTGGTTGTCAAGAATCAAATAATCAGATAGGCCCTCAAACGACTGAAGAAGAGGTTAAAGCACCACGAGTGGAAATTATGGCAGAGGATCATGTGAATAAAAATGAGGATGTACAAATAGCTGCACACGTTTATTATGGTGAAGAATTAGTAGATGATGCAGAAGTCACGTTCGAGATTAAATTAGGAGAAGAGTCAGAAGAAGTTGAAGCAAAGCTAGTTGATACAGGGACATATAAAATTGATTATTCTTTTAAGGAAGATGGGACGTATCAGGTAATCGCTCATACAGATGTAAAAAGCTATCATACGATGCCGAAAATGGAGATTCTGGTAGGAGAAGCTGATTCGGGAGCAACGGTTAGAGAAGAGCATGACGGTGAACACGGGCATGCAAACCATGCAGAAGGAGATCATCATTCATCTAGTGTAAACATTACATTAGGCGAATTAACAGGAATTCAAGCGAAAACGAAAGTACAGCTAACAGCAACTGTCCAAGAAAACAATCAACCATTCTCACAAGCAATGGTCCGCTTTGAAATTTGGAAGGATGGAGAAGAGCATCATCATTACATAGATGCAGCGGAATCTACCGCAAAAGGAACATACATATCTGATTATCAGTTTGAAGAAGAGGGTATGTATAAAATAGTTGTTCACGTTGAAAGAGAAGAGGTTCATGACCATATTGAAACTTCGATTGACGTTCAATAAGGGGCCTGGGCTCTTCTTTTTTGTTATAGGATACGATAAACCAAATAGTTTGCAACAATTTCGACGTGAGCAACGTCTCATAAGCAATAGATTGTTTAAGTGTTTTTAAAAACAAATACTTATATAGAAAAATACTACTTTGAACAGGTTATTTATTAAAGGGTGGAGATGTAATTATGTGTGGTTTTATAGCAGGTCTATTTCATGAGGAAACAGTAGTAACTCCCGAAAGAATGGAATTATTTAAGAAAGCAAACGGTGAAATTGTTCATCGGGGGCCAGATGATGAAGGATATTTTCATGATCAACATATGTCGATGGCGTTTCGAAGATTGAGTATTATTGATAAAGAAAACGGACATCAACCATATAGCTATGCGAATGGTCGCTATATGATTACTTTTAATGGAGAAATATATAATCATATAGAATTGCGTGAAACACTAAAATCATTCGGGATTACATGTGAGACAAGTAGTGATACAGAAGTATTAGTTGCTTTATATGCTGCGATTGGCAAGGATGTTGTTTATAAAATTAGAGGAATGTTTTCTTTTCTAATATGGGATACAATCGAAAAAACATTATTTGGTGCTCGTGATCATTTTGGAATAAAGCCTTTTTATTATGCAGATCGGCAAGATGGAATCTTTTTTGCATCAGAAAAAAAATCCCTTCTGCCGTTTATTCATCACATACAAATTGACAAAGATTCCCTACAGCACTATTTAGCATTTCAATATGTACCTGAACCAAAAACGATGGATACAATCGTTCGAAAAGTTCCGCCAGGTAGTTATTTCATAAAAAAGGCAGAAGAGGAAACATGTACATTCATTCCTTATTGGAAATCAGAATTTCGCCCGAGTAGCTCGACTAATGAAGAGCAGGAGATGAAGAATATCCGCGAAGCATTATCGGAGTCGGTCGAAAAGCATATGAGAAGTGATGTTCCAGTCGGTGCCTTTTTATCAGGAGGAATTGATTCTACGATTATCGTATCGCTTGCGAGTCAATTATCTCCAACACTTAAAACATTTTCAGTTGGATTTGAGGATGAAAATTACAGTGAAGTGGATGTTGCGGAGAAAACAGCTTCTATGCTTGGTACGAACCATCATAGCTATTTGATTAAACCAGAAGAGTTTATAAATGAACTCCCAAAAATTATTTGGCATTTAGACGATCCTGTTGCAGACCCTGCTGCTGTGCCGTTATATTTTGTTGCACGTGAAGCTAGGAAGCAAGTAACAGTTGTCCTATCAGGTGAGGGATCAGATGAACTTTTTGCTGGATATAATATTTACAAAGAGCCAGATGATTTGGCGGTGTGGAAATATATTCCTCATGCGATGAAGAAAATACTTCTCTCTTCATCTAGGAAACTACCAGAGGGTATGAAAGGTAAAAGCTTCATCTATCGAGGATGTACAAAGTTAGAAAATCGTTATATTGGTAATGCGCATATATTTAAAGATCCAGAACTATCAAAGGTTTTAGCATATCCTTATGACACTAGCTTTAAAACGATTACAGATCAGATTTACCAACAAGTCAATCATTTAGATGATGTCTCAAAAATGCAGACGATTGACATGAATACGTGGCTAAAGGGAGATATTTTGACGAAGGCAGATCGAATGACGATGGCTCATTCACTTGAGTTACGAGTGCCATTCCTTGATAAAGAAGTGTTTAAGGTAGCAGCTTCTCTTCCTGCTTCAAGTAAAATTCAAAATGGAGTTACAAAGGCACTGCTTAGGAAAGCTTTTAAAGATATTATTCCATCCCATGTCGTGAATCGAAAAAAATTGGGCTTCCCAGTTCCAATTCGGATTTGGTTAAAACATGAACTCTATGATTGGACAGTCTCATTAATAGAAAATAGTCATACAGAAAATTTACTGAATAAAGCCTATGCGAAGCACCTCTTAGATGAACACGCATTAGGTAAACATGATTATAGTCGTAAACTATGGACAATCATTACCTTTATGCTATGGCATAAACAATTTGTAGAAAATGGTTCCTCTAAAAAAAGTGGAGAACAGGGAAAACTGCTATCTACCATCTATTAAGAAAGCACCGAATTTGAAAAAAAGTATTGGACAGGCATTAGATATTACTAAGTTCATAAAGTTAGAGGGAGGGGTTAGCTCAATGGCTAACCTCCTTTTTTGTCGTTTAGCAATCGTTGGAGGATTTAGCTTAACGCCTCTCGCTAAAAAGATCCTTACCATGGCGAAAACAATCGCTGAGTGACATATTCATCTAATTTAAGCACAGGCGTACACCTTTCTGAGCAAGTCATTTGTATGAATACGCATTGTAAATATTTACAATTTTTCGTTTGGAACATACCAAAATAATGATAAAATAGTTCATGTTGACAATTATAAATTATTTTAGGGGAGGAATATGGAAGTGAATGTACAGTTTAATAAACCAAAGGGATTTGGAGAAATTCTTGATTATACTTTTCGGTTAAGTAAAAACCGCTTTTCAGACTTTTTTTTGATTTTTTTATTTTTAATCGGACCGCTTTATCTCTTAGAAGCTATTATCTTACTTATATCAGGAACGAGTTTTTTTAGAGAAACAGGAACGGGAGGGGTATGGTATGAGGAAATAATCTCTCGTCTTGAAACGACAGCTTATACAGGTTCGAGTAACATAGGTATTGATATTGGTTACATAATTATTATATTTGCTAGTCTTGTATTACTGCCCGTAGCTCAAGCGGCAATTTTACTTGCAGTCAACCATATTAGAAATAACGAAGAATATACAATTGGTTCTGTTATCAAAAAAGCATTTACAAGATTTTGGCCGTTGTTTGGTAGTACCATCTTGTTTTGTCTAATCGTATTTGGGATCATACTCATACCAGCAATCATTGGGTTCCTAGTCGGGATTATTGGATTTGAAAGCAATCCGATTCTGAGTATTTTGTTGGGCGTAATATTATTTCTGGGATTTGCAGTTGGCTTCGTCTATTTAATGACCCGTTGGAGCTTCTATTTTGGCTCTGTTACTCTTAAAGAAGGGACACCAGGTTTCTTAAGAAGCTGGAGGCTAACACGTAAACGGACATGGGTCATAATTGGACTTTATATTATTTTTACACTCATTATTAGTAGTATAAGTGGTGCGATTGAACTATCGTTTACAATGTTTTTAGGATCTAGTGTGTTAGTAACAATGATTGTGAATCTTGTTACTTTATTAACAACGATGATTTTCTCTGTAGGTTATGCGGTGATGTATTTTGACTTGAAAATAAGACATGATGCAGATGATTTAAAAGATATGATTGAAGACTATACTCTATAAATCTAGCAATGTATCAGATGCTTCAATCGATCATAGAAAAAAAAGATGAATTGACTTCGCACATGAAAACTATGTTGACCTCTGACTCTTCACTGGGTGACAAGTGCGAATGAGGAGGAGTTGTATGTTAAATGAGGACCGGGCAAGAGGAGAGCTCGAGGAAATACTAAATGGTAGAGAATACAAGGCTTACCAAGAAGAATCAAAAGGTTTGATTCAGACATGGTGGGAGCAGCTAGAAGAATGGTTTGCTAACTTGCTAGATCAGTTGTTTCCTACCATTGAAATTTCAAGGGATTTCTCAGGGACAGTCTTATTCATCATCATTGCCGTTACGTTGATCCTATTGCTCCTGCTCACTTTTTTTCTTATTCGTAATTACAAACGAAAGAAACCGTTACATCACAATAAACCACTTCAAACAATGAACGAAATGCATTGGACGTACGACATGCATCTGACTGAAGCAACGAATCGTGAAACGATGAAGGAGTACACACTAGCAACACGCCATATGTTTTTAGCGTTACTCCTTTATTTTCATGAAAAGGAATGGTTGACCGCACGGATTTGGAAGACGAACTGGGAGTATTATGACGAGCTCAAAAAAGTAAATCAACAATGGGCAAATCAATTTTATGGTCTAGCGCTTATTTTTGATGAAGTGACATATGGTGAACGAATAGTCCAACAAGAGGAATACATTCAGTTCAAAAACGATGCAATGAAATGGTTAAGCTACGAACAGAATCTCGAAGCACGCAAAAAAGTAAAGGGAAAGGAGGAATAAATACGTTGTGCAGAAATTAACATTTTTTAAAGGGAAATGGACGTGGCTTCTCATCGTTATGCTCATCATTATGGTAAGCAGTTATTTCGCAGAAGTTGGGCAGCCAAAGAAGTACCCTGATTATGTATCGTATTCTCCTTTCCCTACAGGTGTAAAAGCATTTTATTCGTATTTAGAGAAAGAAATGGATTCCGTTAACAAATGGACACAACCACCAAATCTATTGCCAGCTAGTGACAAAAATCAATTAGTAGTCATGGTAGAGCCATCCGTCACTCCAAATTCCGATGAAATAGCGGAGTATATCACTTTTATGGAAGCGGGTAATACGATCCTTTTACTAAAAGAAAATCCTAGAGGTTTGTTTGATTTACGTATTATGTTTAATGATGAGTTTTCAGTACCACTTACACTAGCTGACAAAAATGGAAGGCAATACAATTCTGAACTAGAATCTGTTGTGTTTTTTGAAACAGATGTTCAGGATGAAATCTTATTACATAGCGAAAATGGGCATCCTGTTGCATTAAAACGAGCTTATGGGAAGGGACAATTAATTGTTGCAAACACACCAGGATGGATGACAAATGGAAATATTCTAGAGGCTGATCATCTCCCGATCCTCTTGACTCTTATTAAAGAAGTAAATCCAGAAACTGTTTTCTTTAATGAGTATGTTCATGGACAGCAGGATGCAACTTCGATGGTAAATGTATATCCAAAGTGGTTTTCCCTCGTATTGATTCAAGGTGCAATACTCACATGTTTGTTCCTTTGGTATCAAGGAAAAAGATTCGGAATGATCGTTATTCCAAGAGAAGATACCGTACGTTTTAGTGATGAAAGAATTAAGGCATTAGCTGCTTGGTATATAAGAAGCCGTCGTTTTCAAGATTCCCTTCATATTCAAGCTGATTATGTCAAACTACTTTTACAGGAGCGGTGGGGAATTTCATATAGTAAGGAATGGATAGATATTGAGAGGTACCTTTTAGAAAAGTTGAAGGGCATGCCTGAGGCTGAGATTCGTTCTTTCCTCGAAGGTCTATCCAAGATACTGAAAGAAGAGAGACTAACCAAGCAAGAATATTTAACCTGGTCAAAAAAATTAGATCAACTTAGGAAAGAGGTGGAGGATAATGAACGCACAATTGGCATCCCTACTAGAGAAATATGAACAACGAATAATCGGACAAACGATAAATCTTAAACTGCTATTATCTTCAATTTTAGCAGGAGGACATGTTTTGTTAGAAGGAGTCCCGGGGACAGGGAAAACTCAGATGGTAAAATCTCTTGCTAATCTAGTAGGAGGAACCTTTACGAGGATCCAGTTTACGCCTGATTTGTTACCAAGTGATATTACGGGAAGTACAATTTTCAACATGAAGGATGGTACATTTCAAACGCTAAAAGGGCCGATTTTTACAAATATTTTACTGGCAGATGAAATAAACCGTACACCAGCAAAGACTCAAGCAGCACTTTTAGAGGCAATGGAAGAACAGCAAGTCACGATTCAAGGAGAAACCTATCAATTATCTGATATCTTTTTTGTGGTAGCTACCCAAAACCCAATTGAATTCGAGGGCACATATCCATTACCAGAAGCCCAGCAGGATCGTTTTTTATTTAAGCTAACAATTGATTTCCCTTCTTTTGAAGAAGAGAAAGATGTGTTGAAACAAGTTCTTGAAAACAGTTATGATGAACGAACTGTGACACCAGTGTTAGATCTTGAAACCTTTATAGCTGTCAAAAAAGAGATTGAGCAAGTTACTATAGGAGATAATGTCCTAGACTATATGATGAAACTTGTTCGAAAGACGAGGGAAACAGATGCTATTCGTGTTGGTGCGAGTACTCGTGCAGGGATATCGATCGGGAAAGCAGGGAAAGCTTGGGCGTATTTATCTGGCCGGGATTATGTGACACCTGATGATATAAAAATGGTCGCGAAACCTGGATTAAGGCATCGTATTCAATTATCCCCACATATAGAATTGGAGGGAGCAACCGTTGACCAGATCATTGAAGAGCTTGTGGGGGCGATTCCTGTTCCAAGATAGAGGGGTTTTACCAACAAAACGCTTACTTTGGATTTTTGTTTTCGTGTCAATCGTTCTTTTAATCAGGACTGTCTGGGATATTTCCTGGACCTTTATCATCATTGTAAACAGTGTTGTCTTGTTAGTGAGTTTACTAGATTTACGGAAATCCCCAAATAAGCATCAGCTGAGTTTTAAACGGAAAATTCAAAGTGAAATGGAAAGAGGACTTTCGTACCCTGTTCAGATTGAAATAAGAAACTCATCACGGCATTCGCTAAGTTTTCGTTTTATTGACGGAATTTCCCAATCATTCCATAACCACTTTCCTTTTCATGGTGAAATGCAAAAGGAAGAAACGATCGTCGCTACATACGAAACCACTGCCGAAATAAGAGGGAGGTATGAGATTCATAACCTTTATTTTCGCTATAAAAGTGTTTTAGGTTTATGGGAAAAGCAAGTAACGGCTGTGCTGCATGATGAGGTAAAAGTGATTCCAGATCTAACAGTGACGAGGAATTATTTAGAAAATGCACAGAAATTTTTATTATATGATGGATTAAAAATTAGAAAGCATCAAAGTGGTGGCGGAGAGTTTACGAAGATTAGAAGTTTTGTTGTCGGGGATGATCCTCGTAAGATTAACTGGCGTCAAACAGCTAAGCTCCAACAGGTCATGACGAATGAATATGAACCAGAGCATGGGAAATATATAACAATTTTAATTGACTGTGGAAGAATGATGGGAGCGGAGCTGACTAAAGGGAATAGGTTGGAGCATGTATTAGAGGCGGCGTTAACGGTTGCGGCAGCTGCTCTACCAAAAGGCGATTATGTATCTGTTTTAGCTTTTTCAAGGGATGTAAAAGCGTATGTACCACCGGCTAAGGAAATGGCTCATCTGCAAACAATACTCCAAGCGATTTACAACTTGAAGGTCGATCCAGCCGAATCAAATTATGCTGCTGTTTTCACCTATTTACAAACGGTGCAAAAGAAACGAAGCCTTATCTTATTATTTAGCGATGTCCGAACATTTCTTCATGAAGAGAGTGCGCTAACGTATTTAAAGCGACTCAGACAGCGCCATTTATTTTTAATGATTGGAATTGAAGATGAGCTGCTACGAAGAAAAATAAAAGAGAAGCCTGTTGATATACAAAACACAATGATGAAAAGCATAGCCCAGCAACAAATGTTAATAAAAAAACGAGAAAAAACAAAATGGGAAAGCCAGGGCCTCCAGATGATAGAAGCCCGTGAAGAGAAACTTGCTATTACAGTTGTTTCTCATTATATCGATGTTATGAATCGAGGGCTCCTGTAGTCTCTCTTCGTCGTTTAGGAAATGATAAAATTCTTGAACTGTGGATAAGCGCACGACAGCAAGCGTAAGCGCCTAGCCCCTCTTGGGTCATAAGCCAATCAGGAATAGAAGGTGAAAAACACCTTCTATTCCTGATCGTCTTATGCTATGCCTGAGGCTGATCAAGGCGCTTGCGCTTTTGTTCCTTCAATAACAGCTTTCCAATAACGATGTAAAGAAGTAAGCCAATAACGGTTAAGAATGCAACAATATATTTAGCTTCAAGTGAAATGGAGGCAGGTGTAATAAAGCCTTCAATAATACCTGCGATCACAAATAATGGGACAGTACCAAGGAATAATTGGACAGATCGCTTTGCTTGTTGCTTTAATTGAAATCCTCTTGAATACGGACCTGGAACAAAGAGCTTATAGCCCATTAACAACCCGGCGCCACCTGCAATGAAAATGGCTGTAAGCTCAATCATTCCATGAGGAACGATATATGCCCAAAATTCATAGGCCATATCATGTTGCCAAAATAAAGCGGCTAGTGCACCAATAATGATGCCATTATAAATTAATAAATAAACGGTTACCAGTCCAAATGTAACGCCACCAGCAAATGCTAAAATTGCAACTTGAATATTATTTGTCATAATTGTTGCTGACATCAGCGGCGAATCAACTGCACCATCGCCTGTTCCGAGTTGCTCTGGATTAATTCCCCCGGCAATATCAGCAGGTAGAATCGAATAGAGATGAAGAGAATCATTGATTATCGCAAAATAGCTACCTAATGCACCAACAGTAAAAAGGATCAAAGCGATTAGTACAAACTTCCATTGCTCTAAAAATAAGCCGATAAATGTGCTGCTGAAAAAGTGCTGAAGTTGTTTTAGGCTTGAAACTTGATCTTTATACAAAAGATTATGTGCTTTTGAAACAAGCCCATTTAAGTATGAGGTGACATCCTCTTTTGGAAAATACGTTTGGCTGTAAGAAAGATGTTGAGCCGTTTTTTGATAGAGGCGGTCAAATTGATCAATATCTCCCCCCGACATAGAATGTCTTTTTTTATGTAAGGAGGTTATCAATTGTTCAAGCTGTTTCCACTCTTCACGATGCTGCTTTACAAATTGCTTTACATTCATTATGACACCTGCTTATCGATGATATATCTACTAAATTTTGAAGTAATTACTTTCACTCTTTATTATAGTAATTTCAAAGAAAAATAGAAATACCTACAGGAAAAATTAACCATGAAATGAGTGACCTAGATGAATCAAGAACAAGTCGATATTAAAACACCTGAATTTGTTTCTCTTCAGTTTCAGTCAGCAGGACTAGGAAGTAGGACCGCCGCCTTTATCATTGATCAACTCATTTTAATGACAGTGAATGTAATCATCATCATTGGCTTAGGTTTGGTCTTATATGGTTTTGACGACCTATTTTATCTAGCTGATGAATTCATGTCATACCCAATTGCAATCACATTAATTGTTCTGTTTTTATTAAATTGGGGCTATTTTTTTGTACTTGAATATTTCTCTGGTGGGAAAACGATTGGGAAGCGCGTGGTTGGGATAAGAGTTATTCAGGAAAATGGACACAGTTTGACGATTTTATCCAGTTTTATTCGAAATTTAGTAAGGATTATCGATTCTTTACCAGCAAATTATTTAGTAGGGATGTTAATGATCTTTTTCCATCCTAAAAATAAAAGAATCGGAGATCTAGTGGCAGGGACAATTGTCGTTCATGAAAGAAAAACAAAGAAAAAAAGTAGGCTATCTGCTATTGAGAAGGAAATTGAACGGAGAGGGCTTTCTAAAGATGATGTAGAAATTGAAGAATGGGCATTTAGATCGTTAGGTGCAAAAGAATGGAACTTAGTCAAAACGTATAGCCATCGACTACTTCAGCTTCCTAAAGATGAGAGGGTGCAATTAACTAATAAAATGGCGGAAATTTTGTTACCGAAAATTGGAATTGAAATCGAAGGGAAAGAGGCTTCTGAATTAGAAAATGCACTCTTAACTCTTTATTTATTCCTAAAAGAAGAATGGGAGTTTGAGTTATAACTGGTAGAAAAACTTTCGCGGATTAACAGGTGTTGCTTTGAAAAAAAGTTTAATCAAAAATACCTCGAAAACCCATATTTTACGATAGATAAAAAGAATCCATTTTGGAAAAATGATTGATCAAAATGAATTCTTATCCAGTAGATTTAAGTTTGGGTTTTATAAAAAAGGTTGATCATTTTCTACCTGCGTTGCTCTACAATCGCGCTCTTTCGTATTATAAGGTCAGCCAGAAAATATTTCTGGTTGACCATTTTTTATATCGATATATGATAACGGTAGCCGGGGTAGAACGTTCGCGCCCTTGGGACTCGATCCCGTCCATTAAACAGTTCGCC
>NZ_JAIQUM010000034.1 GCF_020075705.1 Metabacillus rhizolycopersici | reverse complement strand
TACAGTACCAAAATTACCCTTACTTTCAACTTACATCCATCGCTTTAATGGCTATCTAATACAGATCATAATGAAATCTTAAGAATAAGCGAGGAATCCAGAGTTATTCCTTTCTTTATAGAGGGAGGTTAGTGGAAGAAGTAGTGCTAAAATAAGGTTAAATTTTACCTTATTGAGGTTTTAAAAATGAAGAAACCAGTTTGGAGTTCAATTATTATATCTTTTTTTCTTAATAAAATAGGAAAAAAGGAGTAAAATCAAAGTAAATTATATAAAAACGACAAGGAAGGTTGGATTTGATGGGAAGTCAAGTACGTTCAGTTCCTCGTCCGCTTGTGCGAACAAATCAGTGGTTTATTGTGGTGTCTGTATTGTTTACCTGGATAACTAAGCAAGAATGGATCCTTGCTATTCCTTTCTTAGCAGGTTTAATGGGTTTATTTTTTGGATTTAATCCTGTAATGCGTTTAGCTAAGCTGTTTTTTAGAAAGCACCCATCACAATATATTCCTGAGGAATGGGATCAGCAGCAATTCAATCAGACAATTGCGGTCATTTGTCTAGCAGGGGGATTAATAAGTTTTCTAATGAATTGGACCATTTTAGGTTATGTCTTCACCATTATGGTTGCTGCAGCTGCATTTATTGCAATTTTAGGTTTTTGTGTTGGTTGCTATATAAGATTTCATTGGAAACAATACCAATACAGAAGATCTCTAAATAAACAATAAATAAATGTGATGGTTGAGACAGGAAATATTGTTCATTTTCTGTCTTTTTTTATTAATTAGAAACACAAAAGGTGCAATTGTTAAAGATCACCAGCTACTTCGTCATTTTTTTTTCTTGTTCAACGAAGCAGGTTAGTGTAATAAAGGGTCCAAGGGTTATAATTAAGGATGCAGCTTTATTAAAAAACTAGCAAGTTATTAGGTTAGAGAAGAGGTTAACAATGAAAAATAGAGAGGAAGCTATCGGTTACTGTTTGGGGATTGGTAATACATATGAAGATTATCCATTTCGCGATAAGAATTGGACTTTAATACGACATATAGATAACAAGAAAGTGTTTGCGTGGATATTTGAAAAGGATGGCCATATTTGGATTAATGTGAAATGTGAACCCGGTTTTTTAGATTATTGGCGTCAGATTTACAATTCGGTAGTTCCGGCATTTCATCTTAATAAGGACCATTGGAATTCGATAATTCTTGACGGTACTGTTCCAAAGGAAGAAATTTACGAAATGATAAAACAAAGCTATATGTTAACTAAAAAAAGTAATAGTAAAGTTAATTTCAAAAAGTAAAGGCATTGATTCAGCAGGAAGGATTAATGCCTTTTTCTGTGGAACCTTACTATGATTGTGAAATAATCTACTTAAAGTAACGGGTGCGTTAGTTTAATAAAACATAGAACAAAAAAATGGAATTTTTGGACCCAGTTGATAGTAAAGAATATAAAGATGCTACCGCACTGAGCAATAAAGTAGTATTGAAGATCAAAACAATTTCTAGCTAACAACAAAAAAACTATTTACTGACTAGATAAATAGTTTTTTGTTATGGTGTCTAAATTTAAATCCAATTTACGTATTTGAGGCCATAAACAGAGCCAACTGTCATAAAAATTGACCAAATGACTAAACTGATTCCCATCCAAGTAATTACTCTAATTCTAGATGAACCAAGCAAAAGAGCTGTTAAAGCAGCTAAATCTGTTCCAAGTAACGAGGGTGAAAGCAAAGAAAACACTGGAAGACCATATTTTTCCCAAATATGTCTGGCTCTAGTTTCTCTTTTTGAAGGCTCCGATTTTCCTTTTTTTTCTCTCCGTTTGTTACGCCATTCAGAAATTTGTCTAAAAAACATTGCAAAGACTAAAACCATAATAAAATTTCCTAAAAAAGCAATAATCCCAACGGCTACAGGTGACATCTCCAACACAATACCTACTGGAATAATATAAAAAACATCCAGTAATGGTAATATTGATATTAAAAATAAAGCGATATATTGCCAAATTCCATCTGCTTGTTGAACTAAACCAGCTAATCGAAGCCCGTTTCTTATTCTATTAAAGGGCGCGATTGTGGAGCAACACAGGTAGAAAATGATCAAACTTTTTTATAAAACCGATACTTAACTCTGCTGGATATGAATCCATTTTGATCAATCTTTTTTCAAAATGGATTCTTTGTATTTATCGTAAAATATTGGTTTGTCAGGTAACTTTGATCAAACTTTATTTCAAAGCAACAGAATTCCAAAAGAATGGCGGAAAAATTGTGATGAATGGTGGAAAAAAAGCAATCAATAGTGGAATTCCCTCCATCCAATCGAGGATAGCTTGATGATAGGAGCGATTCTAAGTTTAATGGTAAAATAAAAGCAGTGTATAAGTCTACAAAATACATAAAATCGAGTTTACAACTAGGAGGGGAGAAAGTGGACCATATTACCTTTTATCCACAGGGCGATCGGGCAATCACGATTAATTTTGGGAACGAAATACAGAAAGATCTCCATCAGAAAATAACTATTTTCACCAAACACTTAGAAACAGACCCATTTCCAGGTATGCTTGAGGTAATTCCAAGCTTTACAGCTGTTACTATCTTTTATGACCCAACTAAAGTTGAGTTACCGACACCCAATCAGACTCCATACGAACAAATCGTTAAAATAGTAAAATCTAAACTATTCACTCTCCCATTATCCAATAGTCAAAAGTCAAAAACTGTGACAATCCCAGTGTGCTATGGTGGTGAGTATGGTCTGGACTTACAAGCAGTAGCAAACTACCATCAATTATCAGAACAGCAAGTCATACATATCCACTCAAATCAAGAATATATCGTTTATATGATCGGGTTTGCTCCAGGCTTTCCTTATTTGGGTGGGATGGCAAAAGAAATTGTCACACCTCGAAAAGCGACACCGCGATTGAAGATTCCAGCTGGGAGTGTAGGCATTGGAGGAGAACAAACAGGTGTTTACCCAATTGAAAGTCCAGGAGGCTGGCAAATTATTGGCAGAACACCACTCCAGCTTTTTCAGAAAAATTCGAAACAACCTAGTCTATTAAAAGCGGGAGATGTTGTTCGCTTTCAACCAATTACACCACAAAGATTCACGAGTATGGAGGTTTTTGAGTAATGACGTTAAAAGTTATTGACCCAGGATTATCGACATCCGTGCAGGATTTGGGTAGAATCGGTTTTCAGCAATATGGAGTTGTTGTTGGTGGTGTAATGGATGAAATCGCTGCTAGAATTGCTAACGTCCTCATCGGTAATAAGGAAGAAGATGCAGTTCTTGAACTGACACTGATGGGACCAACATTGTTGATTCAAAAAGATATAGTCATATCAATTTGCGGTGCTGATTTGTCCGCTAAAATTGACAGGGTGCCTATCCCATTATGGAAACCAATTTTCGTGAAAGAAGGAAGTATTCTTCATTTTGGACGTCCTCAAAAAGGGTGTCGTGCCTATTTGGCTATCGCAGGTGGAATTGATGTTTCAATGATAATGGGAAGTCGCAGTACATATGTAAGAGGTGGATTCGGTGGGTATCAAGGTCGTGCATTACAAGAGGGAGATGTTCTTAATCAGAACCCACACAAAAGCAAAAAAACAACCTGTTTAATGGATTACCTTGGCAGGAAAATTAGTTCAAATCCTTTTCATACCGTTCATTGGACAGTGAGTTCTAAAATAAAGCCAATGTATGATAAAAATCCAGAAATTCACTTTATAAAAGGACCACAGTTTGATCAATTTTCAGTGAAATCAAAGCAAAAGTTTGTAACTGAACACTATCAAGTTACATCTAAATCTGATCGCATGGGCTACCGACTGTCTGGAACAGCATTGGAATTAACGTCACAAGTGGAACTCTTGTCAGAAGCTGTAACAATGGGAACGATCCAAGTTCCGAATGATGGACAACCGATTATCTTAATGGCAGATCGACAAACGATTGGTGGCTACCCGAAAATTGGCTGTGTAGCAAGCATTGATTTTCCTGTATTAGCTCAAGTGATGCCAGGAGAAAAACTGACCTTTAAAGAAATCACCATTAATGAAGCACAGAGACTGTTGATTGAGAGAGAGCATGCATTTTCTGAGTTAAGAAGTGGAATATCATTAGCGATTAGGAGGATGAAAAATGGTGCAAATTGATTTGAACTGTGATATGGGGGAGAGCTTTGGGAGATATACAATCGGTGCTGATGATCACATTATCTCTTCGATTACTTCTGCTAATATTGCGTGCGGTTTTCATGCCGGAGATCCAGCGACGATGAGGAAATCAGTCCGCATAGCGTTAGATCAGTCCGTTAGCATTGGGGCTCACCCTGGCTTAGATGATTTAAGTGGATTTGGCAGAAGGAACATGTCAATCACTCCACAAGAGGTTTATGATATCGTTGTTTACCAAATTGGTGCACTGCATGGTTTTGTATTAGCAGAAGGAGCGGTGTTGAATCACGTTAAACCTCATGGTGCTTTATATAATATGGCTGCAGTTAATGCGAAGCTTGCTGAAGCAATTGCCGAAGCCGTCTATAAAATAAATCCAGAACTTATTTTATATGGGCTTTCAGGGAGTGAATTAATTAAAGCAGGAAAAAAGCTCGGACTAAAAACAGCGAATGAGGTATTCGCAGATCGGACGTATCAGGAAGATGGGACGTTAACACCACGAATTCGCGAAAATGCACTCATCAAAAATGAAGGCGATGCAGTCGCACAAGTGTTAAGAATGGTAAAAGAACAAACGGTTTTCTCAACAACGGGAATTGAAGTACCGATAAAAGCAGATACAATTTGCATCCATGGCGATGGAGATCATTCAGTAGAATTTGCTCGGAAAATACACAATGTTCTTCGTGAGAATGGAGTAGAAGTTAGGTCGTTGTGAGTTGAAACAAGGTTAGATTAAAAATTCAGGAATTTTTAATCTAACCTTGTTTTATCTTTATCTAATCCTCAATGACAAAATTTCTATTCTTTAACTAAAGTTGATAGAAGCGTCTAGCAAGTAGTACAATTAAATCTATATTTGGTTGCGTTTACATTTTTGAGGTGTAATAGCACTAAGCTGAAGGATACTTAATTAACTCTTGTTTCGAAATAATCATAACTTACAAAAATAGGGTGTGTTTAGAATGAAAATCAATTTCTATGATGAGAGTATTAGCCAGAATTTAGTAGTAAATGATCGTAAAATTGTATTCCCCTCATCGGCTTTTGGGATTCTCAGGAAAGAGTTGGTTAGGAATATAGGGATAGATAGACTAAAAGGTTTTCTTTTCCATTTCGGGTGGGAAACGGGCGTTAATGATGCTAAAGAAGCTTTGAAAAAGGGTTTATCGTTAGAATATATGATCAAATATGGACCAATTCTTCATATTAATAATGGTCATATCAGAGGGATAAGGCATGAATGCAACGTTGAATTGGATGAAAATCATAACATCCTATCCTATTTTTCAACGGGGACTTGGATTGATTCTTATGAGGCAGAGGAACATATAAAACAATTAGGTAAATCTACATCTCCAGTCTGTCATACACTTATCGGTTATTCAAGTGGATTTATGTCAACGGTAGGTGGCGAGCCACTTCTTGCTAAAGAAGTAACGTGTGTCGGAAAGGGAGATTCAGAATGCAGTTGGATCTTAAGGACACAAAAAGAATGGGAAAGTGAAATGCAAGATGAACTTCCTTTTTACAATGAAACACCTATCGTAAAGGAACTAGAGTATACGTACGAACAAATGCTTGAACAAAAAAACTTCGTTACACGTTTGGCAGATTTTCAAAAAAAAATAACGGAAGAGATAACCAATGGAAGTAATTTGCAAACGATTGCCAATATGGTATATGACATCGTTCAATTACCAATCATCATTGAAGATATAGATCATCAAACGATTACTTATTCAGGTTTATCTGAAGTAAAATATCTAGAACTGAAAGATGATATGGAACAATATATTCAAGAAAATGCACATAAAAATACGATAAAAAGAAAGGAAAAAAGTCTATTACCGTTTAGAAAAAAAACAATTAAAACCCTCAATCAGGAACGTCTTGTTACGCCAATTCTTGTTCAAAAGGAGGTTTTGGGGTATTGTAGCTTTATTTATGAGGAAAGAAAAAATGACAAATATGAGGAAGATTATTTGTTTCTAGATCGCTTTGCAAATGCGGCTTCTCTTATTCTATTAAATGAAAAGACTAAATTTGAATCTTTTGAGAGGATGAAGGGGAATTTTCTAGAACAAATATTAGACGGACAATTCACTGCAAGTGAATTAATCAAAAGGGGAAAGTATACGGGTCTAGATCTTGGACAGCCTTATTATATAACGGTGATGGATTATAAAAAATCGCAAACGTCTATTGAGGAAGAATTTCTTTTGCAGGAAAAAATCTTCGACACTACCTTTCGCTACTTTAGTGAAAAAAAACATAATATCCTAGTATGTCAACGTGATGGAAAGATGATTCTATTTATAACGAATGAAACTCTCAAGAAGCCTACTATATATGATGTGATGGAAAATTTCCATGATTTTATGATAGTGAAATATCCTCAAGGTGATTTTAAATTTGGAATTAGTAATGTAGGCGACGGGATAAAACATGCTGCAAAATACTATGAGGAAGCAATGATTGCCCTACGATTAACAGGAAGGAAAAAAATTGTTCCATTTAAAACATTAGGGATTGTAGGGGTACTAATTAACTCAAAAAATATAAGTGGCATTAAAATGACAGCGGAACAAGAACTTGGACCTCTATATAAAATGACAGACCCCAAAACGAAAGAACTCCTTAAAACGTTATACAATTTCTTGCTAAATGGTGGGAAGCTTGAGCAAACTATGAGTGATCTTTCTCTATCAATGAGTGGTTTAAGGCATAGGATTAATAAGATAGAAAGTTTACTAGAAAAGGATCTTCGAGATCCAAATGAAACACATCAATTATTACTGATTTTAAAATCCTTAATCGTTTTAGGTGAATTAGATATCGAATAGAAAAGGCCGTCCAGTTTCTAACTGGTTGGCCTTTTCTATTTTTATTCTATTAGAATTTAAAATTAGCATAAGGAAAACTAAGACTTTCGCCATAAGGAATGTAAGATAAGCCAAGTTTTTTTAATCGTAAATTAGGCAAACCTCACTTCAAAGTTTTGTTGAATAAGAAAAGTGCGGGATAAACTACCCGGAAATATGTATGTACGTCCTACAAACGACTGAAGGAAGTTTACCTTATAGGAGTAATTAGTCTTGATATTTGTTAGATGGACAAAAAATAGTCAATAAGAGAAAAAACATGGACAATTTTTGTTCTATTATGAAAATTGCGAATTTAATACACTATAGGTAGTAATTGATAAGAAAAAAAGCTTGAAGGAAACAATGTAAGCGATGTCAATTGTTGAATCAAAGACCATCAATATCAACGTATTTATGCAAAATCAAATAAACCATAAGTAAACAAAGGGGTGTAAATATGGGGAACATTGCAGTAAAGGAAGAAGTAACGGCTGAGCAGATTTTAGCTGGAGCAGAAAAGATTGGGAAATTAGCGGAAGCAGAAGCGAAGGAAGCAGAAAGGAATGCGACGATTTCTGAAAATGTCATTAACTTGATCAAAGAAACGCAAATATCCAGGTTAATGCTTCCTAAGAAATATGGTGGACCACAAATCGATTTGCACACGTTTGCGAAGATGGTTCGTACAGTTGCCAATTACAATATTTCAGCAGCGTGGTTAACGTATCTTTATCCGCTACATAATGTGTTGCCGTCCTATCTTCCTCCGAAGGGGAGAGACGAAATCGTCAATCAAGGTGGATTAATCTGTGATGTATTTGCAGCAGTTGGAAAGGCGGAAAAGGATGGTGACGGGTATCGCATAAGTGGGACGTGGAATTTTGCCAGTGGTTGTTTATATAGCGATTGGCTTGGTCTTGGTGTTGCGATTCAGTTTGATGATCAGGAAAAGCCAGAAGTTTGTTTGCCAATCTTAAAGGCATCCGACATTCAAATCGTAGAAAATTGGGATACCTTTGGATTAAGAGGTTCTGGAAGTAACCAAGTAATTGCGGATAACGTGTATGTCCCGATGGAACGTATTTTACGCCTAAATGCAGCAGATCGTACAGGTAGACCACCAGAGGAGGATTATGATAAAGACTATCCACTATACCATGTTCCATTTTTCCCTGCATTTTATCTAGGATTTCCAAACATGGCATTAGGTGGTGCAGAGCGGATCCTTTCAGAGTTTAAAACACTTACTGAAAAACGTGTGCGCTTAATGGATGGAGTACGTGAAAGTGAATCACCTCGTAGTCAAAGGGTATTAGCAGAAATGACAACAGAATTTCATGCGGCAGAAGCATTGATGGATAAATATATTCGTTTATTAGAGAACTATGAAAAAGATGGGAAGAAAACAGGCCGAGCAGAATTCTTTGCGATTAGAACAAAAATAATCAAGATCTGTACAGACATCGCTGTAAGAGCACTTTTAACGCTTGGAGGAGCAGCACTTTATAAAGGCGGAACAATGGAATTATTTATTAGAGATATTTTATCAGTAGCTACACATAAGACATCGCTATATGAGGATTCAGTAGCTGCCTATGGAAAAGAAGTATTTGATTTCGAGAGTGGAGTTAGAGGATAAAAGAAGGAAGTATCCATACTTTATAACTAGTTTAATAGTTAGATTTAGAAGGATTTTGTCTAAGTCATTGATAAATAGAAAATTTTATTCCAATACATGAAAAATAGGAGGAATTTTAAAATGGATGATCGTCAATTTCGTAATGCAATGGGGAAATTTGCAACAGGTGTAACAGTGATAGCGACAGAGGTGGAAGGAGAAGTGCATGGTATGACAGCAAATGCTTTCATGTCTGTGTCAATTAATCCAAAGCTTGTTGTTATCTCAATCGGAGAAAACGCACGAATTCTTAACAAAATTAAACAAAGTAAAATATTCACAGTTAATATTTTAGCAGCAGATCAACAGGAACTTTCAATGATTTTTGCTGGTCAGTTGAAAGAACACCGTGAAGTCGAGTTTGATCGTCTTGATGGCAAACCGGTTACACCTGGTGCTGTCGCACAAATAGCTTGTGAAGTATCAGCTGAGCATGTTGAAGGTGACCATACTTTATTTATTGGGAAAGTGACAGATATTCACCTTGAAGATGCTGAGCCACTCATTTTTTACAGTGGACGTTATCGTTCATTGACAGAAGAAAAAACAGCAGCATTGTAGATTACGTTTGAAAGGAGATCGTATGGAGACGATTTATTTGAACCCAACCAATTTGGCACACTGGCAGAAAAGGGCAAGAACAAGCGTTATTGCACTTGGATTTTTTGACGGCATTCATAAAGGACATCGCCTGGTGATTGAAACAGCTACACGGAAAGCGAAGGAAAAGAATCTCTCACTTTCTGTCATGAGTTTTTTCCCGCACCCTAAAACCATTTTATCCAATGGGAAAAAGCGTGTAGATTATTTATTGCCGCTTTCTGAAAAAGAGAAAATGCTCCAAACATTGGGTGTTGATACGTTTTATATAATTGAATTCGACAAAGATTTTGCTGCGCTTTCACCAGAACAGTTTGTGACTAAATATTTGATTGGGCTCGGTGTCGTCCATGCAGTCGCTGGCTTCGACTATACGTATGGCAGTCTTGGAGCAGGGAATATGGATCGCCTCAAAAATGATTCGGGTGGTCTCCTTGAAGTGACAAAGGTGTCTAAGGTTGAATGGTGTGGTCAGAAAATCAGTTCATCATGCATTCGAGAAAAATTGTCAAAAGGCCATGTCGAGGAGTTGCCTAACTATCTCGGATACTCTTATGAAGTAAAATGTGACTGGGACGGAATGTTATTTAAACTTAGCCCATACTATACACTCCCTGCACCCGGTCGCTATGCTGTCACGCTGAAAAATGAGATGGGTTCAACGCAAACTGAAGTGATTGTAATGGAAAAACAAGAAGGTCAATCTCTGAAATGTGTGAAGAAGATCCCCATATTCATGAAAGGAAATCTATCCATTGTATGGCACCGTCAAATCAGAGTAGAGGATGTCAAAACTAAGCACGTAAATACGAATGTATTAGTATATTAAAAGCTAAAATCATTATTTCATAAGTTCTTAAGGGAGTGGGGAAAATGGCTGAAATTATCGCAGGTATCGCAATGTCACACAGTCCAATGATCATGACGAATGAAGCTGGCGGTGGAGAAAAAGGGAAGCGGTTTCTTGAAAAAACAAGCGAAATGAAGAAATGGTTGGAAGATAGTGGGGCAGATATTATCGTATTGGTTTCAGATGATCATTTTAACAGTTATTTCTATGATCATATGCCTGCGTTTACAATCGGAATCGGTAAATGTGAAGGATGGGGAGACTGGCAAATACCAGAATACAAAATTCCTGTACAGCAAGACTTGGCAAAGCATATCCTCCAAACTAGTTTAGAAAATAATATTGATTTTACATTTACAATGTCAATGAAGGTAGATCATGGTCATACGCAATCTATTTATTTCTTAAACTCAGATCTAAACATACCGGTTGTTCCAATCGCTGTAAATACATCTGCACCACCGTTACCAACAATGGATCGTTGTTTCCAAGTAGGTGAAATGATACGTAAATCGATTGAGTCGTGGGATTCTGATAAAAAAGTGGCAATTGTTGCGTCAGGTGGATTATCTCATTGGGTACCAATTCCAAAAATTGATAGTGAGAAACCAGAGGATCAACAGTTGATTCACATATTAAAAAATGGCCGACAAGAAATCGAACAACTTGACGAATACTTACAAACACGAAAAACAAGAGTCACACAAATTAAATCAGGTCCAGTGAATGAAGAATGGGATCGAGAGTTTTTGCGTTTAATTACTGAAAGGGATTTTCAAGCTTTAAGAAAATGGAGCCCTGAATTTATTGAGGAAAATGGCGGGAATGGAGGCCAAGAAATCCACAACTGGCTTGTATTGTTGGGTGCCCTCCAAAACTTTGAAACAGAGGTGGCATACTATGAGCCGATTCCAGAATGGGTAACAGGAATGGCGATTGTACAGTTCACTCAGCCGATTAATCAAAATAAAAGTAATAAATCGTCTGAATACGAAACAATTAAGTAACCATAAATAATTAGTATTCGTTTAAGCAAAATGATTATCATTCCAGTAGGAAATGTAATCTTATTATAAAAAATGAATACAGGTACATGATATTCACTCTATGACCATAGATGGGTTTGTTATTTAGTAGAATGTGATTCTACTTTATTTATTAAAAAAAGGGGAGAGATTGAGATGACAATTTGGACGGACTTAGCAGATTTAGAATTAAAACTTCACTATATAAATGCGGGTGGAATAAAAACAAGAGTGCTTGAAGCTGGTAGTGGAGAACCACTTATTTTGCTTCATGGTACTGGGGGACATATTGAAGCGTACGCAAGAAATATTAGAGGCCTCAGTGAAACTTTTCGAGTAATCGTTATTGATATGGTTGGACATGGATATACAGACAAACCAAATCGTCCATATGGAATCGACTATTATAGTGATCATTTATTATGGGTTATGCAGGCTTTGGATTTGTCGGAAGCGTATATTTCCGGTGAATCATTAGGCGGTTGGGTAGCAGCTTGGTTTGCAGCACATCATCCTGAATATGTGAAGGCCTTAGTTTTAAATACGCCAGGAAACGTGAACAACAAACCTGAAGTGATGCAAAAACTGAAAGATTCAACTATAAAGGCAGTTATTGAAGCAAACTATGAAAATGTAAAAACAAGACTTGAGTGGCTAATGTATGATAAAAGCCAAGTAACAGAAGAACTAATCGAAGCACGGTATAAAATCTATACACAACCAGAGTATCAACAATCGGTGTATAATATCGTTTGCCTTCAAGACATCGAAGTAAGAAAACAATACAGCTGGGATCCATCTTGGTGTGGGAAAATTAATGTTCCAACTTTATTAGCTTGGACTAGCCATGATCCTACTTCAACTGTAGAGGAAGGAAAACCGCTTCAAGAAATGATTCCAAATAGTGAATTTGCAGTCATTCAAGATGCGGGACACTGGCCACAATGGGAAAAGGTTGAAGAATTTAACAGCGTGTTAACAAACTTCCTATTGGAAAAGGGTAATTTAATCGAAGCAAAATAACCGGAGTATTTTATAATAAATCAATAATCATGCTTCTTCATAAATAATAGGTTACTAGTTTAGACTATTAAAAAATAGATTTTTTCAAAGAGGGGGTTATCCTCCTCTTTGATTGCTAAATTAAAGTTATTACTTTTTATAGAAAGAGGTTTTTTCTTTGAGCAACCAAGTAAAAGATCGAGAAAATCAGGCATATGAGCATTTGCTACAGGCGGAAGTAGAGAAGAAAACTGTTAAACCACTTACAGATTTATATCCAGATATGACAGTTGATGAGGCATATCAAGTACAATTGAAAGCCATTGATCAGAAAGTAAAGGACGGCCAACGAATTGTCGGCAAAAAAATTGGTTTAACTTCACTTGCCATGCAGGAGCTGCTAGGTGTTGACCAACCGGATTACGGGCATCTGTTGGATAGTATGGAAGTTAGTAATAATGGCGTTATTACAATGAATCGTGTTTTCCAACCCAAGGTGGAAGCGGAGATTGCATTTGTTCTCCATAAAGATCTGAAAGGTCCATCTGTCACCATAGAGGATGTCTTAGACGCAACCGAATACATTGTCCCTGCTTTAGAAATTGTGGACAGCAGAATCGTTGATTGGAGAATAAAATTACAAGACACCATTGCAGATAATGCTTCTTGCGGCCTCTTTGTGTTAGGAGATAAAAGATTTTCTGTAACTGATTTAGACTTAACAAAAATCGAAATGAATTTGTATCAAAATGGAGAACTTATGAACACGGGATATGGATCAGCTGTATTAGGTAATCCAGCAAAATGTGTGGCTTGGCTAGCAAATAAATTATTTGAATACGATGTCATTCTTAAAGCTGGGGAAGTTATTCTTTCAGGAGCATTATCGGCAGCAGTAAATGCACAAAAAGGAGATCGATTCACAGCCGAATTTACTCATTTAGGAAAAGTAGAAGCTACTTTTCATTAAACGGAAGCAAACACAAATACAAGTACTTAAATTACGGGGAACTGTTACTATCTAAAGGTTCCCTCAATCAAGAGATTAGCAGATTATACTGGACCCAATAAGATTTTGTTGAGATGAGTTACAGATGCTTGAAAAATGTTTGAGAAATTTCCGCCCCGTCGTTTCGTTTCAACTAGGAAAATAAAATGTAAACGCAAACAATGAGCGTGATCTTACACCATAGTCTTTTTAAGAGTCAGAATATGCGAAATAAAACTACCTAGTCAATATTGTTTTTTGAAAGAAAAATAAGAACTAGGACTCTGCTTCTATTCTATTTTAAATAAAAGGTTCATTACAGGGGGTAACTTTATGGCTCAAAAGGAAACAAAAAAAGCGTGGATTGTGATTAGCTTATTATTCTTATTGACTGTGATTAGTAATGCAGATAAGGCAATTATCGGATTTGCTTCTGTTCCAATAATCGCGGAACTAGGATTGACTGCCGAGCAATGGGGAATTGTAGGGAGTGTTTTCTTCTTATTGTATTCAATATCAGCCATTCTAGGTGGTGCACTTGCCGATCGGTTTGGAATTGGAAAAGTAATCGTTGGAATGGTAGCAGTTTGGTCTCTCGTTCAGTTTTCAACTATATTTGTGTCGAGCTTTACATTTTTATTAATTACGAGAATCATTTTAGGGGCGGGTGAAGGACCTTCATACTCTTTAGCGATGACTGCAGCATCTAGATGGCTTCCTAAGGAAAAACTCGGAGTAGGAATATCGATGGTATCTATTGGTGGACCTCTTGGGGTAGCAATATCAGCTCCAATTTTAATGTATCTTATTATGAATTTTGGGTGGCGTACAGCTTTTGTAGCTACTGGGATCGTTGGTGTAATTTGGATTGTTGTATGGTTATGGTTAGTAAAAGAGAAAGAGGATTCAGCAGTTGAAACATCATCGACAAAAGTAGGTTCTGGCACATCCACAATCCAACCAGAAACAAACTTCTCTTCTGTCTTACTTTCTAAAAATTTCATCTTCGTTGCTTTATGTGGCTTCGCAACATATTGGTCATTTACAATTGGATTAAATTGGCTCCCTAATTACTTAGAGAATGTTCGTCAACTAAGTGCAGAACAATTACAAATTGTTGTAGCCCTACCTTGGATTCTCATTACGATTTCACAAGTCGTATTTTCTGCAATTTCAGACCGTTTGTATCGTAAAACTCAAAATGTTGTCAAAGCGCGAGTGTTTGTTCTTGGATCTGTCCTGTTAGCGGGATCAGTCTGCTACTTTATTGGGACGATGGTAAGCTCTAACTTCATGGCAATTGCTTTACTATCCCTCGGGTTAACTTTTGGATGTATTACATTAGTTCAAGGACCTGCCATATTAGTGGAGCTTGTTTCTAAAAAGCATCATGGTAAAATTCAAGGTTGGTTTATGGCAATCACCTCATTAGGTGGTATCGTTGGACCATATGTAACAGGTTTACTCGTTCAAAATGCTTCAAATCCAGCTTCGGGATTCCATTACTCTTTTCAGGTTAGTGCATTACTTCTTCTTGTTTTTGGAGGACTTGCCTTGGTTGCTGTACGCCCGAAGAAATTTGAACATACAGCAAATGTAGAATTAACTAAAAATATATCAAGTTAGGTAACGTATTGTAGCCCTACCTTACTTTGAAATAAGGGTTGAGGGTTATGATTTTAAGAAATGTTCTAGTTTTTAGCAAAACATTTAAAACCATCAAAGGAACAGGACGCTTAGTTAACCAAAAAATGAATGCGCTAACAAAATAAAGAGGTCCTCGTGTAAATAGAATAGGTTACAGAAGATGAGAGAATCCTCTTTGTTTTGTTGGAGTGAAACTAAGTCAATAGGGAGGCGGAGACACATTGGGGGAAAGATTAAACGTGCTGAACTGGTCATCGCTACATAAGTTAACGATTTTTACTTCTGCTTTATCGTTATTATCGGGCTGTTCGTTGAAAGCTTCTTCTAGCTCCGTTATACGTACAGAAGCAGCAAAGTCAGAGACAAAGGTACAGAAGGAAACTATTCAAGAGAAAGACGGAGAGAGTTCATCAAAACCAAATGTGGTGTTTATTGTTTTAGATGATTCTGGGTTTTCTGATATTGGAAGTTACGGATCGGAAATTAAGACACCTAACCTGGATTGGTTAGCGGAAAACGGACTTCGCTATAACAATTCTCATGTAACACCATTATGTTCACCGACCCGAGCCTCTTTGTTAACAGGGAGGAATGGGATTGGTCACCAATTATGATCTAGGTCCTGAGTGTGACTTTAAGAGATAAATTGCACATAAAATGATGAAAATATTAAATTTCTACTAGGGGTCCTATCATATTTCCATCGTTAGCTTGATAGGCATGGTCTATCATTAGGAAATTGCAGTTTACAACAATAAGCACTTTAATACAAGACCTATACGAACGGGTGTTTCATTGGAATAACTCATATATAATCGAAAATGCAGGGCTCCATAAAGAAGTAATTCATCTATGTGAACACCTATTTTTTATCAAAGATACAGGATTCCTTAAAAATAATTGTCGTAATTTTGGGAAAATTCTTTTACAATATTACGACAATTATTTTATAATAAGATTATTAAGAAAATTCCTTTATTAATTGATAGCGATTACATTTTGAGAGGAGACTTCCTATGTCTATTTCCAAAAGTGCATTACAGGATCAATATACAAACGGAACACATCAACAAATGGTAGGTAAGAATTCTGTTCAAAAGGCAAAAAAACCAAATGAAATTTTGCTGATTACGGCTCTAATGTTTGGCTATTCCTTGCTTTACATGGACAAAAATATGATTTCGACAGCAATTATCCCTATTGCAGAGCAGTACAATTTCACAACAAGTCAAACGGGATTAATAATGAGTTTATTTTTCTTAGGCTATTCCTTAATGCAAATTCCGGGAGGATGGTTAGCAGATAAAATTGGTTATAAAAAGGTATTAATTCTGTCTCTTTCACTTATTTCTGTATTTACATTTGCATTTGGTTTTGCAGGAAGCCTTATTTTATTTATTTTGATTCGTTTCTTCGCAGGCGTTGGTCATGCAGGCTATCCACCAAGCACGTCAAAAAGTATCGCGGAGAATTTCTCGAAAGATAGGCGGACTTTTATCCAATCCCTTATTTTATCTACAAGCGGAATTGGAGGAATCTTGGCTTTTCTAATTGGAGCAAGGCTAATCGATTGGAACTGGCAAAATTCTTACTATGTAGTAGGTACATTATTTGTTATTTCATTAATATTAGTTATTTTCTTTGTGCCAAACGATACTCCAGCAGTGAAAAGGAAGGTTGAACCAAAACAAACACAAACTAGTTTTAAATCAGTCATTTTAAATCGCAATGTCATCACCCTATTTATTGTGATGATTTTAGTCAATATGGCTTTTTACGGAAATATGTCATGGCTTCCATCTTTTTTAAAAGAAAAATTCTCATTATCGATTAGCACAGTTGGAACGATCCTAGGTATCAACGCAGTTGGGGGAACAATCGCTTCCTTATTAGCGGGCATTTTATTGACAAAATTTTTTGCTGAAAAAGAAAAAGTATTATTTTTAAGTAGTTCTATCCTTTCAGCTGTAGCGTTTGCCGGTTTGGTGCTTACTAATTCATTGGCAGTATCTATTGGATTGTTATATTTGCTTACATTCTTCATAACCATTATCTTTGTTGGGGTATTCTCTTGGCCACACAAAATCCTGCCTGAAAAAGTAATTGGTTCATCCGTTGGGATTATCAATACCGGATCGACACTTGGCGGCTTTATTGCCCCAATGACATTTGGAGCTTTAATTTCTCTAGCTGGCGGATCTTTCTCAATCGTGTTTATCAGTTTGTCAGTAGTGATGGTTGTCGCCGGGTTTATTGTTCTTGCGGTTAAAACAAAAGAGTAGGAGGAAATACAAATGATCGATCAATTATTAAAAAGACTTGAAGAAAGAAAAGAGGAAATGATTGAGATAAGGAGATATCTACATCAACATCCTGAAATATCTTTTAAAGAAGAAAAAACAGCGCAATATATAGCAGACTTTTATGAAGGAAAAGATGTGCAAATTGCACGTAATGTTGGCAATGGATATGGAATCGTGGTCACGATTACTGGGGACAAGCCTGGGAAAACAATCGCCTTGCGAGCAGACTTTGATGCGTTGCCAATTACAGAAGAAACCGATGTGCCATTTAAATCTTTAAATGAGGGCGTTATGCATGCTTGCGGGCATGATGGGCATACGGCATACCTAATGATTCTTGCGGATTGTTTCATTGAATTAAAATCATCCATCTCAGGTACCATCAAAATTATCCATCAACATGCAGAAGAAACGCCTCCGGGTGGAGCAAAAAGTATTGTAGATTCGGGCATCCTTGATGATGTTGAACATATTTTTGGTATTCATTTATTCCCTACTGAACCCACTGGTACAGTAGGATATAGAAGCGGATATACGATGGCCGGACGAACTTATTTTAAATTGGCTATTCAAGGAGTTGGAGGACATGGCTCATCACCACATATGGCCAATGATGCGATTGTTGCTGGTGCACATTTTGTAACAGCAGTCCAAACAATCATTAGCCGGCGCTTAAACCCTTTTGATATGGGGGTTGTAACAATTGGTTCATTTGATGGAAAAGGAAGCTTCAATGTAATTAAAGATCGTATTGAGCTTGAAGGTGATGTTCGTTACATGACAGATGACACACAACAGTTGATTGAAAAAGAAATACACCGTATTATCAAGGGACTGGAAGTTGAGTTTGGGGTAGAATGCGAGCTTACCTATGAAGCAGATTATCCACCTTTATATAATGATCCGGATATTACGGATTTTGTTAAATCCAGTATGGAAAATATGAATGATCCTGATATTCAACGAGTAATCGAATTCCCTAAATTCTCCGGTTCAGAAGACTTTGCCTACTATACACAGAAAATTCCGGGCTCTTTCTTTTTCATTGGATGCAAACCAAAAGATGTGGAACAAGCATACTTTAACCATCATCCTAAATTTGATATTGATGAAGATGCCCTTTTAGTGGCAGCGAAATCAGTGGGACAAGTTGTTTTTAATTATTTTGAAACGTATATTTTAAGGAAACATGCTCATCAACAGGCTTTCGTCAAATTGAGCAACGATGAGATCAAATTTTAGATGTTCCAGAAAAGGTCGCAATTCCAGAGTGAATTGCGACCTTTCTTTATGTCTAGCACGCTTATCTTTAATACTAGTCTTTACAAAAGATAGGGATTGTAAGAATCACCCTCAGATATTGGAATGTTTAATTCTGCGGCAATTTCAGCGATTCTTTTCCATCGATTTTCAGATAAAACTGTTCTCGTTGGATTTTGATAGGTTGGATTTAAGAAAATAAACTTAATTCGATGCTTACGATACAAGGTAATGATATCTTCCGGATTAATGCCATTTTCATCAACAGGTAAGCCAAATACACGTAGACCGGCGGATTGAAATAATAGAAAAGGATAAATATATGAAGGAGATTCAATTGCAATAGCATCCCCAGGACTAAGTAAACATTGTGTAATGAGATATATTGATTGCTGAATACCTGTTGTAACAATGATAGAGGAACTAGTTGCATTAATGTTATAAAATTTTTTCATGTAGTGAGCAATTGTTTCTCTTAATAATAATTGCCCTTGCACATGTTCAAACCCAGTCTCAACTTCTGTACTATCCTTTAGAAACGACTCCAGTAAAGAAGAAGGAAATAAATCTGTAGGTAAATCCCCACTAGCTAAATCATAAATATCTTTTATACTATTAGCCTCTTGTTTTATACGTTTAATCAGTGGAAGCACTGGTAAGAATGTATCACCTTCAACGTAACTCTTCCAATTTGTCGTTCCTGAGTGAAGCATTCCCCATTTAGAGGTGCTAACACGAGTACCGCTCCCTTGTTTTCTTTCAATTAAGTCAGATGTAAGAAATTCCTAATAAACGATTTTGTGCTCAATCATTTCAAATTCTACCTTCACAGAATTTGGCTAGTGGAAGACTTGATAAATCATTGAATACATGCAGCAGTGTATTATTTAGGCTAATAACAACCTGGAGAGTTTTTTTAAATAAATGAAAATATTAAAATGGACAAAAATTGCTGTAAAATTGGTATTCTTGAACAATTTTTGCCCTATTCTGAATAGTAAGAATTTAATAGACTATAGATAGTAATTGATGAGTGAAAAAATTGAACGAATCAATGTAAGCGATATCAATTATTGTTTTAAAGACCATCAATATCAACGTATTTATGTAAAATCAAATAAACCATAAGTAATTAAAGGGGTGTAAATATGGGGAACATTGCAGTAAAGGAAGAAGTAACGGCTGAACAGATTTTAGCTGGGGCAGAAAAGATTGGAAAATTAGCGGAAGCAGAAGCGAAAGAAGCAGAAATGAATGCGACGATTTCTGAAAATGTCATTAACTTGATCAAAGAAACGCAAATATCCAGGTTAATGCTTCCTAAGAAATATGGTGGACCACAAATCGATTTGCAAACGTTTGCTAAGATGGTTCGTACAGTTGCCAATTACAATATTTCAGCAGCGTGGTTAACGTATCTTTATCCGCTACATAATGTGTTGCCGTCCTACCTCCCACCAAAAGGGAGAGACGAAATCGTCAATCAAGGTGGATTAATCTGTGATGTATTTGCAGCAGTTGGCAAAGCAGAAAAGGATGGCGATGGATACCTGATCAGTGGAACGTGGAATTTTGCCAGTGGTTGTTTATATAGCGATTGGATCGGTGTTGGTGTCGCGATTCAGTTTGATGATCAGGAAAAGCCAGAAGTTTGTTTGCCAATCTTAAAGGCATCCGACATTCAAATCGTAGAAAATTGGGATACTTTTGGGCTGAGAGGTTCTGGAAGTAACCAAGTGATTGCGGATAACGTGTATGTCCCGATGGATCGTATTTTACGCCTGAATGCAGCAGATCGTACAGGTAGACCACCAGAGGAAGAGTATGATAAGGACTATCCTTTATACCATGTTCCATTTTTCCCTGCCTTTTATCTAGGGTTTCCAAACATGGCATTAGGTGGTGCAGAGCGGATTCTATCAGAGTTTAAAACACTGACGGAAAAACGCGTGCGCTTGATGGATGGAGTACGTGAAAGTGAATCCCCTCGCAGTCAAAGAGTATTAGCAGAAATGACAACAGACTTTCATGCGGCAGAGGCATTGATGGAGAAATATATTCGTTTATTAGAGAACTATGAAAAAGACGGCAAGAAAACAGGCCGAGCAGAATTCTTTGCGATCCGCACAAAAATCATCAAGATCTGTACAGATATCGCTGTAAGAGCACTTTTAACGCTTGGAGGAGCAGCACTTTATAAAGGCGGAACAATGGAATTATTTATTAGAGATATTTTATCAGTAGCTACACATAAGACATCTTTATATGAGGATTCAGTAGCCGCTTATGGAAAAGAAGTATTTGGTTTTGATGGAGAAGTTAGGGGATAAAACAATCTCATAATGTAAAAAAAACGAAATAAATAATTCTAGTATATTGATAATACTCAAGACTACTGGTTTTGTGGTAGTCTTCTAAATCGAACAAAAGTAAGAAAGGTGGAGACATGATGAGCAAAGTAAAAGTAGCAGTCCTTGGTTCAGGTAATATCGGAACCGATTTATTGATGAAATTGGAGCGTTCAAACGAGTTGGAAGTAACGACCATGATTGGAATTGACCCGAATTCTGATGGGTTGCAACGGGCTAAAGAAAAAGGCTATAACGTTGTCGACACAGGGCTAAAGGGATTTCTTGAAACAGAACACGATGTAGAAATTGTGTTTGATGCTACTGCTGCAAAGGCGCATGTCCGCCATGCAAAGATGCTGCGGGAAGCAGGGATCATTGCGCTTGACTTAACACCAGCTGCAGTGGGTGAGCTAATTGTGCCAACTGTAAATTTAGAAGAACATATCGATAAGGATAACGTGAATTTAATAACATGTGGAGGTCAAGCAACGATTCCAATTGTCCATGCGATTAACCGTGTTAGTCCTGTCGAGTATGCTGAAATTGTTGCGACGATTTCAAGTAAAAGTGCCGGTCCTGGAACACGTGCAAATATCGATGAATTTACCGTAACAACAGCACATGGGATAGAAGCAATTGGTGGTGCTAAAAAGGGGAAAGCTATTATTATCTTAAATCCGGCAGAACCTCCTATTTTAATGCGTGATACAGTTCATGCGTTAGTCGAAGAAGGTAGCATGAATGAGGATGCTGTTATTCAATCGATTCAAGAAATGGTTCAATCTGTTCAATCTTATGTGCCAGGCTACCGCTTGCGAACGGAACCGATTATTGAAGGAAATAAAGTAACCGTATTCATCGAGGTAGAAGGTGCAGGTGATTATTTGCCTAAATATTCAGGTAACCTTGATATTATGACATCAGCAGCTGTACAAGTGGCAGAAACGTTTGCTAAAAAAAGACTTGCTAAAGAATCAGTTTAAGGAGGAAAAAAAATGACTAAAGAACGAGAAATTCTCATAACAGAAGTAGCATTGCGTGATGGCAGTCATGCTGTTGCCCACCAATATACAGTAGGGAAAGTACTAGCAATCGCAAAAGGTTTAAATGAGGCAAAAGTTCCATACATTGAAGTGTCACACGGAGATGGTCTTGCAGGTTCTTCCTTGCAATACGGATTTTCGCGCACAAATGAACTTGAGTTAATTGAGGCAGCTGTTTCTGTTTGCGATACATCGAAAGTGGCTGTATTACTGTTGCCAGGAATCGGAACAGTAAAGGATTTAAAACAGGCAGCAAGCCTTGGTGTGAAAATGGCTAGAGTAGCAACACATGTAACTGAAGCTGATGTATCAGCCCAACATATTGATGTCGCGAAAAGTCTTGGTCTTGAAACAGTAGGTTTCTTAATGATGTCTCATATGGCATCCGTTGCACAGCTAGTTGAACAAGCTAAGCTTATGGAAAGCTATGGGGCTGATGTCATTTATATGGTTGATTCTGCTGGAGCACTTTTACCACACGAAGTTACCGAAAGAATTAAAGCTTTGAAAGAGTATGTAGGGGTTGAAATCGGTTTTCACGGTCACAATAATTTATCACTTGCTATGGGTAATACGCTCGCAGCCATTGAAGCAGGGGCGACTCGCATTGATGGAAGTATTCGCTGTCTAGGCGCTGGCGCTGGAAATACGCAAACAGAAGTGCTAGTTGCTGTTTTGGATCGAATGGGAATTCAGACAGGCGTAGATTTGTATAAAATCATGGATCTTGCTGAAAACGTCGTGGCACCAATTTTACCAAAACCACAGGAAATTACGAAAGACAGTCTTGTGCTTGGTTATGCAGGTGTGTATTCAAGCTTCTTATTGCATGCCCAACGTGCAGCGGAAAAATATAACATCGATTCACGCGATATTTTAATAGAATTGGGACGTCGCAAAGTGGTTGGCGGTCAAGAAGATATGATTGTAGATGTAGCAACTGAAATAGCAAAGGAAAGCAAAAGTCAATCACTAACGAGTTAAGAACAGTTGAGTAAGGGGTCATTAGTTTGCGTACAATTTGAAAATGTGAACTGTGTTTAATTAGGATAATTTAAAAAGAGATTAATATCATTTCGTAAAAGACTAGTAGATAAAAAATGTGAGGAGTGGTTAATCGTGATTTTACGTTTAGGACAAATTGAACTTTTTGTAACCGATTTAAATAAATCCAAGGAATTTTATGTAGATGTATTAGGTTTTATCGAAGTAGAGAGAACTGAAAGTAGCTTATATTTACGAGCAATTGATGAGTTTGATCGATACTCGCTTATTTTAACTGAAAAACCGTTTGCTGCTTTAGGCAGTTTTGGATTAAGAGTGTCAAGCCCTGAGTACTTAGAAGTATTAAAGAAGAAACATGAAGAGATGGGCATTAAAACAGAATATAGTCTAGATAGTATTCATCCAGGTAAAGGACCAACTTTAAAAGTGGCGGAACCGAATGGACATCCAGTGGAGTTTTATCACTCAATGGAGCAAATAAGTGTGGGTAATCAAAATGGTGGTGTAGATGCATTGCCAATGCGATACTCTCATCTTCATAGAGGTATTCCACCAATTTGTATTGATCATATGAATCTACGTGTGCCGAATGTTGATAAAGCTCTTGATTATTGGGAGGAAATTGGATTTAGCATTTCAGAATATGTTCAAGATGGCGATGAAAAATTTGCAGCATGGACAAGAGCTAAAACTTCTACTCATGATGTAGCATTGGTTAAACACAGTGAAGCGTCTCTACATCATATTGCGTATATTGTGGATGGAGTTGCCGGAGTAGTTAGAACTGCAGACTTGTTAGCAGACGCAGGATATAGAGATTCAGTCGAATATGGTCCAGGAAGACATGGAGTTACAAATGCGTTCTTCTTGTATGTCAGAGATCCAGATGGACATCGTATTGAAATTTACTCTGGAGATTACAAAAGAGATACTGATCTCACGCCGATTGGTTGGACAAAAGAAGAATACGATCAAAAAGGTCGTTTATGGTGGGGACCAACTGTACCAGAACGTTTCTTTGAGACAACTGCGATTAATCCAGAATGGATGAAATCTGTTGTTAAAAGGTAAATAAGGGATAGAGTGAGGAGTAATTCTTTTAAAAAAGGGAGAGATTGAGATGACAATTTGGACGGACTTAGCAGATTTGGAATTAAAACTACACTATGTAAATGCGGGTGGAATAAAAACAAGAGTGCTTGAAGCTGGTAGTGGAGAACCACTTATTTTGCTTCATGGTACTGGGGGACATATTGAAGCGTACGCAAGAAATATTAGAGGTCTCAGTGAAAAGTTTCGCGTTATTTGTATTGATATGGTAGGACATGGTTATACAGAAAAACCCAATCGACCGTATGGGATTGATTATTACAGCGATCATTTATTAGGGGTTATGCAGGCATTGGATCTATCACAAGCGTTTATTTCAGGTGAATCATTAGGCGGTTGGGTAGCTGCCTGGTTTGCAGCACATCATCCCGAATATGTGAAGGCCTTAGTGTTAAATACGCCAGGAAATGTGAATAACAAACCTGAAGTGATGCAAAAACTGAAAGATTCAACTATAAAGGCAGTCATTGAAGCAAATTATGAAAATGTAAAAACAAGACTTGAGTGGCTCATGTATGATAAAAGCCAAGTAACAGAAGAACTAATCGAAGCACGATATAAAATCTATACACAACCAGAGTATCAACAATCGGTGTATAATATTGTTTGTCTTCAAGATATCGAAGTAAGAAAACAATACAGCTGGGATTCATCTTGGTGTGGCAAAATTAATGTTCCAACTTTATTAGCTTGGACTAGCCATGATCCTACTTCAACTGTAGAAGAAGGAAAACCACTTCAAGAAATGATTCCTAATAGTGAATTTACGGTCATTCAAGACGCAGGACACTGGCCACAATGGGAAAAAGTTGAAGAGTTTAATAGTGTATTAACGGATTTCCTGTTGGCGCAGGTAACTAAGTAATCATTATCGTTTTCGGGAGAATCTTTTCTATTATGTCTATCATTTGACTATGATGGAAACAAAAACACGAGCAGCTTTGTGCTCGTGTTTTTAAATTTAACTTGTAACAATTCATTTCAATTTAAAAGGCTCTTTTCTGAAAGATTAAGTATAGTAGAAAATGAAAAATTGATAAGCGATGGTGATTTTTAAAATGTAAAAAAACTAGGGAGGATATTCTAAAACTTCATTGATAAGCTCAATATATTATTAAGCTAAAGGGGGGGGCGTTTGTTGAAGTATATAAGATAGCCTTTTAACATATTGGACATGTCAAATATGTTAAAAGGCTTATATTTTTGGATTTCTGTATTTTAGTCTTAATAATACTGTACCAATAGGAATGGTTAGGCGATGAAGCTCTTTGAATTTCGCTGTTACATTATTTTTGTGTCGAGTAAATATTTTTACTTTTCCGTTGAACATAGAAAGGGTTATTCTTATGCCATCCTCATTGATAAGTGCCAGGCACTTATTTAGTTATTTCCAATATACTCAAGTGAGTAAATATGTGTTTTCGTTAGCTCAATGACTTCTTGGATGAATTCCTCTTGGGATTCTTTGAAGCCATTTTGGATCCAATTGTGAAGGAGTCCATAAAAGCCATAGGCTGTATAACGTTTAAAATAATCCATATTGACCGGGATATTGTTGATTGTTTCGAAGATAAATTGTTCCTTATAGATTTTTAAGATCGATTGAGGGAACCTTGTATGTAATCCTGGTAACGTGTCATCGTAATTAATCAGTTCAAAAAAATTCCGGTTTTTATAGATATATGAAACGATATTAAAAGATGGTGCATTTAACTTGACTGTATAAACCTTGTGACCAGGTACATATGGTTTGCCTACTGAAGCTTCTAACCCTTGAAGCATGGAAACAAGTAAGTCTTCAGCTAATTCAATTTTATCTTGGTAATGGATATAAAAGGTACTGCGATTATAAGTGGCATAATCGACAATGTTTTTTACAGTAACGGAATGGTAACCCTTCTCTTTTATGAGTTCAATTAATGCTTGCTTTAAATGGTCTTTTGTCCGATTTTGCCGCCCGGATGTCGTATTTTGTTCGTCATTCATAGAAAAACCTCCCTCAAAATAGACAGATTCATCATAAGTGTCTAACTAGTAGACACCTAATGATATCTTAATGATTGTTAAATGTGAACAAAATAGTACAATTAATTTGTAAACAAAATAGTACAGACATTAGATCTGTCTAGTACTTTTCTCAGGTAAGAGGTACAGAATTTTTAATACTAGGAGGATTTAGGATGGGAAAATTACAAGATAAAGTAGCTGTGATTACCGGCGGAGCATCTGGTATTGGGGAAGAAACAGCACGTTTATTCGTTTCAGAAGGAGCCAAAGTGGTTCTTGTTGATTTAAACGAGGAAAAAGGGAAGGCTTTTGAGGAAGAGTTGAAAGCGCTTAATTATGAAGCGCTTTTTATAAAAGCAAATATTACGAGTGAAGAAGAAGTCGCAAATATCTTTAAACAAACCGTTGAAACGTTCGGCAAAGTGGATGTTGTCTTCAACAATGCGGGTATCGGTCGTGTTCATCCTTCACATGATTTAGAGTACTCAGAATGGCGCAAAACCGTAAATGTTGACTTAGACGGTGTCTTCTTAGTAGCACGTGAATCCATTCGTGAAATGTTAAAAACAGATGGCGGTACGATTGTTAATACGGCATCTATGTACGGTTGGGTTGGGTCACCTGGTTCAGCAGCCTATAACGCAGCAAAAGGTGGCGTGATTAACTTAACTCGTTCACTTGCACTTGAATATGCAGAACAAAATATTCGTATTAACGCATTATGCCCTGGTTTTATTGATACACCAATTATACCGGAAGAAAGCAAGCAAGCTTTAGCTGCAGCAACACCGATGAAACGTCTTGGTAAAGTAGAAGAAATGGCAAAAGCAGTATTATTCATGGCTTCTGATGATTCTTCATTCATGACTGGAAATAGCTTAACGGTTGATGGTGGATATACGGCGCAATAATCATTCATGGGGACGAATCTTTTGCTTCAAGCTTGAAACAGTGAATGGTTCTTCGCGACCTAGCTTTGTGGGATTACTTGTACCACCTGGGGACTAAGTAGGAAAAGGTGACTTTCACCGTTATATATCCTTAATAAGAGATATGTTTTAAAAAATAATTAAAGGGGATATCTAAGCATACGTTATTTATCGTTTCCTACGATAATAGGATCTTCCTCTTAAACCTAGAAACAAAAATAAAGGAGGAAATTTCAAATGAGCAATCGTTTTGATGGGAAAGTCATAGTAATTACAGGTGCAGGATCTGGTTTAGGACAAGCCTCTGCCTTACAAATAGCAAAAGAAGGAGCAAAACTTTCACTCGTTGATTTAAATGCTGCTTCATTAGAAGAAACAAAAAGTAAAGTGTTAGAAGTTGCACCAAACGCAGAAGTGTTGCTTATCTCTGCGAATGTGGCAGATGAAAAAGCAGTTGAAAACTATGTAAATGAAACAGTTGAGAAATTTGGGAAAATCGATGGTTTCTTCAACAACGCAGGGATCGAAGGAAAACAAAACCTAACAGAGGATTTTGGGATTGATGAATTCCAAAAAGTAGTCAGTGTCAACTTAAATGGTGTGTTTTACGGTATGAAGCACGTATTGAAAGTTATGAGAGAACAAGGCTTTGGCTCTATTGTAAATACTGCTTCTGTTGGCGGTATTCGTGGGGTAGGAAACCAATCTGGTTATGCAGCTAGTAAACACGGCGTGGTCGGATTAACAAGAAACTCTGGAATTGAATACGGACAATACGGAATCAGCGTCAAAGCCATTGCACCAGGCGCAATCATGACACCAATGGTCGAAGGTTCATTAAAACAAATGGATCCAGACAACTGGGAAGAAGTAGGAAAACAATTTGTTGAGCCAAACCCAATGAAACGTTTCGGTAAACCAGAAGAAGTGGGTTATTTAGTGGCATTCCTACTATCTGATCAAGCCAACTTCATCAACGCAACCGTTATTCCAATCGATGGTGGACAATCTTATAAATATTGAGAAGTGTGGAGATGCTTCTTCACCTAACCGTCACTTTCGATTACACTAGAAAAAACTGATATTTCACCTATAGTAGATACTTATTATAATTTACTAACTATCCAATACAAACAGAGAAGCACGGGAACCGTTCGAGACCACTGAAAAAGTGTTCACTTTGAATGATTGACAGTTATTTCTAATGATATATAGTAATGAAAAGAAGTTGATCATCTACATATAGTAGGTAATCAACTTCTTTTTTTCTTTCAATGAACTTTTTCAGTGGCTTCGAACCGTTCCAGTGCTTTCTTGTCACACCCTTATTACTTACCAATCCTCCCTACAACTTTTATCCAACACAATCTCAACCTGCACATTCTTATATCAAGATCCTTTGTTAAGGACTATGTGTAACACACCCTTTGTAATATTCACTCCACAATTTAACGAATTTTTTAATAAAGTTGCTATGGGAGTTATGAGGGATTTACTTAGTGAAGAATTTTAAAAAGGTGCACAGTTTCCGACTACTGTGCACCTTTTTGTGCTAACGGGTGCGTTTCTTAAATATCCTTCTTCCGATCTAGGCAGCTTTTTATTGAACTAAAGTTGAAGTATTCGTCTGTAACACGTTAAAAATCATTTAGAGTGAGTGGAGATTTATCTCTATAAAAAAATAGGATAATACTAACTTTATCCCTTTCAGCTATCAAAATTGAAAAATATCAAGTATTACTATTTTCTTGCCTGACCAGTATAATCAGGAATGGGAGATGAGATAAATGAATAAAAAAGACATCGCTAATATCCGAAAGCAATTTAAATTAGACAATCATTTTATGGAAATTCGAGAAATCTTCAATATTTATGTAAAGAAAGAATCAGGTGAGATTTACCATCAAGTAAGTCAACCGTTTCAAATGTTAGAACAGGAAGCACAAGAATTGTTTTTAGCAAACTTTAAAAAGGTTTTGACAGGTCATCTTGATGCCAAACTGTTTGAGCTGAAATTCAGGCGTGATGTGGAAGACAGCACACAAACGATCCTCTTCGAAGGATTACGAGCAGAATCAACGGAAGATTGGAAAGCAAACATGCTCAAAATCGTCGGGAAAATGTTTGCTCATGCTGCTTACGATTTTGATACTGTGGTGACATTTATCCGAGGTGAATATCAAAAGGCGACTAGGAAACGGGATCCGGAATCCGAAAAAGGTGGGAATGATGAGGTTTATTCCAGTGAGTTTATCCTTTGCAGTCTCAATAAAACCGATCAGCCGAAAAAAGTCTTGCTGTTTGATTATATCGAGAAAGAATTCAAATCGAATAACGCAATTGATCCCATTATTAATTTGACTACTCCGTTAACAGGTTTTCTTTTTCCTGCCTTTAATGAAAACTCAGGAGATGTAAATCATATTCTCTATTGTGGAGGGAAAGTGAATCAACCAGATGATTCATTTATAGAAGAAGTTCTCAACTGTGAAGATATTATTACCGCTGTGGAAGATAAGGACAGCTTCGAACAAATCTTAAAAATAGTAATGGGAGACGAAGTGGATTCCAACGTCATTTCTAATGTCTATGAGGAAATCGATAAGATAGTACAGGAAAATGAAGAAGATGAAGAAAGTGAATCTCCTATGTTGAATTATCGGGACATCGAACGCATCTTAGAGGTAAGCGGCGTCGAAAATGTAGATACCGCCAAAGTGGAACATGCCTTCAAAAGTGTCGTAGATGACGAAAAACACGAAATCAAAGCAAGCAGTATAATACCTAAATCTATTAAAATCAATACGAAGGTAGCTGATGTATCCGTCAGCCCAAAAGATCTGAAAAATGTAAAATATATTAATTACAATGGAAAACGGTGCCTATTAGTTGAGATCGATGAAGATGTGGTCGTCGAAGGATTTCGACTGGAAACGAAGACACTCTAGTGGGTTTTGAGGGACAGAAATTATACTTAAACGAACGGATGCTAGAATGGAAAAAAGGGTGATTTAATTTAAATATTTTACCTCAAAACGGAACTATTTAATAAAAGGGGGAAGGCTTATTTAACTTCCCTTAAGCCCTTCCCTTCAAGAATCTCTTGAATACCTTCTTCACAAACTCCATATGACCGCCAGGAACAAGATTCACACACAATTTGAATATCGGAGGGGACGATATACTTTCGGATGAGCGACTCAATGTCCTCCCAATTCAGAATTTGTCCGATTTTAAGCCCTAATTTCTCTATAATAGCGGCATCTCTTTCATAAATAGTGTCGTCTTGGCAGTGGTATTCACCTGAGTTTGGGTACTTTTCACACAACTGATCGGGACCCTTTACAAGTTGAATCCTAATCTTGGGATTGTTTCTCAAGGTTTGGTGCAGACTTGTCATATTTTCCACGTATTCTTGGGAATAGCCCATTCCCCGATAGCCCAAAAGGCAAAAAAGATGATGACCTCGTAGCTTATACATAATTTCCCCCATTTCGACAGGTTCGATTAAATATACAAGTTAACCAAAACATCTAATCAGTTAACTTGTATATTTAGGTACAACGAATGCAAGAAACGGTTTAGATTCTATTACTTGATTTCTCATATAAAGCGGTTTAACGGATTTCCTAATTAAAACTTAATCATAAATAGATTCATTTACGTAATTGTCGAATCATTATGCAGATTATAAAATCAAAACAAACCAAAGAATAACTATGTCATGTTCAATATTTTGAAAATTCACAAAATATCATGATTTATTGTACCAAATATTTACTTGGAAAGTAATGTCTTTTATTAGAAAGCCTAAGATTATTAAATAACGAAGGTAAGGGAATTATTATTGATTAAGCTTTATTCTAAATTTTAAGGGATTTCATATGTTATTCTCGACCAGAATGAAGGTACGGTACAAGTACCCGAAGAGTTGATTGATTCTTTGGAAGACGCATATGAAGGATGCCCGACTGAGTCGATAAAAGTTGCGGAAGATCCTTTTAATGGAAATGCGCTAAAATATGAAGAAGCCATTTGAAAATTCCATCATGATTTTAAACAGAAAGAACTCAATTTTAATAATATTTGTAAAATGAGTTCTTTTGTTCCTATTAAAATCAATATTTCTAGTACAGTTTTGATCAAACATTTAAAAAAAGCTCCCTACAATCCCCAATCAGATTTTAAGATATCTTTCAGAATCGCTATTTGATCAGCAATTTTTTTCTCAAGTTTCGCCTTTAAGGCTTCATTTTTCTCAAAACATTCATTGCCTAATGCAGTTAACTTTATGCATTTATCTTTTTTGTTATGTTCTGCGTTTTTAATTTCAACTAAACCTTTTGCCTCAAGACTTTTTATGAACTTATGAACGGCCTGCCGAGAGATGTCTACATGTTTTGTCACATACGAAATGGTAGGCTGCTTTTTATATACTCTTGCCATGATAAATCATTCGGAATTTGAAACATAAATATTACTGCTATCATTCCATGATTTCTCAGATATACTACGAAGCAGAAGATGACGTTCACTTAACAAATCTATCAAATCTAAGTATTGTAATTTAGAATTCAACTATTTCACTCCAATCGTATTTATCGCTACTAATGAAGATGGAACGGATTATGATATAAGTACAGCATACAATTCAATAGAAAATAAATGAAAAATCAAGTATAAGGCTATCAACGACACAAACTCTGCTTCTTAAATGTTGGAAGAGGTCTTGTGTCTGTTGATAGTGTTTATTTTTTTGTTGCTTGAAAACAGGTTTGGATATAAACATTTCCAACTTTAGAATTTATGCCAAGCAGAGATTAAAAAATCATTTCGTTTCAGTTGCTTCTATAGACGAATAAGAAAATCAAAAAGTTAATTCAAAGTCAACATGAGCAGTGGATCTCTGGCCTCCCAGTTTTATTTCAAGGCTTATTTGCCGATTTCATTCTGCGAAAGTTGAGTGAATAGTTTAGTGGTAATAGGTTTGTTGCAAATCCTTTAATGTTCCTTATTGCTTGACCTCAGGAATGTCTCAAAACATGTTTGTCTTTTCTTTCTACCTTTTTTATACTAAAAAGGACAAACACGGGGGTGGAAAAGTGAGTAATGGCAGTAGTTCGATCTTAATAGCTAAGGATAAGGAAGCAGTTTGGAATGCGATTGAAAACGATGAGAAATTTTCGGTATGGTATGCGCCGGGTTCGAAATGGGATATTCCTACATTTGCGGTCGGAGAGCAAGCAGTTTTTACATTGATGCCAAGTTCATACAATGACCTAAAAGAAGGCGAATGCATGCCAATGAATTTTACGATTAAAGAAGTCATCCCTAATCAAAAGTTTTCTTATTACTGGGATTCAAATGAAATGCATTTTACAATTGAGTTATGTTCAGAATCTAGCGGAACAAGAGTACAATTTAACCAAGATGGTTTCGAATATTCTTTGGCAAATTTAAAAGCTTACTTAGAAGGAAAAGAATTACCCTACGTTTAATAAATATAATATGTTCCTTTTAAAGTGATTTTTTTAAAAATTAAGAATAGGGGATTTAAATTATGTATGAACTCAAAACAAAAGAAACGGACAACAGTGTCATTGAATTTATAGAAAATGTCGAAAGCCCTAAAAAACGTGAAGACGCATATAAACTATTAGATCTTTTTACTGAAACAAGTGGGTTTAAAGCAAAGATGTGGGGCCCGAGTATTATCGGATTTGGTTCATATCATTATAAATATGAATCCGGACATGAAGGCGATGCACCACTAGTTGGCTTTTCACCACGTAAGGCAAAAATTAGTTTGTATTTTGCGACCGGTGATAAAAAACGAGAGGAATTGTTAAAGGACTTTGGGAAACATACGACAGGGAAAGCGTGTGTGTACATCAATAAGGTAGCAGATATTGATGTTGATGTTTTAAAAGCATTAATTAACCAATCTATCTTATTCTTGCGAGAAACCTATCCGAATCAATAAGTCCTTCATGGGTAGTGAATCGTGACTATTTTGAAATACTTCTTTTAGAAATTTTTTAATAGAAGTATGCTTTTATCTGTAGTTTACCGAAGTTCAGGAATAGCTAATATGGTGAGACTAATGAATATATTTAAATCAAAAACGGGTTTGAAGCAACTTTTCCAAGCTCTTTTTTACGTTATGTCACGTCTGATATTAGGTACGAGTATGTAATTTCTTACGAATGATTTATGGGTAAAATCTCAAATTAAGAATAAAATTGGTATTAATTGTAAATAATAATAATGTAAAGTGTTTGATCTCATTCTTACCTTTCAGTAAAACCAGAACCTCAAGATTCAAGTGAAACAACGAAGATAGAGTGATAAAGAAAATCCCCTCTGATGGATGTCTCTCGTTCTTAAGTGGTTAGTTGGTTGTATCTTCGTCTTATTATCTAGTTTGTCCCATTTTTCTAAAAAATTTTCGTTTCCGCTATGTCTTGAAGTGAGGTTTTTTTATCTATTATTCTGGAATAAATGACATGTTTTAAACATATAACAGTAGGTTTTTGGGCTTAAATCGTCCAAATTAATACGATGAATTGATAAATATGATGAATAGGAAACTTTAATATGACATCAAAAATAGAAGCAATATTTTGGAGTATTGCCTTACCTGGATTTGCTCAATTACTGAATAAAAAACTTGTTAAAGGAATTGTCTTAATCGCTTTAGAATTTCTAATTAATGTGAATAGTAATTTTAACTCAGCCATTATGGCTAGTTTCCTGGGAGAAATAGACAAAGCAATCCACATTATAAACTTTCAGTGGATTATGTTTTATCCTTGTGTGTATATGTTTGCGATGTGGGATGCATATAAAGATGCAAAAGGAGAAACATCTCGATATTCGTTCCTTCCATTTGTATTTGGAGCGTATTCCGTCACAGTAGGACTTATGTATTCGCCCGTTTTTACGATTAGAGGTGTCCTATTAGGTCCTATTTGGCTACCAATTCTCTCACTTATACCTGGATTGCTTATCGGAATTTTATTATCAATGATCCTAAGAAGAGTTAAGAAGATGAAGAAACAAGAAGGGAATCGTCATGGATGATGAATGGGATATTCACGAACTAATTAATAAAGGATGAAAATAAGATCACTAGTGAAACTCCTAGCAGGGAGGCATTGAAACTGAATCCTATTAGTTAATTATTGAAGCTACTACTAATAATTTTTTAAGTTGGGAAGGTAATAAAATTCAATCGTGTAATCAAGTCTCTATATTCTTCAAAAGAATCCATTACATATGATTACTATCCAAACCCCCATAAAACGAAGACCCTTCACGAATTTTTTAATTTAGCACTGCTTATTTCTAAACTACTTAGCCACATATGAATGGAAGGTAAAGAACTCTATTCATTCATATGTGGCCTATTTTTTCGAAGTCGAAAAACGCATTTGCTTTTTCTACAACTACAAAAAATAATATTTAGTGAGATTTTCATCGTTATTGCTGGAGTATTAGAAATTAAATAAAAATGATTTCAATTTTATCATTTTTGTGGAGATATATCTGTTAAAATAAACCAAAAGACCGTAATTTTAATAGGTTCGTTAACTATTCAGGTTTAGTATATGTAAGAGATAATTTATTTTTTGCAGGAGGATATTATGACAATAGAAAAACAACTAATCCATAAAACATATTATGAAACGTATTTGGGAGAAAGTGATAAAAGAACGCCTGCTCAAATACTAGGTCAAGTCTATTTTGAAGAGCAAAACAGTGATGAAAGCTTTGATTTGTCATACATTCGTTTTGCTCAAGGGGAAGTTTATTATCTTTATCAGGATTATGAAACAGCCATTTTTAAATGGGAAAATATAAAAAATGAGCTCGAACCATGGGCGAAAAAAAATATCGGTGATGCTTATAACGAGTTAGGATTGCTATCAGCTGCCGAAGATATGTACATATCAATCGAAACAGATGATAACACGTTAACTATTGAAGTGGCTCTTAAATTATTTTCTTTGTATCAAGATAGGAATAAAGTAGAAAATGCATATGAAATCATAAAAAAGGCGTTATCAATCAATCCAGATTATCCACAAGTTACTCGGATTGCCCGAGCTTTTTATGAAGAACGTCATGATTACGACAATGCAGTAAAGCTTGCGGTCCTTGAATCGATTCGAACAGAGCAAGAAGAATGGTTCTCTACCTTGATTTCATATGTAAAAGCTGGGTACACAAAAAAATTCCAACCTGATTTTTTTGCAGAAGCACTACTCACATTTTTCGAAGTTAGCCAAACTTCATTTGCGCAATTTATTGGGGCGTTATGGGATAGCTATAAAAATGAGAAATCCTATCTTACCTGGTTAAAAACGATTAATGATATGTTTTTTACAGTAGACCTTAAAACAAGTGATCATCAATGGGATCAAACCGTACAACTTTTTGAAGAGACATATCTTGACTTGACAGGTGGGTCTTACTATTTAAATCAGCTACATGATGTTATACCGAATTTATTGGCTAGCTGGTTAAAGCTTTCAACACGAACAAATGGTTTGTTTCCATCGGCGACTGTATTAGCTTGGAATGAAATTTTTCCTGGTACGGTTCTGCCTGATGCTGTATATAAAGCTGAATCGATTATTTTTGAAGCAGAAAATAATCAAAGTGGATTAGAAAACGCGTTACAACTATTTGATACGATTAGTGGGTGGGCGGAAAGTCATTCGGTAGAGATAGATTTTAGAATTAATTGGTGGTTAGAAGAGCTTATCAACCCACAAATAAAAAATCATTTTCTGTTAGCGGGAAAAGCTGGAAGTGGGAAAACCACGTTTGTTAATTCCTTATTAGGCGACCAATTGTTCAAAGGGTCAACATCATCCTTCGTAGTGATTCATGATGATGACGAGCTAACGATGAATCACGTTACTGATTCAGAAGTACGGCCTGTACATAGCCAACGTTCGTTAGATGAATTAATGAAAAAAGAAGTAACGTCACTTTTTCATGTGAAGCACCCTTGTATTTTATTGCACGAACATCAGTGTGCAATCATTGATACACCTCCAATTAATGATCATCATGAATCAAGAAACCAGCTGTTTGATTCGCTACTCTTGGCTGATGGATTGCTATATGTTCTTGATGGGGCATCGGAGTTATCTGAAAGAGAGTACGATGTATTATGCCAAATGAAAAAATTTGCACCAGACTTAAAGGTACACTTTTTGTTGAATAAAGTTGATGTAATTTCAAGTGATGCCCATACTCAAACTCGGACTTCCGAAGTTAAGGAAAAAATTGCAAATGTATATCCTGAGTCAGAGATACTACCTTATTCGTCACTACATCCATTTAGTCAGCAGTTAAGTCAATTAAATTCGTTTTTATATACGAATTTCCCTAATAGCATGAAGGAGAAGCAAGAGAAGCAGACTGCAAAGGTTCTTACATTGATTCGTAAAATGCTATCTAACTTAATTCAAAAACGTGTAGATATGGAAAAAGGGTTAATTGATTCAATTGAATGGAATGAAGATCTTTTAGGGCGTTTAAATGGTTTTACGAATAAACTAATTGATCTCCAACACGAGAAAGTTGCCGCAATTTTAACTGCATACAAAGCTTTAGTGACTGAAAGTAGAAATGAGTTAAAAGAAGCAGTACCTAAATTGTTAAAAGAAAGTTCAGAGCTTATTAAAGAAGATAGTGATTTTAAACAAATTCACATCATGCTTAACGAAAGTATGAATGTTAAAGTACAGGATTATTTTGAACACTCCTTGCTACCATCTGTTTTTGAAAAACTTGCAGATTGGGTTTCTGCATCACATGATGAATTACTAGAATGTCAATCTTACTTAAAGGAAATGAGCGAAACCTTTAATGAAATCTATCAACAGGATAAGCTAAAACTAACATGTGAGTTTACAGTATTAGAGGACTGGCGTCGTGATATTCATCGAATGACAGGTAGAATTCAGTACGAAAAAGAAAACATCATGTTAAGACATAATCCAGCGCAATTATTATTAAAAAGTGCAGGTAAACTATTTGGTGCAATGAATCAAAATAAAACGATGCTTGCTAATCAATATAAAAAATACGTTGAAAATGAAACATATGAGGAAGTAACAAAATCTATTGCGATGAAATTGTTTATACCTTTTGATTTGTTTGAGAAAGGGTTAAATCAAGATGTTTCCTCTTTCTTTAATGGACCATTAAATGAAGTGACGGAAACAATTGTTGAAACTGAAACAGCGATAAACGAAGGTAAAGAAGCATTAAGTAATATGCAAGCAAACCCTGAAATCTTTTATGATCCGTTGAAATTGTTTGAAGTCAATTTGCTACAGCGGGAATTCACGCTACAGGCGAAAAAAGACTATAGTCGTACAATGTAATTCAAAGAGACTGAATTTGGCTGGAAGTGAATGCTTCCAGCCAAATCCCAGTCTTTTTTTATCGATTAGAGAACTGTGAAATTATGGTGATGTGGATGAGCGCGCGACATCCAGCTCCAGCGCTTTTGTTCACTGCCCAAATTTCAATCTAATCCACTCCTCTTTTAGAAGTGAGACACCTACCTCAAGTTTTAAGAAGTAACTCGCGCTTTATATCAAGTTGTTGAAATTCTATTTTTCATTAAATAAGAATATAATAATATAGTATATTAATACATAAACAAAAGAGGAGATTATCTAGTGATACGAAAATACTATAAATTCTCAATGAAACGGATATTGATCACGATGATATGTTTGATCATTATTGCCTTTATCCCGACACCATTCTATCTTTATCAACCAGGGCCTGTTGAAGCATTAGAGCCGATCATAACGGTGGAAGGTGGACACAGAGATGAAAAAAAAGGAAGCTTTAACCTTACAACGGTACTATCTATAAAAGCTTTTAACCCTTATATATTAGCGTACGGGCTTATTGCGCCTCACACCGATATTATGAAAGGTGATGATGTGAAAGGTGATTTATCTGATGATGAATATACAAAGCTATTAAACTTTATGATGAAGGACTCTCAGCAAAATGCCTTAGTCGCAGGCTTTATAGAAGCAGGTGAACAGGTGGACATTGCCTATCATGGAATTTTCGTAAGTGGCATTCTTCCAGATTCACCGGCAAAAAAAGTACTGAAAGTCGGCGACATCATTACGAGTATTGATGGTGAAAAAATAACGGAAGCACCTAAGTTTATCTCATATATTGAAGAAAATAAAAAAATAGGTGATAGTGCCACACTAACAATCGAACGTGGTGGACAAGAGTTGAAAGAAAATGTTGAAATGATTACTGTAGATGCTTCAACTAATAGGGCTGGTATAGGAATTGTTCCAGAAGAAGAATTCACAGCCACTGTATCAAAAAAAGTAAAAATAAATAGTGAGGATATTGGTGGACCATCAGCTGGCTTAATGTTTTCCCTGGAAATCTACAATCAACTAACTTCAGCCGATTTGACAAAAGGATACAAAATTGCCGGTACTGGTACAATTGATCATAACGGTAACGTAGGTCAAATAGGTGGAATCACTCATAAAGTGACAGCAGCTAATGAAGAAGGGGCAGACATCTTCTTCACACCAAAAGATCTCACTGCTATCGACACGAATGAAAAGGATGTCCTCGCAGAAGTTAAGGGAAATGAATACGACCTTCAAGTAGTACCAGTTGCTTCATTAGAGGAAGCTATTGATTATTTGGAAGATCTAGAAGAGAAACAATAAATTTTACAAAAGTCGGTGAATATTCTCGTAGCTACTTTTTGTAAAAAATTTTAGGAGCCTCCGTGAATTTGGAGGTTTTTTCGTCGTCTCAAATAGATAGAGGCAAATGTGGAAGAGATTGTTCCTCTTAATATGGAAACGGCGTTAATAAAAATTAAATCATCTACATTCTAAAATTTTTTTCGGGAAAACTATGAAGAATTTTTCAAACTTATAGCTATACACAAAACGAAAGAAGAAGGGATGGGTGCAAAATCATTATTAAGAAGAAAAGCAAGTGGAGAGCGATTATTATAGTTTTAATGAGTTTATTGATATTATTCATTTCGACTCCAGTTGCACCTGCGAAACCTATTGAGAAGATGCCTAAAAAACATCTGAGAGTGTTCATAGCTGGAGATTCAACTGTGCAGACATATGATAAGAAATGGGAGCCAAAAGCTGGTTGGGGACAAATGATTTCACAATTTTTCAGCTCGGAAATTATGTTTGAAAATCATGCAATTAGTGGCAGAAGCTCGAAATCGTTTATCAATGAAGGTAGATTAATGAGGATTTTAAGGGTAATGAAACCGAATGATTATCTTCTTATCCAATTTGGACATAATGATGCCAAAAAAAATCGTCCAGAGCTTTATACATCTGTGGGAGATTTTAAAAAATATTTAAAAATATATGTTGATGGGGCACGTCAGCGTGGGGCAACACCTATTTTAATAACACCAATTGGACGAAGAGTTTTTAATGAAGCTACTGGCCAATTCAATGTCAGTTTTCCAGAATATGTCCAAGGGATGAAGGAGGTAGCTACAGAATTAGATGTTCCATTAGTAGATCTCAGTGCCTTAAGCATTGCGTACTATAATAAGATTGGTCCAAAGGGGACACGATCGGTATTTCTACATACAGAACCAGGAGTGTATCCAGCATTCCCAAAAGGTTCACAGGATAATACACATTTTCAAGAATACGGAGCTATCCAAATGGGCAACTTGGTGTCCCGTGCAATACAAAATCTAGATATTCCACTATCTAATTATGTTATAGATGTAGACTACCTATCATCCATTCCCAAATAAGCTAAATAACTACTAGCATGACTGATGAGGGGAATTTGAGGAGTATTCAAATTTTAGTCACAAGAAGTGTTAATCATAAAAAATGACGTGTGAATTAGCACACGTCATTTTATGTTATTTGAAGGACTAAATTTTGCCCGAAATCACTGGCGGTAACGAAAAAGTAATAAACGTGTCCAAAAGGGCAATGCGGGTAACCAAAAACCCTTAACTGTGACCAGAAACTAAGATATCAATTCTTCTGTAATTTGAAAAAGCAACCTAAAACGGAACCCTTTGTAATTAATTTGGAGGTTTATTAGTTTCTTCATAGTAGCCAATTAAATCTTAAGGAATTCTTCATATTTCTCTTACCCTTTAATTAAGAACTACTGCTTATACTAGAAATAATCTTAAAATCCACACATGGTATACTTTGGAAAGGAGGAATGTGTAAATGGATAATTATGTTGTGTTAGTCGTGGATGATGATAAAGAAATCCGAGACGGGATTAAAATATATTTAAAAAATGAAGGAATGACAGTATTAACTGCACGGGATGGCATTGAAGCAACTGAACGATTAAATGAACATGAAGTCCACTTAATTTTATTAGATATTATGATGCCAAGAATGGATGGAATTGCAACAACATTTAAAATACGTGAAAAAAAGAATATCCCAATTATTATTTTAAGTGCAAAAAGTGAAGATACCGATAAGATTTTAGGGTTACAAATTGGTGCTGATGATTATGTGACAAAGCCATTTAATCCATTAGAACTTATTGCCAGAGTGAAATCTCAGCTTAGAAGATATGTGAAATTAGGTCCATTTGAAGGTGGAAACAAACAGATAGATCTAAATGGACTTACGATTGATCAAGCCGCAAAAGAAGTTGCTGTAAATGGTGAAGCTGTAAAATTAACTCCGATTGAATACAGAATCGTTGAATTATTAATGGTGAATGCTGGTCGAGTGTTCTCTATCACTGAAATTTATGAAAAGGTTTGGAAGGAACCTTGCTACAACGCGGATAATACCGTTGCAGTGCATATTCGTAAAATTCGGGAAAAAATTGAAATCGACCCTAAAAATCCAAGATATTTAAAGGTGGTATGGGGAATTGGATACAAAATGGAAAAGTAGAGCCGCGATGATTGTCTGGCTTATTTTATTTACTTATGGAGTGAGTGGTGTATTTGCAGCATTAGTTAATGATAGAGAGTACACAAAGCAAAGCTATTTTAAGACGATTCAATTTGAAGAGAGGGTAAGCCAATTAATTGAATATATCCAGGCATTTGAGGTTTCTTATCAATCTAAAGAAGAAATGAAAAAATCGATTGCGATAACAAATGAAGAAGTAGAAGAATATCGTTATCGATACGGTGATCTTGCCGAGCAAATTACAAGTATTGAACAACAATATGAAGAAAACATTCAAAATGCTCAAGATAGCAATGACAAAAATATTATGGATATATATAGGAATGAAAGAGATACAAAGATAAAAGATATCACAAAAAACTTTGAAAGTGATGAGTATGTCAAGGAGAAAATACTAAAGGAAAAGGAACAACAAATTGATGAATATTACAAGGACTTAGAAACGCATCGTGAAGATTATCTAACATATCAAAAGGTTTTTACATATTATCTTAAGAACATATCAACTGATGAAATATACACTAATCTTCCAAGTAAAGAAAGTCAATCAGTTGATAAGTATATAAATAATAAAACGATGGCATTTATTCGTAGTTATCCAATGGGGAATCATAATTACCTTAACATGTGGGAGCATCAATTCAGCTTAAGTAATGATGAATTTATAACTGATTCTAATGCATTATATGAAGGGAAAATCTCGATTTCTAAAGATGCACCTAAATCAAATTATATAATGGGCGAATATTATGAATATCAGGAACAAAGAAAGTTGTTTTGGATATTTACGATTGGAGCAGTAATAGCTTTAGTAGTAAGCGTGTTGATTGGGAAGAAAATAAGGATTGTTAATAGAATTGCTTCAAGTAAGTGGAAGGCATACTATGATAGAATCCCGTTTGATGTTGCCTTAATTCCTTTTGGAGTAACAGCGGTGATTTCGCTATTTTTGATGCTTGATATATATGATTATTCCATGCTTAGAGAAATGATTAATCTGTTCATTTTATTAATTTTGTTTTTTGGAGTTACTGTCATACAAGGAATCTTAATGTATCCGAGACTAATTTCTTTATTTACTAATAAAGAAATCTGGAAAACCTTATTGATTGCACAATTCGTAAAAATAATTAGAGATGCATTCCTAAATCGAAAAGTAGGAACACAAGTATTTATCATTCTAACATTAGTCTTTCTATTTGGAGTAGGAACCATCCTAATCATCATCGAACCATTATTCCTACTCCTGTATGTACCAGCGTTTTTCATTGTCGTAGTACCATTGTTTTTCCTTATCGTCAAAAGAACAGGCTATTTTAACGAAATAATTAAAAATACCCATGCATTAGCAAATGGACATTTTGAGCCTGATCTAAAAGTTGTCGGAAAATCAGTTTTGGCTAAACTTGCAGAAGATATTAATACAATGAAGCATGGTGTGAAGGTTTCACAAAAAGCGCAGGCAAAAAGCGAAAGGTTAAAAACAGAATTAATAACAAATGTTAGCCATGATTTACGTACGCCATTAACATCGATTATTACGTATTCAGAGCTTTTGAAAAATCATGAAATAACCGAAGATGAACGTAGTACGTATCTTGAAGTGATTGATCGAAAATCAAAACGCTTAAAAGTATTAATTGATGATTTATTTGAAGCATCAAAAATGGCGAGTGGAAACATCGAGTTAATAAAAGTAAAAGTTGATATCGTTCAACTACTACAACAAGCGTTGGCTGAATATAACGAAACGATTCAAGACTCCTCGATACAATTTAGAGTTATAAATCCGGATCAACCAGTCTATGCCATTGTAGATGGCCAAAAGATTTGGCGTGTATTTGATAACTTAATTGGAAACATCCTTAAATATTCCTTAGAAAACACAAGGGCATATATTAATGTCAAAGTGGAAAAAGAACATGTGATGATTACGTTTAAAAACATCTCAAAATATGAGCTAAATGATGATGTTGATGAGTTATTCGATCGATTTAAGCGCGGTGACGAATCACGTAATACGGATGGATCTGGCCTGGGTCTAGCGATTGCTAAATCAATTATTGATTTGCATGAAGGGGCTTTGGATATTGATGTTGATGGTGATTTGTTTAAAGTTACCCTAAAGTTAGAATTATCGAATAGATAAGAGAAAAGACCCTCCTTTTTTAAGTAGGGTCTTTATCCCGTTTCACAGTGCAGTCATATCCATGCGGATTCAAATCACGATTTTGAAAATGAAATAATAATGTTAGCTTTTCTGTAAAAAGGCTCCTTCAAAATTAATTTAGTGAGTTGAATCACGATTTTTCAACGAATATTTTACTGGTTAAAAAAGATAATAAAATTAGATGGAAATCTAATTAGTTATAAATAGAATCGATACTTTTTATTATTTTAAAATTGCTAGCAGGACTGTTTAGTTTCCAATTCATTTACATTTCGCGTTAAAATGTAAAAAAACATGCTTATTAGATGTCTAATTTAGATCAATTCCGTAGAATTCATCTCATGTTGATATCATTAATACGTTTTTTGCTGATTTTCTCTCTAGAAAATGTTATGATAGAATTATCTTAATATTTACCAGAATAACAAAATTTGAGGGAAGTGAATCTATGACAACAAGTATTGATACAAATAGTAGCAGTCTCCCATTACGTCGTGATATAAAAACACTAGGTCATATTCTTGGTGAAATCCTTGTTCATCATGGTGGAATGCAGCTTCTAGAAAAAGTTGAAAAGTTAAGAGTGATGGCGATAACTCTTCGAAAAAATGATGATAAAGATATCTATAATGAATTAAAAGAAGAAATTGTGAATTTAGATCCACCGATGCGTAAGCAAGTTATTCGCGCCTTTTCAATTTACTTTCATCTAATCAATGCCGCAGAATTAAATCATCGCATCCGCAGACGCCGAGAATATCAGCTTCAAGATGATCATGTCGTACAGAAGGCCTCAATCGAAAGTGCAATTTTATCCTTGAAAGAAAATAAAATTGATGAGGCGACAATTCAAAATGTTCTAAATACGATATCGCTAGAGTTAGTTATTACTGCCCATCCAACGGAAGCGACGAAGCGTTCAGTAATCGAAATCCAAAAGCGTATCGCAACTATTTTGAAAAACTTAGATAACACTACGTTGACAAAAAAGGAACGCAAAAAACTGGAGGATAGTTTATTAAATGAAGTAACGATTCTATGGCAAACTGAAGAGTTACGTGAAAGAAAACCGACAGTTATTGATGAAGTACGTAACGGACTTTATTATTTTGATCAAACCTTTTTTGATGTCCTTCCAGATATCCATCAAGATCTTGAAGAAGGTCTTACAGAGCAATTTCCAAAGCATAAGTGGGAAGTTCCTAATTTCCTACATTTTGGTTCGTGGATTGGTGGGGACCGCGACGGGAACCCAAATGTAACTCCTGAAGTCACTTGGGAGACCTTAATACGACAACGTGAATTAGCGATAAAAAAATACAAAGAAGCACTAGTCGAATTGATGAAACGCTTCAGTCACTCGACAACACGTGCAAAGGTTAGTGAAGAGCTAATTGCAAATGTTGAAAATGATGAAAAAACGTACCTAAAAATAGAAAAGCGTTGGCCAGTTGAAACGGAAGTATATCGTCGCAAAATCGCTATTATTATAAAACGTCTTAAAGAAGTAGGTAATTCAGAAATTGGGTATCAATCAGCTAACGAATTACTGGATGATCTTTTATTAATTCATCAAAGTGTAAACAATCATCAGCCGGCAGATCGTGAACTAAAAATGCTTAACAAATTAATTCGACAAGTTCAATTATTTGGCTTCCATTTAGCTACACTTGATATTCGGAATCATAGTGGAGAGCATGAAGCGGCGATTACAGAAATTTTACGTAAAGTGAAAGTAACGGATGATTATGCAGCACTTTCTGAAGATGAAAAAATGAAGACATTAGAAAACGTGTTGATGGACCCTCGTCCAGTTTTATTATTAAATGAGGATTATTCAAAAGAAACTCAAGAAATGATCAAAGTCTTTACAATGATCAAAGAAGCACATGAAACTTTCGGTAAAAAATCAATTCTTGTGTATCTAGTAAGTATGACTCAATCTGCAAGTGATTTACTTGAAGTATTGGTGCTAGCGAAGGAAGCTGGTATTTACAGACTTCATGCGGATGGAACCGTTGAAAGTCATTTAAATGTGGCTCCGCTTCTTGAAACAGTAGATGATTTAATCGCAGGTCCAAACATTATGGAAACATTATTTAATTTGGATGTTTACCGTAATCACTTGAAAATACATGGAGATTCTCAAGAAATCATGCTTGGCTACTCTGATGGTAGTAAAGATGGTGGAACTCTAACGGCAAATTGGAAGCTTTATAAAGCACAGCTTGAAATCCATGACATGGCAAAACGCCATAACATCGGATTGAAGTTTTTCCATGGTAGAGGTGGTTCTTTAGGACGTGGAGGCGGTCCATTAAATCGAAGCATTCTTTCACAACCAAGAGAAACACTTGGAGATGGAGTAAAGATTACAGAGCAGGGGGAAGTCTTGTCTTCTCGTTACTTGCTTGAAGATATTGCTTACCGTAGTCTTGAGCAAGCAACCTCAACATTAATTGAGGCTTCTGTTAACTTATCAGAGGAATCAGAGCAGCAACACTTGCGTGAAAAAGCATGGGAAGAAGCAATGGAAGAGATCTCAGATATTTCTCTTAAAAAATATCAATCTCTCGTGTTCGAGGATCCTGACTTTTTAACGTATTTTACAGAAGCAACACCTTTGAACGAGGTCGGAGAATTAAATATTGGTTCACGTCCTTCTAAACGTAAAAATCGTAATCGCTTTGAGGACTTACGTGCGATTCCATGGGTTTTTGCGTGGACACAAAGTCGCCAGCTAATACCAGCATGGTACGCAGCGGGTTCAGGCTTAGAAAGCTTTGCTTCAAAAGGTGAGGAGAACCTTAAGTTATTACAACGTATGTACGAAGAATGGCCATTCTTCCGTTCGACAATTGATAATCTGCAAATGGCACTAATGAAAGCAGACATTACGACTGCTAAGGAATACACATCTCTTGTACATGACAAAGAAATTGCAGATCGTATTTTTGGAAATATCGTTGAAGAATATGAAAAGACTAAAGCGGTTCTACTTAAAATTTCTGATGATGAGGAATTATTGGATCATACACCAAATATCAAGGAATCTGTTCATCGCAGAAATCCTTATGTAGACCCATTAAACTTTTTACAAGTTGAACTAATTAAGGAACTTCGAGAACAAGAAGAACCTAATGAAGAGTTATTAACGGAAGTATTATTAACAATTAGCGGTATTGCAGCTGGTTTACGTAATACAGGTTGATAATTTACATAACAAAAGGGCTGTCGAATGAATCGTCGGCCTTTTTGTTATGTGAAAAAAGAGGATTCAAATAAAATTGTTCTGAAAGATAATAGTGGTGAGATTAATATGCACACTAAGGAGATCACATTAGGATTAATGGTGGAATCGATAACAAGTTAGATCAAAAATCATTAAAATAGCTTGCGTTAATATGCTAGATAATGGGATAATAATCAATTATATAGAATTAACTTAATAGTTAGAGATTTTAATCTAATTCTTAACGAAAGTAAAATCCTAACCTAAGAATTAGAAGAAACAAAGAAGATAGATGGGAGATTATTGCCCTTAAAGATTGAGGGAAGTCTCGTTTTGTAATGATTTGTAGAATTCATTCGAACCAAGCGTTTTGAAATTTTGGAATTTTACAAATGATGATTCAAAACATAGTATACATATTAACTTGGTGAGTACTAGGATGAGACTGTTTTTTAAAGGATAAGTATAAATTTTTTGACTTAGTTTTCGTGTCCAGCGCAAGCGTCCGGCCCCTCGAGGTCAAAAGCGTCTTATTTGCCCGAGGCTGAACAAGGCGCTTGTGCTTTTCTTATTTTTTATTTAGCAGAAGAGGGGTTTAATTAATTGACTATAACAAAAATCAAAGCACCATTTAGAGCAGATCAAGTAGGAAGTTTTTTAAGACCGGAACGTTTAAAAGAGGCAAGATTACAAAAGCAAAATGGGGAAATTACTGCTGAACAGTTACGTTCCATTGAAGATGAAGAAATTATCCGTCTAGTTAAAAAGCAAAAGGAAGTTGGTTTACGTGCAGTAACAGATGGTGAATTAAGACGCGCTTGGTGGCATTTTGATTTTCTTGGCGGACTTGTCGGAGTAGAGTTTTACGAAACAGATAGTGGCCTTCAATTCCATGGAGTAGAAACGCGAGCACATGGTGTAAAAGTAACTGGGAAAATTGATTTTGATCAACATCCATTCTTAGAGGATTACAAATTCCTTCATTCAATTGCGGGAGATCATGTTGCTAAGTTTACGATACCAAGCCCGAATATGTTGGTTGCAAGAGCTCAAGTGGATCAAAAGGTGTACCCAAATCAAGAAAGTTTAATTGACGATTTAATTCGCGCTTATCAAAAAGCGATTAAAGCATTTTACGATGAAGGATGTCGTTATTTACAATTAGATGATACATCATGGGCAGCGTTATTCTCTGAAGAAAGTAGAGAGAAACTAGAGAAGAATGGACAAGACCCTGAAAAATTAGCTGCATTATATGCTAGAGTTATTAATGAGTCGATTATGAATAAACCCGAAGATATGGTCATTACGATGCATATTTGTAGAGGTAACTTCAAATCTACTTATACTTCTAGTGGTGGATACGATTATGCATCGGAAATTATTTTTGGTGGTTTAAACGTAGACGGATTATTCCTTGAGTTTGATGATGAACGCTCAGGAGGATTTGAATCATTACGTCATGTCAATCGAAGTAATCTTCAAATCGTCCTAGGTTTAATTACATCAAAATTTGGTGATCTAGAAAATCCGGAAAATGTAAAGGCAAGAATTGAAGAAGCAAATAAGTATATTAGTTTAGATCAAATTTGCTTAAGTCCACAATGCGGATTTTCTTCCACAGAAGAAGGAAATCTTTTAACCGAGGAGCAGCAATGGGATAAAGTACGTCATGTAATTGAGATTGCAAATGACGTTTGGAAATAATCAGTGTGATAAGAAAGAGGATGCCGTTATTCGGTATCCTCTTTTTATATGTGTTTAGGAAATGAAAAAATTCCTGGTTGGCTTATTTGCCCAAGGCTGATCAAGGAGCTTACGCTTTTGTTCTTGGAAGATTAACTTTAGAAGTAGATGTCGAAATTTGCTGAATGATAGATAAATTCAAAAAGTTGATAGATTAACACTTAAAGTTGATAGATTATCATCTAATATCGAGGAAATCTCCATCATCACCAAAATTCTTGTCCTGTGGATAAGCGCACGGCATCCAGCGCTTGCGCTTTTGTTCTTCAACAAACACACAATAAAGATATCGTTATTTATTCTTATCGAAAGATAAATCTTTAGGTTGATAGATTTAAATGAAACTAAGGCTTTTTCCGTGAGTGTTTATTGACGGTGGAATGTTTTTTAATGAAATAGAAGGATGGAAATGACAATATCCTACAAATATTTACGAATGCCCTCTGAATTTTACATAATATTAACAATTACTAAACATTCACTTAGTAAGATTAGAATTGTGATAAAAAACAAAATAGGGAGGAAATGAAATGTCATTTAAAACGAAACATGTTAAAAAAGCATTAATCGTTTTTGTTGCTTTTTTAATAATGACTACACCGGTCTTGACGGGTATTGGACCAGTAGGAAAAGCAGCTGAATTACAGGCTGAAGAGTTGTTTTTTTCTGAATATATAGAAGGGGGAGGCAACAATAAAGCGATTGAAATCTATAATGGGACCGGAAATCCTATAGATTTAAGTGGCTATACTGTTGAGCTTTACAGCAATGGAAAGTTAGAAGCCGGAAATAGTTTGACATTAGAAGGCACTCTTAATAGCAATGATGTTTATGTCATTGCACATTCTCAAGCTGTGGAAACAATAAAAGGACAAGCAGATTCAATGAGCGCTGTTGCTAATTTTAATGGAGATGATGCGCTTGTTTTAAAGAAAAACAACGTTATTATTGATGTTATTCATACGGTGGGTTCTACTGATAACATCCTTGTAGATTTGACCCTAGTTAGAAAATCTACTATTACAAAAGGTAGCCAATCTTTTAATCTTGGAGATTGGGAGGTACTACCAAAAGATACATTTACAAACATTGGATCTCATCAAATGGATGGACAAGTTATTGAAGAGCCCCCAGTTGATGAACCGCCAGCAGAAGTAGAAGTGAAAGAAATACAGGAGATTCGTAATACGAGTAATATAGATGTTGCTGTTGAAGGTATTGTAACAGCGATTTTCGTTGCTGGTGGACAGGCGAATGTTTACATACAAGACAGTACTGCTGGAATTATTGTAAGAGCAGCAGGACTTGATAGCAAAGTAAGCATTGGGGATAAAATTAAAGCTGTAGGTAAAACGACTCAATATTATGATATGGCACAAATTACTGCAACAGCTGATACAGTAACTGTAGTGGAGAAGAACGCTGGAGCTCCATCACCTCAAGTGATTACTTCAACTGATTTAACAGAAGTTGTTGAAGGAAAACTTGTAACTGTAAAAAATATTTTCATAGAGTCAGTCAATAGCTATGGCGAGCATACTGCTAGTGATGAAAAAGGATCATTTTTAATTGATTCTGATTTAGTGAAAGTTGGGAAAAGTTATGACCAAGTTACAGGAGTTGTAGAATATAGCTTTAACACATATAGATTAATTCCAAGAAATGCATCAGATGTCATGGAAGACAGTAGCAAAGTTGCATCCATCTTTGCAAATCCTGAAGCGGGCATAGTTGCTGAGGGAACAAAGGTAGAACTTACTACTGCAACTGAAAATGCAACAATTCATTACACAACAGATGGTACTGAACCAACTGTATCTTCAAGAGTATATGAACAACCTATTGATATTACCGAAAAAGTTACAATCAAAGCTATTGCTGTTAAAGATGGTTTAGAAAACAGTGATGTCGCAACGTTCTTATATGAAATAGGTAAAAATCTAGATAAATTAGAGATTCATGACATTCAAGGAGAAAGTCATACATCACCTTATAAAGATAAAACAGTTGCAAATATTGATGGAATTGTTACTCATGTTGATGGTTCTAATGTGTATATTCAAGAACCAAACCCAGATGACAATCTTAAAACATCTGAAGGACTACTCGTTTATAAGAAAAATCATGGTGTAAAAGTAGGAGACCACATTAACGTTGCCGGTCAAGTAAAAGAGTATTACCTAGACGGCTATGCTGAAAAAGCAACAACTGATTTAACATTTACAGAAATTAATGCGACAAGCGCCGAAGTCTTATCAAGTGGTAATGAACTTCCAGCTGCAATTATTTTAGGAAAAGACGGGCGAGTTATTCCATCTCAAATCATTGAGAATGACTCATTCAGTGAGTTTGACCCTGAAGAAGATGGGCTTGACTTTTACGAGAGTTTAGAAGGAATGCGTGTGCAATTGGACAACCCTACTGTGGTCGGTCCGCAGGAATATGGTGATGTAGCAGTAGTTGTAGATAGTGGTACAGTACAATTTAAAACACAAATTGGTGGCTATAAATTAACAAAGAATGATCCTAATCCCGAAATCCTTTATGTTCAAGCAGGAGAGAAATATGTAGCGAAAGTCGGAGATACGTTTGATGGCTCGATTACAGGTGTATTAAGCTACGACTTTGGAACATATAAAGTATATCGCGATACATCTAAAAATCTTCCTAGTTTAATAGATGGAGGAGTAACACCGGAAAAATCAACGATTACGAAAGATAAAGAAAAGCTATCTGTAGCAACTTATAATATTGAAAACTTTTCAGCTAAAACAGATGCTTCAAAAGTAGAAAAAATTGCAAAATCAATTATCGAAAACCTAAACACTCCTGACATCCTAGGGTTGGTAGAAGTTCAAGATAATGATGGTGGGACAGATAGCGGTACGACCAGTGCTGATGATTCATACAAAGTCCTAGTTGATAAAATTAAAGAACTCGGCGGACCAAGCTATGAGTTTACAGACATTGCACCAGAAGATAAACAAGATGGCGGTGCGCCAGGTGGTAATATTCGTGTAGGTTATCTATATAACCCAGAACGTGTGTCATTAGTAGAAGGAGAAAAAGGTTCTTCGACAGAGGCAGTAGATTATGAGAATGGAAGTTTAACATTAAACCCAGGCCGTATTTCACCTGATCAATTTCCTAACACACGTAAATCATTAGCCGCAGAATTTGAATTTAATGGGGAAAAAGTAATTGTAATCAATAACCATCTTAATTCAAAAACAGGAGATTCTCCATTATTTGGACAATCACAACCACCTGTCTTAGGTAGTGAAGAAGAACGAATCAAAATTGCATCAGAAATTAATAGGTTTGTTAAAGGAATTATGACTGAAAATAACGATGCAAATATTATCGTTCTTGGAGATATGAATGATTTTGAATTTTCAAAACCACTTGAAGCTTTAAAAGGCACGGAACTTGTAAATATGATTGATCAATTGCCTGAAGAAGAACGTTGGACATACAATTACCGAGGGAATTCTCAAACTCTTGATCACATTTTAGTAAATAACCGTCTTGCTGCGGCAACAGAAGTAGATATTGTAAACATTAACTCCGCATTTATGGAGGAACATGGAAGAGCTAGTGACCATGATCCAGTATTAATTCAAGTTAATTTACCAACTGCTGATGAAACGGGAGAAAAAGCAATTAATATTTTGCATACAAATGATTCTCATGCACGCGTTTTTGAAGGTCCGAATGATGGAATTGGTTTTGCGAAATTATCAACATTGATCAAACAGCTTGAAGATGAAAATGAACATACACTTGTTTTAGATGCTGGCGATACATTCCATGGTACAACATTCGCTACATTGGAACGAGGTAGTAGCATTGTTAGCATTATGAATGAAATTGGCTATGATAGTATGACGGCTGGTAACCATGATTTTAACTATGGATACAATCGTTTACTTGAATTAGAAGAAATGGCTGATTTCCCAATTTTAAGTGCGAACGTCATCTATGAAGACACAGGAGAATTAGTACTTGATCCGTATGTTATAAAAGAAGTAAATGGAGTGAAAATTGGAATATTTGGATTAGCAACACCAGAAACACATTTCAAAACACATCCTAAAAATGTAGAGGGATTAAAATTCACAGATCCTGTAGAAGCTGCTAAAAAAATGGTTAAGGAGCTTGAGTCTCAAAATGTTGATGCAATCGTTGCATTAACACATTTAGGTACAGATGAATCAAGTACAGATACAAGCTTAAAAGTAGCACAAAATGCACCTGGAATTGATTTGATTGTTGATGGTCATAGTCATACGGTTGATGATATTGAAAACAGTGGCACTTTAGTTGTAAGTGCAGGAGAATATTTGAAAAATCTTGGTGTTGTTGAATTAACTTTTGATGAAAATAATGAGTTAATTGGTAGAGAGGCAACACGTATTACAAAAGAAGAAATGACTGATATTGTCCCAGATCCAGAAGTAGAAGCAGTTATGAAAGCAATCGAAGATGGACAGAAGGAAATTCTAGCAGAAGAAATTGGAACAACGAATGTTAAGCTTGACGGAGAACGTGCGCAGGTCCGTGCAGGAGAAACTAATCTAGGAAACTTAATTGCAGATACTATGATAGAGGTTACTGGTGCAGATGTTTCATTAGAAAATGGTGGTGGAATTCGTGCATCAATTGATGCTGGTGTCATTACGAAAGGTGAAGTGATCACGGTACTACCATACGGAAACTATATTCAAACACAAGAAGTACCAGGTTCAGCATTAAAAAAAGCACTAGAAAATGGAGTTACCGATTATCCAGAAGTGAAGGGTGCATTCCCGCATGTTGGAGGAATGACATTCGCAATTGATCCATCAAAACCAGCAGGTGAACGCGTTCATTCGATGAAAATCAACGGTGAACCAATTGATATGAATGCAACGTACACATTAGCAACTAACGATTTTCTTGCGGCTGGTGGAGATGAGTATACAGTTCTTGCGAATTACCCAGTAACAGGAGACTACCAAGCACTTGATGAAGCTGTGATCGATTACATTAAAAAACGCGGTACAATCGAACCGAAAGTAGAAGGGCGTATTGTTGCGGCACCTACTCCTGTAGAACCAAAAACAATCAACATCCTACACACAAATGATGTTCATGCCCGTTACAATACGGACAATGGTGGAATGGGCTATGCGAAATTAGCTACTTTAGTAGATCAATACAGAGCAGAAAACGAACACACTCTTTTACTTGATATGGGAGATACATTCCACGGTACAACTTTTGCAACATTAGAAAAAGGTAGTAGCATCATAGAAATCATGAACAAAATTGGTTATGATGGCATGACTTTAGGTAACCATGATTTCAACTATGGTTATAAGCGTATTTTTGAATTAGAAGAAATCGCTGACTTCCCAGTACTAAGTGCAAACATTATTTATGAGGAAACAGGCGAATTAGTTTATGAACCTTATACAATCAAAGAAGTGAATGGTGTGGAAATCGGGATGTTTGGCTTATCGACTCCAGAAACAGATTTCAAAACACATCCTAAAAATGTCGAGGGTTTAACATTCACAGATCCTGTAGAAGCAGCTAATGAAATGGTTGAAGAACTTGAGGCTCAAGGTGTTGATGCGATTATCGCATTATCACATTTAGGAACAGACGCATCAAGCCAAGATACAAGCTTTGACGTTGCTGAAGGTGTTTCAGGTATTGATCTAATCATCGATGGTCATAGCCATACAGTTGATGAAATCGAATTAAACGACACATTAATCGTCAGCACTGGAGAATATTTAGAAAATCTAGGTAGTGTTGCATTAACTTTTGATGAAAATGACGAATTAATTAATCGTGATGCAACACTAATTTCAACTGAAGAAACAGCTGAGATTGAACCAGATCAAGAAGTTGCTGCGTTAATTAATAATTTAGAAGCAGAACAAGAAGTAATTTTAGCTGAAGAAATTGGGGAAACAAATGTACACCTTGATGGAGAACGTGCGCAAGTTCGTACGGGAGAAACAAATCTAGGAAACTTAATTACTGATGCAATGTTAGAAACTACAGGTGCTGATATTGCTTTAACAAATGGTGGCGGAATTCGTGCTTCAATTGACAAAGGCATTATTACAAAAGGTGAAGTTATTACAGTACTTCCATTCGGTAACTACATCCAAACTTTAGAAGTACCAGGATTTGCATTAAAAGAAGCGTTAGAAATGGGAGTAAACAGTTATCCAGAAGCAAAAGGAGCATTCCCGCATATTGCTGGATTTACATTTGCGATTGATGTATCAAAACCAGTTGGTGAACGAATTCATTCGATGAAAATTAACGGTGAACCAATGGATTTGGATGCAACATACACATTAGCTACAAATGATTTCCTTGCAGCTGGTGGAGATGAGTATACTGCACTTGCAGCATTCCCAGTTACAGGAGACTTCTCAGCATTAGATGAAGCGGTGATGGATTATATTAAACAACGTGGAACAATTGAACCAACTGTTGAAGGGCGTATTATTGCAGCTGCTACTCCTATAGAAGAACCAGACGATAACAACGATGATGACGACAATGGAAACAATGGAAACAACGGAAACAACGGAAACAACGGAAACAACGGAAACAATGGAAACAATGGAAATAACGGAAACAATGGAAACAATGGAAACAATGGAAACAATGGAAACAATGGAAACAACGGAAACAATGGAAATAACGGAAACACTGATCAACAAGTAAATACAAAGAAAATCATAGTAAAAGTGAAAGATGGAAAGGTTTCGATAAAAACTGAAGATCTTAATAAAATAGTGGCTAATGGTACACTTGTCATTGATGTTGGAAATGCAAATGTATTCGAACTAATACTTACAAGTGAACAAATTGCTATGGCTAAGGAAAAAGGTCTTGCTTTCCAGATTGAAAACAAAGATATGCAACTTACAATACCTTCTGATAATTTACCTGATGGTGATGTGGAAATTCATATCGAACGTATGAAAGATATAAAGAATGCTAAAAGTGCAGTATACGATTTTACAATTACATCTGATGGGGTTGAATATCATCAATTTGACCATACTATGACAATGTCATTTAATGTAACTAGTGAAGTTGAAGATGAAAATAATGTAAAAGTATACTATTACAATGTTAATGGCAGGAAATGGGAATTGATTGGTGGGGCTTATAAAGATGGCATCGTAACGGCATCTACAAACCACTTTAGTTCTTATGCAGTATTTGAAATTTCTACAAATGATGAAATTGATGCTATTTCTTCACCTGAAAAGGGATATACTTTACCAAATACTGCTACAGATTCATATAATTTATTAATGCTTGGGGCAATAGTATTAACTCTAGGTGGAGTAATTACTCTTATCCTAGCTAAAAGACGAAAAGAACAAAATTAAATACAATAAAATAAGAAATTCTTTTAAAGAAAATTAGTGTCAAGGAATCCTTGGCACTAATTTTTTTATCATTTATGAAGAAGGTACTACGCTTATTTCGATCTTTTTACACACTTAAATAAGTTATTATTACATTGCATAAAAGAAATTAGTTGTTTGAAATTTTTTTAAAGTTCAATATCATCTGGCTTGATAAAAACTGGAGTTTTCATCAGCTGAAACAAATGAAAATCCCCAATTTTGACAGTGAAATGACACCAAAAATTCTCAAACGTATTGTCACTGATCGTTCCATAAGATTGAACTGAACATAAAGGAAGCAAATAAAGTTCACCAGGTTTAGGATATAGGATAAAAGGTCTCATCGTTCACTTTGACGTATCCTTCACCTTCCATGATTTTGGGACTTTTGTATAAGCAGCTATTGAAACATCCAACTGCGCATTAGCGAGATATTTTCCCAAAGATCTATCTTTTTGAGTCGCCATATGTTTCTATTACATTCTTTCTATTATCCTTGGTTGCATAGAAAAAAACGAATAAGGGACATATAGATGTCCCTTATTCGCATACTGTTGAAAAACAAAATTGTCTATGGACAAAATGCGAAAATCTCGATAAAATCCCTCGTAAATCAAATGAAAACGAGGGATTTTTGTATGTATTTCACCTATTCAAATGTAGAGATTGAAGAA
>NZ_JAIQUM010000033.1 GCF_020075705.1 Metabacillus rhizolycopersici | reverse complement strand
TCGCAGGCACCAATTCATCTAAAGCAATCATTTCAATTTGATCTCGTTGAATAGAATTATGTTTCGAAAGCATCGTCATCACCTCAAGGTTTTTCTTACTTCTAGTTTAAAACAAAAAAGACCGTAGACAAACTCAATTTTCATCGAGTTTGTCTACAGTCTGAGACGAAGAGATTAATTCTCTTCGTCTATTTTTTTATAACCTAATTCTAGTAATTCTGCTGTTAACAAATCGGGTGTAACAATATAGTATGTAGTTCCTTCATCATTTGATATGATAACCTCGGTTGGGCTTGCATCAACACGGGCTGCATCTAAAGCAAAATATTTTGGACCTAGTTGATCTAGTATTGAAGACATTTCCTCCACCTCCTTTTATCTTTTATTATACAAGTAATAACCTATTTTTCGTATAGTGTAAAAGTTTATATTCATGATAATCCATGTTTGTGCGACTTGACTAGGAAAGTTAAACTCATTCTTTGTTATTTCTTGGTGGACGTACATTTGACCAATATTGATAGAAATCTGTTTTGATAAATCCATTAAAAAGTTTACGCTTTTTCGTAGCTGGTTTTCCGTAAAGTCCTTCGAAGCCTTCATGTGACGTCAGCATATAAATACTCCATGTATCTAAAGTAGAAAATGCTTGTCCCATTTCCTTATACATTTGTTCAACTGCTCTTTTCTCACCAAGACGCTCACCATATGGTGGGTTTCCGACAATAACACCAAATTGTTTATTCGTTGTAAAATCCTTTACTTGCATTTGCTTAAAATGAATAAGTTCGCGTAGACCCGCTTCCTCAGCATTTGCTTCAGCAATCGATACCATGCGATGATCAATATCAGAAGCTTGTATATCAAGAGGCTGATCATACTTCGCTTTGTCCTCAACTTCTTGTCTAGCAAGGTTCCATTTATCTTCTCCAATCCAATGCCACTGTTCAGAAGCAAATTCACGATTAAATCCAGGTGCGATATTTTGACCAATCAATGCTGCCTCCATCGGGATTGTACCTGAACCACAAAACGGATCAACAAACGGACGATCAGGTGTCCACCTAGTTAATAAAACGAGCGCTGCTGCAAGTGTTTCTTTTATCGGTGCTCCCCCTTGATCAATCCGAAATCCACGCTTATGTAATCCAGTCCCACTAGCATCAATCGTAATTGTTGCAACATCCTTTAACAAAGCAACCTCAATTCGGTAAAGTGGCCCATCTTCATTAAACCAACCAGTCGTCTTATAATGAGATTTTAATTTTTCAACGACAGCTTTTTTTACGATTGCTTGACAATCAGGGACACTTGCAAGCATAGACTTAACTGATTTCCCTATTACAGGAAATTCTGCATTTTCAGGTAAGTAATCTCCCCAGTTCAACGCTTTCGTTTTTTCAAAAAGCTCATCAAAGGTTTTTGCTTGAAATTCCCCAACCTTAATTTTTATACGATCCGCTGTTCGCAGCCATAGATTTGATCGGCAAATAGCTAATTCATCTGCTTCAAACGTTACTTTACCATTTTCAATTTTACAATCATACCCTAAGTCCTTTACTTCTTTTCCAACAATTGCCTCTAGTCCCATCGCAGACGTCGCAATAAGTGATAACTTCTTCATTCATTCACCCTACCTTACTTCTATTTCCAATATTAGTATTTAATAAAATGAGTTTTAACTCATTAACCATCATCGACTATTTTTATCATATCTATCCAAAAAATATGTAAAGAACAAAAGCGCAAGCGCCTTGATCAGACCCGACAAACATAAGACGCTCAGGAATAGATGGTGCTCTTTACCTTCAATTCCTGAGTGGCTTAGATCCAAGAGGGGCTAGGCGCTGGCGCTGGATGTCATGCGCTTATCCACAGTTCAAGAATTTTATAGTCTCCTATAACGTGAAAAGGGGCTGAATCGTTCAGCCCCTTGTAGCATTTGTTTTCATACTGATTAATAACGTTCGATAAGCCATGTTTTGTTCCATTGTACTGCAAACGGCTAAGCCTCGTACTCAGGTGGTAATCATCTATCTACAGAAGCAATTAATTGCTTCTGTCCTTCTTTTCGTTCGTTTCCTCCAAGAAGATGCCCCTACCATTATTTGGGTTTCTCGCTCGTGGGGTTTACCCCGTTCCACCCTTACAATTTCTTGTAAGACTCCGTCACTGTGGCACTTTCAAGATAGTCAAGCCATATCCAATGGACTTAGGCTTTTTCTCTGCCGTCAACCGGATTAATCCGGCTGCCCTAGCTTATGAATTCGCTAGGCACGAACACTACAGGCATCACAGCACTGTGCGAGCATGGACTTTCCTCTACAACCCTATAGGTTGCAGCGATTACCTAAACGTTATTAACAAACAACAAAATTAAGTATACATAAATTTCTCAAATAAAACAAGTGTAAAAAATTGTTTTTTCAAGCAGGACTTCCAACAGTGAGGGCTTTCTTTATCCCCCACCGTTTCTCCTTCAGCTCTTTGAATCACTCAAGCTTAGAGGTGGGGAGTTTACTCGTCCGTTAATGCAAAATCAATCGTAAAGTTTACTACCAAAAACATGTTTCTCTAAGTTCGATAATCGTTTCAAAATATCGAAATTTGTTGTATTCGTTTGGACTTGGGGCTGTTTTTTATATGTATCATCCAATTGTTTTTTCAAGCGAAGATTTTCTTGTTGAAGATCTTCAATTTCTTGATGGAAGGTTTCATAGTCTTTAATGATGTAATCTAAAAACTTGTCAACTTCCTCTTGTTTATACCCTCTTACCCCCGATTTAAATTCTCTTTCCAAAATTTCCTTAGCTGTTAATTTAATTTTATCTGAAAGCATATCTTTCACCTCATCATAGCGAAATCATCAACCTTATTTTTTCAGAAATCTTATAAATTGTCAATTTCAACAATCATTTGTTACAAATAATATTTTAGACAATTCTTACCAAAATTCGCTATTTTTCATATTTTCGTCCTCAACTACTACCTGTAAATCCGAAAAGTTAATTAACTCAATTGAATAACTACTCGATTCTTTCTTCTTTCTCGCAATGTCCAATAAAAATTTGGGCGAGCCTTCATTCTCTTCATCATAGACAAGAAGGAGTCCTTCACTTTTGCTTACAAGAAAATCATTCTTTTGACGGAATTGCAACGGACTTTCATATTCTCTCTTTGTAATACTATCAACAAAATTAGCTTGTGACACGATGAATTCATAATACTCTTGATTGACTTCATTCCATTTACTTTCTTGATTTAAAAATGGAGTAAGAATCGCAAGTTTTAATTCGGGGTAATCCATTTGCAAGTCGTAAACAACTTCAGCTGCCCAAAGTTCAACCCCCATTTGACCGCTAATGATTACCCATTCCAATCCATCTTCTACAAGCCTAAGTAACGATTTTTCAATTGCCTTTTTAATATATTGTACTGCTTGATCATCATTTTTATAAATTCCTAATTCAAACGATTTATACCCAGAGATCATTATTACTTTCACATTAATCACCTATCGATAATTTGATCGTTATAATCATTCTAATGAAACAGTTTATTTCATAAAAATACTATTTGTATCTGTTCATAAATGGAAAGGAGCTGAAAAATCAGCTCCTAAACAAATTTTTACCTTATCGACCAAATGGACCAAAGCCGCCAAATCCTGGACGCGGTCTTGGACCTCCAAAGCCATACCCTGGAACTGGTTGCTGACCGTACACATTAAAGTGTTGGTGTGTTACTTCGTTCTCAACAGATTGAGTTTGTGGGAAATAGTGTTGATGCTTATAAAAATCATGGTTTACTGTTGTTGTGTGTTGTGGATGGATGTGTGGTACGATTGTTTCAGAATAGGTATTCTGCACACAACATTTAGTCGGGTGTACGATTGGTGCCATTACATTTGGTTTACAACAATGATGATGATGCATATGTTAATCTCCTTTCAATCATTTAGTTTACCTTACACTTTTAAACTATGATGAAAGGGATATACATGTACTAATACATAAACCTAATTTTGATAGAAAGTCTTATATCTGTACGCGAACATCTACCTAATCTTTATAAAAAGGCAAAAAAGCTATCTTTGAAATTTGTCAAAATAAAGACTGTTAAAACGACAACGACGAAAAATAAGTAAAGGATACTTTTATACACGGTATTCTACTCCTTCAAATTGATAATACAGTCACTTATTTTACATCGTTCAACAAGAATCTACAATTGTTTATTTTTCAATTGAAAATATTTTCGTTGTTTTACCGCTTTTTTGACGAATTTACTCAATTTCTGCGCTTACCCGGGCAATATTATTAGAATATTTCCGCTTTAATCGATTAATTCTTTTTTCTATTTCATTCTTCTCCGAATGGGCTGAAACAAGTTCTACCTCCTGTAACAACGTATATACTTGTTCACTAAAATACAGCGCTTCTTGATAGTTCTTTTCCTTGTGCTCATAATATTTAGCCAATTCAATCGCTGCCTTCCTAACAGTAACCCCATTACTTGCTGAATCGATGATAGCCTTCCAAGTTGCTACGGCTTTTTCCCAGTGCTTTTCCTTCTTATAATGATGAGCAACGGCAAACTTTGCTTCAATTTCCTTATTTGTACCTTTTTCCATCAATGACTGGTAAGCAGTAAATGCAGCGTCTTTATCCCCCACATACTCTAACCATCTAGCAATTTCAAAGTGCTCTGCTGAATTTGCTTCATGATTTGTCTTTAATAACTTTAAAGATAAGTGGATATATAATGTGATCAATGATAATACGTCAATTTCATTGTGTTTAAGAACACCTGTAATGATACTTGGATGCTGTTCTTTGACAAATTGAAAATAAATCATCGGCGCTAAAAAGCCTGGAATATCATTTTCTCTAGTAATATTAAGAATTTCACTTTCAACATTTGAAAGTCTTACAGACTCAAGTTCATTTTTCCATAGCCTTCTGGCTGCATGAAACAAATCAAAATGACCAAATGCAGGAAGACTGGGTACTGAATCTCGTATTAATGTATGCCGCGTTTTAACTTGCGGCCAATCAAATGCCTTGCCATTGTAAGTTACAAGAGTTTTACTATTAATCCCTTGTAAGAAACTCTGGTATAACGCTATTTCATTTCCTGGTTTTGGTAATAGATGCTGTTTTACTACGACTCGATCCGAAAAGACTTGGGCTTGTCCTAATAAAAAGATTGTGTTCCCTGCTCCACCACCAAGGCCTGTAGTTTCAGTATCGAAGAAAAACAGATCACTTGCTTCATGACCTTTACATGATAGGGGGTGAGTTGAATCACTTTCATTCCACATTGAAACAATCTGATGAAATTCACCAAGTTGATAATGCCCATGTTGATAATCTAATGGGTATGATACTTCTCTTATTAGACATTTTTGGTCATCGAATGAAAAAATAGTTGTTTGAAAGTCTTTCCAAACTTGTTCAAGCGGATCATTAAGTTCTACCTGCTCAGTGATAGTAGTTTTACTTTCTTCTCTTACTACGTGTTTTTTCATTCGATTTAATTTATTTTTTAACGACATTTGCCTCATCCTTTAATTTAGTAAAAAGGTAATGGGGATGGAACTACGCTAATTTACCCTATTCTTAGCGGACAGTAGATCTTCCACTGTCGGAAGTCTCCCTACACTATCACAACTACTCTATAATTAAAATAGACAAATTTGGTTGCAACAAATGACATAGAGTTTACTACGCTTCCACCACCATCTGAAGTTGGGCTCGTTGCTCTACTTCAATAATTCTTCTTTTTAATGGGTATCGTTTCTACTCATTAATAATTTTGCAAGAAGTAGGTGGGTATCTTTTTTTATTGAATTTGAACTACTTTCCGTACCAATACAAGAAGGACACCCAGCATGACAAGGGCATGCGGATAGTAATTGTAATGCTTCAGTTAAAACAGTATCCATTGTTTCGTAAATTTTCTTTGATAATCCGACACCACCTGGATATCGATCATATAAAAAAATAGTTGGTTTTTCATTATGAGTAGCTTTTATTTGAGCAATCACGTGTAAATCTGAAGGATCACACATTACTTTCAAAGGAGCAACATGCTGAAGAACATGTGCAGCACCAATTAATGATTCTTCGAGACGATTTTCTGTCATTTCTTCTTTCATACTTAATTGCAAACTCATCCATGCAGCATTTGTATGAAGCTCCTCCTCAGGAAGATGGATTGGACCAGAACCGATATTTTCATGTGTATCAAATTTTATTTTTTTAAAAATCGTTGCCATCGCTTGAACAGTTACATCTCCAAATCCATATTCAGTACGCTCATTTTCTTGATGCATATCCTCTTCAAGTACTCTTAACTGTACTGCTAAATTTGCGTCAGTAAAATAATCAACATCTACTTCTCTTACAAAAGCCTTTTTCTCCGCCCAATCTAGCTTCTCAACCTGAAATTGAACTCCTTGATGTAAATAAATTGCTTCATCGTGTAATAGTGTCATCGCACTAAATCGGTCCATTTCGCCAATGACCTTTACATGTGCAATATCGGTTTGATCGATTATAATCACATTTTCTTGAGATGCAGAGCGAAGGCTAATGTTATGCGCTGGAAAGGAATCATTCATCCAATGATATGTCTTATCATTATAGTATAAGACCCGCTCTTCTGCTAAAAATTGTAAAATTTCCTCCAATTCAAGTCCATCAAATGTATCTCCCTCTTTAAAAGGAATCTCAAAAGCAGCACATTTCAAATGATCAACGAGGACGACTAAATTGTCTGGATTAATAATAGCAGTTTCAGGGTTTTGCTTAAAGAAATAATCAGGGTTTTGAATAATATATTGGTCTAGCGGGCTAGAGCTAGCCACCATTATAATCACTGCTTCTCCTTGCCTTCTTCCAGCCCTTCCTGCTTGCTGCCAAGCACTTGCAATTGTTCCTGGGTAACCTGTCATTATACAAACCTGTAGCCTACCGATATCAACACCTAGTTCAAGCGCATTTGTACTCACAACCCCTAACACTTCACCGTTTCGCAAGCCTTGTTCAATCTCTCTTCTTTGCTTTGGTAAATACCCACCACGATACCCTCGGATTGATTTCGCTTTTAGTTCGTTTTTAATCAGTTCTTGTAAATAAGTCAAAATAATCTCCACTCGTACACGACTTCGAGCAAAAACGATTGTTTGAATTTTATGCTTTAGAAAATGACCCGCTAGTCTTCTCACCTCTAACGTTGCACTTTTTCTAATATTTAACGGCTTATTGACAATAGGTGGATTATAGAAAATAAAGTGTTTTTTACTCGATGGTGCCCCATTTTTTGAAATCAGTTCCATCGTTACCCCTGTTAGTGTTTCAGCTAATCCCTTCGGGTTTGCAATCGTTGCTGATGTGCAAATAAACTGCGGATCACTTCCATAAAATTGGCAAATTCGTTTTAGTCTTCTTATGACGTTCGCAACATGACTACCAAATATACCTCGGTAGATGTGTAATTCATCAATAACAATATATTTAAGATTCTCGAAAAGAGAAACCCATTTTGTATGATGAGGTAAAATCGCTGAATGAAGCATATCAGGGTTCGTAATGACAATATGTCCAGCTTTCCTCACCTTTTGCCTGATTGCAGGGGACGTATCACCATCATATGTATATGAATTCAACTGAACACCCATTTCTGCAATGATCTCATTAAGTTCTGATTTTTGGTCTTGAGCGAGTGCCTTCGTCGGAAAAAGATATAATGCACGACTTGTTTCATCGTTCAAAATTTGCTGTAGTACGGGAAGATTATAGCACAATGTTTTTCCAGATGCCGTAGGTGTTACAGCCACAAAATGTGATCCATTCTTCGCAATCTGATATGCCTCATATTGATGAGTATATAATTCTTGGATACCTCTACTTTGCAAAGCTTTTTTTAAACGTGAATCTATCTCATTAGGCAAATCGTCTGTTTCTGCCTCTCTTGATGGAATTGTATGCCAATGAACGATTTGTTCATTAAATTCTTTTTCCCTTTTTAATGCTTGAAGAAGACTTGTTAATGATTGTCGAAATTCCACTTTATCTACACCTCACTTCATATCCTTGTTATCATGGATTGTTCTAATCCTATTTTACCGAATAAACGTTCGGAAATAAAACTAGACTTCCTTTACCTAAGCCAAACAGTTTACCCACACCATCACTTCTTTGATCCACTTAAAGTACGGTGCCGCCTTACTACCTATCACACTTATTTTTTGATAAATTTCCCGTTTCTTTCTTGCTGGTATTATAACGTAATTTCTCTAACCTTTTTTCTAACTCATCATATACTATTTTAAATGCGTTTGAGTAAGGAGGAATTCGATGAATAAAAAAAATGAGCTTGATCATACAAACAAGGAACACCCATTAGAACAACTAGACTTTTTCCAAATTGTCGATCAGTTTTTCCAAGCTGAGCCTATAAAACAATTTATGAATGAATTCAATACGATGTTGGACAATCCATTTCCTTTTCACCATATTAATGTTACTACTTATGAAACAGACAAAAACATTGTCGTTGACATAAAAATTCCACCAGTAAAAAAAGAACAAATTAAACTTGAGCTTTTCGACCAGTATTTAACTATTTCGATAACAAATCATGAAGAAATAAAAGAATTCAATGAAAACTCAGCAACATTTAGAAATTATACATCATTTGGTAGCTTATCAAGAACAATTCTTTTACCTTTTCCTGTTAAAGAAAATGAAATAAAAACAAAGTTTAAAGAAGGTTCCTTGTTAGTAACCATTCCAAAAAAATCAAGACAAGTCCAAATTGAAGATGATCATTTTTAAATTGAGACTTCACTTAATCTTTACTGGCAGTTATCCCCTACCTATCATCTTTGTTCAGCTTAAACATTCAGGTAGGGGCTTACTCCCCGTAAAGAATAGGTTAAAGACGTTAACAAGAAAAACATCCAAATATTGTTCAGAGAGAAATACCATTCTATCCAAATACTAAAATTGGCGGCGCAAAAGTGGACAAGCAGAAAAGGACTGATCAAACATGGATTATACGTTAGATTATTTAAAAGAAGCGTTATCGAATTATGAACAAAGTACCGTTTGTCAAGAAATTAGCCAAAAGATGGAAAGTGGACATTTCAAAAGTGAAGGAGAATTCGTCCTTGCCCTTACAGATGATGAAATTCAATTTTTAAATACTGTTTTACCTGATGAAATAAAATATTCATTTAATGAACAAGACTATACTCGCGGTAATCAACTAAATGAGGTTTATGAGCTATTAATTGGGTATGATCATCATGAATCCGAATAATACGAAGCATTATTCAAATACAAATGTGGAAGAAATAAAGCGGCAAAATGCCCAATCAGGATTGTCCTACAATGAGGTAAAACGTCTACTTGGAGCAAAATTTTTAAAAGAGCAAAAATGAGGATCACCTCTTTTGCTCTTATTTCCTTTTTTCTCATTTTCACTTAAACATCGAAGTGACTCCTTTAAATAGTCCTCCCATCTGGTTGACAGCACTCACCATTTGTCCTGCTGTATCCATCATCTTACTATAATCTAATTGACCATCAGATTTCTTAAATTGTGATATAACTGTTTGAAATCCTGATGACTGCTGCTTAAGATTAGGTGCTGGTTTAGGGTATGGAGTGTGATATGGTGTGTTCATAAACTGCCCATGCACATTACCATTGCCGCCACTTCCCACAAAAGGTTGAAAAGGTTGATGAAATGGCTGATGGTATTGTTGGTGATAAGCTTGATAATATGGTTGTTGGTGCATTGTAGCATTCGTATTTTGACCACTTTGAAAATTAGATAGCTGTTGATTATAGGGATTAAAAGTCGGAGCTTGTTGATAGTGCTCACTTTGTCTTCTCCGTGGTCTACTGTTATAAAATGGATATGGCTGATTCATTCAAATTCCCCCTTTCAATATTCGGAACCTAGTTATATTACTATATGATGTAAACGCCTATTAGGTGAAACAATTAGATACATGATTATCACGTGATTTGCTCATATTAGAAGGGAAACGAATAAGGGAGGTTTTTTCATGGCTAGAGGTAAACATTTTAATCATAAAGAAAAAGGGCACGAACCTACAATTTCAAAACAAGGTCAAGAAGTTGAGGCAAAGGCAAATAAGCATATTGAATATGAAATTAATACTGTTGCGACTGAAGATGCTGCACCAGTTAGCATGAAAATAGAAAAGTAAACGAACAAAAGCGCAAGCACCTTGATCAGCCTCAGGCATAGCATAAGACGCTTTTGAATAGAAGGCCCTTCAATTCAAAAGTGGCTGTAGACCCAAGAGGCAGTCAAGAACGCGACGTCCTGTCGCATTGACTGCACTTGCACGTCCTGTGCTTCGGAGCCGGACGCTTACGCTAGATGTCGTGCGTTTATCCACAGTACAAGAATTTTATAAATTCCTAACCAACAAAAAAAGGGACTTACTACTAAATAAGAGTCAGTCCCTTTCTTCTATTTCCGCAAGGATACTATTTACAATATACTCCACTGAATGATGTAAATTATGAAACCTTTGCTTATTTACATCTTTATAAAAGGATTGCAATACAACCTGTTCTATATTATCAAGCGTAGATTCAATTTGTGAAAGATGGACATATTTTGGTTTTTGTTCCTTTACCCAAGCTTCTGCTAATGGTTTCCATGCATTTGCTTGATTCATAATCTTTTCAAACGTAGGCTTTACCTCATCATAAAAGAGAGCTTCCGTTTTTTCTGGCTTTGTATTCACTAATTCAAACCGTTCCTTACAATTATTCAAAAGTTGCAACAGCTCTTTTGACGTCATTTTTAATTCCATTAAAAGCTCACCTCTACGCTTATCATACCAAACCTTACAAAAAAGCACATATTCAACTTGATTGTTTATGAATCATATGATGTTATGAACATTTAAAATGGGTAGGCCCCTTTTTCAAATGACTTTGCTATAGCCCATTCAAACATTACTCTCATTAGACATTTGTTGCTATTAAAGGAAAAATGGAAGCATGAGACTGATCGTTATCATTCTTTAGATGTGTATCTTTGGCTCTGTCTAAGCAAGAAATAATGTCAGTTAATTGCTCATCAATACGAGCTGCATCCTCAATAATTTTCTGCCCTATTTTCTTAGTTGAAACTTTGTTCATAAGTACTTTCTCAAGTGCAAAAATTTCTTGTTCTAACTCAGCTAATTCCCTCACGATTACACTCTTTTCAACGATATTTTTCATCCTTCTCCCTCCTCTTATAGCTTATTATTCGCTCTCAATTTCCAGCCACCTTCACGCTTGACAAAACTAGTTTCTTTTCGTCAAAGATAGTGATATTGTGCATTCTTCGACATTTACCTTGAGCTTGTATGGAAACAATTAGGTTTGTAAAGACTACACAATAGGAGGTGCTAATGATGGCTAAAAAACCAAAAGGAAAACAACAAACGACTGAAGAAAAAGCACGCAGTACTGGCGATAAAAAGTTGGATGGTCCAAATCGTCCTGCAACTTAAATGATGTATAATGACATTTTTTAAAAATCGTAAAGAACCTTTGAAACAATTCAAAAAATGCAATAATAAAGCAAGCAAGGAAACCGTCCTTGCTTGCTTTATTTATTTTTCCACTATTTTTGTAGTGAGTATATAAACTATGGCTAATATATCTTGTGTCAATTCTCCCCATTCCTTCATCATTTTTCAGACCATTTGCTCCTTACATCATACTTTTATCTTTTGACCATGAAACTATTCTTGTTCTTTTTCGTCTATAGTTTGTGAAACCAGAGGATATGCTTTTCATCATTATAAGTTGACCCAGAATGTGGTACAATTTTCGATAAAATCAGGAATAAAAAGCCATATATGATATTGTTGTACAGATATTGTCGTAATTTTTCTTTATAGACGTATAATTTATATATGTGCAGATTTCAATATCAAAATAGAACAATACACAATTTAACAAAAATGATACTTATTTATCATTCCTTTCCACATAAATTTGGTATGATAGGTAGTAGTTTTTATGAGGAGGAAAAGTATGATTTTTCGTTATCCGAACGGAAAGACTTATCAACCAACAGAACATACGAAACATACGAAGCAACAATCAATTTCTTATAGTAATCGGGGGATGACTCTAGAAGAAGATTTAAATGAAACGAATAAATTTTATCTTGAAAACAAGACAGCGGTTATACATAAAAAACCAACACCTGTACAAATAGTAAATGTAGACTATCCAAGAAGAAGTGCTGCTGTTATTAAAGAGGCTTATTTTAAACAAAGCTCAACGACTGATTATAATGGGGTATACCGTGGTAAATATATTGATTTCGAAGCGAAGGAAACAAAAAATAAAACGTCATTTCCGTTAAATAACTTCCATGATCACCAGATTGAACATATGGAAAGTGTGTTAGATCAAGGTGGAATAAGCTTTGTTATTTTATCAGCATTTGATGACTATTACTTCCTTGGAGCTGAGCACCTACTGACATTTTGGAATCGACAAAATGATGGTGGAAGAAAATCAATTACGCTTAAAGAACTACAGGAATTCGCCTATACAATCCCATTAGGATATCAAGCAAGGATTGACTATCTTAAAATTATAGATAAACTATATTTTTAAGTATAATAATAGAAAGACCTAGATGCCTTGGACGGATTCGTGCTAAAAAGCTGTTCATTGCTATGTAGTTACAGGAATGTCGTTAGGAGTGGCAACGACCAACTGATAAGCACTTCAACATTTAGTGGCTTTTGGCCCTGCGCTTCGAATTAGCCACAAATCTCCGTAAAAAATAAAAACGGATAATAACGGTTTTTAATTAAAACCTATTGAAAGGTTGGAAAGATATGTCTGAACAATATAATAGTCGTGAAGAACGAAAAAGACTACAGACCCAAAAAAAGACAAAGACAAAATCAAAAAAGAAAGACCCAAAAAATTCAGCACCACTCTGGAAGAAAATCCTTCTAATCTTGCTTGCAATTGGGATTGTCGGAATGGTTGCAGGTGGTATCACATTTGCAGTCATTGTCTCTGGTGCTCCATCTTTAGACGAACAAAAACTAAAGGATTCATTCTCATCAAAAATATATGATGTAAATGGCGACGAGATTACTGAATTTGGACAGGTTAAACGGACTTACGTTCCATATGAAGACATTCCTAAAGCCCTTGAAGAAGCAGTTCTTGCTACCGAAGATGCACGGTTTTACGAGCATCACGGAGTGGACATCATCCGCTTAGGTGGTGCACTAGTAGCAAATATTCAAGAAGGTTTTGGTGCTGAGGGTGGTAGTACAATCACTCAGCAGGTTATTAAAAACTCACTTTTAACAACGGATAAAACAATTTCCCGTAAAGTACAAGAAGTTTGGTTAGCATTTCAATTAGAACAAAAATATTCAAAACAAGAAATTCTTGAAATGTATTTAAACAAAATTTACTTTCCTGGGAACATCTATGGTGTTGCGAAAGCTGCCGATTCATTCTATGGAAAAGATTTAAGCAAGCTAGAGCTACATGAGGCAGCGATGATTGCAGGGATGCCTCAAAGTCCTAACAATTACAATCCAAGAACAAATCCAGAGAGTGCTGAGAAAAGACGTAATATCGTCTTATCATTAATGGCGAAGCATGGTTTCATCTCAGAAGCCGAAGCGAATGAAGCAAAGAAAGTCCCTATTCAATCAACACTTGTTAAACCAACTGAGAAAGCAAATCCTTATCACGCATTTGTCGGAGAGGTTATTCAGGAAATAAAAGAAAAAACAGATATTGATGCTGGTTCTGCCGGATTACAAATCTATACAACCTTAGATCCAAAAGCACAGGAAACTGTGGATGATGTATTAAATGGCGATGTCATTAGTTTTCCAGATGATGAACTCCAAGCTGGTATTTCACTAATTGATACGAAAACAGGTGAGATCCGTGCGATTGGAGGCGGCCGTAATCAGCCTGTAGGTGGCTACAATTACGCAACAGATACAAGACGCCAACCAGGCTCTACAATTAAACCTGTACTTGATTACGGACCTGTTATTGAGCATGAAAAATGGTCAACATATAAGCAAATCGTTGATGAGCCATACACTTATAGCGATGGAACTCCTATCAATAACTGGGACCGAAGTTATATGGGCCAAATGTCAATTCGTCAAGCATTAGCACAATCCAGAAATATCCCGGCTTTAAAAGCATTACAAGAGGTTGGTTTAGAAAAAGCCCAAGCTTTTGCACAAGGTCTCGGTATTCCTCTAGACGAAATATATGAACCTTATGCAGTTGGAGGATTTACAAGTGGTGTTTCCCCTATGCAAATGGCAGGTGCTTTTAGTGCCTTTGGTAATAACGGGATTTTCATTGAGCCACATACAGTTAAGAAAATCATTTTAAGTGATGGCACTGAAATTAATCTTACTCCTGAGCCTAAAGCGGCTATGAGTGATTATACAGCGTTTATGATTACAGATATGATGAAATCAGTTGTTCAATATGGTACTGGTGCATCAGTGAACATTCCTGGTATTAATATCGCAGGTAAAACTGGAACAACAAACTTTGATGCAAAACAAAAAGCGGCATATAACGTCCCTTCTGGTGCTGCAAAGGATGCTTGGTTTGTTGGCTATAACCCAACTTATACAGCCGCTGTTTGGACCGGATATAATATTAGTAAAGAAAGTGAAAAAGTATATTTAAATTCATCTGACCAAAAATTAGCAAGAGCAATATTTAAGAAAATATTCTCTGAAATTGCAGCTGATGATGATTCTGACTTTGAGCAACCTGACAGCGTCGTAAAAAAAGCAGTTGAAATGGGGTCATCAGATGCCGTATTAGCAGGAAATAATACTCCTTCAAATCGAATTGCGTATGAATATTTCGTTAAAGGCTCTGAACCTTCAAAGGTTTCGAAAAAATATGATAAACCGGCAAAACCTGCTAAACCTGCCAAATTATCTGTTAATTATGACCAAGCATCAAATTCAGTCAGTGTAAATTGGAATTATGATGAAGGTGCATTAGGATCTGTTTCATTTGAAGTAAGTCAGTCTGTTGATGGCGGACAATATCAAGTAGTATCTAATTCGAAAAATAGGTCCTATCAAATAGCAGATGTAACTCCTGGGGCAACATACTCCTTCCAGGTTGTAGCAGTCAGTGACGAGGACTCTGGCAATCGAAGCAATGCTGCAGCAACTAAAATTCAAATACCTGGTGCAGTGGAAGAAGAGCCTGAGATAGAAGAGCCTGAGATAGAAGAGCCTGAGATAGAAGAGTCTGAGATAGAGGAGCCTGAGATTCCAGATATTCCTGGACTTGAAGGAAATGAAGATAATGATGATACTAAAAATGAACAACAGAATAATGACCAGGGCAATGGCGACAGTACCGGCAATGGCAATAACAATGGCAATAACAACGGCAATAACAACGGCAATAACAACGGCAATAACAATGGCAATAACAATGGCAATAACAATGGCAATAACAATGGCAATAGTGGCGATGGAGCAACGACGCCAACCTCACCTCCTGCTGAAACCAGTACACCGCCTCAAAATAGTTCTGGAAAAGAAGAAGATATACAACCAAATGGTGATAATGGTGAAGGAGAATAAGCTATTATCCTTTCAAAACACTCTGAGGTATTACTCTATATGAGTAATACCTCAGAGTGTAGACAAACCCCTTTTTCAAAAATTCATCTGAAGAAAAAGGGGTTTTGTTTCTTTTTTAGTTACATATTTGGTGGTTCCTGTTGCGAAACAGCACCATATATTGATAAGTTAGTAATTATAAAAAACGGCTATCGACTTTGTCGACAGCCTGAGGTATTACTCTATATGAGTAATACCTTTTTCATGTTTCATTTGTTTTATCGCTTGACCTTTATGATAGATTTTTTCTATTTCATCAAATAATTGTTGCAGCTGTACAAATGAATGGTATTGAGTAGGTTTATTGATAACAAACAATAGTCTTTCCTCACAATTTACAGGTTTTAGAATTAAATCGGAAATCATCATATTTTTCACATGTAAACCTTTTACATATGTTTCATTTGTCCAAAATAAACATACAATAAAAAGGGAAAGAGCATGAATAAGTGCAGATTCATTTTGCTTGCTACTTTTTCTTTGAGTAAAACCTTCCTGTAATTGTGGCTTTAACTCTTTCCATTGTTTGAATACAATGGGAACACTTCTCTCTGAATGTTCCCATGGTACTTCTGTTAATTTTTCTCCTACTAAATATAGCATATCAAAATAAAATGGCTCTGCTTTTACCTTTTTTTCTAAGTCTACGTAATGGTCGTGACATGTAAATGATGTACCAGTTGAATAAAATGGAGCGTATCGAAATGATTCTGGAACTTGATACACATTCCTAGCGCACATTTACCGATTTCTCCTTTTTCATTCGCTTTTGACCTTCCCTACATAAATGTAAGAGTGGACATACTTCACATTTTGGTGATTGTGCTTTACAATGGTAACGTCCAAAAAAGATCAACCGATGATGTGTTTCAGACCATTCTTCTTTCGGAATTTTGCGCATTAACGTTTTTTCAACCTCTAAAACAGTATCCTTCCATCGACAAATCCCTAAACGCTTACTTACTCTTTCTACATGTGTATCAACCGCTATTGCTGGAACACCAAACGCTACCGATACAACAACATTAGCTGTTTTTCGTCCAACACCAGCAAGTTTCGTTAATTCTTCATGTTCTCTCGGTACTTCGCCATTATATTGTTCAAGCAATGTTTCACATAGGCTTCGGATATTTTTGGCCTTATTTCGAAACAATCCAATGGATTTAATATCTGACTGTAATTCCTCTAATGGAACCGCAAGATAGTCTTCTGGTTTTTTATATTTTTGAAAAAGACTTTTTGTTACTTTATTTACAAGTGCATCAGTGCATTGTGCTGATAACGCAACTGCAATGACAAGTTCAAATGGGTTTTCATGGACTAATTCACAATGTGCGTCCGGAAACATCGATTCAAATGTATCTAAACACTCTCGAATTTGTACTTTTGTTAACATGTATTCACCTTCTTGACATTCGTTTTAACGATCATAGATTTGATTTCAAGAACAAAAGCGCAAGCGCCCGTTCAGCCACGTATGAACTGGAGCACTCCGAATCTAGCTGCGGCTCCTAGCCCCGAAAGTCTAGCCAAGCGGGAATTGAAAGGTAAAAAACACCTTCTATTCCCGCTCGTCTTATGCTGGTCGGAACTGGACAGTCGCCTCCGCTTTTTCGTGTATGAGATAAAGGAAACACGAAGAGCGAATGCAATTCGATGTTGCCTTAGCGTATAAGGAGGGTCAAGTTCACTAGTTGCTTGTCGCTTTCGCTGGATGTCATGTGCTTATCCACAGTACAACAATTTTTAGTTTCCTATAACAAGAAAAAAGAGCTAAATTCTAGCTCTCAAGCCAATTATAAAACGGAACCTTTCGTTTGTACTCTTCATTACTTTCTTGTTTACTAGAAGAGTTCACTTTGTGCTGACGGAATTTTTTTGCATGATTACGTGCTTGCTCGATTGTACGAATCCCACTCTTTTTCCATTCAAACAAGATTCTGTCAATATAACGAAAGTTCAACTTACCTGACATGACCGCTTCTCTTAAAGCAGCTTTAATAATAACTGGATCATAATCTTCCTGATCAATCCATATCGCTAATGTTTCGCACTCAAACGGAGATAATGGACGTCCAAATTCATTTTCGAAAATTGTATATAAACTTTCATCCGCTTGCTTGCTTTGATCAAGCTCTTTTTTATTATTTTCCTGTATGAAATAAGTATATAACTTATCCCATAGTGGCTTTAATGAGTAGTTTTCAAAAAGAATTGTATTTTCTTCACTCTCTTCAATTGTTAAAAATCCTCTTTGTATTAAACCTCTTAATATCGTTGTACATGCTGAAGTTGAGATTGACATGTGTTCGGATAGCTCGGTGGGAGTTGGAAAATGATTACCACTTTGTTTAAAATTTTTAACATGAAGAATCATCATAAATTCCTCTTCTTTTAAACCTAATTTTGAATAATTATTAATTAAAAGTACGGGAATCGATACATTTCCCGTTTCTTGCAAATAAATAAATTGTTCTTTCTTCATCAAACACACCTCACCTTCAAGTATATCATGACATCATGCAACATTGTATAAATTCGGCTTCGGTTGTTATTACCAGTCCCAGTATAGTAAAGGATGTACAAAGAGCCTGAGATACTTACATTAACGATCTAACGCTTATTTTCGAGTCCTGTCCCTCTTTTTAGTACGATGGAATTCAGCACGAAACAAGGATTCCAACTTTACTCGTAAATAAAAAGCTGACCCTCTAGAGCTTTTTAAGCTATTTTAGAGTCAGCTTTTTTATTTTATGGATACAATCTGTTTAATAAACGTGGAAATGGAATTGTTTCGCGGACATGCTCTACACCGCTAATCCACGCTACAGTCCGTTCAAGACCTAATCCAAAACCTGAATGAGGAACAGAACCATATTCTCTAAGCTGTAAATACCATTTATACGCTTCATTATCTAATTTATGTTCGTCTAATCGTTGCTTTAGTAAATCAGCGTCATGAATCCGTTCAGAGCCGCCAATAATCTCGCCATAGCCTTCAGGTGCAATTAAATCAGCACATAAGACTACATCCTCACGATTTGCATCTGGTTGCATATAAAACGGCTTTAAGCTCGTTGGATAATGAGTTATAAATACTGGTTTATCGTAAGCCTCAGCGATTGCTGTTTCATGTGGGGCACCAAAATCATCTCCCCATTTAATCTCAGTAAACCCTTTTTCATGAAGGAAAGTAACCGCATCATCATATGTAATACGTGGGAATGGCGCCTTTATGTTCTCTAATTTAGAAAGATCTCTTCCTAATGTGTTTAATTCCAATGAACAATTATCAAGAACACTTTGTGCAATATAAGACACATATTCTTCTTGTACTTTTAAATTGTCTTCAAACTCATAAAAAGCCATCTCAGGTTCAATCATCCAAAACTCGATTAAATGTCTGCGTGTTTTGGATTTCTCAGCTCTAAATGTTGGACCAAATGAAAAGACTTTACCTAGTGCCATAGCAGCTGCTTCCATATAAAGCTGGCCACTTTGTGAAAGGTATGCATCCTCTTCAAAATATTTCGTATGGAAAAGCTCTGACGTTCCTTCTGGAGCACTTCCAGTTAAAATTGGTGGATCGACCTTTACGAACCCTTCTTTATTAAAGAATTCATATGTTGCCCTGATGATTTCATTTCTAATTTTCATCACAGCATGCTGACGTTTTGAACGGAGCCACAAATGGCGATGGTCCATCAAAAATTCAGTTCCATGCTCTTTAGGCGTTATTGGATAATCAGCTGACTCTGCAATTACTTTAATATTTGTAACGCCAAGTTCATATCCAAACGGAGACCTTTCATCTTCGCGAACGATACCTGATACGTACATAGACGTTTCTTGTGTAATCGATTTAGCCTGTTGGAATATCATTTCTTCAACTTCAGCCTTAACGACAACTCCTTGTATAAAGCCTGTTCCATCTCTTAATTGTAAAAACGCGATTTTACCACTTGAACGCTTATTTGCTAACCAAGCACCAATCGTCACTTCTTCTCCTACAAATTTACCTACTTCTGCGATTGTCGTTTTCACTTAATAATCCCCTCCATCATGCTCTGATGTCCGAATCTCTATGTATTAGTCGCTTTTTTTATTATTATACTTTTTTTAAATCTGTGTTTCAATCTGACACAAAATGCTGTATCGTTACTTTTCTCCCTAATTTCCAAGAAATCAAAATGTGAGATAAACTTCACCTTATATAGGCAGTTATACCCCACCGATGCTTCTTTCATTCATTAAAAGAGAGGCAAGGTATTACAGTTTGTTAACAAGAGATAAAAACCTAAACAATGATTGTGCTTTTCCTCATCCTGCTCCAAAGCTCAGCCTTCATGCTATATCTCCTACATAGATCAAGGTATTTTCGTTTTGATTATGAATCCTTTGTACTTTTTAAGGCCATATGCTTGATAACCTCGCCATTATTAAAATCGACATAATCATATGTGAAACGACCAGACTGAGATTTATACTTTACTTCCCAAATTGGGATTTCTTCATCCATACCTAATTTTACTGAAACAATTTCTACTGGATCATATTCTTTATTCACATTCGTGATGGCTTGTTCTTTCGTAATTCCTGAAGATTGTTTTTTTACAATAACACTCTCATTCTTTTTAGTTTGTGGTATCCAAACATATACTTTCTTATTTTGAGCATTTGTACCTGATAATACATGATATTTTCGGTGTCCATAGAATGTTTCAATCCAATCAATTGATGACAATTTCCCTTTTTCTATAGCTAATGCTTTTGACTTATCATGGCCCTCGAGGTATTGATCTCTAGCAGAGGTATATGTCGACGTAAATACCCAGGCAGCAATAATTAATATGACAATTGTGATGATTACCGTAACCGTTGTTTTTTTGCCCATTACATGTCTACTTCCTTTATGTACGATAAATCGTAAAAACAGCTTTATTTTTATCTTCTTGGTCAAGCGCTAATCCAAACATTAGATCATTTCTCTTTAGTGTCCTATTTAACAGATCAACAACTTTATATAAATCGTCCGAGTGGTCAACAGTCACTGTTGATACTATTTCTATTTTACTTTCCAAAACATTATCCTCCTTCGAGCAATAGTGGTAACGCCTTACTCAACTTCTGGTAAAGGGAATGCTTATTCAGTATTTGAATCGTTTTCACCTTCAAATACTGAATAAGCTTGACTATTTAGCGCTAATCCACCGTTCAATACTTTTATTTCTTCCTACTTTAGAAACAAAATTTGTAACTTATATGTCAGTTTAGTATGGACACAATAAAATTACAACAATATCTTATTTGTTGTACCATGATTCATTATAACAGGTGTCAACCTTTTAGCGTGATAATAAATCTTCTCCTAACTCACACCATATTTAGGCTGGTTCGATTACCTCTTGTCATTTCGAATCAGCCACTTTTTGAATTTGACACTATAATGATTTTAGTTTATCCATTCTTCAATTGAATGTGTTAATAAATGCATTGGTTTTTTTTCTACTTCCACCTCTGGAATTGAATTAAGGAAATCTTTCCCATATTTTGTCGTAACAATACGGTTATCGAGGATAAAGACAATTCCCCGATCATCTTCATTTCGAATAAGACGACCGAAACCTTGTTTAAACCGTAAAATAGCTTCTGGAAGTGAGTATTGATAAAATGCATTTACGCCATTCTTTTCCAATTGATTGCATTTAGCTGAAACAATTGGTTCATCAGGAGATGCAAAAGGCAACCGAACAATAATCAGGCTCGTTAACTCATCACCAGGAAAATCAACACCTTCCCAAAAACTATTTGTTCCTAACAAAATAGCCTTGTCAAACTGTCTGAAGTTCTTTGTTAATCTTGAACGACTTCCACTTCCAGTTCCCTGCCCCATTATCATAAATTCATCTAGCGTTTCATCTTCTTTTAACAAATGATATGTCTTTTTAAGCATCTCATATGAGGTAAACAATACAAGAATTTTCCCATCTGTTATTTGCGCGACGCTACCTATATTTGCAGCAATCGCTTCTGAATAGTCATCAATGGAGACTTCATTTACAAGTGGCATATCACTAGGGATAAATATTTTCACCTGATTCTTGTACTTAAATGGTGAATTAAGCTGTAATTGTTTCGGAAAAAAGTCGGTTAAGCCAACTGCATCGATGATATATGAAAAAGATTGTTTTACTGTTAAGGTTGCTGATGTTAGAATGACGCTTTGCTTATTCGCAAAAAATTCATCTGCTAAATAATCTGAGACGTGTATTGGTTGCGCATAGATTGTGACAGCGTTTTTTGCACCTTTTGAATCAATTTCAATCCAAGTAACAACTTCTTCATTCGTTTCAAAAAACAAATCATTCATTTTTTGCTTACATTCTTCTAATATTGCGAGTACATGTTTAAAATCCTCATAAATGATTTTATTTTTTATCGAAAGTTCTCCCACATTTACTTTCCCCAAGGTGTGTAAAGATTTCTCCATTAAGACGATTAAATCATAAAAATTAAACTGGATTCTTTTCGCAAGTTCAAGAAGTGATTCCCATGTTCGATTATTTTCTTTTTCCGTATTATATTTATATGATGTACGATTTAAGTGGGATTCTTTTCTACGATTTAAAACATAGGAATGGATCCCTGAGAAGAATTGATGACAATCCTCTTGTAATCGCAGTATATAAACATTCATCTCCTTGAGGTCTATGTGTGTTCGTTCACCTATCTCTTCTCGCACTTGCATAAATTTACCAACCAATCCCTTTGTCATATCTGTCCCTAACCGGTTTATTACACTGTGTATGTCGAGGTAGGATAATCGTACGCCAAGACGCTCACTTGCTACTCGGTGAAAGTGATGCGCTTCATCAACAATGACTTCCTGATGATCTGGTAAAATCTTAGACTCACGTTGGAGATCTGATAATAGCATGGCATGATTTGTAATAATGATATTTGCATTCATTGCATGTTTTTTAGCACGTTGGTAGAAGCAATAGTCAGAAAATGGATTTCCTTTTAAAGATGATTGATCAACATAAAGTTGATTCCATAAAACTTTACCACCCGAAGGAATATTTAATTCATCAACATCACCAGTTTCAGTCTCTGTTAGCCATAGTAAAAGTTGTGCTTTCGTTAGAACGAAATCATAATTATCCTCTAACTCATTTAAGGACTGTTCGAATTTTTGCAGGCACAGATAATGGCGCTGTCCTTTTAATATTGCTGTTGTAAAGGCAAATGGAAAGAGTTTTTCAAGAAATGGAATATCCCTTTCAAGCATCTGTGATTGTAAGTTCGTTGTATAGGTACTGATAATTACTGGTCTTTGTTCCTTTTTAGAGTAAAATATCGCTGGCACTAAATAGGCAATTGTTTTCCCACTTCCAGTTGCTGCTTCAAACAAACCATGCTGATGAGTAGCAAAACCATCGAAGATTTCCCGCATCATGTGCATTTGTTCTGGCCGCACGTTATAAGAAGGAACGATATCACTTAACCGACCTTTTTCATTTTTAAAAAGTTCTATAAACTCTTTTTCGTTTAGATCTTCGTTCACTATGTTTTGGTGATTTGTTTCATTCACCCTTTTTATCGCTAATGATCGAATGATATGCAAATCTTTCCTATTGTTTTGTTGCTCGATTTTCATCAGCTTTTCTGATATCACACCTTCTAATATATCTCCAATATCACTTATAAAGGACTTTGAAAGCTTGGATAATTGCTGTAGGGTGCTGACTGGCAGTGCCATAAATTTCGCAAATATACGTAATAATAGAAGAGCAGTCGCTTCTGCATCACTATCAGCACGATGAGGGTTTTCATGCAGCATATTAAATTCATCGCTTAAATCAGATAATTTATAGCTTGTTTCTGTAGGAAAAGCAACTCTTGCCAATTCAACAGTATCCAGAATAGGTCCTGAGAATTGATATCCGCAGTTCTTTAACTCTTCTTGTAAAAATGATAAATCGAAATAAACATTATGAGCGACAAAAAAAGAATCCGTTAGCAACGATCGAATATCTTTAGCTATTTCTTGAAATGGTGGGGCATCCTCAACCATTTCATTCGTGATTCCAGTTAATTGCTCGATAAATGAAGGAATTTTTTGCATCGGATTGACAAAGCTCATATAGCGATCGACAATTTTTCCTTGTTCAATGACGACCGCAGCAATTTGAATAATTTTATCCCCTTTTTTGGGCGCGTTACCTGTTGTTTCTAAATCAATGACAACAAATCGTTGCTCTTTCATCTGTGACACCTCTATTAGTATGAAAAGCGGAAGCAGCATGCGAAAAGCTATAGGAGATAAAATTCTCATGAATCGAGATCGTTCGTGACCAGTCATACATGAAGTTTACCTTCATTAGTTGCAGTAAACACAAATGCCTGCCTTGTGCTTCCGATCTAAACAAAATCTATGTACATAATATGTAAATTTTGATTATAAATATACTTTACAGTTAATATAGCATAATTCCAATGATTTTATTATTAATAAAAAAGGACTGACTCATTTTAATTAACTGAAATCATTGATAAAATCAACGTATCGATCAGTAAATTTCAATTAATTGTGAGTCAGTCCCTATCATTAATTCATTTGATACTACATTGGATAAGCGATCGAACTACAAAATTGTAGCTGCTGGTTCATGTCCTAAAATGTCAACAATTTTATTGTTTTCATCCATAATCGCTATTTTTGGCTGATGTGAAGCAACCTGTTCTTCTGCAATTAGTGTATAGGTAAGGATGATGACGACGTCGTCTTCTTGCACTAATCGTGCGGCCGCTCCATTTAAACATACAACTCCGCTTCCTCGTTTACCCGGGATGATATATGTCTCAAATCGTGCACCATTGTTATTATTTACAATTTGAACTTTTTCGTTCGCTATCATTCCAACTGCATCAATAATATCTTCATCAATTGTGATACTACCTACGTAATTTAGATTTGCTTCTGTGACACGAGCACGATGAATTTTAGCGTTTAACATTGTTCGAAACATTTGCTCTCTCCTCCAAATCTTATGTTTTCTAAAAGACAGGTCTTTCATTACAGGGCACATACTGACCACTTGCTTTTTCAGGCAGTTTTTCCCCACTTAACCTATTTTTACTTTTTCATTTGTAGTCATAGTTTGTCTACCCGTTAATTTGCGACAATTATATTTATAAATCATTCGTACTTCTCATTCAACTTCAAACGTTATGTTATCAATTAGTCTTGCTTTTGTAAATTTAACTGCGATAGCGAGAATAATTTTACCATTCATTATCTCTATTTCATCCAATTCAGGATAGGAAAGAATTTCGACATAGTCGATGATTCCGTCTGATTCATTTGAAATTAGCGAGGAAATAAACGACTTGATTTCTTCCTTATCACGCATACCTTGATTGATTTTTTGCTTTGCCATTACTAAACTTTTATAAATAACAATAGCTTGACTTCGTTCAATCTCGCTTAAATATACATTTCGTGAACTTTTTGCCAGGCCATCTTCTTCCCTAACTGTTGGAACCGTTACTAAATCAATCGGGTAGTTAAATTCGGTTATTAATCCATCAACAACAGCAACTTGCTGTGCATCTTTCATTCCAAAATAAGCTCGATTCGGTTCGATAAGATTAAACAGTTTCGTTAAGACTGTTGCAACTCCATCGAAATGTCCTTCTCTTGATCTCCCACAGAGGACATCCACTCTCGATCCGACGGTAACAGTATAGGTCGGTTTTTTAGGATACATTTCCAATACACTTGGAGTAAAGATAAAATCAACGCCCGCAAGCCTTGCTATTTCTTCATCTTTACGAGCATTCCTTGGATATGAATCAAAATCTTCGTTTGGACCAAATTGTAAAGGATTAACAAAGATACTTAATACCACAAAATCATTTGCCTTTCTTGCTTCCTCTAACAGTTTCACATGTCCATCATGTAAAAAGCCCATTGTTGGTACAAAACCAATTGTTTTATTGTCATTTTTTATTTCACTTATTTTTTGAACTAATTCATTCTTTGTTGTAATAACGATCATTTTTTCACCCCACCATAAAGACTATGGAGCTCTTCTTCCTTCATATTAAAGGAATGCTTCTCTTCGGGGAAATCTCTGTTTTTGACATCAAGATTGTATTGCCTAATTGCTGTTTCAGCTGTTTCCGCTACAGACGCATATTGCTTAACGAATTTTGCAACATGCCCAGATCCATACCCAATCAAATCATGGTAAACCAAAACCTGACCATCAGTTTGTCTACCTGCACCTATACCAATTGTCGGTATTACTAACTGATTGCTTATCTCTTCTGCCAATTGCTGTGGAACACATTCTAATACAATTGCAATCGCACCAGCATCTTGACATTTCTTTGCATCTTCGATTAATTTTCGGGCTGCTTCTGCATCCTTTCCTTGGACTTTATATCCTCCTAACACATGAACAGATTGTGGAGTTAAGCCAAGGTGAGAAATGACTGGAATCCCTCCATGAGTAAGCGCTGTAATTATTTCTGTTACACCATCAGCACCCTCAACCTTTACCGCATCTGCTCCACCTTCTTGCATAAGTCGGGCCGCATTTTTCAGAGAATCCACTTTTGACAGGTGATATGACATAAATGGCATATCTGTTACAACAAATGTATTTTTGGCACCGCGCTTTACGGCCTTTGTATGATGAAGCATATCATCCATTGTGACAGGGATTGTAGAATCATAACCAAGTACAACCATCCCAAGTGAATCGCCAACAAGGATCATATCAATGCCAGCTTGTTCAGCTTGGATTGCACTGGGATAATCATATGCCGTTACCATTGAAATCGGTTCACCTTTTTGTTTCATCCTCATAAAATCCATTCTCGTCTTCATATGTTTCACTCCTAATAGTTTAATGAGCACGATGGAGAAGATCCTTCTTCTACACTTTTCGCTCCGTTTTTTAGAGCAATTGGTTCGTTACTTTTGAACCATTTTTTTGTCCTTGCTCGTTTCGTTTAAGGAGAGGGAGGAAATGACCGTCATCAGATTTTTCATTTATTTAACGTAAAAAATCCTTCTTTCGACAGAGAAAGAAGGATTTAAAGGCATACTAAAAAAACGGTTTCATCCCTCTGTCCTAGTCCCTTTTGGATCAAGGCAGAATATAATTTCAATTAATTTCGTTAAGCATATGAACTTTTATGTTTGTCAAAAGTAAAATGCTTCATTAACTATTACAACTTAAGGTGTAGTTCAATAAGATACTACCCTAGTGAAACTATAGCAAAAAATTCGCCAGATTACCATCATTTTTCATTATTGAAAATCAATATCAGCTGAATAGATTCGTTCAATCACTCGATTGTTCGTTTCAATTAATAGAACACCGTCGTCATCTATCCCAATTGCTTTTCCTACAATCGTCCCGCTCAGTGTTCTAGCAATAATTTTTTTATTTAAACTAATGGCATAACTTTCCCAGAGAAGCTTAATCGGCTTAAAACCTTGAGTCAAAAATAACGAATAAAGCCCTTCAAATTTCAGCAAAATCATTTGAATAAATTGTGCTCTCTCCCACACAGTCCCTGTTTCAATAAAGATCGAAGTTGCAATACTTTGCAACTCTTCAGGAAAATCGTCTATTTTCTGATTAACATTAATCCCAGTACCAATAATGACCGAATGTACTTGGTCAGCCTCAGCCTGTAATTCCGTTAGTATACCGACCAGTTTTTTTCCATTTAACATTATATCGTTCGGCCATTTTATTTCTGGCTTTAGTGGTGTTAACTCTTCGATAGCTTGTACAATCGCAACCGCAGTAAGGAGGGTTAGTTGTGGTGTTTGGTTTACTGGGAGATTCGGACGAATGATCATACTCATCCAAATCCCAGTTCCTTTAGGAGAATACCATACTCGAGCCATTCTCCCTTTTCCATTCGTTTGTTGATCAGCGACAACGATTGTCCCTTCTTCTACACCTTCATTTGCTAGATTTCGCGCAATCTTCTGTGTAGAGGAAACAATTTCTTCAAAGTGAATATGACGTCCCATCATCGTTGTTTTTAGTCCGAGCTGGATTTCATTACTGCTTATTTTATCTGGCTTTTTCGTAATCCGATATCCTAATCTTCGAACAGCCTCTAGCTCATAACCTTCTTTTCTAAGTTCCTCCATATGTTTCCATACGGCCGTTCTTGAGCAACCAATATAGTCACTAATTTTTTGACCTGATAAAAATTCTCCATCTGCTTTTGAGAAGGCTTCTAATAATTTTGCTCGAATTCCTGTTTGCATCTCATTAGCCACTCCTTTATTGCAGATTTATTATTTTCTAATTCATTCATTACGACGGCTTTCTCGATTTCGGTAATAGCTTTTGATACCCAAGGCCCTGGTTCTTTATTCAAGCAGCGAATCACGTCATGACCTGTTATCGCAAGCTGATCCCTACTTTTAATTGGAAGCTGCTTAATTAACTTCTTTATATTCCTACTATTTGATTCCACTAATGATGGGTTTGTCATGACTGAATGAATCCATTCAACTGAAACAGCTGTTTCATATCCTGCTTCATATAATAATAAGTCAGACCATTGCCCCTCGTTCAATATTGTAAGGTATCGAATATTTTTTTCAACAGCCTTAATTATTTTAGTGGATAATTTCCATTTTCTTAGAAAAGTGGAAATGGACGATGGAGCGATACAGTATGTAAATAACGTCCAAAGTTCTTCATTTGTTGTTAGTAATTGCAGATCATATGTAGATACTCTCTTTATCTCTTGTTGTTTCGTTTCTAATCCTGGTAAGTATTGATTTATATTCGTTTCGATTATGATTTCTAAGGCACATTTTTGATTTATACCTTTTAATAGCTTCTCAATCTCCATCGTTTTTCGCTCAACCGAAATAGCACTTAATAGATGAACATGCTCTTTAATAGCTGCTTTCGTTAGAGGGCACAGTGTAAATTGCAATTGACTAACAAATCGAACGGCCCTTAACATTCTTAAGGCATCTTCTGTAAATCTTTCTGATGGTGACCCAACCGTTTGAATAAGTTTCTCCTTCAAATGGGCTTCACCATTAAAAAAGTCTTGAATCATCCCGTCTATATCCATTGCCATTGCATTAATTGTAAAATCTCTACGCCTTAAATCCTCTTTCAAAGATGTAATGTATGAAACATTTTTAGGGTGACGGAAATCCACATATTCTGATTCCGTCCGAAAAGTTGTTACTTCATAGGGCGTATTTTTATGCAATACAATAATGGTACCATGCTCTGCCCCAACATCAATCGTATGATCAAACAAAGATTGTACTTCATCAGGCTTTGCAGAGGTAGCTATATCAACATCACCGATCACTCTTTTCAAAAGGTGATCCCGAACAGCACCCCCAACGTAAAAAGCTTCATAACCAGCCATATGTAGTTTTTCTACTATCGGTTTTGCTTCAAGAAACAAGCGTTCCATCGTTTTACTCCTTATGTATGAAGGAAAGTGGTAATGAACTATGCTACATTATCAAAACAGGTATCCTGTTTTCATTAGTCAAAATATTGATTCACTACATGTAAAATGCCTGTGTCTGCCTCACCGACATTTTAATGCGGTTTTCCTTCGAAATAAATTGTTTCATTTTGAACTTATTTTCATTTCGTTATCAAGTCATAATAAATTGACTCATATTGTGTAACGATTTTTTCAGAATGAAATGCATCTTTAGCAGTAAATATCGCATTTTCAGACATATTTTGATGCAATAAATCATTTGATAATAACTCAACGGCACGATTAGCGATTGACTTAATATCTCCAACCTCGCATAGATAACCTGTTTCACCTTCGTAAATCACTTCTGGAATCCCACCAGTATTTGTTCCAATACATGGAACACCACATGCCATTGCTTCTAATAAAACTAAACCAAAGCTTTCTTTTTCCGAAAGCAAAAGCATGACATCACTTAATGAATACAGTTCTTCTAAATTTTCCTGTTTTCCAAGAAAAAGAACCTTATCGGTAAGGCCTAATTCACCAACAAGATTACTTATATAGGTCATTTCAGGGCCATCGCCTACAAGCAATAACTTTGCTTTTACTTCTTTTTGAATCAATTGAAAGGAATAAACTACATCTTGAACACGTTTTACTTTTCGAAAATTAGAAACATGAATGACAACTTTTTCATCTTCATGAATGCCATATTGCTTTTTAAGGTGAGATGCATCTTTTTTATTATAAACTCGATCATCGATAAAATTATATACAGTTTCGATTTCTTTTTTTGGTTGAATTAGTTCATATGTTTGCTTTACTAATGAATCTGAAACAGCTGTCACGACATCTGAGGATTCAATTCCAAAGCGAATCAATTCTGATAGCGATTGATCATACCCAAGTACAGTAATATCCGTTCCATGAAGAGTGGTGACAATTTTAAGATCATCCCCAACCATTTGCTTAGCTAAAAAAGCACAAATTGCATGCGGAATTGCATAATGTACATGTAATAAGTCCAATTTCTCTCTTTTTGCAACCTCTGCCATTTTACTAGCCAAAGCCAGATCATATGGTGGATATTTAAAGACTGAATATTGATTCACTTCAACCTCATGGAAAGTAATATTACAATATACCTTATTCAATCGAAATGGTAAACTTGATGTAATAAAATGGATTTCATGTCCTCGCTCTGCAAGTTGCTTTCCCAGTTCGGTAGCTACAACTCCAGATCCTCCTACAGAAGGATAACAAGTTATGCCAATTTTTAATTTTCGTTTCATCTTCTTTCACCTAATAAATCGTTTGAAAGTAAAATTGGTTTTTTCGTTTTAAAGCCTTCAGCATAACTGACTCCAACCTCATTTCCAAATAGCCTCTCTCTGTTCTCAACTGATTCAATGTAACCGTTTGTTAGTGGAGTATTCGTTGAAGCCTCTGTTTTTTCAAACTGACTTACATAAGCACGAAGGCTTTCTAATTTTTTATCAATCGTATCTGAAATATCAATGACGAAATCTGGTTTGTGAAACCCGTTGATCATATAATAATAAATCGTCTGAACTTTGTGGGATGGTTGGTCTAATTCATCCTTATATTTTCGAATACCAGCTGAAAAAACCGCTTCTTCAACTAGTCTTGAACATTGACCATGATCTGGATGGCGATCTTCAAAGTATGGTACAAATACAATTTTTGGACGATATTTTCTGATGACCGTAACAATTGAATGAATTGCAGATTCTGTTATGTATAATCCACGATCTGGTAATGACAATTGAATTCTTTTCGTGATGCCTAAAATCTCTCCTGCAAGTTTAGCCTCATCTTGTCGAATAGCTATCGTACCGTTAGAGGAAAGCTCGGCCATTGTTAAATCACAAATCCCAATTTTAAACCCTTTATTTGTATAATTTGCAATCGTTCCCCCCATCCCGATTTCGACATCATCAGGATGAGCTCCAATTGCAAGAATATCTAGTGTATGACTCATTAGTATCTCCTTGTTGTTAAAGTGAAAATATGGTCTATACTACGTATATTTTTTCACAAAAATACTTATTCGTTTGACGATTTAATTACGTTTCTCCAATTTAAATCACCGCGCTCAAGACCACGTACTAGTATTTCAGCTGTACCCATATTTGTTGCAAGTGGAATGGAATATACGTCACAAAGACGAATTAGAGCTGTAATATCAGGCTCATGAGGTTGAGCAGTTAATGGATCTCTGAAGAAAATAACCATATCCATATCATTCTTTGCAATCAATGCTCCAATTTCTTGGTCTCCGCCAAGTGGACCTGATTGAAAACGATGAACGGCTAAGCCGCTTGCCTCTTGAATTCGTAACCCTGTTGTTCCTGTTGCATAAAGTTGATGATCTTCGAATATTGGCAAATATGCCATTACAAACTGAACAAGATCTGATTTCTTCTTATCATGTGCGATTAAAGCTATTTTCATTTTTCAATCCCCTTTATTCAAGAATATTTTCTAATCCATATACTAATAAATCAACTTTCATCACATTTTCAACTGCCAGCTTAACTCCTGACATAAACGAAGCACGATTATAGGAATCATGGCGAATTTTTAATGTTTGTCCATCACCACCAAACAATACTTCTTGATGAGCAATTAAACCTGGAAGACGGACACTGTGTAGGCGAATTCCGTTATAATTAGCTCCCCGTGCTCCTGTAAGTAGCTCTTTTTCATTTGGATGACCTTGTTGTTTTTCATCTCTAACAGTAGCTATCATTTCTGCGGTTTTTAATCCCGTACCAGATGGAGCATCTAGTTTCTGATCATGATGTTGTTCAATAATTTCGACATCCTGAAAGTACCTTGCTGCCATCTGAGAGAATTTCATCATCAAAATAGCTCCAAGAGCAAAGTTAGGAGCTATTATAGCGCCAATTCCTTTTTCTTCTGTTAATTGTTGAAGCTCTTTTAAATCTTCTTCAGAAAATCCCGTTGTTCCAACTACAGGTCTGACTCCATTTAACAACGCCTTCTTCGTATGTATTTTACCAATTTCCGGCGTAGTTAAATCAATTAGTACGTCTGGCTTTGTTTCAACAAAACATTTTTCAATATCGGTATAAATAGGTACATCAACGTCAAAGCCTTCAAGTTCCTTTAGACTTTTCCCTTCATGCTTATGGTCCACAACAGCTACTAGTGAAAAATGCGCCGTATCTCCGACGAGTTTTACAGCTTCACTACCCATTCTACCTCGGGCACCTGCAATGACAATTTTAATCTCTTCCATCATCCAATTCTCCTTTATTTATCTATTATCAAATTAGTGCGCTGCGCCTAATATTACACTTGGCTGACGAAGCGCACTACTTTTCTAATCAATTTTAGTCCAACGATCTTTGTCTCTTGTTTTAAACTTCTTCATGACAAGATCATGAGCTTGTTCTAAGTCTATGTCTAACGAATTAGCGAGACATATGAGAACAAATAAGACATCGCCAAGCTCTTCTTCTATTTCCTTTTCTTTTTCAGAAGCCTTTTTCGGTTTTTCACCGTAATAATGATTGATTTCTCTCGCTAACTCTCCCACTTCTTCCGTTATCCTAGCCATCATAGCCAATGGAGAGAAATATCCTTCTTTAAACCCACTTATGTATTGATCAACTTCTTTTTGAAGGTCTTTCATCTTCTTTTGTTCCATAGAAATCACCTCGTCCGCTTTTCTATTCAATGTTAGCTAATCCTATTAATTTTTACAATTATTTTGACATTATTTTTTCGAAATTTGCACCTTGACATTCTATCAACTATACTATTTTAAGCTATAAATGAATTGTTGGGGGTATCAAATGGTAGAAGAACTTCGTTTTAAAAATATATTTTTTATTTTAATTGGGTCTGGCATTTTTGGTTTTGGTCTGGTCCATTTTAATATGCAAAATAATTTAGCTGAAGGTGGATTTACTGGTATTACCCTTATGCTTTATTTCCTCTTTCATTTTGACCCATCTATATCTAACTTATTATTAAATATACCATTATTTATTATTGGCTGGCGTATTTTAGGCAGGACTTCTTTTTTATACACTCTGATAGGAACGATTAGTTTGTCACTCTTCTTATGGATTTTTCAGAGGTATCAAATTCATATGCCTTTAAATGATGATTTAACACTCGCGGCTCTTTTTGCAGGGGTTTCACTTGGAATTGGCTTAGGAATGATTTTTCGTTATGGTGGAACAACTGGTGGAGTCGATATTATCGCAAGACTTGCAAATAAGTATTTGGGCTGGAGTATGGGAAAGACAATGTTTATATTTGATCTATGTGTCATTACATTGTCCTTGATTACATACTTATCATACAAAGAAGCAATGTATACACTTGTCGCCGTATTTGTAGGCGCACGAGTTATTGATTTTATGCAGGAAGGTGCGTATGCTGCAAAAGGTGCGATGATTATTTCGAACCGACCAGAGGCAATTTCCGAAAGAATTATGAAAGAAATGGATCGGGGAGTGACAATATTAAAAGGACAGGGTTCATTTACGAAAGAGGATCGCAATGTTTTGTATTGTGTAGTTGGGAAAAATGAGATTGTAAGGTTAAAAAATGTTATTACATCTGTTGACCCTTATGCTTTTGTATCTGTAAGCGATGTACATGATGTTTTAGGTGAGGGCTTTACATTAGACGAAAATAAAGAGCCTATCCAACGGTAAATCACTTGATGATTCGTTATAAGAAAAGTGCAAGCGCCTTTGTTCAGCCTCGGGCGAATAAGCCACTCAGGAATTGAAGGTATTCTTTTCCTTCAATTCCTGAGTGGCTGTAGACCCAAGAGAGGTCGGACGCTTGCGCTGGACAATTCCCGAAGCCAAAACCTATAAATTCTGATGTTATAAAAAAGTTCACCTAGTTAATCTCACGCTTTACTAGTATATACAATGAAGATGTCTCTATTTTTCTGACAAGCAGTTTTGAAAGCAGCAGGGTAACTTAATTGACCTTAATATCATTCCTTATTTATTTCTCTTTTCGCTACTTTTTCCTTTTCGCCACTGTACTTTCTCCATCCGACGTATGAAAGTGATAATAAAATAATACTTCCTGTTGATATCATTACCCATAATAAAGAAGGATCTGCTTCATCGTCCTTTACCCTCGCAAAAAGTGCCTTTAAATCTTCTTCCATCACCGCTAATTGTTTCACACGATTTATTTCAGGAATCACTTGAAACAAACGATCCTCGACAACTGAAATATGATCATCCATTCGTTTAATCTGCTGACTTTCTAAATCTACTTGTATACTAGGATAAATTACTTCATAAAGAGCTAAAAATTGGTTCCAATCATGTTGAAAGGATTGATTATCACCTTCCTCAACATCACTCTTCATTTGCGAAAAAGTTTCCATAATCGAAGATTCCATTGATCCCCATAACGGTTGATACTCCGATACCATTGCATCAACAACAAGACGGAACTTAGTTAAAGATCGAACTTTTTCATCCGTAGTTATATTCTCTTTTTGTATTACATCTAGCGCATTTTTGTGCGTACTCGTAATCGTTCTAAATTGATCTAAGGAGATAAACTCTCTATCAATAGGAATTTCCTCAAATTTAACTGCGAAATATTTGAGTAATTGGGCAGACTCGCTAAAGCGTTCTTGCTTTGCTAGTTGTAACGCTGAGTCAGAAATCTTATTTAACGATTCCCAGTCATAGACTTCTTCTGCAATTGCTGGTTTTATATGAATCAGCAACATACCAATAATGAGTGCGACCATCCATTTCTTCATTCTTGTCCCCCCTATAACATCTACTAAAAAACTATGTAGAGATGGACAAGGATAGACCAAAAGATTTAATGATTTTTGAAGTACAAAAGCGGAAGCGCCTTGATCAGCCCCGACAAGCATAAGACGCTTTTGACCTCGAGGGGCTAGGCGCTGGATGTCGTGCTCTTATCCACAGTACAAGAATTTAATTGTTTCCGAAACAAATAAAAAGTCTAGCCTATTCGAGCTAAACTTAAGGTAAATTCAATTTAGATGCACGTTTATTTATAACCAAGGCATAAGCGATTAATAATGAAATTATGCTTAGCCAAAATGTGAAATAACCTATTTGATTGATATAATCCATTAATACACTATATCGTGGCATTATTCCAAAGATGTAGTCAATAAAGTCATTATGTAAAGTCCATACAGCAGCAATTAGTAAATGCCAAGCCTTAAAACGATAATAAGGAGCATACAGAAGCCCTTGAATGGCCATCCCAAGATGGGAAGCAATTAGCATATAACTCTCCCAAGGTAAACTACCATTAACAACTAATACGAGGATATTCATAATTACAGCCCAGATACCATACTTAAACAATGTAACAATCGCTAACGCTTCAATAAGTGGAAAATTTTTACGGATCAAAAACGCTAGTAATACGATTAAAAAGAATAAGCTTGCAGTGGGGCTGTCTGGGACAAATATAAGAAAGTGAGCTGGTGTTTCAGACAATTGATATCTGTACCAATAATACCCATAAATTGTTCCGAAAAAATTAATTAAAAACATCATAATTAAAACTGGCTTTTGTCCTAAAATATATTGAAACATTTTCATTCTATCACTCACCAAATCCATAATTTTTTACAAGTTCACTCTTCTCATATTACTTCTAAAATTACTAATTGTGTACTATATTTTCCCTGTACACAAAATAAAAGCTGACAAATGTCAGCTTTTATTTTGATGTTACACCTGATATAAACTCAGATAATACTTTTAATTGTTCATCTGTTCCTTTAAAGACGCCTGCTGGCATACTTCCTTGACCATTTTTAGCAATATCTGCAATTTTATCAGGCTCTAATCCATTATCAACTAGAGCTTTCCCTGCTGCTCCACCCTCTAGATTATCACCATGACAGGAAATACAGCCCTGCTCCTGATAAATAGCATAACCTTCAGACGATGTATCAATCTCTGCTTCTGCTTGAATCTTACCTTGTTCAGCTGAAGCTTCCCAGTCATGATTTACAACAGATTCCCAAGTTAAGCAAAACACGGCAGCAACACCAAGTAGCATCAAACCTACAGCAACCGGACGCTTTGAAGGACGACGATGAGGTCCTCTATCTAAAAACGGAGCTAGTAATAATGCACCAAACGCTAGACCTGGAATGACCATTGCACCGATAACGTTATATGGACCAGATGCGTAAGAATATTTTAACAATTGGTATAAGAATAAAAAATACCAGTCTGGTAATGGAATATATCCAGCATCCGTCGGATCAGCCACACGCTCAAGTGGTGACGGATGTGCGACTGTTAAACATAAAAAACCAATTAAGAAAACAGCACCTACTAGCCATTCCTTTAATAGGAAGTTGGGCCAGAATGCTTCTGTCTTCCCTGGATATTCGGAATAATCTTTAGGAATATTCGGTTTTCTCTCTGCAGAAATACGGGAGTCACCTACAAATTTCATACCTTTTCCGCGATGCATGATTTCCCCTCCTTACTAAGGTGGTTTTCGATATCAATTTATTTGTATCATAATAATTTCCGATAATGAACAGTTAATCCTATAGAGGACCAGAAATACCTTGCTTACGTATCATAACAAAGTGAGCTGCCATTAATGCGAATAGAGCAGCAGGCAAGAAGAATACATGTATAGCAAAGAAACGTGTAAGGGTTTGGGCACCTACAATTTCAGGATGACCTGATAATAAGGTCTTAACTGTTGGCCCAATCAGTGGAACGGATTCAGCAATCTGTAGAGTAACCTTCGTTGCAAATAACGCTTTCATATCCCAAGGTAATAAATAACCTGTTAATCCAAGACCGAGCATAACAAAGAAAATAAGAACTCCAACAACCCAGTTTAATTCACGGGGTTTTTTATAAGCACCTTGGAAAAATACACGTAATGTATGTAGAAACATCATAACTATTACTAGACTAGCGCCCCAGTGGTGCATCCCACGAACAATTTGTCCGAAAGCGACTTCATTTTGCAAATAGAAAACTGATTCCCATGCATTCTTAATATCTGGGACATAATACATCGTTAAAAACATTCCAGAAAGTACTTGAATAACCGTAACGAAAAATGTTAATCCACCAAAGCAATAGACAAAGGCAGAAAAATGATGTGCAGGGTTTACATGTTCAGGTACCTCATGGTCAGCAATATCACGCCACATCGGAGTAATATCTAAACGTTCGTCTACCCAATCATAAATTTTGTTAAGCAAGCGATTACGCCTCCCCTCGTGGTTTTGCTTTACCTAAGAATAAATAACCATCTTTAACTACGTGTTGATAAACATCAAGCGGTCCAATAGGCGGTGTTCCCTTAATATTTGTACCATCTTTTTCATATCTCCCAAAGTGACAGGGACAAAAAAATTGGTTTGGATTAGCTGGATCATTGTTCCATCCAACTGTACAACCTAAATGCTTACAGACTGGTGATAGCGCTGTTATTTTGTCACCGCTTTTATAAACCCAGGCCGATTTAGTTTCTTCTGATTCATGCCAAGCATCTACTTGCTTAATCTTAAAATCAAAGCGTTGAGGTTCTTCCGTAATTTCGTCAACTTTGACAACTTGTACTAAATCCTGTTCTTCTGCTGGTCGGAGCACAGGGTCAAGCGCGAAGCGAACCATAGGCATAAGCATACCTGCAGCCATGAAACCGCCTACACCAGTAAGCGTGTAGTTTAAGAATTGACGTCTAGAAACTCGATGTTTTTTCTCGCTCATCATTTTCCCCCCTCTATCTTAAGCTCAGTCCGTATAGGACATACGAAATAACATATAAAACTAGGACATACTCATGATATATCAATATTTGGAAGAGGTCAATAAAATCCTAGTTTGATTTCTGGAAATGAAAGCGTTTTTATCACTTATTCCAAGATTGTAATAAAATGTTCAAAATTTGCTGAATCTGGTCTTCTAAAAGCTTTTTCATTAAACTTTCATCCATATGTTCAAAAGGTACGGAAGGCAACCAGATAAGATCATCCTTTACATTTTGTTGATCACTAGTATACTCTTTTAAAGTCTCATCACTTGTTAGAAAAATGACATGTTTAAACTCCTCCTGTAATTCAGTTTTCCATTCTATAACACTTTCAATCACATTTTTTGACTTCTTTAAATAGGATAATGATGGAAATAAAAACACTCTCCCTTTCAACTGTCTCTCAAGCTCAACTGAAACATATGTAATAAATTCACCTTTTGAAACTGTTCCTTTTAAATCCGCTTCTAATGAAACTGGTATTAAGGGTACAATTGCAGTATCTACATATTCTCGCGATTGGTTGTATACATCTACATCACTTAAAACCCACTTCAACTATCTCACTCCTTGTATGACTTAGTATAAGTTCTATTATAAATCCTAGCTAACTAATTGTTAAATTTGAAGTTTCTTTTTCTATCTATGAGCGGCTTTTATTTAGTTAAGTAAAAGATGCATTATTATCCTAAGATACTATTCAATATAAAGAAAAATGAGGGAGATCTATATCGCTTCATTTACGGTGGAACAAGCTTAATCAACACTATTTTCGGGCCTAAACTAGTCTTTTTTACTGTTTTAGAATGTTAATTATATTAAGCAGGTTCCGTCCCATACACAGAAAAAAACCCTCCAAAATTTATTTGGATGGGCGAGTCAGTCGCATTTACTTTTCGTTCTTTTTCAAGTTAATTAATTGCTGAGATAGCCGCTGAAAGCCTTCTTTATCTTGACGATCTAATGCATCATCGATCAGTTGTAAAAGCTTTTCCTTCTGAAAATTTTGAAGGGAATGCTCGAGAAGTTTTTCAGTCACTTCACGATCCTTCTCATTTTCATGTAAATGAGAAGGCATAAATGGATTTGATTCAAGAACTGCTGCATACTGGGGCGACTGATAAACAGATCTAAAATTAAGTTGAATAAAAAGCTCTTCATCTTTATTTAAGCGTATATCATGAAAAGATTTTTCTGCATCTGTTGTCATGACGTTTTCCTTATAAAACCGAAATGGAACTTCTTCAACACAGTGCGTTGACATGATGATTCCCCGTGGACAATACTGTGCTTGCTCGACAAAATGCACCTTTTCCATTAAGGTATCATGACTCATTAAATAATTTAAAATCCAAACACATTCTCTTCGCTTCAGTTGATAATGGTTCAAAAACCACCTGATAAAATCTTTCTTTTCGTGGACAGATACAGGGGCCTCCATACAATTCCCTCCTCTGCTATTCAGTAGATTCTTACTTTGTTAATTCCATAAAACTAAATTAAACTCCTTCTAATCTACTTTAAAACTCTTCTTCTAATTGTAGCAAAATCTCACCGATTTCGACATTTGAAGGATCTTGCTTCAGAATTTCCCCAAATATTTCCTTGGCATCCTTTCTTCGGCCCTCTTCCATTAAAAAGTAACCAAATTCATGTAAAAATTCTCGTTGTTCCTTGAATGAATTATATGCAAGTTGATAATGATTTAATGCCTGTGCATATTCTTCTTTTTGGTGATATGCTCGCGCTAAAGTCCAATCAAATTGTGGATCTTCTTCACCATATCGTTTGATTTCTGATATTAATTCAATCACATCGTCATATCTTTCATCTTGAAGAAAAATATGTGTTAATGTAATCGCAGCCTCTATATGACCTGGATCTAATGCAAGTGTTTCACGTAATAAACTTTCAGCCTCTTCAATTCGACCAGACTTAATGGCAATCTTACCGCCAAATAGATACAACTCTTTATTATATTCATCAACTTTTATACCTTCTTGAACAGTTTCAAGACTTTCTGCTAAAAGGCCTTCATGCTCATAAGCTTTAGCTAAGTATAAATAAAGCGAAGAAAAATGAGGGTCAGCTTCCTTTAACTTAGTAAATACTTGAATTGAGGTTTTATAAAACCCTCCTTGAAATGCTGTAAATCCATATCCAAAGAGCGTATTTAGATCCTCATGTTCGACTATGGCTTCTTTATAATAATCTAAAGACTTCTCAAATTCTCCTGTTGCACTCAAAGACTCTGCAAGTCTATGACCAATATAAATTCCTGAAATCGATGTTTGTTCGTTCAACACTGATTCATAATAAGGTATCGCATGTTTATACTTTCCTTGGTGAAAATAAAGTTCCCCTAATGCAAAATCTATGACTAGCTCATTAGGTAAAAGCTGTTTTGCTTCTTGTAATTTTTGTTCACTTACTTCCGCTAACCCTTGCATTTGATAAAGATCTGCTAAAAGGAGTAGTGCCTGAGGGTATGCTTCATGGTCAGTCGTTATCGTATTTAATAATTCTATAGACTCTTCTTCTTTCTCCAATTCTAAAAAGAGTTCAGCCAAAAATAAGGTGATTTGCGCTTCCTCAGGATATAAAAAATGAAGTTCTTCCATAATGTCATGAGCTTTATCAACGATTCCCCATTGATAGTATTGTTCAGCTAAGTGAAGTTTCTCTTCATCATGAAGAGTCGGTTGTATGTTTGCTAATAAACCTAAAGCCTCTTCTGTTTCACCTTTATTGATCAGATTAATTGCTTCTTTTAGTACTTGATTAAACATAATTATCCCTTTCTAACTTAACCAATATTTTCATTATTGTTCTGCCACATCTCAAATATCTGTATTATGCGTTTCTTTTCCCTTTTATCATACATCAAACAGAAGCTGATTGCGGCATAAAACGACCTGAAATCGAAATAAAACATTCCACACCAATTCCTGGCTTACATGAGATATCACCATTCACATTCAGTAACTTTCCATTATGTACAGTAACTAGCGGGAAATTTCCATCATGTGAAATGATTGGTGTACCATTGGTATGATAACGCAAATCTGCTAGATTGTACAAATTATAGTTAAGTTGACCGCCTACTCGAACATCACCTTTTTCGGGATAAATCCCAATCCTCATTAATACCTCTTTTTTCAATGGTGCCTTTTCTTCCAAAAAAGTCGTTACTGATGATAGTTTATGTTCTTTCATTATTTGTTCCCATTTTTGCAAAAGTTTTTTTTCTTTGTTAACAGGTAGATTCCTTTCATGTACAAAGGGGATTAAAGTAATGGGATTAGAAAACATTGCATCTCTTATCCAGCCCCAAGATTTAGTTGTTAGCTTTGTTTCCACATCAACTTCTACAAAAACGACTGAAATATTTTGTTGTCGACATTTTCTTAAAAATGAAGGCGATAATCGCTGAAATGGTAGTCTTACTCCTAGATAGTAATCAATTGGAGAGTTTATCATAAGATGTCTTCTTTGTTTTATTTTTGATACTAATTCCTGTTCATTTTGGACATCTACAACTGTAAGAAGAGTCGTACAACCTTTTTTTAAATAGTTTTGAATGAATAAATCTTTGAATTCATGAAAATGAAGGGACGAATGAAGGGAAAAATCAAGCATAACATGACTAGGAGTTAATAAATATGAACTCATATCCATTCTTAAGAAACGTAAACTCCCCATAGATTTTCGCATTAATGCAATTCTGTTTTCATTTATTAATAAGGATGTTTTTTCTATTCCAGTAGTCTTAAGCAGATTTACATTTTCAATGATATAATTCATTGAACTTCCCACCTTTCTTCCGCTTAAGACAAGCTATGAGAAAAGGTAGTAATTTATGACTTTTATAGCACTTAAAAGAAATAGATTTTTTGTAGTTGGGTACACATCGGGGCGAACCTTTCAGTTAAGGTGTAGAAGTGTTCTTAATAAAATATAGGATTAGCTTCATTTTTAACTATCTTGGATAGTATTTTGTTTTTGAAGCTAATCCTTATTACGTTACAATGAAAAGAAAGGTAGATTAAGTTGTCATTTTGTTAGGAATGACAAATGCTCAAAAAAGTTCGGATAGGAAACATCAATCGATTTTGCATCAGCTAACTCTATCGGCTCCTCTGTCAGACAAGAAGCAATAGCCAGCATCATACCAATGCGATGATCACCATGACTTGAAACAGTTGCATTTCCTTTCAAGCTTGTTTTACCCTTAATAATCATACCATCGTCTGTCGCTGTAATAGTGGCACCTATTTTTGAAAGCTCTCCTACAACAGTATCTATACGGTTTGTTTCTTTCACCTTTAGCTCACTTGCGTCTTTAATAATTGTGTCACCTTCAGCTTGTGTTGCAAGCAATGCGATAACAGGAATTTCGTCAATTAGCTTTGGAATTAAGTCGCCGCCAATAGTTATTCCCTTTAAAGTCGAAGTTTTAATAACGATATCAGCCATTGGTTCAAAAGCCTGATCATTATGTGGTGTTATTTTGATTGAAGCACCCATCATTTTTAATACGTCTAAAATCCCTGTTCTAGTTGGATTAATCCCTACATTTTTTAAGACAATCTCACTATTAGGAACGATAGCACCTGCGACAAGGAAAAAAGCAGCCGACGAAATATCACCAGGGACAAAGATATTTGTAGCTTGAAGGCTTTGTCCACCTCTAATCGTAGCTGAATACGCGTCTTCTTCAACTTCTACGCCAAACGCTCTTAACATGCGCTCAGTATGGTCTCTAGATTTGTGCGGTTCAGTTACCTTTGTTTCCTCTTGATTTGTTTGTAAGCCTGCTAAAAGAATGGCAGATTTAACTTGTGCACTAGCAACCGGTGATTGATAGTTAATACCTTGCAGGTTGCCACCTCTGATTGCTATAGGGGTATATTGACCATTTTCTCTTCCCTCAATCGCAGCCCCCATCATTTTTAATGGCTTTGTTACCCGAGACATCGGTCTTCTCGCAATTGATTCATCCCCAATAATACATGAATGAAAAGGTGTACCTGCTAGAATCCCCAAGATTAATCGCGTCGTTGTACCAGAATTTCCAACATCTAGAATTTCTGAAGGCTCTACCAGTCCATCATAACCTTTTCCTTCTATCGTAACTAATCCTTCTCCAACTTCAATTGAAACGCCCATTTTTTGAAAGCAAGAAACCGTACTTAGGCAATCGGCCCCCATTAAAAAATTTGATACTTCGGTTTTGCCATTAGCCAATGCCCCAAACATTACTGCACGATGTGAAATCGATTTATCTCCAGGAACTTCAATTGTACCCACTAAGCTATTTACCTTCGACAACTTTATTACATCTGTCATGTATTGCACCTCGTTTAATTAGTAGAAAATTTTAGGTTGTCACCAAAAACCACTTGCAAAATCCTTAGTTTTTCTTATAGAATTCTCATCAAAAACTATATTCTAAAATAGTTTTTACTTAAAAAAGCAACTATTAAATGATAAATGTTTCATAATTTGAATATTTTCTAATACAGTCAATTGCCAATTCTCGATCATGGTCAGTTTGAAAGCTTAGTCTTAATACTCCATAAATTTCTTCTCTCGTCTCAATAATGCGGATATTCGTTAAACTGATTTCTTCTTTCGCCAAATATCCGGTAATTTCGGAAATAATCCCAGGATAATCCGGTACATCTACAAATAAATCATAGAAGGACGGTATTGCCCCTCTTTGCTTCTTAGGCAATTCGTCTCGAAATTGTTTCGCCTGATCAAAATACGAGTATAAATTGTCTGATTCTGAATTTGCCACAAAGCTTTTTATCCGTTCCATTTCAGCAATCCATTCATCAAACAAATGGAGCAAAGGACCTTTGTTGTGTAGTAAAATATCTCTCCACATTGCTGGATTGCTTGATGCAATTCTTGTCACATCTCGAAATCCTCCAGCAGCAAGCCTTTTTAATAAAGGAAATTGATCTTCATGTTTCTCTGCTTGAGATACCAAGCTTGCCGCAACAATATGCGGAAAATGACTTATTATACCAGTTACCTTATCATGTTCTTCTGGAGACATTTCTACAAAATTAGCTCTCGTTTCCTCAAGAACGTTTGTTAAACAAGTAAGATCTTGTGCCGTTACATTCTCAGAAGGAGTTAATATGTAAAATGCATTCTCAAACAGTTGGGATTTCGCTGCTAAAATCCCCGATTTATGGGAGCCAGCCATCGGATGACCACCGATAAATTTGATAGTAGTACCGTTGAGATATTTCTTTGCACTTTCAACGATTTTCACTTTCGTACTACCTACATCTGTTATAATAACACCTTGTTTTAATTCGATACTTTGAAGTTGTTCAATAATGTTAATCGTTTGTTGAACAGGTGTAGAAATAAAAATCATATCGACTGCTGATAAATTTGGAAAAAGGGTAGGTGAAATTTCATCTATCGCACCTAGCTTTTTTGCTAACGATGCTTGATCACCATTTAAATCATAACCCATGATATGTATTGTAGGATCTTTTCGTTTAATTGATAATGCTAAAGAGCCCCCGATTAAACCAAGTCCTATTATGTAAATATTTTTCACCATCAAAATCACCTTTTTTCAATCCGCCATTCTAAAAGACTATTCATATTAAATAAAGAAAAGATTTAACTTATTTGAAAGTTAGAATGACTTAGATTTACAGAGAAAAGAACACATTAAGATAGTTCAGTCCACTGTTCCATCAACAAAAGGACTGAACTCTCATAGTTAGAAAAAGTTGTAATCAAACAAAATCCTTTAAAATCTCAATAATTTCTGCATTTTGTTGTTCCGTTCCAACTGTTATACGTAACGAGGTTGGAAAACCTAGTGCATTACCAGATCGAACGATAAATCCCTTTTGCAACAACGCTTGGAATACTTCATCTGCGTCTCTCTTAAAATCAATTAGAATAAAATTACCTTCTGAAGGATAATAATCTAATTTTAATTCTTCACAAAATCTGTAGAACTGCTGTAATCCTTTTTTATTTTTATCGATACATTCAGAGATAAATTCAGAATCCTCTAATGCTGCAATTGCGGCTGCCTGTGCTATACGGTTTGTATTAAATGGTTCGCGAGCAGGCTCAATTTTTTGAATTAAATCAGCACTTGCAATCCCATAACCGACTCTTAACGCAGCAAGCCCATATGCTTTTGAAAATGTACGAAGAATCATTAGATTTGGATAATCCTTTAACATTGGAATTGTTTGCGGATAATCTTCAGCTAATACATACTCATAATAAGCTTCATCAACTACGACAAGAACATGCTTAGGAACTTTGTTTAGAAACTCAATTAGTGCCTGCTTTTTCACATATGTACCTGTTGGGTTATTTGGGGTACAAATCCATAGCACTGTCGTGTTTTCATCAATTTGCGTAAGCATTGCTTCAAGGTCATGTTCACCATTAACTTGTGGTACTTCACGAACTTCTGCTCCTTCAATAACAGCATTATGTTTGTATTGTGGAAATGTCTGATTAGCCATCACTGTATTTTTCCCTGGAAGTAAAAGTGCTCGACAAATAATTTGAATAACTTCATCTGTTCCATTTCCAAAAATGACTTCCTTCTCGTCCACACCCAAATGCTTAGCTAATTGCGTGCGAAGAAGCGCACTGTATCCATCAGGATAAATAGCTAACTGATCTTGATCTAGCTCATTTAGTATCGCTTGTTTAACTTTTTTCGAACTACCATATGGGTTTTCGTTTGAAGCTAGTTTGACAACCTTAGTTAAGTTGAATTCTTTTTTTACTTCTTCAATTGGTTTACCTGGTTGATAAGGTTTTAACTTTAATAACTGCTCCTTAACTTGCAATGGATAACACCTCTCCTACTATGAATGAAACAATCATCAGTGAAATTTGCCCACTGATGATTGTTTATTATCTTAGAGTATTATTTTACATAAAGCAATCAACGATCGATCCTATTCCTCTTACTAGTCACTTAAATCAAACTCGATTAAGCCCCGAATCTTTGTGCGAATTCTCTAAATTCATCAATTGCCAGTTTACGAGTACTTTCATTCATTAATTGTGTTTGTAAACGATCAATTTCGCTTACTAATGCACTTCCAACGACAACTCCATCACAAATTCCTGATAGCTGTTCAACTTGTTCTCTAGAAGAAACACCAAAACCAACAACAACCGGTACATTGCTATATAATTTGACTTCATCTAGGAACGATTTAATAGAGCTATCAAACTGTTTTCTGACCCCGGTAACTCCTAAAGAAGATACACAATAGACAAATCCTTCAGCGTTTTCCGCAATCATTTTTATTCGACTTGACGAAGTTGGTGCAACAAGTGAAATAAATGATATCGAATGTTCCTGACATTTTTGGCGAAGTTCTTTACTCTCTTCAAATGGGATATCGGGAATAAGCAATCCATCAATCGTATTTTCCCGCAGTAAAGCGAAAAAGGATTCCTGCTCTAATTGTAACACAGGATTATAATACGTAAATAGAATAATTGGAATATTTAATCCCTTTTTTCTCATTTCTGGCACAAGTTTCATCGCTTTAATAATATTCATTCCGTTCTGTAATGCACGGCTAGATGCCTTTTGAATCACCGGTCCATCTGCTACTGGGTCTGAGTATGGTATCCCTAATTCAATCGCTTGAGCACCAGCCTCTTGTAATGCAACTGCGATATCAATTGTTGCATCACCGTTTGGATCTCCAGCAGTTATGAACGGAATAAATAATTTATCTTGTAGTGGCTGCGTGAAGAGTGTTTTCATTTTGTTCCCCCTCCTTAAAATAAGACATTAACGTGTGTACATCCTTGTCTCCTCTTCCAGATAGACAAATTAGAATAGATTCATCACTAGACATGTGCTTCGCATGCTCAAAAGCTGTTGAAAGTGCGTGTGCTGATTCAATCGCAGCTAAGATTCCTTCTTCCTTTGCTAACAATTCGAGGGCTTGCAATGCCTCATGATCTGTTACACTTTCATATTTTACCCGTCCTGTACTTGCTAAATAAGCGTGTTCAGGTCCAATTCCAGGATAATCGAGCCCTGCTGAAATCGAATACGGTTCAGTGATTTGACCAAATTCATCCTGTAATAAATAAGTTAATGAGCCATGAAGTACACCTTTCGTTCCTTTTGTGATAGTTGCAGCGTGCATGTCGGTATCCACACCCAAGCCGGCCGCTTCTGCTGCGACAAGATCAACATCATCATTTAAAAATGCAGCAAACATTCCGATTGCATTACTTCCTCCACCAACACAAGCTACGACTTTAGTAGGAAGTGTGCCTTCAATTTCTTGAAACTGTTTCTTGGCTTCATCTCCAATTACACGTTGAAATCCTTTTACAATATAAGGATACGGATGAGGACCAACAGCTGAGCCAATGATATAAAAATGATCCTCACAATGTTGGACCCAATAACGCATAGCTTCATTCGTTGCGTCTTTTAACGTTTTATTTCCGCTTGTTACCGGAATAACTTCTGCTCCAAGAAGCTGCATACGAAAGACATTTAATTCTTGACGACGGACATCCTCTTCACCCATAAATACTTTGCATTCCATTCCAAACTTTGCTGCAACCGTTGCTGTTGCGACACCATGCTGGCCTGCACCGGTTTCTGCAATCACCTTAGTCTTTCCCATTCTTTTTGCTAGCAACGCTTGGCCAATTGCGTTATTTATTTTATGGGCACCTGTATGGTTTAAATCTTCTCTTTTCAAATAAATTTTAGCGCCACCTATTTTTCTAGTTACATTACCCGCGAAGGTAACAGTAGTTGGTCTTCCTGAATATTCTTTAAGTAAGTAATGATATTCTTCTAAAAATGAAGGGTCCTGCATTGCCTCATTATACGCTTGTTCAATTTCTGCTAATGGACTCATTAACGTTTCTGGAACGAATCTTCCACCAAATTCTCCATATCTACCATTCTTATCTGGATATGTTGTCATAATGTAGCACCCTCTCTTCTATTTCCCTTATCTTTTCCTTGCTTTTCTTTTCTTCCTCTTCAATACCACTTGATAAATCAATGCCTTGAGGCTCATAGGTTAATAGTCTTTCAATATTACTACTATTGACACCACCAGCAATAAAACAATGCTTTCCATAAAGCTTTGAGGTCTTTATATACTGAGGTACTGCCGACCAGTCAAAACTTACACCAGTCCCTCCCCATTGGCCTTTTATCCTTGAATCAATGACAAACCCATCTACAACCTCATTATAGGAACTCATTTCTTCCAGTGTGTTTGGGTGATGGTGAAGAGCCTTCCAAACAGAACCGGCAAATATGTCTTTAGCTTTTCTAATTTCTTCAATTGATTCATTTCCATGAAATTGAATGACATCTAGTGGTACGTATTCTAGGGCAGCACGCACTTCTTCAATGGTCGGGTTAACAAAAACTGCAACTACTTTTTTAGTAGAAATATCAACTTTTTTTAACCACTCACTTACATGCTCAGGATTAACTCTTCTTTTGCTTTCTGCAAATATAAAACCTATATATTCCGCTTGAGAGCTTGCGACTAGTTTTAAATCCTCTTTTGATCGTACTCCGCAAAATTTTAATAATGGTTTACTCATTTATACTTCACCGAATAGTTGTTTAATCGCTAATGTTTGATCGTCTTTCCTCATAAGCGATTCACCAACTAGCACAGCCTTTGCCCCATATTGCTGAACTAGTTTAAGATCTTCTTTCGTATAAAGACCGCTTTCGCTAACAAGTAATGTACCTTTTGGAATAGAAGTAACCATTTCTTCTAGCTGGTCGATATTCACTTCAAAATTCTTCAAATTACGGTTATTAACACCTAAGATTTTCGGTGTAATAACCTTTAATACTGCTTCTAGAGTTTGTTGATCATGTACTTCTACAAGTACGTCTAATGCTAATTCCCCGGCATAGTAATAAAGTTCTTTTAACAGGGAAGGTTCAAGAGCTTCCCCTATCAATAAAACGGCATCAGCACCAATCCGTTTTGCTTCATCAATCTGAATATGATCAATGATAAAATCCTTTCTTAAAACTGGTAGGTTTACTGTCTTTTTCACCTCTGTCAAAAACTCTCGCTTTCCTTGAAAGAAAGGGTTATCCGTAAGAACTGATAGACAATCAGCTCCACCCTTTTCATATGCTTGAGCAATTTCAACCGGATGAAAGTCTTCTTTTATTAACCCTTTTGAAGGCGATGCTTTTTTCACTTCAGCAATGAGCGCTAGTTCTCTCTGAGGGTACATAAGTGCATCATAGAAAGAAAGATGTGGTAGATTAGCATCTTCTGGTAGGATTAATTTTTTAATTTCTTCTTTCTTTGATTCTATTATTTGATTAAGCATAATTTTCCTCCTTTTGACGCTGTAGTTTTTTTAACTGCTGTAAAGCTAGACCGTTCTGTATCGCTTCTTTCGCAAACATAACTCCGTCAGCTAATGATTGGACATAGTTTGCTACATATAAAGCAGCAGCTGCATTGAGCGCTACAATGTTTTCTGCGCTTTTCGGTGCTATCCCTTTAAAAATACTTTCAATTAGTTCTGCGCTTTCTTTCGGATCAGAAACTTTTATTTCATCGTTATCTCCTTCTAAAAGCCCGACATCAGTCGGATGTAAAACATATCTTGTGATCACACCATTTTTTAGTTCAACTACATCCGTATCACCTGATATTGAAATTTCGTCTAAACCATCTCTTCCGGTGACAAGCAAAACATGTTCGGCACCTAATCGTTTTAACGCTTCTGCCATTTTTTCAGCATAGATCGTAGAATAAACTCCAATCACTTGCCGTTTTGCGTTGGCAGGATTAGCTAATGGTCCTAATAAATTAAACACATTTCGAAAGCCGATTTCTTTGCGAGGATTTACCGCATGCTTCATTGATGAATGAAACATCGGTGCAAATAAAAAACTCATATTCTGGTTATTTAAGCTTTTTACCGCCTCTTCTTCTGTTTTTTGGATATTGATTCCAAGTGTTTCGATAACATCTACGCTGCCACTTTTCGAGGTAAATGCTCGATTTCCGTGCTTTGCAACTTTAACCTTCAGTGATGAAGCAACAATTGCCGCAGCTGTTGAAATATTAAAGGTTGAAGCTCCGTCGCCACCCGTTCCACACGTATCAACAACATCGCTATCATATTTTATTGATGTCATATGTTTTTTCATTGATTTGGCAAAACCAACTAATTCATCAACGGTTTCCCCTCTTAGCCTCATGATGGATACTAAACTAGCAATTTGACTAGATGTAGCGTTACCAGTCATGATCAAATTCATCACATTTTCAGCCTGTGCCTCTGTTAAAGTTTCCCCTTCAATACATTTTGCTAGTAGTTCTATCATCTTCGTTTGCCTCCTCAGTAAATATCTTTTCAGCTAATTGAACTGTCTTTAACATCGCACTAGCTTTGTTACACGTTTCTTTCCATTCGAGCTCAGGAACACTATCCACAACAATTCCAGCTCCAGCCTGCACATAAGCTGTATTATTTTTAACCATAATCGTTCTTATCGTTATACAAGAATCAATGTTTCCATCAAAACCGACGTAGGCCACACACCCTGCATAACTTCCTCTTGCATTCGGTTCTAATTCCTTAATGATCTGCATTGCTCGAATTTTCGGGGCACCTGAGACAGTACCAGCCGGAAATGAGGATAGTAATGCATCAATTGGATGAACATCCTCTTTCTTTTTTGCTGTCACCTTTGAGATTAAGTGCATCACATGGGAAAAGCGGCCAACTTCCATTAATGTCGGTGTTTTGACAGTTCCATACTCCGCTACTCTACCTAAGTCATTACGTGCCAAATCGACAAGCATATAATGTTCGGCTATTTCCTTTTCATCATTTTTCAGTTCTTCTTCAAAGTATCTATCTTCCTCGTTTGTTTTCCCTCGTCTTCTCGTACCTGCAATCGGATGAATTTCAAGATGTTTATCTTGTATATAAATCAGTCTCTCAGGAGAACTCCCTACAAGTTCTGTGTCGTTAATACGAATATAAAACAGGTATGGTGATGGGTTAACAATTCGTAAAATTCGATATAATGAAAAACCGTCTATTGTGATTGGTATTTCAAATCTTTGCGATAACACCGCCTGAAAAATGTCACCTGAACGAATGTACTCCTTTACCTTTTCAACATCCTCCATAAATTTACTTTTTTCGTAATTTGATTTTATGTCATCAAAATTCACTTCAAATTGATCTGCAACAGTCAATGGAAAATGTTCCATTTGGTCTTTTTGCTTTAGCTTGCTCACATACTTATTCATTTTTGCTTCAGCGAGCTGATAAGTTGCTTGAAGATGACCTTCATCCTCGTCACCATTTACTCGTTCATAATGGATGAAATAGAGCTGTTTCTCCTGATGATCAAAAGCAATAACTGTCTCACATACAAAAAACATACAATTTTGTTGTTGAAGATCATCGGTTTCATGTTTATCAACTTTTTCTATAATCGATACCGTATCATAGCCAATATAACCAACTGCTCCCCCTACAAAAGGAATGTCTAAATCAGGAAGTTTAATAACTAAATGATCTTGAAGGTTTTCAAAAATCTTTGTAATAGAATTTGATTTTGATAGCGTTGTTCTTTGTTCATTTAAGATTGAAAACTCTCCATGGTTTTCTTCAATGAATAAAAACGGATTTAATCCAATAAAAGAATAACGCGACCAGCTTGATTCAGCATCTTTACTCTCTAATAAGTAAACAGCTTCATCTTGAAAAAGCTGAAATAATTGAATTGGTGTAAAAGTGTCAACGATATATCGTTTCACAATGGGGATTGTTCGATAATGCTTACTATCTTCACGAAAGGTCGTAAAAGAAGAAATATTCAAAATAACTCACTCCTCCAATAAATTTTGGAGAATGAGCATTTAGGAGGTAATTAAATTTTGAAGAATGTCCTAGCACAACAATCTTTCTTTCTTTACAAAGGAACATGAAAATAAAAGTTTGATATTTAGTTAACTTTGTATTGTTCGAAGTGTCCAATTGCTTTTCAAGAAAGAATATAAAAAACCCAAAAACACATTTGTTTTTGGGTAGACTTGTGCCATTACAAATAAAACCTCAGCTAAACTAACTCATTCTCGGCTACCCTATACTCATCTACTCTGCTCACTAACTCATTAAACTACTCTATCATGGTAATACACTATGCTAACTTCTGTCAATCATGTTATAAAATTATTCTGAATTTTTCACCACAAAAGGGTTCCTGTTCCTATCAGTCAATCTTAGTTAGATCTGGTCTAAGCTTAACTGATTCCCCTAAATAAACATGATGAATATGTTCTTGTTTTTCATTTGTTTGTACGGTCATCATAATTCTAATACATCTTTTCAGACTGTTAGGAACCGGTATTTCCAGCATACACATAACAGGAACATGCATCCATCCTTCAATCGTTCGTAACACTTTTGCTGGAAATGTAGCTGTAAGATCCTCTGTAACAGTAATAATAACTTGCACTACATCTTCTGGTCTAATGTCATTCTGACGAATCATTTCATGAACTAACTCGTCTGTAGCTTGTAAGATAATAGTCTCGTCATTTTCGTTTACAGTTGTTGCCCCTCGAATTCCCCTAATCAACCTTTTCACTCCGTTCCTCGGCTCTCCACTCATTAAGAAGCGAATAAAGTTCGTCTTCAGAAAATATCGCAGAAGTAGTCACACCGATCTCTTTTAATACTATCATCGTTAATTGATTGGACGTTGTTTTTTTATCCTTTTTCATTCTGCTAATTAGTTGATCCGTTGATTGCGAAGCAGGTACCTCTACCGGAAAACCAATCTCTTTAAACCATAATTTCAGCTCGTGATAAGGTAGTGAAACATCAAGGGTTTTATTGCTTAACCATGTTGCAAATAACATTCCAATTGCAATACTATCACCGTGGGAAAGCTTTCCATAGCCTGCTTCTGCTTCAATCGCATGACCAAGTGTATGACCAAAGTTTAAAATCGCACGCAGCCCTAATTCCTTTTCATCTTTCGAAACAACATCTGCTTTAATTTGAATTCCTTCAAGAATCATCCGTTGTAAATGTTCAGTTTTTATATCATCCAATCGTCGTATTTCCTTAAATAAAAACTGATACAATGATTCACTTCGAATAAGTGCATGTTTAATAACTTCTGCAAAACCAGACCTCATTTCGTTTGCAGGCAGACTTTGCAAAAAGTTACTATCGTAAACAACAGCTTTAGGTTGGTAGAAAGCACCTATCATATTTTTACCTTCCGGATGATTTATTGCCACTTTCCCACCAACTGCACTATCATGCGCTAATAATGTCGTTGGTACTTGTATGAAAGGGATCCCTCTCATATATGTAGCTGCAACAAATCCCGATAAATCACCGACCACACCACCTCCAAAGGCAATGATGACCGATTTTCGATCTAATTCGTTTTTTAATGCATACGAGTGAAGCTCATAAAACATTTCAAATGATTTAGCAGCCTCACCGCTTTTTATTACATACTTATAAGTTTTCCAATCTCCACCAATCAGGTCAACTAATACATGACCATACAACTTGTCTACATTTGTATCTGTAATAACAAGAATTTTTGAAGGAGAAAGGCCCCTTAAGTGATTTGGAAGCTCCTTTAAGGCATCACTACCAACGATTACCGGATACGTATCGTCGACTGTATTGACTAAAATCGATTCCATTAGAAATCCCTCGTATATGCACGCATCTTCATAATATTTTCTTTAATAAGATCCATTCGATCGACACCGAATTGCTCAACAATTGCATTGGCAATTTCCCATGCAACGACTGATTCAGCTACCACACTAGCCGCAGGTACTGCACAGCTATCTGATCGCTCAATACTAGCCGTAAATGGTTCTTTCGTTTCAATATCAACACTTTGCAATGGTTTATAAAGCGTAGGTATTGGTTTCATAACACCTCTAACGACGATTGGCATCCCTGTCGTCATCCCACCTTCAAATCCACCTAGACGATTGGATTTACGAGTGTAGCCTGTTCCCTCTGACCATTCAATTTCATCATGTACTTGACTACCAAATTTTCGTGCTGCTTCAAAACCAATACCGAATTCTACACCTTTAAAAGCATTGATACTGACAATAGCACCCGCGATTTTACTATCTAACTTGCGATCGTATTGAACATAGCTACCAATTCCAGCAGGAAGCCCTTCAACAACAACCTCAACAATTCCACCAATTGAGTCTCCATTTTCCTTCGCTTGGTCAATTGCTTCCATCATTTTCTGTTCAGCTTGACGATCGTAACATCTTACAGGAGATTCTTCTGTAACTGCTAAAAGATCATCGATATCACGGTATTCAGTATTTTCAGCTCTTACACCGCCGATTTCTAAAACATGACCAACAACTTTTATATCTAACTCTGATAAGATTTGTTTTGCTAATGAACCTACAGCTACTCGAACTGTTGTCTCACGGGCTGAAGAACGTTCAAGAACATTTCTCATATCCCGATGACCATATTTCATCGCACCTACTAAGTCTGCATGACCAGGGCGAGGACGAGTAATTTGACGTTTTACTTCCTGTTCTTCTTCAGAAGAAATCGGTTCTGCACCCATAATTTTTGTCCAATGCTTCCAATCTCTATTTTCAACAACAAGTGAGATTGGTGCTCCTAATGCTTTACCATGTCTTACGCCACCTACTATTTGAACTTGATCTTTTTCAATTTGCATTCTTCGACCACGACCATAGCCCTTTTGTCTTCTAGCTAAGTCTTTATTAATATTTTCTGCAGTTAAATTTAAACCAGACGGAACACCTTCTACAATTGCAGTTAATTGAGGTCCGTGGGATTCTCCAGCTGTTAAATATCTCATAATTCTCTCTCCCTTCAACGCACTAACGCTTTTAAGTAACAATATAACATAACAAGTATGAAAAAAATAGTAGATTCTTATTTCTTTTGATAAAAAAATGTATCGACAGATGTTAGTTTAAATCGATCTGGATTAAAAATTTGTTCTGTACTCCCAACAAAAAAGATTCCTTGATCGTTTAAAGCGTCACTAAATTTATTATATAATGTTTCTTTTGCTTCTTCTGTAAAATAAATTAAAACATTTCTGCACACAATTAAATCAAACCGAGAATCAAATTGATCTGCTAGTAGATTCTGCTTTTTAAATTGGACAGTGCTTTTAATTTGATCACTTACCTTGTAGTTCATACCTTCTTGGGTAAAATATTTCCGTTTCATATCTATCGGAACTTCATTTAATGATCTCTCAGGATAAATGCCTAGTCTTGCCCGTGCGAGAACATTTTCATCAATATCTGTTGCCAAAATTTTCACCTTTGAAAGAGAAACGAACTTAGAAAGTATCATAGCAATTGTATATGGCTCTTCTCCTGTAGAACAAGCAGCACTCCATATTTTTAACTGACCATTCTTTTCAAGTAATCCTGGTAGGATCTTCTCTTCTAGAACTTGCCACCTTTTATAATTGCGATAAAATTCCGATACATTGATCGTCATTCTATCTAATAATTCATAATAAAGTTCATTTTCCTTGCTAAGACCATTATAAAAATCACTAAAGCTAGAAAAACCTCGTTTCTCATATAAAGATGTTAATCTTCTTTTCATCTGGGCTTCTTTGTAAAGTGATAGATCAATTCCTGTTTTTTGTTTTATTTTCTTAATAAATAACTCATAATCTTGATCAACCAATGTAAACTCTCCTATTACGGTCTAACTACACAAAGTGATTTCCATCAGTTAGGTAATTTTATTCTCTCATTGATGGAAGTCTTGCTATATAGTATATCTTAAATTTGTAAGAATTTGCGCAATTTTTAAAGAAAATGCAAAATCTCTAAGTGAATCGATGATCATTCCACACGGTTATATTAGATATTTTTACTAAGCGTTCTGTTTTGAAAACATTAATTTAAGTATTTGTGAACCTCACTCCATAACAAAAGCGCAAGCGCCTTGATCAGCTAAGGCAGGCATAAGAAGCGCATGAATAGAAGGCGCACTTTTTTGCCTTCTATTCATGCGCTTCTAGACCTTAGAGGGGCCGGACGCTTGCGCTGGATGTCGTGCGCTTATCCACAGTACAAAAATTTTATCGTTTAGGAAACCATAAAAAAAGCTAGCATAATGCTAGCTTTTTAACAGATTGTCGAGAAACCCTTTTAATTCTCGGCAACTTGAACGGTTTTTATATAAACTAGTGAAAAATAGTTGAAATAAGAGAAAAAACGATCCAAAATAGTCCTCCATCCCATCTTTTTGGTGAGAT
>NZ_JAIQUM010000032.1 GCF_020075705.1 Metabacillus rhizolycopersici | reverse complement strand
TGGCGAAGAGGCCACACCCGTTCCCATGCCGAACACGGAAGTTAAGCTCTTCAGCGCCGATGGTAGTTGGGGGTTTCCCCCTGTGAGAGTAGGACGTTGCCAGGTAAAGAGTAAAAAGATCAGTAGAGATACTGATCTTTTTTTGTTATGTTATAGAAAAACTATAAAATTCTTGTACTGTGGATAAGCACACGACATCCAGCTCCTAGCTCCTCCTGGGTCTAGGCCAATCAAGGCGCTTGCGCTTTTGTTCTTCCAAAGTGTTTAATCCTTAATTTTGGTGCTTAACTCAAGTGTATAAGGTGCAGGACAGTATCAGGAAATCATCATTCACCTTCTCGATTTTCCTTTACATATTTCATATGGGTCTTCCTTTTTCTACTCCCCTTTTGATTATTAATGAATTAGCAGATAGACCTCAAAATTCTGAAAGCTTTTTAAAAAATAACCAGAGGAAAGTTATTGAAATTTGTGTTCGTAGACAAATCTTTGAGTATATATATATTAGATTACATTACATATTTGAACCCATAGAGGAGATAAGAATGAATATAGTATATTTCTTAGTTCAAGTTACATATACAATGTTTGCTCGTAAGGGAAAATTACGATAAACACGTTTTACTTTCTTTACAATTTGGCAATATTTAAAATGAAACATTAAAGTTGAAAAATTTTCCCGTTCGCTTTATAGTAAGATTAAAGTCAAATATAGTCAAAGTCAGTGAGGGGGTGGTTGAGTGAGGAATATTTCAGACATTATTGAACAGTATCTGAAAAGAGTGCTGGATAGTAGTGGCAAGGAAATTGTTGAGATTAAACGGAGTGAAATTGCCGATAAATTTCAGTGTGTACCTTCACAGATTAATTATGTTATTAATACAAGATTTACGATTGAAAGAGGCTATGTAGTAGAAAGTAAACGTGGTGGAGGCGGGTATATTCGAATTATTAAAGTTCATGCAAACAATCATGCACACTTACTCGACCAAATCTTACACTTGATTCAACACCACCTATCTCAGGCTTCCGCTGAGAATATTATAGGTCGGCTCGTTAGTGAAGAAGTCATTTCTGCTCGAGAAGCTAAATTAATGTTAAGTGTAATTGACCGCTCAGTCCTTTACTTAGAACTCCCTCATCGGGATGAGTTAAGGGCAAGAATGGTTAAGGCCATGTTAACTTCTTTGAAATATAAGTGAAGGTAGGGGAGACGGATGATTTGCCAAGAGTGTAAGGAAAGACCGGCAACGTTTCACTTTACAAAAGTGATTAATGGTGAAAAAACAGAGGTCCATATTTGTGAGCATTGTGCACAAGAAAATAGTCAGATCCTTATGTTTAATGCCAACTCAGGTTTTTCTTTAAATCATTTACTAACTGGGCTGCTTAATATGGACTCTAATATGGCTAAAACAGAGGAACAGAATGTCTTTAAATCTAATGGTATTTTGCAGTGTGATCGATGCAAGATGACGTTTCAACAGTTTAAAAAGGTAGGAAGATTTGGATGTTCAGATTGTTACAATACATTTAGTAGCTATATTACTCCAATAGTTAAACGTGTACATGGTGGTAATACAGTACATGCTGGTAAGGTCCCGGATCGCACTGGGGGAGATATCCATATCCGCAAGCAAATCGATGTGTTAAAAAATAAAATTCGGGATTTTATCGTACAGGAAGAGTTTGAGCAAGCAGCAGAGGTTAGGGATGAGATAAGGTCTCTTGAAAAGAAATTAAGCAGTTTTCATGAGGAGGGATCATAAGGGTGTCACTCCAAAACTTTATGAATAAGGCAATGAGTGTTTGGATGAGTAGTGAAGGCCCAGATTCAGACATTGTCTTAAGCAGTAGAATTCGATTAGCACGTAACATTGAACAATATAAATTTCCAACTCTTGCTACGAATGAGGAAACACAAGAGATTCTAGCATTCTTTGAAGAAACGTTTGCAAATAAAACATTTAATAATATAGGTCAGCTTGAGTTATTAAAGATGAATAATTTGCAACAAATTCAAAAGAGGGTTTTAGTCGAAAAACATTTAATTAGTCCTACCCTAGCAGATAATGCAGCTTTTGGGGGATGTCTACTTTCTGAAAATGAAGAAATTAGCATTATGTTAAATGAAGAGGATCATATTCGCATTCAATGTTTATTCCCTGGTTTCCAACTTGAGGAGGCCCTGAATATGACCAGCAAGTTAGATGATTGGATTGAAGAAGAGGTTGATTATGCCTTTGACGAACAAAGGGGATACTTAACTAGTTGTCCTACAAATGTTGGAACTGGTTTAAGGGCATCTGTCATGATGCATCTTCCAACCTTGGTCCTTACTCAGAAAATTAATCGAATAATACCGGCTATTAATCAGTTAGGACTTGTAGTAAGAGGTATTTATGGTGAGGGTAGCCAGGCGATTGGCAATCTCTTTCAGATATCCAATCAAATCACATTAGGGAAATCTGAAAATGACATCGTTGAAGATCTCATTAGTGTAGTTCAACAATTAATAACGCTAGAAAGGTCTACCCGTGAGGATCTATACAACATCTCTAAGGATCAACTTGAAGATAGGGTGTATAGGTCGTTTGGGACATTGGCTTATAGTCGAATTATTGAATCTGATGAGGCAGCAAAGTGTTTGTCAGATGTTAGGCTAGGAATTGATTTAGGAATTATTAAAGACATATCAAGAAATATTCTCAATGAGCTTATGATTTTAACTCAACCTGGATTTTTACAACAATATTATGGTGGACCATTACGCCCAGATGAAAGAGATATTCGCCGTGCAGCATTAATTAGGGAACGGCTAAGCTTAGAAATGGAACGTAAAAAACGGATGGAGGATGATGAATCATGATGTTTGGAAGATTTACAGAACGCGCTCAGAAGGTACTTGCATTAGCACAGGAGGAAGCAGTTCGCTTAGGTCATAACAATATAGGTACTGAACACATTCTTCTTGGTCTCGTAAGTGAAGGAGAGGGAATAGCTGCAAAAGCTTTAGTAGCTTTAGGACTAGGGCCTGAAAAGATCCAAAAGGAAGTCGAGGGCTTAATTGGAAGAGGCCAAGATAGTTCTCAAACAATCCATTATACTCCTCGAGCAAAAAAGGTAATCGAATTATCTATGGATGAAGCGAGAAAGTTAGGTCATTCATACGTTGGGACGGAACATATCTTACTCGGATTGATCCGTGAAGGTGAAGGGGTTGCGGCACGAGTACTTAATAATTTAGGTGTAAGCTTAAATAAGGCAAGACAGCAGGTTTTGCAATTACTTGGTAGCAATGAAACATCTTCAAACCATCAAAGTGGTAGCATGACAAATGCCAATACACCAACTCTTGATAGTCTTGCACGTGACCTAACAGTTATTGCACGGGAAGGTAGTTTGGATCCAGTAATTGGTAGAGGCAAGGAAATCCAACGGGTAATTGAGGTCTTAAGTCGCCGAACAAAAAATAACCCGGTGTTGATAGGTGAACCTGGTGTTGGTAAAACAGCAATTGCGGAAGGATTAGCCCAACAAATCATCCAGAATGAAGTTCCTGAGATTTTACGTGACAAACGTGTTATGACACTGGATATGGGTACGGTAGTAGCTGGTACTAAATATCGTGGTGAATTTGAAGATCGACTTAAAAAGGTAATGGACGAAATTCGCCAGGCGGGCAATATCATTCTATTCATCGATGAACTACACACATTAATTGGTGCTGGTGGAGCGGAAGGTGCAATTGATGCTTCTAACATTTTGAAACCTTCATTAGCTAGAGGTGAATTACAGTGTATTGGTGCAACAACAATTGATGAATATAGAAAATACATCGAGAAAGATGCTGCCTTGGAACGTAGATTCCAGCCAATTCAAGTAGATGAGCCAACACCTGATGAGAGCATACAAATCTTAAAAGGGTTACGTGATCGTTATGAAGCACATCACAGAGTGTCTATTACAGATGAAGCAATTGATGCCGCGGTGAAATTATCTGATCGCTATATATCTGACCGATTCTTACCAGATAAAGCGATTGATTTAATCGATGAAGCAGGCTCTAAAGTTCGATTACGCTCTTTCACAACACCACCTAACTTAAAAGAACTTGAAGTAAAACTTGATGAAATTCGCAAAGAGAAGGATGCTTCTGTACAGAGCCAAGAGTTTGAAAAGGCAGCTTCCTTGCGTGATACAGAACAACGTTTACGTGAACAGCTTGAAGAAACGAAGAAAACATGGAAAGAAAAGCAAGGACAGGAGAATACAGAAGTAACAGTTGAAGATATCGCAATGGTTGTTTCTAGTTGGACTGGAGTCCCTGTTTCAAGATTGGCACAAACGGAAACAGATAAATTGTTAAATATGGAAAGTCTTTTACACTCAAGAGTCATTGGTCAAGAAGAAGCTGTAGTTGCGGTAGCGAAGGCAGTTCGTCGTGCACGTGCAGGATTAAAGGACCCTAAACGTCCGATTGGATCATTTATTTTCTTAGGACCAACAGGTGTAGGGAAAACTGAACTTGCTAGAGCTTTGGCAGAGTCTATTTTCGGTGACGAAGATTCGATGATCCGTATCGACATGTCAGAATACATGGAGAAGCATTCTACTTCTCGTTTAGTTGGTTCACCTCCGGGCTATGTCGGGTATGATGAAGGTGGTCAATTAACTGAAAAGGTTAGAAGAAAACCGTATTCTGTTATTCTTCTAGACGAAATTGAAAAGGCTCACCCTGATGTATTTAATATCCTATTACAGGTATTAGAGGATGGAAGATTAACAGACTCTAAAGGGCGTACTGTAGACTTTAGAAATACAATTTTAATTATGACATCAAATGTTGGTGCAAGTGAACTAAAGCGAAACAAATTTGTAGGGTTTAACGTTCAAGATGAAACTCAAAATTACAAAGATATGAAAGGCAAAGTAATGAATGAGTTAAAGCGCGCGTTCCGACCAGAATTCATTAATCGTATTGATGAAATCATTGTTTTCCACTCATTAGAAAAGAAACATTTAAAAGAAATTGTTTCATTAATGTCTAATCAACTAACAAAACGTTTAAAAGAACAGGATTTATCATTGGAATTAACTGAGTCTGCACTGGAAAAAATTGCAGATGAGGGAATGGACCTTGAATATGGTGCAAGACCATTACGTCGTTCTATTCAAAAGAATGTCGAAGATCGACTTTCTGAAGAATTATTAAAGGGTACAATTGATAAAGGGCAAAAGATCATTTTAGATGTTGAAAAGGGCGAATTTGTCGTTAAAACCGCTGAAAAAGAAGTAGTAAAGTAATTTCTATCATATCTACTTTCATGTAGAATAAAGGGCAGTAATACGTATAACCCTGTATCATGTATTGAAAGTAGGTAGTTTTAGTTGAGGCATGCTGAGAAACGTATGCCTCACTTTCTTTATACGGTAGAATTTTTAACGACTTGAAAACCCTTACCCCAAGATTCAAGAGAAGCAAAGATGATAGGTGGGAAATACCTGCCTAATGTAAGCCTTGAATTATATATAGCTTCTGTGTTCAGTGAAAGCGGTATATCACCTCGGATGATAACAACTCATGAATTGAATAGCTAGAACACCTCCTCTTTTATTGATAGGGTCATAACATCTTAAGACTGACCGAGGCGCTTGTATTTTTAGATTAAAAGGTGCTCCTCGATATCCCCCGAACATTATGAATAATTATGAGATAAATATTCATAATTAGCTCGACTACTTGGTAATCTAATAAGAGAGGAATATTTTAATGGCCAAAACAAAGATAAAATTTATTTGTCAATCATGTGGATATGAATCACCAAAATGGATGGGGAAATGCCCTGGCTGTGGTGAATGGAATAAAATGACGGAAGAAATTCTAAAACCTGCATCACCCCATAAGGCTGTTTTTGCTCATTCTAGCCAAACTTTACAAAAACCTTCCCCAATTACAACTATTGAAACAACCCAAGAACCTAGAATTTTTACAAATTCAAAAGAATTTAATCGAGTATTAGGAAGTGGAATTGTTAAGGGGTCCCTAGTATTAATTGGTGGTGACCCAGGGATTGGAAAGTCGACACTTTTACTACAGATTTCCTCACAATTAGCTGAAAACGGAAATGATGTTTTGTACATTTCAGGGGAAGAATCTGTTAAGCAGACAAAACTTAGAGCAGACCGGTTAGGCGTAAAGGCGGCGAAGCTTTTTGTTTTATCAGAAACTGATTTAAGTTTTATCTCAAGGGCGATTGAAGAAACAAACCCTGCATTTGTTGTGGTCGATTCCATTCAAACTGTCTTTCATAGTGAATTAAGCTCAGCACCTGGAAGTGTGTCACAAGTAAGAGAATCCACGGCTGAACTTATGAGAATTGCCAAAACAAAAGGAATTGCGATATTCATTGTCGGTCATGTGACGAAGGAAGGTTCAATTGCAGGACCGAGAATATTAGAACATATGGTTGATACTGTTCTTTATTTTGAGGGAGAAAGGCATCATACATACCGTATTTTGCGCGCTGTGAAAAATCGATTTGGATCAACAAATGAAATGGGTATATTTGAGATGAAGGAGGAAGGGTTGGAGGAGGTTCTAAACCCTTCAGAAATATTTTTAGAGGAAAGGTCTAAAGGAGCGGCTGGCTCTACTGTTGTAGCTTCAATGGAGGGAACAAGACCGGTATTAGTTGAGATTCAAGCTCTAATTTCTCCAACTAGTTTTGGTAATCCAAGACGAATGGCAACTGGCATTGATCATAACCGTGTACCATTATTAATGGCTGTTTTAGAGAAACGTGTAGGTTTACTACTACAAAATCAAGATGCCTATTTAAAGGTTGCGGGTGGAGTAAAACTTGATGAACCGGCAATTGACTTAGCGATTGCTGTAAGTATTGCTTCAAGCTTTAAGGATGCCCCACCAAAGCCAACGGATGTCATAATTGGTGAAGTTGGTTTAACAGGCGAGGTACGTAGGGTCTCAAGGATTGAACAAAGGGTAACGGAAGCAGCTAAGCTTGGCTTTAAGAGGGCGATTATTCCTGAAGCAAATATCGGTGGTTGGAATCCTCCAGATGATATCGAAATTATTGGAGTGAAAAATGTAGCTGAGGCTCTCCATAAAACGTTAGGGGGATAGTGGATGTCAGAAAAAGAGAATAAATCAGGTGAAAAAACCTTAAATGAGATTTTACAATTTGTCGCACCGGGTACACCAATAAGGGAAGGGATTGAAAATGTCCTTCGTGCTAAAACAGGTGGACTAATCGTTGTTGGTCACAACGACCAAGTGAAGGCGGTTCTAGACGGTGGCTTTTTCATCAATTGTTCATTTTCATCTGCACACTTGTATGAGTTAGCTAAAATGGATGGTGCAATTATTTTAAGTGATTCAGGAAATAAAATCTTGTATGCAAATGCTCAGTTAGTTCCTGACTCCTCAATTTACTCCTCTGAAACTGGAATGAGGCATCGAACGGCAGAACGAGTGGCGAAGCAAACTGGCAATTTGGTGATAGCCATATCCCAAAGGAGAAATATTATTACGCTCTATCATGGTAATTTACGGTATGCTCTTAGAGATATTGGGGTCATTTTAACGAAGGCAAATCAGGCAATTCAAACATTAGAGAAGTATAAACTAGTTCTTGACCAGTCTATCGCGACATTAGGGGCTTTGGAATTAGAGGAATTAGTAACCTTTAAAGAGGTATTGCTAGTTTTGCACCGATTTGAAATGGTTTTCCGTATAAAGGATGAAATAAATGACTATGTAAATGAGCTTGGAGCAGAAGGACACCTTATTAGGTTGCAACTTGCTGAGCTTCTAACTGGATTAGATGAGGAAGCAGCCTTACTAGTAAAGGATTATGCCCACGACAAAGTTGTTGATCCTTATCCAATACTCAAGCAACTTCAAGACCTCTCAAGCTTTGAACTTCTAGATGATGCAGTTCTCTTTAAATTACTAGGTTACTCTTCATTTTCTAATATTGATAGTCCTGTTATGTCAAGAGGTTACCGTATGTTAAATAAAATTCCTAGACTACCAACGATTGTTATTGAAAATTTAGTGAAAACTTATAAAAAGCTGAAACTTATTTTGAGCGCATCCGTAGAACAGTTGGATGAAGTAGATGGTATAGGTGAGGTGAGGGCAAAGAAGATTATTGAAGGATTGAATAGGTTACGGGATCAACTTCTAATTGACCGTCGCATATAAGAAAATTCAACTTATTGGTTTTAATTTCGCTAAATTTGGATATATTAAGATTGTTTTATAAAGTTTATTACTTGGAGAAATGAGGGTGAAACTACTTTATTTATTGGGATGATTAAACTAGTATTAAGCAGTTTACTTGTGTTATCGATATTGGATATCGAAATGATGGATTTTCTTAATTAGGATGATCTAATGTGAAACACATTTAAGTTGCTTCAAAAGATTACAATCTATTTACATTTTTAAATTTCTATTTCACATGTGCGGGAAGTAGGATAAAGTAGTTATATCGTAAAAAGGAGGTGAAGGTATGTTAATTAAACGCATAATCCAACTCTTATTTTTAATTGTAGGTGGAATGTTAGGGATTTTTCTCATGCCAGAACTACTTCAGTTATTAAATATGCAAGACATACCTTTTATTAACACGCCCTATACACTAGCTGTGTTAGGTGCAATTGTCTTTTTTGTTGCAACATTTTGGATTGTGGATTATATAGTGAATTGGATTAAAGTTTTAGAAGAGGCTGTTGTAAAAGCTCCTGTTACGGATGTGTTATTTGGTAGTCTTGGATTAATTTTTGGTCTTATAATTGCTTTTCTTATCGGTATTCCCTTAAATGAAATTCATTACGCGGTGTTTAATACAATTATCCCGATTTTTTTAACAGTACTCCTTGGTTATCTAGGCTTCCAAATTGGTTTTAAGAAAAGGGATGAATTAATTAATCTCTTCACAGCTTCAAATCGAATCGGCAAGAAAAAGGGAGCAGCAGATGAGGAAAATGAACCAGAAGATAAAAAGTTAAAGATTTTAGATACGAGTGTTATTATTGATGGAAGAATTGCAGATATTTGTCAAACTGGCTTTTTAGAGGGAACGATTGTGATTCCTCAATTTGTTTTAGAAGAGCTTCAGCATATTGCAGATTCGTCTGATGTTTTAAAGCGGAACAGGGGACGTAGAGGGCTAGACATTTTGAATAAAATTCAAAAGGAGCTTGCGATTAAGGTTGAAATTTACGAAGGCGACTTTGAGGAAATTCAAGAAGTAGATAGCAAGCTCGTAAAATTAGCGAAAATAACTTCCGGCGTTGTTGTGACCAATGATTTTAACCTGAATAAAGTATGCGAATTGCAAAAGGTTCATGTTCTCAATATTAATGATTTGGCAAATGCCGTTAAGCCTGTGGTTTTACCAGGTGAGGAAATGAATGTTCAAGTAATTAAGGATGGTAAAGAACACAATCAAGGTATAGCATACTTAGATGACGGTACAATGATCGTTGTTGAAGATGGTCGAAACTATATCGGAAAACATATCGATGTGCTTGTAACAAGTGTTCTTCAAACATCTGCGGGTAGAATGATTTTTGCAAAACCTAAACTGTTAGCAAATGCATTAGAAAAAGCGAAATGATATAATGATAAATAAGGGCCCGTTGAACATTAGGTGACTAGTGTCTCACGGGCTATTTTACATATTTGAATGAATATTTTATGATGATAGTATACTGAAATTTTTAAGGAGCAAATATCATGAACTATCAAGTCGTTATTCCAGCTGCCGGTCAAGGCAAACGGATGAATGCTGGAAAAAATAAGCAGTTTATTGAGCTAGAACAAGCTCCTATCATCATACATACATTAAAAGTATTTGAAGAACATTCAATGTGCGAGGGTATTATTCTCGTAATTAATGACCAGGAAAAAGAGGATTTTCTGAAATTACTTGATGATTATCAAATAACGAAAGTAAAATATATCGTATCAGGTGGCAGTGAAAGACAGTTTAGTGTATATAATGGTTTACAAGCTGTGGAAAAAGGGATGCTTGTTCTTGTGCATGATGGAGCCCGCCCGTTCCTGTCTCATAAAAAAATCGAAAACCTTTTATATGAGACACAAAAAACAGGAGCTGCAACTTTAGCTGTACCAGTAAAGGATACGATAAAGCGGGTTGTTGATGGAAAAGTTGTTGAAACTGTAGAGCGGTCAACCTTGTGGTCAGTACAGACCCCACAGGCCTTCTTTCTGCCCCTCGTCCTTGATGCTCATCGACAAGCTAAAAATGAGAACTATCTTGGAACAGATGATGCTAGCCTTGTAGAACGAATAGGAAAGCCGGTCTCAGTTGTCCTAGGGGATTATACGAATATAAAATTAACAACACCAGAGGATTTGGTTATTGCAAAAGCGATACTTGAAGGAAAACATTAACGAGTAGTAAAGTCTCCATGGCTAAAAGTTTCGCTGGGAATAATGGATTGTGAGAAATGAAAAGAGGGAAAATGATGATTAGAATTGGACAAGGATTTGATGTTCATCAATTAGTTGAGGATCGTCCGTTAATAATTGGTGGAATTGAAATACCGTATGAAAAAGGGTTGTTAGGACACTCAGATGCTGATGTGTTACTACATACCGTTGCTGACGCTTGCTTAGGAGCGATTGCAGAGGGAGATATCGGAAAACATTTCCCTGATACAGACCCTGCCTTTAAGGATGCAGATTCAGCTAAGTTGCTGACACATGTATGGGAGCTTGTAAAAGCAAAAGGGTATGAGTTAGGAAACATAGACTGTACAATTATTGCACAGAAACCTAAAATGGCTCCACATATTGATAAAATGAGAGGGCGTATCGCAGAATTGCTTGAAGCAGATCTTTCTCAAGTTAATGTGAAAGCGACAACTACTGAAAAGTTAGGGTTTACAGGGAGACAAGAGGGAATTGCTTCACAAGTAACGGTTTTAATTCAAAAACGTCAGTAAGCTTTTCAAGTTTTGTATCTTGATATTATTGGTGATAAAATTAGGTCTGACTTATACGAATAAATCTTAAATGAGTAAAATGGAATAAAAAGGATAAATTAAAAGAATGTAGTGGAGGTTTACTGTATGACAAATGAAGTAAGGGTTCGTTATGCGCCAAGTCCAACAGGTCATTTACATATTGGAAATGCAAGAACGGCATTATTTAATTATTTATTTGCTAAAAATCAAGGTGGGAAGTTTATTGTCCGTATAGAAGATACAGATAAAAAGCGTAACATTGAAGGTGGAGAAGAAAGCCAGTTAAAGTATTTAAAGTGGCTGGGGATTGACTGGGATGAAAGCATTGATGTTGGTGGCGAATATGGCCCTTATCGTCAATCAGAAAGAAATGAAATTTATAAAGAGTATTATGAGGAACTAGTAGCGAAAGGGCTAGCATATAAATGCTATTGTACAGAAGAAGAGTTAGAAAAAGAACGTGAGGAACAAATGGCTCGTGGAGAGACACCTCAATATTCAGGTAAGCATGCAAATCTAACGGCTGAAGAGGAAAAGAGCTTAGAAGAACAAGGATTAAAATATAGTATTCGCTTTAGAGTACCAGCAAATAAAGTATTCAGCTTTAATGACATGGTGAAAGGAAATATATCCTTTGAATCAGAAGGCATGGGCGATTTCGTCATTATCAAAAAAGATGGTACGCCAACCTACAATTTTGCAGTAGCGGTCGATGATCATTTAATGAAAATCTCACATGTATTACGTGGGGAAGACCATATTTCCAATACACCTAAACAAATCATGATTTATGAAGCATTCGGTTGGGATATTCCTGTATTTGGCCATATGACGTTAATTGTTAATGAGAGCCGTAAAAAATTAAGTAAACGTGACGAATCAATCATTCAATTTATCGAGCAATACGAGGAGCTAGGATATTTACCAGAAGCGTTATTTAACTTTATCGCTTTGCTTGGGTGGTCTCCGGGTGGAGAAGAAGAAGTATATAGTAAAGAACAGTTAATCGAAATTTTTGATGCTGCCCGTCTTTCAAAATCACCTGCCGTGTTTGATACACAAAAACTTGCATGGATGAATAATCAGTATATTAAGCAAATCGATCTGGATGTCCTTGTACCACTTACGTTGCCACATTTAATAAAGGCAGGAAAAGTGTCAGAAGCAATGAATGAGGAAGAAAACGAACGAACACGCAAATTAATTGAGCTGTATCAGGAACAAATAAGCTTTGGTGCTGAAATCGTGAGCCTAACAGAATTATTCTTTAAAGAGGAAATCACATATAGCGAGGAAGCAAAAGCTGTTCTAGAAGGTGAGCAAGTACCAGAAGTGTTAGCTGCCTTTGTCAATGAATTAGAACATGCTGAAGACTTTTCAAGTGATCATGTGAAAGCATCAATTAAAGCCGTTCAAAAGGCAACAGGTCAAAAAGGTAAAAATTTATTTATGCCAATCCGTGTTGCTATCACAGGTCAAACACATGGCCCAGATTTACCGAAATCGATTTCAGTGCTAGGTAAAAATACGGTTATTTCAAGATTAAACAGCATAATTAGTTAACTTTTTTTAAAAAATGTAATATAGTAGGTGTAAACCTATAGTTAAATCGTTGATAAGGAGAGTAAAGCTTTACTTCCTTTTTAGAGAGAACCTCCATTGGCTGGAAGAGGTTTAAGAGAAGTAATTTTTGAAATGCACCTTAGAGTCTTTTGCTAAACGTCCGTAATGAGATTAGTAAGTAAAAGCGTGTAGCTCTACGTTACAGAGCTAAAGTTGAGGTTGTGATACGTTACCGTTCATTTTGAACGATACACATCATACCTAAACAGAGTGGAACCGCGCCTTAAAGCGTCTCTGTATTTTTACAGAGACGCTTTTTTGTATATAAAAAAGTTTTAGCTAGGATTGGGGAAGTGGGAGGAAATATACGCTACATTGTATCGTAATAAGTATGTTTATCCTCTATGCAAATGTTAGTGAAATTTGATAAAGGAAATGATGGGAGGGATAGCGATGTTAAAAGTTCTGAAAGAAGATATAGATACTATCTTTGAACAAGATCCAGCAGCAAGGAACTATTTTGAGGTTATCTTAACTTACTCTGGTTTACATGCTATTTGGGCACATCGAATAGCTCACGGTCTATACAAACGCAGGCTATTTTTCTTAGCAAGAGCAATTTCTCAGATAAGTCGTTTTTTTACAGGGGTAGAAATCCATCCTGGTGCTAAAATTGGACATCGTTTTTTTATTGATCATGGCATGGGAGTTGTTATTGGAGAAACCTGTGAAATTGGAGATAATGTTACGGTATTTCAAGGAGTAACTTTAGGTGGAACTGGTAAGGAAAAGGGAAAGCGTCACCCTACGATTAAGGACCACGCTTTAATTGCAACAGGAGCAAAAGTGTTAGGATCTATTACTGTTGGTGCATACTCTAAAGTAGGGGCAGGATCTGTCGTACTGAAAGATGTTCCAGATCATTCAACTGTTGTAGGGATTCCAGGTAAAGTTGTCATAAAAAACGGTAGCAAAATAGATAAAGATTTAAACCATAGTGATTTGCCAGATCCAGTTGCAGATCGTTTTAAAGAACTCGAAGAAGAGCTTAAAAATTTAAGAAATGAAGTACAGCAGTTACGGAAAGGAACGAGTGAACATGGCGATAAAGTTGTACAATACGCTAACGAGGCAAAAAGAAACGTTTGAGCCTCTTGAAGCAGGTAAAGTGAAAATGTATGTGTGCGGTCCAACTGTTTATAACTATATTCATATAGGTAATGCTAGACCAGCAATCGTTTACGATACTGTACGTAGGTATTTAGAATATACGGGATATGAAGTAAACTTTGTATCAAACTTTACAGATGTTGATGATAAATTAATTAAAGCTGCAAATGAACTAGGTGAAGACGTACCAACGATTGCAGAACGTTTTATCGATGCTTATTTTGAAGATGTTTCTTCACTTGGATGCAAACGTGCAACAGTTCACCCACGTGTCACAGAGAGTATCGACATTATCATTGATTTTATTCAAGCGTTAATTGATAAAGGATATGCCTATGAAGCGGGTGGCGATGTTTATTACAAAACAAGAGAGTTTAAAGGATACGGAAAGCTCTCGCATCAGTCAATTGATGAGCTGCGTTTAGGTAACAGAATTGATGTAGGAGAGAAAAAACTCGACGCACTTGATTTCGTCCTTTGGAAAACGGCAAAAGAAGGAGAAATTTCTTGGGAAAGTCCGTGGGGACACGGTCGACCTGGCTGGCATATTGAATGTTCTGCGATGGCAAAGAAGTATCTAGGCGATACAATTGATATTCATGCTGGTGGCCAGGACTTAACCTTCCCTCATCATGAAAATGAGATTGCCCAATCAGAGGCATTAAATGACAAGCCATTTGCGAAGTATTGGATGCATAACGGCTATATTAATATTAATAACGAAAAGATGTCGAAATCATTAGGGAACTTCGTACTAGTACACGATATTATAAAAAAAATTGATCCGCAGGTTGTCCGTTTCTTTATGCTATCGGTTCATTATCGACATCCAATTAATTTCTCCCAGGAGTTATTAGAAAGTACTCAAAATGCGTTTGACCGCTTAAAGACATCTTATGCCAATTTACAGCACCGCAAGAATAGCAGTACAAATTTGACTGATAACAATGAAGAGTGGCTTACTAAAATAAGTGAATACCGCGAGCAGTTTAAAAAGGAAATGAACGATGATTTTAATACTGCCAATGCGGTTTCTGTCCTTTTTGACCTGGCAAAGCAAGCAAATTATTACTTAGAAGAGCAAAATACTTCTGAGAAAGTGATTCAGGCCTTCCTAGATGAGTTCGATCAATTAGGAGAAGTATTAGGTGTGAAATTTGCGCAGGTGGAGCTTTTGGATGAGGAAATTGATGAAATGATCCAGCAGCGTATCCAAGCAAGAAAGGATCGTAACTTCGCATTAGCCGATGAAATTCGGGATAATCTAAAAGATTTAAATATTATTTTAGAAGATACTCCTCAAGGAACAAGATGGAAGCGTAGTTGAGTGATTATAATACTCCCACCACTTAGGTTAACGCCTTGAAGTGGGGGTTTCTAATGTATCGAACATGTCTGAAAGCTTAACATTAGTGGAGTTGACACAATGGTATGCTAAAAATACCCAACCCCTCTATCCCATCGGTCTTGCCTTTGGGACTACTTGTAAAGTTGCGTGAAAGCCTGTGCTTCACGTTAAAACGTGGCTTGGCTGTTTGGAAAGGCTTGAACATTTTACGTGGCAAAGCAACGATTCTTGCCACAACCTCATATGTTCAGTTATCAAAGAACAACTTACAAGATTATTTCATCGCACGAACACGTGTTTGTGTACACAGAAAGGCGATTCACCCCCTCCCTACTCATTGGACTATCGCCCTCTACATTCCTTGAGGAAAGGATACTCTCGCCTAAAACTGATAGAGTGATGAGGGAATAAAGATAGTAAGAATTAACGAAAATAATGGTAGCGGGAGCGGAACAGCTCAAACTTATGAATTCAAATGACCTTATGCATAGGCAAGTTTTGGCTTCATAAACTTTTGTAGAGCTTGCTTGTCCTATTCCCTAATTGGAGTGGAGCATGTAGTAACACTTTGCCTATCTTTCATTTTGAATAGTAGTGATTAACGCCATATGGCTTTGGAAAGAAAAGAGGAACATCATGTTTTTAGATTTTGAAACAATTAAAGATTCGAAGCATTTGAATAGCTTAGCATTAGCGTATATTGGTGATGCTGTATATGAAATCTATGTCAGGCATCACCTCTTAGCGAAAGGGAATATTCGACCAAATCAGCTTCATAATCAGGCAAAGAGATTTGTGTCAGCTAAAGCACAAGCTAGTATATTGCATCACCTCTTCTCTCTAGAGGTTTTTTCTGAAGAGGAAGAAGCCGTCATAAGGCGGGGAAGAAATGCAAAGTCAGGAACAATTCCTAAAAATACAGATGTACAAACATACAAGTATAGTACAGCATTTGAGGCATTGATTGGACACTTGTATTTAGAGAAAAAGCATGAACGTTTGGAAGAACTAGTACAAGCAGCGTTTCGATTTATTAATTAAATGTGGGGAGGAGGAAGGATTATGGATCAAGATTATATTATCGGACGCAATCCTGTTATCGAAGTATTAAAGTCATCTAGAGATATCAATAAAATATGGGTTGCCGAAAATTCCTTAAAAGGACAGGCGCAACAAATTACAACCCTTGCAAAAGAAAAAGGTGTAACAATTAATTTTGTACCAAAGAAGAAGATTGACCAAATGGTGGAGGGTAATCACCAAGGTGTGGTGGCACAAGTAGCGGCATATGAATATGTCCATGTAGATGACATCTTAACGATTGCTGAAAAAAGAGGAGAATTACCTTTTCTACTATTGCTAGATGAGATTGAAGATCCACATAATCTCGGATCAATCATGAGGACCGCAGATGCTGTTGGTGCACATGGAATTGTGATTCCGAAAAGAAGGGCGGTAGGATTAACTGCAACAGTTGCAAAAGCTTCAACTGGGGCAATTGAATATATCCCGGTTGCTCGTGTGACAAATATGGCAAGAACGATTGAAGAACTAAAAGAACGAGGCGTTTGGATTGTAGGAACAGATGCAAAAGGGGCGGATGATTACCGAAATTTAGATGGTAATATGCCTTTAGCTTTAATAATAGGTAGTGAGGGCAAAGGTATCGGCCGACTTGTAAAAGAGAAATGTGACTTCTTAATCAAAATGCCAATGGTTGGACATGTTACATCTCTAAATGCATCAGTTGCAGGAAGCCTTCTAATGTATGAGGTATACCGAAAACGAAATCCTTTAGGTGAGTAAGGGAAAATGGATATCCTATTAGTTGATGGATATAACATTATCGGCGCATGGCCTGATTTACAAAAGTTAAAGATGGACAATCTTTCTGAAGCAAGAGATCAATTAATTGAAAAAATGGCCGAATATCAGGCATATACAGGTTACCGTGTGATTGTCGTTTTTGATGCACATCTTGTAAAGGGAATTGAAAATAAACAAAAGAACTATCGCGTTGAAGTCATTTATACGAGAGAGAATGAAACAGCAGATGAGCGGATTGAAAAGCTAGCAATATCATTAAATAATATTAAAACTCAAGTACATGTTGCTACATCTGATTTTACTGAACAGTGGGCAATCTTTGGTCAAGGTTCACTTCGTAAATCTGCACGGGAATTGTTGATTGAGATGGAATCAATCGAGGGAAGTATACAAAAAAAGGTAAAAAATATTGAGGAGAAGCGACCAATTTCAAAGATCCCAATTTCCAAGGATGTAATGGAAAAGTTAGAAAAATGGAGAAGAGGGAATCTCTAGTTGGTTGACGCTTACAAAATGGATACTGTATAATATTGTTATCTTGTGTGCGGTCGGGGGGATCGGCTTGAATTCACCATTCAACAAGGGCAAGGTCAGCAAGGAAGAGTTTGTATTATTTGAAGATGAACAAGTAGTTGAACTCGTGCATAATGGAAATAGTGAAGCGCTGGACTACTTAATTACTAAATATCGCAATTTTGTTCGTGCTAAGGCGAGGTCATATTTTTTAATTGGGGCCGATCGAGAGGATATAATCCAAGAAGGAATGATCGGTTTATATAAAGCCATTCGTGATTTTAAAGAGGACAAGCTCACTTCATTTAAGGCATTTGCCGAGTTATGTATTACAAGACAAATTATTACCGCCATTAAAACGGCAACTCGCCAAAAACATATTCCTTTAAATTCTTACGTATCATTGGACAAGCCAATATTTGACGAAGAATCGGACCGGACGCTGATGGATGTTATTTCAGGTGCTAAAGTAATGGATCCTGAGGAGCTTTTTATTAATCAAGAAGAATTTGATGATATTGAAGTGAAGATGGGAGAAATATTAAGTGATTTAGAACGGAAGGTTTTAGTATTATACTTAGATGGCAAATCCTATCTTGAAATCTCAGAGGAATTAAATAGGCACGTTAAGTCGATTGATAATGCATTACAACGTGTAAAAAGAAAACTTGAACGCTACCTTGAGTTAAGAGAAATAAGCCTGTAATAGTGGGGGATAATGTAGATTTTTATCATTTATTGACGAAGAAACTTCACTATGATACAGTTTTAAGGGATAAAAGTGGAAACGGTTGGTGAGCAAATGCGAAAAAAGGTAACGTTAGCCTGTACATCATGCGGAAGTAGAAACTATACTACGATGAAAAGTGATACAACTACGAATGATCGATTAGAAATTAATAAATTTTGTAAAGTTTGTAATTCGCATACAAACCACCGTGAAACAAAATAGTCTTTATACTTTTTAATTATTTTGAACGGAATTCCTTATTATTCCTGGAGGTAGCATTTATGCAACGTTTAATTAACTTTTTCCGAGATGTATCCCGTGAAATGAAGAAGGTTAGCTGGCCAAAAGGTACAGAACTTAGAAAGTATACAATTACGGTTTTAACGACTGTGGTGTTTGCTTCGTTATTCTTTGCGGCGGTTGACCTAGGTATTTCTTCGTTAATTCGCATGTTTATTGAATAACAGTTAAAAAATCGTGCTATAATAGAAAATATTAATCTCTGTCTGCAAAACCCGTTAAACGGGTTTTTTCATTGTTTAAAAAAGAAAAACATAAGCAGAATGATATAGATATTCGTATGAAGGTAAGAGGATGGAACCTGCTTATTTATTTTTAAAAAAGTCCAAGAGTTGATGAAGAAATTAGTTTAACGACTAGATCAACATCTAAAGCTAGCTTGTTCCACCCGTATTGGAGTGGAGCTTCTACTTATACAAAGTATTACCTTCGTATGAAAAAGCGGCATTAGAACGCTGTAACAGTTTTGTATAAAACCTATTGTGGGGAGGGAAGGACAAGTTGTCCTGAAACTATGGAAAAGAATTGGTATGTTGTACACACCTATTCAGGTTATGAGAATAAGGTCAAGGCGAATCTTGAGAAGCGTGTCGAATCTATGGGTATGGAAGATAAGATTTTCCGTGTCGTAGTACCTGAAGAGGAAGAAACAGATTATAAGGACGGCAAAAAGAAAGTTGTGAAGAAAAAGGTCTTTCCTGGATATGTTCTAGTTGAGATTGTTATGACTGACGACTCCTGGTATGTTGTTCGTAACACTCCAGGGGTAACAGGGTTTGTTGGCTCATCTGGACATGGTTCAAAACCAACACCATTATTGCCAGATGAAGTTGAGTTCATTTTAAAACGAATGGGAATGGACGAAAATCGAGTTGAATTTGACTTCGAATTGAAAGAAACGGTTACGGTTAATGAAGGCCCATTTGCTAATTTTACGGGATCAATTGAAGAGATTGATAAAGATAAAAGTAAGCTAAAGGTTCTTGTAAATATGTTTGGCCGAGAAACACCAGTAGAATTAGATTTTTCACAAGTAAGTAAATTATAATCTAAAAAAACTTGAAATCAATTTCAAAAAGTGGTAATATTTCATAGGTCAGTATGTCTCAATGATTTGGGGCAAAATGTATGTTTAAACTGATCAGAAATTCAATCATTTCTGAATGGATCAGGGATGTCGACTCTAATAATAGTTTGAGTTGGCGAATGCCTGAATTTTAACTATTCGTATTGCGGATAGTTTAGATGAGTGGGAGGGTTTTTAACCCAATTACCACATCACGGACTTAAGGAGGTGTGTCTCGTGGCTAAAAAAGTAATTAAAATTGTAAAATTGCAAATTCCTGCAGCTAAAGCTAATCCAGCTCCACCGGTTGGTCCTGCATTAGGTCAAGCTGGTGTTAATATCATGGGATTCTGTAAAGAGTTTAACGCACGTACAGCTGATCAAGCTGGCTTAATCATTCCTGTTGAAATCACGGTATTCGAAGACCGTTCATTTACATTTATTACTAAAACTCCTCCTGCTGCTGTACTTCTTAAAAAAGCAGCTGGTATTGAGTCTGGTTCTGGTGAACCAAATCGTAATAAAGTAGCAACAGTTAAACGTGACAAAGTACGTGAAATCGCTGAAACAAAAATGCCTGATTTAAACGCAGCAAGCGTTGAATCAGCAATGCGTATGGTTGAAGGTACTGCACGTAGTATGGGTATTGTTATCGAAGACTAATTTTCAATTAGTTAAGAATGTTTTTTGGGGTTGCGAGTTTGCTTACAAACAAGTTCGCAACCTTTATTCGTGGGAGGTTATTCCGCTAAAACCACTAAGGAGGAAATTAAAATGGCTAAAAGAGGTAAAAAATTAGTAGAAGCTGCTAAGCTTGTAGATCGTGCTAAATTTTATGCAGTACAAGAAGCTGTGGATCTAGTTAAAAAAACTAGCGTTGTTAAGTTTGATGCAACTGTTGAAGTTGCTTTCCGTTTAGGAGTTGACCCTAAGAAAGCAGACCAACAAATTCGTGGTGCAGTTGTACTTCCTAATGGAACTGGTAAAACTCAACGTGTATTAGTGTTTGCTAAAGGTGAAAAAGCGAAAGAAGCTGAAGCAGCAGGAGCAGACTATGTTGGTGATACAGATTATATTACTAAAATCCAACAAGGTTGGTTTGATTTTGATGTAATCGTTGCTACACCAGACATGATGGGTGAAGTTGGTAAATTAGGTCGTGTATTAGGACCAAAAGGTTTAATGCCAAACCCTAAAACTGGAACTGTATCATTTGATGTTACAAAGGCTGTAAATGAAATTAAAGCTGGTAAAGTTGAATACCGCCTTGATAAAGCTGGTATCATTCACGTTCCTATCGGAAAAGTATCATTTGATGATAACAAATTAGTTGAAAACTTTACAACAGTTTACGAAACATTGATGAAAGCTAAACCAGCTGCAGCGAAAGGTACTTACATGAAGAGTGTTAATGCAACATCTACAATGGGACCTGGCGTGAAAGTTGATTCATCAAGCTTCGCTGTAAAATAATAACTATTGACTTCGTAAAGAAGATTATATATAATTATCAATGTTGTTTTAAATGAATATCGCTATACCGAAGACAGTAGGAGCTTTTAAAAGCTTAATTCCCTACCGAGGTGTATTTACGAATAAAGCATTTGATTGCTTGTTGTTGTATATACGAACCTCCATGTCTATCGTGGAGGTTTTTTACAACCATCACCGAACGGTACTAGTGCAATAAATGAAACTACAGGAGGTGTAACAATGAGCGCAATTATCGAACAAAAGAAACAGATCGTAGAAGAAATCTCTACTAAGTTCCGTGAAAGTAAATCTACTATCATCGTTGACTATCGTGGATTAAGCGTGGGTGAAGTTACTGAATTACGTAAACAATTACGTGAGGCTGGAGTTGAATTCAAAGTCTTTAAAAACACGATGACTCGTCGTGCGGTAGAATTAGCTGAGCTAACTGGTCTTGATGATGCATTAACTGGCCCAAATGCAGTTGCATTCAGTAAAGATGATGTTATTGCTCCGGCGAAAATCTTGAACGAATTTGCTAAGAAACACGAAGCTCTTGAAATTAAAGCTGGTGTAATCGAAGGTACTGTAGCGACAGTTGAAGAAGTTAAGGCTCTTGCTGAACTTCCATCACGCGAAGGTTTACTTTCTATGTTGCTTAGCGTTCTTCAAGCTCCAATCCGTAATCTTGCACTTGCTACAAAAGCTGTTGCAGATCAAAAGGAAGAACAAGGCGCGTAATTCAATTAGCCTAGTAATAAACTATTAATACAAATTAAAAGGAAAAACAAGGAGGAAATTATAATGACTCAAGAACAAATCATTGAAGCGGTTAAGAATATGACTGTTTTAGAATTAAACGACTTAGTTAAAGCAATCGAAGAAGAGTTTGGTGTAACTGCTGCGGCTCCTGTAGCTGTAGCTGCTGCTGGTGGAGAAGCTGCTGCTGAGCAAACTGAATTTGATGTAGTACTTGCAAGTGCTGGTGCACAAAAAATCAAAGTTATCAAAGTAGTACGTGAAGCTACTGGTCTTGGCTTAAAAGAAGCTAAAGAAGTAGTTGACAATGCTCCTAAAGCTGTTAAAGAAGGCGTTTCTAAAGAAGATGCTGAAGAATTAAAAGCTAAACTTGAAGAAGTAGGCGCTTCTGTAGAAGTTAAGTAATAATAACAAGACTTATCCGAAAAGCTCGCTATTAATGGCGGGCTTTTTATGTATATCAATTTTTAATGAAAATAAGAAGTATAAAAGTGAAGGAAATTGCAGAACATAATCTCCTGAAAGAGGAGGAACTTGTATGAGTAATCATTATTATTCTCAAAAACCGACTGTGCCAAGTGATCGAAAAAAATGGTCGTTTACCTTAAAAGGGCACCTCTTTACGTTTCAGAGTGATCGGGGGGTGTTTTCGAAAAATGAAGTAGACTTTGGTTCGCGTCTTTTAGTAGAAACATTTATCATGCCTGATATTGAAGGCGATGTTCTAGATGTAGGCTGTGGATATGGACCGATGGGTCTTTCTATCGCGAAGCACTATGATCGACATGTTGATATGATTGACATAAATGAACGTGCAGTTGAATTAGCGAAGGATAATGCTAATCTTAATTCGGTCAAAAATGTAACGATTTTTCAAAGTGATCTATTTCATAAAATCGAAGCAGGTCGTGAATATGTAGCGATCTTATCTAATCCACCGATACGTGCTGGTAAAAAGGTCGTTCATTCAATCTTTGAAGAAAGCTATAGTTGTTTAGTGATGGGCGGAGAGCTGTGGATTGTTATTCAGAAGAAACAAGGTGCACCTTCTGCAATAGATAAACTAAATGAACTATTTGCGGAAGTAGAGGTTGTCAAGAAACAAAAGGGATATTATATAATTAAAGCTAAAAAGTATTGACTCGATTTTTTTGCTATGCTATTATTATAAAATGCCAATATATAATTTCCATAACTGTCTAATTTTTAGGAAATAAAAGGTATGAATGTTAGATTTATGGAAATAATTATAAAATCAATAGTACGATTCAAATTGTGGTTTTCTAGTATGGAACCCTTTTTATTTTTTTGTTTTTTCCTTGCGCTTGTACTTCGTTCCCTTTATTTTTTTCAGATTCCATAGGTGTATTTTAAGATATTGATTTTAAGAGAATGATCTTATGTGAGTTCTCTTATTCGTCTGTCTAAAAAATTTAGGTTTTACATAAAAGTGCAACGCAAGATCTATTACGCTTGATTTGAGGGGTGAATGAGTTGACAGGTCAACTAGTTCAGTATGGACGACACCGCCAACGTAGAAGTTATGCACGCATTAGTGAAGTGTTAGAATTACCAAATCTTATTGAAATTCAAACCTCTTCTTATCAATGGTTTCTTGATGAGGGCTTGAGAGAAATGTTTCGAGATATTTCTCCTATTGAGGATTTCACTGGTAACCTCTCGCTAGATTTTATTGATTATAGCTTAGGAGATCCTAAGTACTCCGTTGAGGAATCAAAGGAGCGCGATGTTACCTATTCTGCGCCATTACGTGTGAAGGTGCGTTTAATTAACAAGGAAACTGGTGAAGTAAAAGATCAAGATGTCTTTATGGGAGATTTTCCTCTCATGACAGAAACAGGTACATTTGTAATTAATGGAGCAGAGCGGGTTATCGTGTCTCAGCTGGTCCGTTCACCAAGTGTATATTACAGTGGTAAAATTGATAAAAATGGTAGAAGAGGCTTTACAGCGACTGTAATACCAAACCGTGGAGCTTGGTTAGAATACGAAACAGATGCAAAAGATGTGGTTTATGTGCGAATTGACCGCACACGTAAATTGCCTGTGACTGTTCTTTTGCGTGCTCTTGGGTTTGGCTCTGATCAAGAAATCATCGACCTATTGGGTGAAAATGAGTACCTCCGTAATACTCTTGATAAAGATAATACGGAAAGCACAGAGAAAGCATTGCTTGAAATCTATGAACGTCTTCGCCCGGGCGAACCGCCGACAGTTGAAAATGCGAAGGGTTTATTAGATACAAGATTTTTCGATCCAAAGCGTTATGATTTAGCAAATGTTGGACGTTACAAGATTAATAAAAAGCTCCATATTAAGAATCGTCTTTTTAATCAACGTTTAGCAGAAACATTAGTTGATCCAGAAACAGGAGAGATTATTGTTGAAAAAGGAACGATGATTGATAGAAGAACATTAGATCGTATCATGCCAAACCTTGAAAATGGTGTTGGTTTCAAAAAGGAACACCCTTCTGGTGGCGTTATTGTTGATGAAGTAACACTTCAGTCTATTAAAATATACGCACCGAACGATCCTGATGGTGAAATGGTCATTAATGTTTTAGGTAATGCATTTGTAGAAGAAGAAGTTAAAAACATTACAGTTGCAGATATTCTAGCTTCTATTAGTTATTTCTTTAACTTATTACACGGTGTTGGTGATACAGATGATATCGACCATTTAGGTAATCGTCGACTTCGCTCTGTAGGAGAGTTATTGCAAAATCAATTTAGAATCGGATTATCGAGAATGGAACGTGTTGTGCGTGAAAGAATGTCTATTCAAGATACAGCTACAATTACGCCACAACAGTTAATTAATATCCGTCCTGTAATTGCTTCGATTAAGGAATTTTTTGGTAGCTCTCAGTTATCTCAGTTCATGGATCAAACAAATCCGCTCGCTGAATTAACACATAAGCGTCGATTATCAGCTTTAGGACCAGGTGGATTAACACGTGAACGTGCAGGATTTGAAGTGCGTGACGTACACTATTCACATTATGGTCGTATGTGTCCGATTGAAACTCCTGAGGGGCCAAATATCGGGTTAATCAACTCACTTTCATCTTATGCAAAAGTGAATCGCTTTGGCTTTATTGAAACGCCTTATCGAAAGGTTGATCCAGAGACTGGAAAGGTCACAGCAAGAATTGATTATTTAACTGCAGACGAACAAGATAACTATGTAGTAGCACAGGCAAATGCTCGACTTGGTGAAGATGGTTCATTCTTAGATGAAGATGTTGTTGCTCGTTTTAGAGAAGAGAACGTAGTTGTTAATCGAGATCGAATTGATTATATGGACGTATCTCCAAAGCAAGTTGTATCTGCTGCAACAGCTTGTATTCCATTCTTAGAAAATGATGACTCTAACCGTGCATTAATGGGTGCGAACATGCAACGTCAAGCTGTACCTTTATTGAATCCTGAGGCTCCAATTGTTGGAACTGGTATGGAATATGTATCTGGTAAAGACTCAGGCGCGGCAGTTATCTGTAAATACCCTGGTGTTGTTGAACGTGTGGAAGCGAAGAATGTTTGGGTTCGTCGTTACGAAGACGTTGATGGTCAAAGGGTTAAAGGGAATTTAGATAAATATAACTTATTAAAATTCATTCGTTCAAACCAAGGAACTTGCTACAACCAACGCCCGATTGTGAGTGAAGGCGACGAAGTAGTTAAAGGTGAGATTCTTGCGGACGGCCCATCAATGGAATTAGGTGAACTTGCATTAGGAAGAAATGTAATGGTTGCCTTCATGACATGGGATGGATATAACTATGAAGATGCTATTATCATGAGTGAAAGACTTGTGAAAGACGATGTTTATACATCTATTCACATTGAAGAATATGAGTCGGAATCTCGTGATACGAAGTTAGGGCCTGAAGAAATTACACGCGACATTCCAAACGTTGGGGAAGATGCGTTAAGGAATTTAGATGAGCGTGGAATTATTCGAGTTGGAGCTGAAGTAAAAGACGGAGATCTATTAGTTGGTAAAGTTACACCTAAGGGCGTAACAGAACTTACTGCAGAAGAGCGACTTTTACATGCAATCTTCGGAGAAAAGGCACGTGAAGTACGTGATACTTCATTACGTGTGCCACATGGTGGAGAAGGAATCATTCTTGACGTTAAAGTATTTAATCGTGAAGATGGGGATGAATTACCACCAGGTGTTAACCAATTAGTACGTGTTTATATCGTTCAAAAGCGTAAAATTAATGAAGGCGATAAAATGGCTGGACGTCACGGTAACAAGGGTGTAATCTCACGAATTCTTCCAGAAGAGGATATGCCATACTTACCAGATGGAACACCAGTAGATATCATGTTAAACCCACTTGGAGTACCTTCACGTATGAATATCGGACAGGTACTAGAGTTACACTTAGGAATGGCTGCAAGAAGAATGGGTATTCATGTCGCTTCTCCTGTATTTGATGGTGCGACAGAAGAGGATGTATGGGAAACGTTAGCAGAAGCAGGTATGGCACGTGATGCCAAGACTGTACTTTATGATGGACGTACAGGTGAGCCGTTCGATAACCGTGTATCAGTTGGTATTATGTATATGATCAAACTTGCACATATGGTTGATGATAAGCTACACGCACGTTCTACAGGTCCATACTCATTAGTTACACAACAGCCACTAGGTGGTAAAGCGCAATTTGGTGGTCAGCGTTTTGGAGAGATGGAGGTTTGGGCGCTTGAAGCATACGGTGCTGCCTATACTCTTCAAGAAATCCTGACTGTTAAATCAGATGATGTCGTAGGACGTGTAAAAACGTATGAAGCGATTGTTAAAGGTGAGAATGTACCTGAACCAGGTGTTCCAGAGTCATTCAAAGTATTAATTAAAGAGCTTCAAAGTTTAGGTATGGATGTTAAGATGTTGTCAAGCGACGAGCAAGAGATCGAAATGAGAGACCTTGATGACGATGAAGAATCCCAACAAGCAGAAGGCTTATCAATAAATGAACAAGTGGATACAAATTCTGAAGCTGTTGAGTTAGAAAAAGACACAGTAGCAAAAGAATAAGTTACATTATGAGGCTGATCGTTCAGCCTTGTTCAATAAGTCACTCATAAATAAAGGGTCTATTTGCCTTTTATTTATGAGTGATTAGATCTTAAAAAAAGGGTAGAACCTGAAGACGAAAAGGGAGGTAGGCCCCTTGTTAGATGTAAATAATTTTGAATATATGAGCATCGGATTAGCTTCACCAGACAAGATTCGTTCATGGTCTTTTGGTGAGGTTAAGAAACCAGAAACAATTAACTATCGTACGTTGAAGCCAGAAAAAGATGGTTTGTTTTGTGAACGCATATTCGGACCCACTAAAGACTGGGAATGTCATTGTGGAAAATACAAAAGAGTACGTTATAAAGGTGTAGTGTGTGATCGTTGTGGCGTTGAAGTTACACGTGCAAAAGTACGTCGTGAGAGAATGGGTCATATTGAATTAGCTGCTCCAGTTTCTCATATTTGGTACTTCAAAGGAATCCCTAGCCGTATGGGCCTAGTACTAGATATGTCTCCGCGTGCTTTAGAAGAAGTTATCTATTTTGCTTCTTACGTAACAACTGATACAGGAGACACTCCTCTTGAGAAGAAACAACTATTATCTGAGAAAGAATACCGTGCATATCGCGAGAAATACGGTAATACTTTTCAAGCGTCAATGGGTGCGGAAGCGATTAGAAAGCTTTTATCAGATATCGATTTAGATAAAGAAGTGGACGGCTTAAAGGAAGAATTAAAGTCAGCTCAAGGACAACGTAGAACGCGTGCAATTAAGCGCCTTGAAGTCTTAGAAGCATTCCGTAATTCAGGCAATGAACCATCATGGATGGTCCTAGATGTACTTCCTGTAATTCCACCTGAACTACGACCAATGGTACAGCTTGATGGTGGTCGGTTTGCAACATCAGATTTAAATGATCTATACAGACGTGTTATTAACCGTAATAATCGTCTAAAGCGTTTATTAGATTTAGGTGCACCAAGTATCATCGTTCAAAACGAAAAGCGTATGCTACAAGAAGCAGTTGATGCGCTTATTGATAATGGACGTCGCGGTCGCCCTGTAACAGGTCCAGGTAACCGTCCGTTAAAATCCCTTTCACATATGTTAAAGGGGAAACAAGGACGTTTCCGTCAAAACTTATTAGGTAAACGTGTTGATTACTCTGGTCGTTCTGTAATCGTCGTTGGTCCAAACCTAAAAATGTACCAATGTGGTTTGCCGAAGGAAATGGCATTGGAATTATTTAAACCGTTTGTAATGAAAGAACTTGTTGAAAAAGGATTAGCTCATAACATTAAGAGTGCTAAGAGAAAAATTGAACGAGTTCAGCCGGAAGTATGGGATGTCTTAGAATCTGTTATTAAGGAACACCCAGTACTACTTAACCGTGCACCGACGCTGCATAGATTAGGAATTCAGGCATTTGAACCTACTTTAGTAGAAGGTCGTGCAATTCGTCTTCATCCACTAGTATGTACAGCATACAATGCGGATTTCGATGGTGACCAGATGGCTGTTCACGTACCATTATCTGCAGAAGCGCAGGCAGAAGCGCGTATTTTGATGCTAGCTGCACAAAATATCCTAAATCCTAAGGATGGTAAGCCTGTTGTTACACCTTCTCAAGATATGGTGTTAGGTAACTATTACTTAACGTTAGAGCGTGAGGGTTCAATTGGTGAAGGTATGATTTTTAATGATACAAATGAAGCGCTGCTTGCATATCAAAACGGTTATGTACATTTACATACTCGTGTTGCTGTTAACGCAGGAGCATTAAATAATCAAACCTTTACTGAAAAGCAAAACAAAATGTTGCTTATCACAACTGTAGGTAAGTTGATTTTCAATGAAATTTTACCAGAGTCATTCCCGTACATGAATGAGCCGACAAAATTAAACATTGAAGAAAAGACACCTGAAAAGTACTTTGTAGAAACAAACGTAAATGTGAAAGAACATATAGCTGCACAGGAAGAGATATTACCTTTTAAAAAGGGTATTCTTGGTAATGTTATTGCAGAGATTTTCAAAAAGTTCCATATTACTGAAACATCAAAAATGTTGGACCGTATGAAAAACCTTGGTTTTAAATACTCAACTAAAGCTGGTATTACTGTTGGTGTAGCTGACATTATCGTTTTAAAAGAAAAAGAAGAAATTATTAGCGAAGGCCAAACCAAAGTTGATAACGTCTTAAAGCAATTTAGAAGAGGGTTAATTACCGAGGAAGAGCGTTATGAGCGTGTTATTTCGATTTGGAGTGCAGCAAAAGATACGATTCAAGGTAAACTGATGGCGTCCCTTGATAAACGCAACCCAATCTTTATGATGAGTGACTCAGGTGCCCGTGGTAATGCTTCAAACTTCACACAACTTGCTGGTATGCGTGGTCTTATGGCCAACCCGGCTGGACGTATTATTGAGTTACCGATTAAATCAAGTTTCCGAGAAGGGTTAACAGTATTAGAGTACTTTATCTCTACACATGGTGCACGTAAAGGACTTGCAGATACGGCTCTGAAAACGGCTGACTCTGGTTACTTAACTCGTCGTCTTGTTGATGTTGCGCAAGATGTAATTATTCGTGATGATGACTGTGGAACCGATCGAGGCATACTTGCAAAAGCAATTAAAGAAGGTACAGAGATTATTGAAAACCTTGATGAACGTTTAATTGGTCGTTATTGTCGTAAGGTAGTTAAGCATCCTGAGACAGGTGAAGTTTTAGTGAGTGAAAATGAGTTAATCACTGAAGATATCGCTGTTGAAATTATTGATGCTGGTATAGAGGAAGTATGGATTCGTTCTGCATTTACATGTAACACTAGACATGGTGTGTGTAAAAAATGTTATGGACGTAACCTAGCTACAGGTACTGAAGTTGAGGTTGGAGAAGCAGTTGGAATTATCGCTGCGCAATCCATCGGTGAGCCTGGTACACAGTTAACAATGCGTACTTTCCATACAGGTGGGGTAGCAGGAGATGATATCACACAAGGTTTACCTCGTATTCAAGAGTTATTTGAGGCAAGAAACCCTAAAGGGCAAGCACTTATCACTGAGATTAGTGGTGTTGTTGCCGAAATTAACGAAGTACGCGACAAACAACAAGAAATCGTCATCCAAGGTGAAGTGGAATCCCGTTCTTACACAGCTCCATATAATGCGCGCTTAAAAGTTACTCAAGGTGATAAAGTCGAGAGTGGCGAAGTATTAACGGAAGGTTCAATCGATCCGAAGGAATTACTTAAAGTTAAGGATCTTCAAGCTGTACAACAATATCTCTTACGTGAAGTTCAAAAAGTATACCGCATGCAAGGGGTAGAAATTGGCGATAAACACGTAGAGGTAATGGTAAGACAGATGCTTCGTAAGGTAAGAGTTATGGATGCTGGTGACACAGATGTATTACCAGGTACACTTCTTGATGTCCATCAATTTACTGATGCCAACAAGCAAGTATTGTTAGATGGTAAACGTCCTGCGACAGCTCGCCCAGTCTTACTTGGTATTACAAAAGCATCACTTGAAACAGATTCCTTCTTATCTGCAGCGTCATTCCAAGAAACAACACGCGTTCTGACTGATGCAGCAATTAAAGGAAAACGTGATGAATTATTAGGTCTGAAGGAAAATGTTATTATTGGAAAACTTGTGCCGGCTGGTACTGGTATGCCAAGATATCGTCAGGCTGAACCGATTTCAAAAGTAAAGCAAACTGAAGAAGTTGCTTCTATAGACTGATAAAATTCATAAATACAGCCTAATTAATCATTAAGGTAGTTTAATTGGTTAGAGATGGATGCAGAAAGTTTTTTGATAGGACTGTTGACATCCATCTCTACCAATGATACTATATTTTAGGTGCTCGATCTTAACCTGTTGCTTTGGAGGATATTTGATTATGTCTTATGAAAAAGTATTACAGGCACACAAAAAAATTGTTGGTACTAAGCAATCAGTTAAAGCCCTTATAAATAATGAGGTTAAAGAGATTATTATTGCAAATGATGCTGATGACCGAATAACCCAAAAGGTAATTCAAACAGCAGAAGAACTGAAAATCCCTTTAACAAAAGTTTCTTCTATGAAAGAGCTTGGAAAAGCTTGTGAAATAGATGTAGGAGCTGCAGCTGTAGCTATAATCCAGTAAAAACTGTTTTTGCGATATGAATTGCCATTTTGCAGAAACTTTGTTTTTGCCTAAATATGAACCACCTGGATGTGTGGTATTAAAAAAAGAGGGGAGGAAAAATAATGCCTACTATTAACCAATTAGTTCGTAAAGGACGCGTAAGTAAAGTTGAGAATTCAAAATCACCAGCTTTAAACAAAGGTTACAACAGCTTCAAAAAAGAGCAAACGAATGTAACATCACCTCAAAAACGTGGTGTTTGTACTCGTGTAGGTACGATGACGCCTAAGAAACCTAACTCGGCTCTTCGTAAATATGCTCGTGTACGTTTAACTAACGGAATCGAAGTTACAGCTTATATTCCAGGTATCGGCCACAACCTACAAGAGCACAGTGTTGTTCTTATCCGTGGAGGTCGTGTAAAGGATTTACCAGGGGTACGTTATCACATCGTACGTGGTGCGCTTGACACTGCTGGAGTTGACGGACGTATGCAAGGTCGTTCTAAATACGGTACAAAACGTCCAAAAGCTGCAAAAAAATAATAATTTCTAAATAAATAATATTTGATGAAGGGAGGACATAACATGCCACGTAAAGGTCCTGTAACAAAAAGAGACGTATTACCAGATCCACTTTACAATTCAAAGCTTGTTACACGTTTAGTAAACAGAATTATGATTGACGGAAAAAGAGGTAAAGCACAATCTGTACTTTACAATGCTTTCGATTTAATCAAAGAACGTTCTGGAAAAGATGCTATGGAAGTGTTCGAACAAGCACTTAAAAACATCATGCCAGTTCTTGAAGTTAAAGCTCGCCGTGTTGGTGGTGCTAACTATCAAGTACCTGTAGAAGTACGTCCAGACCGTCGTACTACTTTAGGTCTTCGTTGGTTAGTAAACTACGCACGTCTTCGTGGAGAGAAAACGATGGAAGAGCGTTTAGCTAACGAAATTCTTGATGCAGCTAACAACACTGGAGCAGCAGTTAAGAAACGTGAAGATACACACAAAATGGCTGAAGCAAATAAAGCATTTGCTCACTATCGTTGGTAATCAATACACTTTACTAATACTAAAATTCCCATGAGGAAGGAGAAATTACCCAATGGCAAGAGAGTTCTCCTTAGAAAATACTCGTAATATCGGCATCATGGCTCACATTGATGCCGGTAAAACGACTACAACTGAACGCGTTCTTTATTATACTGGTCGTATTCATAAGATCGGTGAAACTCATGAAGGTGCATCTCAAATGGACTGGATGGAGCAAGAGCAAGAACGTGGAATTACAATTACATCTGCTGCAACAACAGCACAATGGAAAGGTCATCGTGTAAACATCATCGACACTCCAGGGCACGTAGACTTCACAGTTGAAGTTGAACGTTCTCTACGTGTACTTGATGGTGCTGTAGCAGTTCTTGATGCTCAATCAGGTGTTGAGCCACAAACAGAAACAGTTTGGCGTCAAGCTACAACTTATGGAGTACCACGTGTTGTATTTGTTAACAAAATGGACAAAACAGGCGCGGATTTCTTATATTCTGTTAAAACTATACATGAACGTCTTCAAGCTAATGCTCACCCAATTCAATTACCAATTGGTGCTGAGGATCAATTTGAAGGAATCATCGACTTAGTTGAGATGACAGCAACATTCTATGGTAATGACTTAGGTACAGATATCCAAGAAGGAGAAATACCTGAAGAATACCAAGATCAAGCAAATGAATACCGTGAAAGTTTAGTAGAAGCAGTAGCAGAACTTGATGAAGAATTAATGGAGAAATACCTTGGTGGAGAAGAAATCACTAACGACGAGCTTAAAGAAGCAATTCGTAAAGGTACTGTAAACGTTGAATTCTACCCTGTAATCTGTGGTTCTGCATTCAAAAACAAAGGTGTTCAAAAAATGCTAGATGCAGTAATTGCTTATCTTCCATCACCTTTAGATGTACCTGCAATTAAAGGTCATGCACCAGATAGTGACGAAGAATTAGTTCGTGAATCTAGTGATGAAGGTCCATTCGCTGCTTTAGCATTTAAAGTAATGACTGATCCGTATGTAGGTAAATTAACATTCTTCCGTGTTTACTCTGGTACATTGAGCGCTGGATCATACGTTCAAAACTCAACTAAAGGTAAACGTGAACGTGTAGGACGTATATTACAAATGCACGCAAACAGTCGTGAAGAAATCAGTGAAGTACATGCTGGAGATATCGCTGCTGCAGTAGGTTTGAAAGATACAACGACTGGTGATACTTTATGTGATGATAAGAACCTAGTTATCTTAGAATCAATGGATTTCCCAGAACCTGTTATTCAACTTTCTGTTGAGCCGAAATCTAAAGCAGACCAAGATAAGATGACAACAGCTTTACAAAAACTTCAAGAAGAAGATCCAACATTCAGAGCACATACTGACGTAGAAACTGGTCAAACAATTATTGCTGGTATGGGTGAACTTCACTTAGATATTCTTGTGGATCGTATGAGACGTGAATTCAAAGTTGAAGCTAATGTTGGTGCTCCTCAAGTTGCATACCGTGAAACATTCCGTGCGGCTGCAAAAGTTGAAGGTAAATTTGCTCGTCAATCTGGTGGTCGTGGACAGTTTGGTCACGTATGGATCGAATTCGAACCGAACGAAGAAGGTAAAGGTTTTGAATTTGAGAACAAAATCGTCGGTGGTGTAGTACCACGTGAATACGTACCTGCTGTAGCAGCTGGACTTGAAGATTCAATGAAAAACGGTGTACTTGCTGGATATCCATTAGTGGATGTAAAAGCTGCATTAGTTGATGGATCATACCATGATGTTGACTCAAGTGAAATGGCGTTTAAAGTAGCTGCATCATTAGCTCTTAAAAACGCAATTTCAAAGTGTAACCCAGTTATCCTTGAGCCTGTAATGAGGGTGGAAGTTGTAATTCCTGAGGAATACATGGGTGACATTATGGGGCAAGTTACAGCACGTCGTGGACGTGTAGAAGGTATGGAAGCACGTGGTAACGCACAAGTTGTACGTGCAATGATTCCACTTTCTGAAATGTTTGGTTATGCTACTGCATTACGTTCAAGTACTCAAGGTCGTGGCGTATTCACAATGCACTTTGATCACTATGAAGAAGTTCCAAAATCAGTTTCAGAAGAAATTATCAAAAAAAATAAAGGTCAGTAATTGATTTTACCCCTTTGATGAAGTATAACTACTTATGTGAGAACAGAAAGTGATGGTATCACTTTCTGTTACATATACCCTAAAATATTAAACTCCAAGGAGGATTATTAGAATGGCTAAAGAAAAATTCGACCGTTCCAAAACGCATGCAAATATTGGTACAATTGGACACGTTGACCATGGTAAAACAACTTTAACAGCTGCAATCACTACTGTTCTTGCTAAAGCTGGTGGTGGAGAAGCAAAAGGTTACGATCAAATCGATGCTGCTCCTGAAGAAAGAGAACGTGGTATTACAATTAATACTTCTCACGTTGAATATGAAACTGCAACTCGTCACTATGCACACGTTGACTGCCCAGGACATGCTGACTATGTTAAAAACATGATCACTGGTGCTGCACAAATGGATGGTGGTATCTTAGTAGTTTCAGCTGCTGATGGCCCAATGCCACAAACTCGTGAGCATATCCTATTATCTCGTCAAGTTGGTGTACCTTACCTTGTTGTATTCTTAAACAAATGTGACATGGTTGATGACGAAGAGCTTTTAGAATTAGTTGAAATGGAAGTTCGTGACTTACTTTCTGAGTACGATTTCCCTGGTGACGATGTTCCAGTAATTAAAGGTTCTGCTCTTAAAGCTCTTGAAGGAGAAGCTGCTTGGGAAGAAAGAATCCTTGAACTTATGGCTGCAGTTGATGAGTACATCCCAACACCAGCACGTGACACTGAAAAACCATTCATGATGCCTGTTGAGGATGTATTCTCAATCACAGGTCGTGGAACAGTTGCAACAGGTCGTGTTGAGCGTGGACAAGTAAAAGTTGGTGACGTAATTGATATCATCGGATTTACTGAAGAAGCAAAATCAACTACTGTAACAGGTGTTGAAATGTTCCGTAAGCTTCTTGATTATGCTGAAGCTGGTGACAACATTGGAGCACTTCTTCGTGGGGTTTCTCGTGAAGATATCCAACGTGGTCAAGTTCTTGCTAAGCCAGGAACAATCACTCCACACACTAACTTTAAAGCAGAAGTTTATGTGTTATCAAAAGAAGAAGGTGGACGTCATACTCCATTCTTCACTAACTACCGTCCTCAGTTCTACTTCCGTACAACTGACGTAACTGGTATTTGTCAACTTCCTGAAGGCGTTGAAATGGTTATGCCTGGGGATAACGTAGAAATGACTGTTGAACTTATTGCTCCAATCGCGATTGAAGAAGGTACAAAATTCTCAATCCGTGAAGGTGGACGTACAGTAGGCGCAGGCGTAGTTGCTTCTATCCAAGCGTAATTTCTCTTCTATATAGAGATTAAAAAGGTGAGCTTATTAGCTCACCTTTTTTGCCGTTTAGCGTACGATACATTTTTTGAACTGTGGATAAGCGTATGACCAGCGTCAAGCCATTCTCGGGTCTGTAGCCAATCTTGAATTGAAGGTAAAAAACACTTTCTATTTAAGGTTGGCTTATTTACCTAAGGTTCATCAAGGTGTATTCACTTTTGTTTTATTCATTTTACTATTCATTGTTAACATCTAGGAGTCCAGCAGTGAAAGTAATATCTGTTGTTTTCTTTACTTGCTTAGTGGTGATCTCCATTCTTACAAGTTCGCAAAACCCCAATACCAGAATTGAAGAGAAACAATGAAGAACGGTTTAAAAGAAACAATATAAACGACGGTTATTAAACTGTAAATTAAATATTCATTTCAATACTTTCAGTAGAGTATTGAATGTAAGGTGTGACTTTTCATTATAAATATATTTGCCTACGCAATTCTAAACAAGTTATAGAAAATTAAACCAAATGGATTTACCTTGATATTCATATGCAATCTATGTATAATATGAAAAGTGCTCGGGAAAAGTAATTGAATTGTAAATTTCTCTTGCATCTATCACAGTTTTTTTGTATAATAGACAATGTTGGTCTTTGACTGCGATGAAGCAGGAGGTTGCCGATACACACGGCCGCTTTGCCATGGCGTGTGTAGGGAAAATTCTTGCGGAGAAAATGTCTATTTTGAAAATAGGCGAAAAGGAGGGAAAGTAATGGCAAAACAAAAGATTCGTATTCGTTTAAAAGCTTATGATCACAGAATTCTTGATCAATCTGCAGAGAAAATTGTAGAAACTGCAAAACGTTCTGGTGCAAATGTATCTGGTCCAATTCCGTTACCAACAGAAAGATCTGTATACACAATCCTACGTGCGGTTCATAAATATAAAGATTCTCGTGAGCAATTCGAAATGCGTACGCATAAACGTTTAATTGATATCATCAACCCAACACCACAAACTGTTGATGCATTAATGCGTTTAGACTTACCATCTGGTGTTGACATCGAAATAAAACTTTAATTTTTAAAAATAAATAATGAATAATAATAGGAGGTGTGACTCATGACCAAAGGAATCTTAGGAAGAAAAATTGGTATGACGCAAGTATTTGCAGAAAACGGTGATTTAATTCCGGTAACTGTTATCGAAGCTACTCCAAACGTAGTTCTTCAAAAAAAATCTGAAGAAACTGATGGCTATTCAGCTATTCAATTAGGTTTTGAAGACAAACGTGAAAAGTTATCTAACAAACCAGAAAAGGGCCACGTAGCAAAAGCTAATACTGCACCTAAGCGCTTCGTTAAAGAACTTCGTGAAGCTAGCTTAGATGCGTACGAAGTTGGTCAAGAAGTCAAGGTTGATATTTTCACTGCAGGTGAAATTGTAGATGTAACAGGAATTTCTAAAGGGAAAGGTTTCCAAGGCTCAATCAAACGCCACGGACAATCTCGTGGGCCTATGTCTCATGGTTCTCGTTACCATCGTCGCCCAGGTTCAATGGGACCTGTAGCACCTAACCGTGTATTTAAAAACAAACTTTTACCTGGTCGTATGGGTGGAGAACGTATTACAGTTCAAAACTTAGAAATCGTTAAAGTAGATGCTGAACGCAATCTATTATTGATTAAAGGTAACGTTCCAGGACCTAAAAAAGCACTTATTACTGTGAAAAGCGCAGTAAAATCAAAATAATTTCTTTAGGAAAGGAGGAATTGGATAATGCCGAAAGTAGCATTATTAAACCAATCTGGATCAAATGTTGGAGAAATCGAACTTAACGATTCAGTATTTGGTATCGAACCTAATCAGCACGTATTATTTGATGCGGTTATCATGCAAAGAGCTTCCTTACGTCAAGGAACTCACAAAGTAAAAAATCGTTCTGAAGTAGCAGGCGGAGGTCGTAAACCTTGGCGTCAAAAGGGTACTGGTCGTGCTCGTCAAGGATCTATTCGTTCTCCACAATGGCGCGGTGGTGGTGTAGTATTTGGACCAACTCCACGTTCATACGCTTATAAATTACCAAAAAAAGTTCGCCGTTTAGCGATCAAATCAGCTTTATCATCTAAAGTAATTGACAACAACATCGTTGTATTAGAGGACTTAGCGTTCAACGCTCCAAAAACAAAAGAAATGACTGCAGTACTTAACGGTCTTTCAGTTGCGAAAAAAGCGTTAATCGTTACAGCTGACAACAATGAGAATGTTGCATTATCAGCACGTAATATCCCTGGTGTAACAGTTGTTACTGCTGGTGGAGTAAACGTACTAGATGTGCTTAATCATGAAAAGCTAATTATGACGAAAGCAGCGGTGCAAAAAGTAGAGGAGGTACTTGCATAATGAAAGATCCTCGTGATATTATAAAGCGCCCAGTAATCACTGAACGTTCAACAGACCTTATGGCTGAAAGAAAATATACGTTTGATGTTGATGTGAAAGCTAATAAAACTGAAGTTAAAGATGCTATCGAATCAATCTTTGGCGTTAAAGTTGAAAAAGTTAACATCATGAACTATAAAGGTAAATTCAAACGCGTTGGGAAATATAGCGGATTAACAAACCGTCGTCGTAAAGCAATCATTAAGCTTGCTGCAGACAGCAAAGAAATCGAATTATTTGAAGTATAATTTCATATAGAAAAGGAGGGATATCGATATGGCGATTAAAAAATATAAACCGACCACTAATGGTCGTCGTAATATGACAGTATCTGATTTTGCTGAAATTACTACAGACAAACCAGAAAAGTCATTACTTGCGCCTCTTCACAGAAAAGGTGGACGTAATAACCAAGGTAAACTTACAGTTCGTCACCAAGGGGGCGGACATAAACGCCAATATCGTGTGATCGATTTTAAACGCGACAAAGATGGTATACCAGGACGCGTTGCTACAATCGAGTACGATCCAAATCGTTCTGCAAATATCGCACTTATCAACTATGTTGATGGTGAGAAAAGATACATTCTTGCACCTAAAAACCTTAAAGTAGGTTTAGAAGTTATGTCTGGTCCTGAAGCAGACATCAAAGTAGGTAATGCATTACCGTTACAAAACATTCCAGTTGGTACTGTTATTCACAATATCGAATTAAAACCTGGTAAAGGTGGACAATTAGTTCGTTCAGCTGGTACTTCTGCTCAAGTATTGGGTAAAGAAGGTAAATATGTACTTGTACGTTTAAACTCTGGTGAGGTTCGTATGATTTTAGCTACTTGTCGTGCTACTGTAGGTCAAGTTGGTAATGAGCAACATGAACTTATCAACATTGGTAAAGCAGGTCGTTCTCGTTGGTTAGGTATACGTCCAACAGTACGTGGATCTGTAATGAACCCGAATGACCATCCACACGGTGGTGGTGAAGGACGCTCTCCAATCGGACGTAAATCACCAATGTCACCATGGGGTAAACCGACACTTGGTGCTAAAACTCGTAAAAAGAAAAACAAATCAGATAAGTTTATCGTACGTCGTCGTAAAAAATAACGTGGTTGAACTACGGTTCAATCGAACCGTAGCACGATCGCGAAGGGAGGTACTATCATGGGCCGTAGCTTAAAAAAGGGACCATTCGTGGATGAACATTTAATTAACAAAGTTGAAAAATTAAATGAAACGGAAAAGAAACAAGTAATTAAAACTTGGTCTCGCCGTTCTACTATTTTCCCACAATTCATTGGTCACACTATCGCAGTTTATGATGGACGTAAACATGTTCCTGTATATGTAACTGAGGACATGGTAGGTCACAAACTTGGTGAGTTTGCACCTACACGTACGTACAAAGGTCATGCAAGTGATGACAAAAAAACAAGACGTTAATGAGAGGAGGCATTTAAATGCAACAATCTAAAGCTGTCGCAAGAACAGTTCGTATTGCTCCTCGTAAAGTTCGTTTAGTTCTTGATCTTATTCGAGGTAAGCAAGTAGGCGAAGCTGTAGCGATTCTAAATCACACGCCAAAGGCTGCTTCACCAGTTGTAGAAAAAGTATTAAAGTCAGCAGTAGCAAACGCTGAGCACAACTATGAAATGGACATCAATAGCTTAGTTGTAACTGAAGCTTACGCAAACGAAGGTCCAACTCTTAAACGTTTCCGTCCACGTGCACAAGGTCGTGCAAGTGCAATTAACAAACGTACGAGTCACATTACAATTATTTTATCAGAAAAGAAGGAGGGATAATCCGTGGGTCAAAAGGTACATCCAGTCGGTCTTCGTATTGGAGTTATTCGTGATTGGGAATCAAAATGGTTCGCAGGTAAAGATTACTCAACTCTTTTACATGAAGATATTAAAATTCGTGAATATGTTAGCAAGCGCCTAAACGATGCATCTGTATCTAAGATTGAGATCGAACGTGCTGCTAATCGTGTAAATGTTACTATCCACACTGCTAAACCTGGTATGGTAATCGGTAAAGGTGGAACGGAAGTAGAAGCATTACGTAAAGCACTTAACCAATTAACTAATAAACGCGTACACATCAATATCTTAGAAATTAAGAGAGCTGATTTAGACGCAAAATTAGTTGCTGATAATATCGCACGTCAATTAGAGAATCGTATTTCTTTCCGTCGTGCTCAAAAACAAACTATTCAACGTGCTATGCGCGCTGGTGCTCAAGGTATCAAAACTCAAGTATCTGGCCGTCTAGGTGGAGCAGATATTGCACGTGCTGAGCATTATAGCGAAGGAACAGTTCCACTTCACACACTTCGTGCTGATATCGATTACGGAACAGCTGAAGCTGATACAACTTACGGTAAATTAGGAGTAAAAGTTTGGATCTATCGTGGAGAGGTTCTTCCTACAAAGAAGAAAACTGAGGAAGGAGGAAAATAATATGTTATTGCCAAAACGCGTAAAATATCGTAGAGAGCACCGTGGAAAAATGCGTGGTCGTGCAAAAGGTGGTACTGAGGTACATTTCGGTGAGTTTGGTATTCAAGCTCAAGAAGCATCTTGGATCACGAACCGTCAAATCGAGGCTGCTCGTATTGCGATGACACGTTATATGAAACGTGGCGGTAAAGTTTGGATTAAAATCTTCCCTTCAAAACCTTATACTGCAAAACCTCTAGAGGTACGTATGGGATCTGGTAAAGGTGCTCCTGAAGGTTGGGTAGCTGTTGTTAAACCTGGTAAAGTATTATTCGAAATTTCTGGTGTATCTGAAGAGGTAGCACGTGAAGCTTTACGTTTAGCTGCTCACAAATTACCAATTAAAACGAAATTCGTAAAACGTGAAGAAATTGGTGGTGAATCTAATGAAAGCTAATGAAATTCGTGACCTTACCACTGCTGAAATAGAACAAAAGGTAAAGTCTTTAAAAGAAGAGTTATTTAATCTTCGCTTTCAACTGGCGACGGGACAATTAGAAAATACTGCTCGCATTCGTGAAGTTCGTAAATCGATCGCTCGTATGAAAACTGTTATCCGTGAAAGAGAGATCGCAGCTAATAATCGTTAATAAGAGAGGAGGTTTACACTATGAGTGAACGTAACCAACGTAAAGTGTATACTGGTCGTGTTGTTTCTGACAAAATGGATAAGACGATTACTGTTCTTGTTGAAACTTACAAAACACACTCACTATACGGCAAACGAGTTAAATACTCTAAGAAGTTCAAATCACATGATGAAAACAATCAAGCGAAGATTGGTGACATCGTTAAAATAATGGAAACTCGTCCATTATCTGCTACTAAACGTTTTCGTTTATTAGAGGTTGTAGAAGAGTCAATTATTATCTAATTTAGTTTAAATAGTTAATTCCGAGGGGAGGTAACATAAGTGATCCAACAAGAATCTCGTTTAAAAGTTGCTGACAATTCCGGTGCTCGTGAAGTACTTACAATTAAAGTATTAGGCGGATCTGGTCGTAAAACTGCTAATATTGGTGATGTTATTGTTTGTACGGTAAAACAAGCAACACCAGGTGGCGTTGTCAAAAAAGGTGAAGTAGTTAAAGCTGTAATCGTACGTACTAAGAGTGGAGCTCGTCGTACTGACGGTTCATATATTAAATTTGATGAAAATGCATGTGTTATCATCCGTGATGACAAAAGTCCGCGTGGAACACGTATTTTCGGACCTGTTGCGCGTGAATTACGTGATAGCAACTATATGAAAATTGTTTCTTTAGCTCCAGAAGTTCTATAATAAATTTTGATTGCCTTACTAAGGAGGTGCAACTAGGATGCATGTTAAAAAAGGTGATAAAGTAATGGTTATCTCTGGTAAGGATAAAGGTAAACAAGGCGTTGTTCTTGAATCTTTTCCTAAAAAAGATCGTGTAATTGTTGAAGGTGTTAATGTAGTGAAGAAGCACTCTAAACCTTCTCAAGCTAACCCACAGGGTGGAATCTTAAGCCACGAGGCACCTATCCATGTATCAAATGTTATGCCACTTGATCCAAAATCTGGTGAGCCAACTCGCGTTGGTTATAAAGTGGTAGACGGTAAAAAGGTACGTGTAGCAAAAAAATCTGGTGAAACTTTAGATAAATAGTAAATAAGGAAGGGAGGTCAAGTTCATGAACCGCCTTAAAGAAAAGTATCAAAAAGAAATTACACCTGCTTTAATGAGCAAGTTCTCATATAGCTCTGTAATGCAAGCTCCAAAATTAGAAAAAATCGTTATCAACATGGGTGTTGGTGATGCTGTTGCTAACTCAAAAGCTCTTGATGTAGCTGTTGAGGAATTAGCGCAAATTTCTGGTCAAAAGCCAGTAGTAACAAAAGCAAAGAAATCAATCGCAGGTTTCCGTTTACGTGAAGGAATGCCAATCGGTGCAAAAGTAACACTACGCGGTGAGCGTATGTATGAATTCTTTGACAAATTAGTATCTGTTTCATTACCACGTGTACGTGACTTCCGTGGAGTTTCTAAGAAATCTTTTGACGGTCGCGGTAACTACACTTTAGGTGTTAAGGAACAATTAATTTTTCCAGAGATTGATTATGATAAAGTAAATAAAGTTCGTGGTATGGACATCGTTATCGTAACGACTGCCAATACTGATGAAGAAGCACGCGAACTATTAACACAGTTCGGTATGCCGTTCCAAAAATAATCGCTAGTAAAGGGAGGCGAAATTGTGGCTAAAAAATCAATGATTGTTAAGCAAAAACGTACGCAGAAGTTTAAAGTACAAGAGTACACTCGCTGCGAACGTTGCGGACGTCCACATTCAGTACTACGCAAATTTAAGCTTTGCCGTATTTGTTTCCGTGAACTTGCTTACAAAGGTCAAATTCCAGGCGTGAAAAAAGCTAGCTGGTAAAACCGTAAAACGGGAAGGAGGTTATTTAGTAATGGTTATGACAGATCCTATTGCAGATATGCTTACTCGCATTCGTAATGCGAACATGGTACGTCACGAAAAACTTGAGTTTCCTGCATCTAAAATCAAGAAAGAAGTTGCAGAAATCCTTAAGCGTGAAGGTTTCGTACGTGATGTAGAATATGTAGAAGACAACAAACAAGGCATTATTCGTATTTTCATGAAATACGGTGCAAATAATGAACGTGTAATCACTGGTCTAAAAAGAATTAGCAAACCAGGCTTACGTGTATATGCAAAAGCTGATGAAGTACCTCGTGTACTTAACGGATTAGGTATTGCGATCGTTTCAACTTCTCAAGGCGTTTTGTCTGACAAAGAAGCTCGTGCAAAACAAACTGGTGGAGAAGTATTAGCATACGTTTGGTAATAAGTTGAAAATGAATGGAGGTGTAATGAATGTCTCGTATTGGTAAGAAACCAATTGAAATTCCTGCAGGTGTTACAGTTACGATCGCTGATGATAATACTGTAACAGTAAAGGGTGCTAAAGGTGAGTTAACTCGCTCATTCAGCCCTGATATGATTATTAAAGTTGAAGAGAACGTCTTAACTGTTAGTCGTCCTTCTGAAATTAAAGAACACCGTGCACTTCACGGTACAACACGTAGTCTACTAGGAAATATGGTAGAAGGTGTTTCTAAAGGCTTTGAAAGAGGATTAGAGCTTATCGGTGTCGGTTACCGTGCTACTAAATCTGGAGATAAATTAGTTCTTAACGTTGGTTACTCACATCCTGTTGAGATCACACCTGAATCAGGTATTGAAATCGATGTGCCATCTCAAACTAAGGTTGTTGTAAAAGGTACTGACAAAGAGCGTGTAGGTGCTATTGCAGCTAACATTCGTGACGTTCGTCCACCAGAGCCTTATAAAGGTAAAGGTATTCGCTACGAAGGCGAATTTGTTCGTCGTAAAGAAGGTAAAACTGCGAAGTAATATCGCCTAGATGATAAGAAAGGAGTGACCTAAATGATTACTAAGGCTGATAAAAATGCTGTACGTAAAAAAAGACATGCGCGTGTTCGTGCTAAGTTAACTGGGACTACTACTCGTCCTCGTCTAAACGTATTTCGTTCAAATCAACATATTTACGCACAAGTAATTGATGATTCAAACTCAGTTACGTTGGTAAGTGCTTCTACTTTAGATAAAGATTTAAATCTTACTTCAAATAGTAATCTTGAAGCTGCACAAAAAGTTGGCGAATTAGTAGCTAAACGTGCTGTTGAAAAAGGCGTTAAATCTGTCGTTTTTGATCGTGGAGGATATTTATATCATGGTCGTATTAAAGCTCTAGCTGATGCTGCACGTGAAGCTGGACTTGAATTTTAATCAGAAAAGGAGGGACATACAGAATGCGTCGTATTGATCCAAACAAATTAGAACTTGAAGAACGCGTAGTTACCGTTAACCGCGTAGCTAAAGTTGTTAAAGGTGGACGCCGTTTCCGTTTTGCAGCACTTGTTGTTGTAGGAGATAAAAACGGTCACGTAGGTTTCGGTACTGGTAAAGCACAAGAGGTACCAGAAGCGATCCGTAAAGCTATTGAAGATGCAAAGAAAAACCTAATTGAAGTATCGATGGTAGGTACAACAATTCCTCACCAAATTATCGGTCAATTTGGAGCAGGAAATGTTCTATTAATACCAGCTGGTGAAGGTACTGGAGTTATCGCTGGAGGACCTGTTCGTGCGGTATTAGAATTAGCAGGTGTTTCAGATATACTTTCTAAATCTTTAGGTTCAAACACTCCAATTAATATGATTCGTGCAACTATTGCAGGATTAAATGATTTGAAGAGTGCTGAAGAAGTTGCTAAGTTACGTGGCAAAACGGTAGAAGAACTGTTAGGATAAGGAGGGAACAAGATGGCGAATAAGTTAGAAATTACCCTCACTCGCAGTGTAATTGGTCGTCCTGAAGATCAACGTATTACTGTTAGAACGCTTGGACTAAAAAAGTTACACCAAACTGTAGTACAAGATGATAATCCTGCGATTCGCGGTATGATTAATAAAGTTGCTCACTTAGTTACAGTTAAAGAACAATAAAAGAATAATAAATAATTAAGGAGGTGTCTCGATGAAACTTCATGAGTTGAAACCCGCAGAAGGTTCACGTAAAACACGTAATCGTGTAGGTCGTGGTACTGGTTCTGGTAACGGTAAAACAGCTGGTAAAGGTCACAAAGGACAAAATGCTCGTTCTGGTGGTGGAGTTCGTCCTGGATTTGAAGGTGGTCAAACTCCTTTGTTCCAACGCTTACCTAAACGCGGATTTACGAACATTAACCGTAAGGACTTTGCTATTGTCAACCTTTCGACACTTAATCGTTTTGAAGAGGGTACTGAAGTAACTCCAGATCTATTGCTTGAAACAGGTATTGTTAGCAATGTTAAATCAGGAGTGAAAATCCTTGGTAATGGTCAATTAGAGAAAAAACTTACTGTTAAAGCTAACAAATTCTCTGCTTCTGCTAAAGAAGCGATTGAATCTGCTGGCGGTACAGTTGAGGTGATCTAATGTTTAAAACAATCTCCAATTTTATGCGCGTGGGTGATATTAGAAATAAAATACTATTCACCCTTTTAATGTTAGTAGTATTTCGTATTGGTACGTTCATTCCTGTGCCGAATGTCAATGCAGATGTTCTTAAAGCACAGGATGAATTGAATGTATTCGGAATCTTGAACACATTCGGTGGCGGTGCATTATTTAATTTTTCTATCTTAGCGATGGGAATAATGCCATATATCACTGCTTCGATCATCATTCAACTATTGCAGATGGATGTTGTACCGAAATTTACTGAATGGTCAAAACAAGGTGATGTTGGGCGTCGTAAGCTCGCTCAATTTACAAGATACTTTACTATAATATTAGGTTTCATCCAGGCGTTAGGTATGTCCTATGGGTTCAATGTACAGTCAGGTGGATTGCTTATCAAGAATCCTGGCGTTGGGACTTACTTAATAATTGCGATTGTATTAACTGCTGGAACAGCATTTTTAATGTGGTTAGGAGAACAAATCACTTCTAAAGGTGTTGGAAATGGAATTTCCATTATCATCTTTGCTGGGATTGCTGCAGGTATTCCTACAACTGTTAACCAAATTTATGCACAGCAATTTGAAAATGCAGGTGATCAACTGTTTATTCGGATCATAACAGTTGTGATACTTATATTAGCAATATTAGCTGTTGTAGTTGGAACAATCTTTATTCAACAAGCACTTCGTAAAATACCAATCCAGTACGCTAAACGATCTGGTAGTAGCAATATGGGTGGAGGTCAATCGACTCACCTTCCTCTAAAGGTTAATCCTGCAGGTGTAATTCCTGTTATCTTTGCGATATCCTTTATTATTACACCACCGACGATTGCAGCGTTCTTTGGTTCTAACGATGTAACGAATTGGATTCAGAAAACGTTCGATTATACACAACCTATTGGGATGATACTTTATATCATTTTAATTATTGCTTTTGCATATTTCTATACATTTGTTCAAGTGAACCCTGAACAAATGGCTGAAAACTTGAAGAAGCAAGGCGGCTATATACCTGGTATTCGTCCAGGTAAGAATACGCAGGAGTACGTTACTAAGGTATTATATCGTCTAACTTTTGTTGGTTCTATTTTCTTAGCGGCTATAGCTGTCCTTCCTGTTTTCTTTATTAACTTTGCTGGCCTTCCTCAATCCGCTCAGATTGGTGGAACGAGCTTACTTATTGTTGTAGGGGTTGCCCTTGAAACAATGAAGCAGCTTGAGAGTCAGTTAGTAAAGCGCCATTACAAAGGCTTTATCAAATAATGGGAATTCGGGAAATATTTCCCATTCCCTCAAATAGAGGCTGAGGGGGAAATACAAATGAATCTAGTATTGATGGGTCTGCCGGGAGCTGGAAAAGGCACTCAGGCCGAGCGTATTGTAGAGAAATATGATATCCCTCATATCTCAACAGGAGATATGTTCAGAGCTGCTATGAAGGAAGAAACAGAACTAGGTCTACAAGCTAAGTCATTTATTGACAAAGGTGAACTAGTGCCAGACGAAGTAACGATTGGTATTGTTCGTGATCGTTTAGGTAAAGATGATTGCCAAAAGGGTTTTCTTTTGGATGGCTTTCCTAGAACTGTTGCTCAAGCAAATGCGCTTGAAGGAATTTTAGCAGATCTTAACAAACAGATTGATTTTGTCATCAACATTGACGTGAAAAAAGATGTTCTGATGGAACGCTTGACAGGTCGCCGTATTTGTAAAAGTTGTGGAGCTACTTATCATTTAGTATTCAATCCACCTGCTGTAGCTGGTGTTTGCGATAAATGTGATGGAGAGCTTTATCAACGTGCAGATGATAATGAAGAAACGGTTGCAAACCGTTTGGAGGTTAACCTAAAGCAGACAGAACCATTATTAAACTTCTATAGTGATAAAGGCTATTTAAGAACAATTAATGGATATCAGGACATTGATCAGGTATTTGTTGATGTGGATCAGCTGCTTGGAGGATTAGTGCATGATCATTTGTAAGACCGAGCGTGAACTTGAAATTATGAGGGAAGCTGGTCGAATTGTAGCTCTAACACACCAAGAGCTACAGAAATATATTACACCAGGCATTACAACTAAGGAATTGGATGTAATTGCCGAAAAGTTTATTCGCTCATGTAATGCAATCCCTTCATTTAAAGGGTATAATGGGTTCCGCGGAAGCATTTGTGTTTCTGTTAATGAAGAACTCGTTCACGGAATACCTGGTGATCGTGTATTGCGTGAAGGAGATATTATTAGTATCGATATTGGTGCTAAATATAATGGATATCATGGTGATTCTGCTTGGACTTATCCTGTAGGTGAAATTTCTGATGAAACTCAGAGACTTTTAGATGTAACTGAGGAGTCTTTATATAAAGGACTTAAAGAAGCTAAACCTGGTGATAGATTATCAAACATCTCTCATGCAATTCAAACTTATGTTGAAGAATGTAATTTTTCAGTTGTAAGAGAATATGTCGGGCATGGTGTTGGGCAGGAATTACATGAAGATCCGCAAATTCCCCATTATGGTCCACCTAATAAAGGCCCAAGACTTAAGCCTGGAATGGTATTAGCAATTGAACCAATGGTAAATGCGGGTACTCGTTATGTTAAGACATTGGCTGATGATTGGACGGTTGTTACTGTAGATGGTAAAGTGTGTGCTCATTTTGAACATACAGTTGCCATTACGGAAACCGGCTATGAAATCCTTACAAAAGCGTAACCTGGGATGACATTGTTTGAACGAACCTAATTCGATTCCCAAGATATGTTTCCATTTCCTTGAATGAGGAAGCACCATTATGCCATATTGATTGGAAGTTTCGGATCTGATTTCGTTTATATACTTATGGAGAAAAGCGAAAGTTTAAATCTTCAAGTAAAAAGAATGTTCATCATCTAGAATTCTTTGTTGCGTATCTCCGGAAGTTCAGAACAGTATAATGGAAACAGGTCGTGCGACAAATGTGAAGGTTTTATGTCAGGTTTGTCAATGAGCAAGTTACTGATTTTGAGAAGGGAGAACAGTTCGATGGCGAAAGACGATGTAATTGAAGTAGAAGGAACTGTCATTGAAACATTGCCTAATGCAATGTTCAAGGTAGAACTTGAGAACGGTCATACGGTTTTGGCGCATGTATCTGGAAAGATTCGCATGCATTTCATTCGTATTTTACCTGGAGACAAAGTAACGGTAGAATTATCTCCATATGATTTAACTCGTGGCAGAATAACATACCGTTTTAAATAACTAGCACTCCGTACTACTAAGGAGGTATGAAAATCATGAAAGTCAGACCATCTGTTAAACCGATTTGTGAAAAATGTAAAGTCATTCGCAGAAAAGGCAAAGTCATGGTTATTTGTGAAAATCCTAAACATAAGCAAAAACAAGGTTAATCTATAAGGAGGTGCAAGCTTAATGGCTCGTATTGCAGGAGTTGATATTCCACGTGACAAGCGTGTTGTTATATCATTAACATATATTTTCGGTATCGGCCGTACGACTGCTCAGCAAGTATTAGCAGAAGCTGGAGTATCAGAAAATACTCGTGTACGTGATTTAACTGAAGATGAGTTAGGTAAAATTCGTGAAGCTATCGATAAGCTTAAAGTAGAAGGAGATCTTCGTCGTGAAATCTCTTTAAATATTAAACGTCTAATCGAAATCGGTTCATTCCGTGGTCTTCGCCATCGTCGTGGTTTACCAGTACGTGGACAAAACACGAAAAATAATGCTCGTACACGTAAAGGACCACGTCGTACAGTAGCAAACAAGAAAAAATAAGGTAAAAGGAGGTTAACCAATAATGGCACGTAAAACGAACACTCGTAAACGTCGTGTGAAAAAGAATATTGAGAGCGGAATTGCTCATATTCGTTCGACTTTCAATAACACGATTGTTACTATTACAGACACTCATGGTAATGCAATTTCATGGTCAAGTGCTGGTGCGTTAGGCTTTAGAGGTTCTCGTAAATCTACTCCTTTCGCTGCACAAATGGCTGCAGAAACTGCAGCAAAGGCATCTCAGGAGCATGGTTTAAAAACACTTGAAGTTACAGTTAAAGGACCAGGTGCAGGTCGTGAAGCAGCAATCCGCTCACTTCAAGCTGCTGGTTTAGAAGTAACTGCAATTAGAGATGTTACACCAGTTCCACATAACGGATGCCGTCCGCCAAAACGTCGTCGTGTGTAATTTTTCTGTATAGATTTTGTATCCCTGTCTATAATGGGTTATGATACAGTATATAAGTTCTAGCAGAATCACTTTGTTGTTGTGCACATTCGGGAACTTTTGAATGGGGAATTTCGGTTAGACGGTATAAAACTCTTTAGTCTAGCCGGGGTTTCGACGTTTTGAAGGAGGGTTTATAGATGATAGAAATTGAAAAACCAAAAATCGAAACGGTTGAAATCAGCGATGATACCAAATATGGTAAATTTGTTGTCGAGCCACTTGAGCGTGGATATGGTACAACTTTGGGTAACTCCTTACGTCGTATCCTATTATCTTCACTCCCTGGTGCCGCTGTAACATCGATCCAAATAGATGGTGTACTTCATGAGTTTTCAACGATCGAAGGTGTTGTTGAAGATGTTACTTCGATTATCTTAAACATCAAAAAGCTTGCTCTTAAAATCTATTCTGATGAAGAAAAGACGCTTGAAATTGATGTTCAAGGTGAAGGAAGTGTTAAAGCTTCTGATATTACTCATGATAGTGATGTTGAAATTCTGAATCCAGATCTTCATATCGCAACTCTTGCATCAGATGCTAGCTTTAGAATGCGATTAACAGCTAAACGTGGGCGTGGTTACACTCCAGCTGTTTCAAACAAAAGAGAAGATCAACCAATTGGAGTCATTCCAGTTGATTCAATCTTTACACCAGTATCACGTGTTTCTTATCAAGTAGAGAAAACACGCGTTGGCCAAGTTGCTAACTATGATAAACTGATGCTTGATGTTTGGACTGATGGTAGTACTGGTCCCAAAGAGGCAATCGCATTAGCTTCAAAGATCCTTACAGAACACTTAAATATTTTTGTAGGGCTTACTGATGAGGCTCAAAATGCAGAGATTATGGTTGAAAAAGAAGAGGATCAAAAAGAAAAAGTTCTTGAGATGACAATTGAAGAATTAGATCTTTCTGTCCGTTCTTACAACTGTTTAAAACGTGCTGGAATTAATACAGTACAAGAGCTTGCTCATAAAACAGAAGAAGATATGATGAAGGTTCGTAATCTCGGTCGTAAATCTCTTGAAGAAGTTAAGGCAAAATTAGAAGAACTAGGTTTAGGTCTTCGAAAAGACGACTGACGACTAGTTAGAACTGTAACTAGCGTTTTCGTATGTTTTAATTGAATATATGTTTCTTTTAATAGCAAAGTAACTTTTTCTAAAAAACATACATTATACAACGAAGGAGGGGACATCTCATGTCATACAGAAAATTAGGCCGTACTAGTGCTCAACGTAAAGCGATGCTTCGTGATTTAACTACTGATTTGATCATTAGTGAGCGCATCGAAACTACTGAAGCTCGTGCTAAAGAATTACGTTCAACTGTTGAAAAGATGATTACTTTAGGAAAGCGTGGAGACCTTCATGCTCGCCGTCAAGCTGCATCTTATGTACGTAATGAAGTTGCTGAGGTTGTAACGATTACAACTGAAGAAGGTCAAGAAAAAGATAAACCGAAATATGCTTTAGAAAAGCTTTTCAGTGATATCGCTCCACGTTACGAAGATCGCCAAGGCGGTTATACTCGTATCATGAAACTTGGACCTCGTCGCGGTGACGGTGCTCCAATGGTTATTATTGAATTAGTTTAATTACATTTATTACAACAAGGGCGTGACAGTTGCAAGACTGGATCAATGCCCTTTTTTTATACGATTTATTTTAGGTTTTAACATAGTATAGTGTCTAGTGCTAGCATCTAAAGCTTTTAGCATTTAACGACTCGCGAATGGTGGGGAGGGTTACACTTCCTGTTATTCATGAGGTTTATAATTTGTCCTAAGGTGTTTAGCCATTTACGCTTTCTTAGGGATTAGAAAGTATAGCCTTTCTAACTTACTTTAAGTTAGAGGAAATTATAAAATTCTTGTACTGTGCATAAGCGCACGACATCCAGCCGCAGCGCCTAGCCCCTCTTGGGTCTATGCCACTTTTGAATTGAAGGTAAAAAACACCTTCTATTCAAAAGCGTCTTATGTGCCCGAGGCTGATCAAGGCGCTTCCGCTTTTGTGTTCAGTGTCTTGCTCCGCACCAAGCCACTATTGGGTTATAAGTCCCTCATAAAATGAAGGTAAAGTAACCTTCATTTCATGAGTGTCTTATGTGCCCTGAGCTAACTAAGGAGCTTGCACTTTTCTAGATAGAGATTAGGAGAGACGAGTGATGGGTCAATCAATCATAGATGTTGAAAACGTAACATTCCATTATCATCAAGAAGCCTCGCCTGCATTAGAAAATGTTTCGTTACATGTGAATCAAGGTGAATGGCTTGCAATTGTTGGCCATAATGGCTCTGGTAAATCTACATTAGCACGTATATTAAATGGATTATTTATTCCTACTAGTGGAGTCGTTCGTGTGTGCGGGATTGAGCTTTCCGAGAAAACAATTTGGGATGTTCGGAAGCACGTTGGTATGGTATTCCAAAATCCGGATAATCAATTTGTCGGTTCAACCGTTAAAGATGATGTTGCATTTGGACTTGAGAATAATGGTATACCGAGGGATGAGATGATTAACAGGATCGAATCGGCTACAAAAAAGGTGAAAATGGAAGCCTTTCTTGAGCATGAACCACATCATCTTTCAGGAGGCCAGAAACAACGTGTAGCGATAGCTGGGGTAATAGCAGTGCAACCTGACATCATTATTTTAGATGAAGCGACATCAATGTTGGATCCACAAGGAAGAAGTGAGGTCATACAAACGGTGCGTGATCTCAATCGTCAAGGGTTGTTAACAGTTATTTCAATTACTCATGATTTAGAGGAAGCTTCAAGGGCTGATAGGATTATTGTTATGAATGGTGGGAAAAAGTTCGCTGAAGGAACACCCGAAGAAATATTTATGCTTGATGAAGAGCTTGTTAAAATAGGCTTGGATTTACCATTTCCTTTTATATTGAGTAAAAGGTTAAGAGAAGCTGGAGTTCCAATCTGTAAAAAACATCTTACTGAGGAAGGTCTGGTGAATGAGCTGTGGACATTACAATTAAAAATTTAGAACATCGTTATCAGGCTCGAACACCATTAGAAAGACTTGCTCTTTATGATATTAATTTATCGGTAAAAAAGGGAACCTATTTATCGATCATTGGACATACCGGTTCCGGTAAATCAACGATACTTCAGCATCTGAATGGATTGTTAAAGCCGACAAAGGGATCCATCCAAATTGGAGACCATATAATTGAGGCAGGGAAAAAACAAAAGCAACTGAAGGTTGTAAGAAGCCTAGTTGGAATTGTTTTTCAATTTCCTGAGCATCAGCTTTTTGAAGAAACAGTTGAGAAGGATATTGCCTTCGGACCAATAAATTTTGGCATGAGTGAAGAAGAAGCAATTGCCAAAGCAAGGAAGACCATAGAAATTGTTGGATTACCAGAATCGATTCTACAAAAATCGCCATTTGATTTAAGCGGTGGTCAAATGCGAAGGGTTGCGATTGCCGGTGTTTTGGCAATGGGTCCTGATGTTCTCGTCTTAGATGAGCCAACTGCAGGTTTGGACCCTAAAGGTAGGAAAGATATGATGGACTTATTTTATCAATTGCATAAGGAACAAAATCTTACAATTATCCTTGTTACCCATAGTATGGAGGATGCGGCTAAATATTCCGATGAAATTATCGTGATGCATAAGGGAACAATAGAAATGCAAGGCACTCCAAGGGAAGTTTTTAGTGAAGCTGAAAGGTTACGTACTCTTGGGCTGGATTTACCTGAAACAGTGAAATTTCAACGCCAGCTAGTTGAAAAGGGTTTATCCTTTCAAGAGGTACCACTTACTATAGATGAAACTGTTAATCAGATAAAGGCTCTTATGAAAGAGAGGGACCTTGTATGATGGACAGCATGATCATCGGGAAATATGTACCTGGTCACTCCCTTATTCATAAGATGGATTCACGTGCAAAATTAGTCATGATTTTCGCTTTTGTTTTTATTGTGTTTTTAGCGAATAATTTACTGACTTATTTAGTATTGGGGTTATTTACACTCCTAATTGTTTTATTAACAAAGTTACCAGTGCGCTTTTTACTGAAGGGTCTTAGACCAATTCTATGGATCATATTATTTACATTTATTCTCCATCTGATTGTAACTAAGGAAGGGGATATCCTGTTTGATTTAGGCTTTTTCCGCATATATGAAGAGGGTCTAAAGCAAGGGATTTATATTTCGTTACGATTTTTATATTTAATCTTAATGACAACCATTTTAACGCTTACGACGACACCAATTGAAATTACTGATGGAATGGAAAGCTTGTTGTCTCCTTTTAAAAAATTAGGTTTACCTGTGCATGAGCTTGCTTTAATGATGTCGATTTCATTACGATTTATACCTACGTTAATGGAAGAAACTGATAAAATCGCAAAAGCTCAAATGGCAAGGGGGGCTGACTTTACAAGCGGACCTATTAAAGATCGTTTGAAGGCAGTTGTTCCATTACTAGTTCCTTTATTTATTAGTGCATTTAAACGTGCAGAGGAATTGGCAACTGCGATGGAAGCAAGAGGTTATCAAGGTGGAGAAGGGCGGACAAAGCTAAGGCAGCTAAAATGGAAGACGCTTGACACTTCTGTCTTAACCTTACTGGTTGCATTAGGGCTAGTACTACTTTATTTACGGACCTAGGAGCAGATGATGAGAGTAAAATGTATTGTTTCTTACGATGGCACAAGATTTAGTGGATATCAGGTGCAACCAAACAAGAGAACAATCCAAGGGGAGATCGAAGAAGCCTTATGCAAGATTCATAAAGGGCAGTTAATTAAAATACATGCCTCTGGAAGAACCGATGCTTACGTTCATGCTATTGGACAAGTATTCCATTTTGATACCCATTTAGCCATTCCTGCTGAGAAATGGCCATATGCTTTAAATAGCTTGCTTCCTGAAGATATTGTCATTTTAGATGCTAGCAATGTCAATCATGATTTTCATTCACGCTATCACGCAACTGCTAAGGAATATCGCTATCGAATTCACCAACAAAAGATGGAAAATGTGTTTACAAGAAATTATAGCCTCCATTATCCATATAAGCTTGATTTGGATGCGATTAAACAGGCATGTACACATTTATGCGGTACGCACGATTTTACAAGTTTTTGCGTGGCTAAAACAGTGGTTGAAGACAAGGTTAGAACGATCAATTCCATTGAACTGATTGAAGATGGTTCAGAAATTATCTTTTGTTTTAATGGTAACGGATTCTTGTATAATATGGTAAGGATTCTTGTTGGGACATTATTAGATGTAGGACAAGGTTTAATTGATGCTGAGGATATACCTACTATTCTAAATGGGCGAGACAGAAGTTTAAGTGGTAAAACTGTTCCAGGTCACGGATTATATTTATGGAAAGTTTATTATGACAACTAAACCAGGTGTAACATTTTCTTGACAATATTGGCTTTAAGTTATATCATATCTAATGGTATGTATTTCAACCCCACGAATAAGCCCCGGAAACTTATCGTGTTATGAAATAGAAGAAGAACCATTTTAATATTTATTATCTAGGAGGGAATAACATGCGTACAACGTTTATGGCAAACGCTGGAAATATAGAACGTAAATGGTACGTAGTAGATGCTGCTGGTCAAACTCTTGGCCGTCTTTCAAGTGAAATTGCATCTATCTTACGTGGAAAGCATAAACCAACTTTCACACCACACGTTGACACTGGAGATCATGTGATCATCATCAACGCTGAGAAAATTGAATTAACAGGTAAAAAATTAACAGATAAAATTTACTACCGTCACAGTAATTTCCCAGGTGGATTAAAGCAAAGAACTGCTTTGGAAATGCGTACGAACTATCCTGAGAAAATGCTTGAATTAGCAATCAAAGGAATGCTTCCAAAAGGTTCTTTAGGTCGTCAAATCGGTAAAAAATTACATGTATACAGTGGTAGCGAACATCAACACCAAGCTCAACAACCTGAAGTTTACGAACTTCGCGGATAATTACTAAGGAGGTTATTAATTTGGCACAGGTTCAATATTATGGTACTGGCCGTCGTAAGAGCTCAGTCGCACGTGTGCGTCTAGTTCCAGGCGAAGGTCGTATTGTTGTAAATAGTCGTGATATTAAAGATTACATCCCATCAGCTGCTTTAATCGAAGATATTAAACAACCATTAAACTTAACTGAAACAACAGGTAACTACGATGTACTTGTAAATGTTGCAGGTGGCGGTACTACAGGTCAAGCTGGTGCAATCCGTCATGGTATTTCACGTGCTTTATTAGAAGCAGATCCAGAATATCGTGCTACACTTAAACGTGCTGGCATGTTAACTCGTGACGCTCGTATGAAAGAACGTAAAAAACCAGGTCTTAAAGGCGCTCGTCGTGCACCTCAGTTCTCAAAACGTTAATTTTTGGCGTTTCAAAGGCTCTCAAGCTTTTTGCTTGGGGGTCTTTTTGTCGTTTAGTGTTAAAATTCTTGTGCATATGTCCTCTTAAAGACCAAGTTAAAAAACAAAAAACCATTCTAATCTTCTTATTTGTCCGAAGCTGATTAAGGCGTTTGCGCTTATGTTTTAATTAAAAACCGTCTTTTTTCATGAAATCTGTTTTTATTTACAATAATTTTTTTGGAAAATACATTGAAGACTTTTAACAATATAAATAGAAATTTGGGAATAGTAAATTTGTCGCAAAAAATTTCTGCTTAAAGGATGGTGTGTTGAATGAAGAAATGGGATTCAATCATTCAATCTCGTAAAGGAAGAGTTTTAGGAAAGGGGATTAGCATTTTGGTGCTGTCCCTCATGCTGTTACTATCGATGTCATCTGTAAGTTTTGCTGTCGGCAAAGGAGCCCATGGACCAGATGTATTCGTCATTCAAGGAATGTTAAAATCCCTCGGTAGTTACGAAGGAGAAATTAATGGTGATTACGATAAGAAGACTGTTCGAGGTGTGAAGTATTTTCAGAAACAACATGGACTACCAGTTACAGGTTCAGTAGATAGTCGCACGTTTCAATCAATTATGTATTCTTATTCATCTTTGAAAGCCCCTTCACCATCTGGTGGAAAAGGTGGAGGTAAAGGCCCAGGTGGAGGTAAAGGCCCAGGTGAAGGTAAAGGCCCAGGTGAAGGTCCAGGAGCAGGTGAAGGTCCAGGAGCGGGTGAAGGTCCAGGAGCAGGTGAAGGTCCAGGAGCAGGTGAAGGTCCAGGAGCAGGCGAAGGTCCAGGAGCAGGTGAAGGTCGAGGAGCAGGTGAAGGTCGAGGAGCAGGTGAAGGTCCAGGAGCAGGTGAAGGTCGAGGAGCAGGTGAAGGTCGAGGAGCAGGTGAAGGTCCAGGAGCAGGTGAAGGCCGAGGAGCAGGTGAAGGTCCGGGAGCGGGTGAAGGTCGAGGAGCAGGTGAAGGTCCGGGAGCGGGTGAAGGTCCAGGAGCAGGCGAAGGTCCAGGAGCAGAAGAGGGTGAAGAAAAGGAATCTGAGCAAGGTCCGGGAAAAACTGAAGAACCAAGTAAGGGTCCAAATGAAGAACCAAGTAAAGAACCAAGTAAAGAACCAAGTAAGGGTCCAAGTGAAGAACCAAGTAAAGAACCAAGTAAGGGTCCAAGTGAAGAACCAAGTAAAGAACCAAGTAAGGGTCCAAGTGAAGAACCAAGTAAAGAACC
>NZ_JAIQUM010000031.1 GCF_020075705.1 Metabacillus rhizolycopersici | reverse complement strand
TTCTTCATCCCCACTGATGGTTAGCGAGACTTATCGGATCTTTACGGGCAGTTATCTCCCACTTATCTTCTTTGCTTCTCTCGAATCTCGAAGTCGGAGTTTTACTGCCCGTTAAGGTGGGATAAATTAGACTAGTACCTTCATTGTTATCCCATAATTCGATTTCTTAAAACACCAATCCTATCAACCTCAATTTCCACAACATCACCTGGCTGTAAAAACTTAGGTGGATTAAATCCATTTCCAACCCCTGCTGGAGTTCCTGTTGCAATAATATCACCTGGTTCAAGCGTTGTCCCTTGTGAGATCGTCGAGATAATTTGTTCTATTGGAAAAATCATATCTTTTATTTGACCATCTTGCCTTACTTCCTCATTAACCCTCGTTGTAATTTTTAGATCATAAGGATTGTCAATAGCAGATTTATGAACGAGATATGGTCCAATCGGACATGAGGTGTCTAGACTTTTTCCGAGCAGGTATTGCTTATGCTGTCTTTGGAGATTTCTTGCAGTCACATCGTTAAGAATCGTATAGCCAAACACATAATCCATCGCTTCTTCTTCTTTGATTTGCTTGCCCTTTTTGCCAATCACAACAGCGAGCTCACCTTCATAATCTAGCTCTTTTGTAATATGTAAATGAGGATCAATTTCATCTTCGTGTCCAATGACAGTTGTTGGAGTTTTCGAAAAAAGCATTACGTGTTCTGGCACATCTGCTTCACTACCCATTTCAATCGCATGGTCACGATAGTTTTTTCCTACACAGAAAATATTTTTCATTGGTCTTGGTATAGGTGAGAGAAGCTTTACATCAGATATCGGATAAAGATAACCTTCTGCCCCTTCTTCCACATTGATCTTATCTACAATGAGTTTAACATTTTGAATGAATTTATCACCTAATGGGATACATTCCAATAAAGTTGTTGGAAACGAGGATATCTCAAATATATCCTTTTCAGCTTTTTGTAAATTAATTATTTTATCACCGTGTACAAGACCAATAAACTGTTCATTTTGTAGAGTTGCCGTTACAAGTTTCATCAAGATCCTCCTATTTTTTTATAACATTCAACTTTTATCCGTCACAAAATTGGGATAAAGTCGGTTTGTATTATTGAAGATTTTTTCATTTAAGTTCTTTAAAGGTATTTTAGTTATATTCGATACAGACTTACTAATTTCCTTCAATAGTAATGGAGATGTTTCTTTTCTTGCAAAAGGTCCACCGTACTGCCATGGACCATCTGTTTCAATTAACAGCTGATCAATTGGAACTTTCTTTACTAATCTTTGATCTCTTTCACGATAACAAACCTCAGGTGTAACTGAAACATAATAGCCTTCTGAGACGATTTCATGGATCACCTCATCTGGTGCCTTTAACCAATGAAAATGTGCTTTTTGAATGGAGTGCTTCTTTAAAAAAGATAAAACTTTTTTCGATTCTTCATGAACAGCATGCAGTGCTACAGGTAAATTTTCATCCTTGGCCAACTTTAGAAACGTTTCTAAAATAGCGTTGAATTCTTCTTCACGGTTACGCTCTAAAAGCTCTTCTTTTCGATAAGTCGGTAAACCAATTTCACCGATTCCCGATAGATTATGTCTTTCACTTTTAACTAATTTGGTTAATTCATATAAATCGTGTTTGCTTGGTGGTGGAATTTCAGGATGGTGTCCAATTGCAGCACGAACAAAAATTGGAAAGTCTTGCTTAAGTTTTAATATATCATAGCTTGACCTCAAATTAGTTGCTACCCCTACCACTCCATCAATACCGTTTTCTTGCCACCTTTTTATGCGATCTTTTATCTCTTCTGCATCATATTGGTCAAGATGAATATGTGCATCAATCATATGTACTCCTCCCTTTTTAACACGTAAAGAAATGATTTTGCAAATGGCGATCTATCTCTTTTGAAACAAATCCAATTTTGTCTGTATACCTTTAGTTTACAATTTTCGTAGCACTTTACGAGCGTATATTTATGTAGAATCCTGTATGTTTTTTTGTTATTTTAGCGAATATGATTTTTTTAATTCAATCCATTGTATAATAAGTTTGTCCTAGTAAATGAAGGCATTTTCACTACTTCGTGAACGTTCATTTCTAAATATTAATTAAGAGATGGAGAAAGAAAATGATTATCAATAATATTGAATTAAAAAGACAAGATTTAATAAAAACAGCTATGCAATACGGGATGAACTCAGTTGAAACAATAGAATGTAGTCAAGAACTAGATACTTTGTTACTTCAGGAAATTAAGTGGAGTAATGAGAAGAAGATCGTTAACGAGAAGAAAAGCAATTAATTCAACTTGATATCTATCTTGTGTAAGAAGCTAAAAGTAAAGAATGTATTCCTACCCTCGATCATTGGTGTTCCACTGACGAAGCCTTTACCTAACATCTTCTTCACAGTTTATTAACCTCTTATTTAAATCAGATTTTTCCGCGAATATCACACATTTTCTGTTTTTTCATAAAATAATTAACATCAGTACAAATACATGAAGTCATTTTAATCGTGTATCGTTTGCCAAACTGAAAAAAGGGATGTTCATAATGCCAGCTATCGTAGGTGCATTTAAGGTAAATAGTGTTGGAACGAGTAGTGTTGTGCATATTGGAGATGTGATAACAATTTCTCCGTATAGTGAAGTAAAGACATTTGCAGGTGCCGGTTCCTTTAACACTGGTGATGGTCTTAATATTTACAACCAGAATTCTGTCACAAATACGTATGATAATGATGTTATCGATCAACCGATTGCAGGGAATTTATAAGGAGTGTTGACGATGAATTTCTATATTAATCAATCCATTTGTATTAATTACTTGCGGGTCGAAGCCGTAAGCAATTCCTCTGTCTTACAAATTGGAAGTGCTGGAATAATTAAGCCTCTTTCAAACCTTTACAATACAGGTGGCTTTACACAACCAGCTCCTCAAATTGAGAGTGAAGCATTAACCGGAGTCTTATCAGAAACAGAAGAACCAATCGTTCCACTTACATCACCAACTGCCAGTCCATAAAGTGAAACTTCCATCAGTGAGGGTTTTACTGCCCATGTATCTGGAATAAATTAGGCATTCACCCACTTACCCAGATTTGCATATATAGATAGTATCAACTGTTGTGTGAAGTAATAAAGGTGGGTGATGAAATTTGTATAATTACGATATTATGAACTACTTACAGCAACTTCAGCAATATATCCAACAACAGGATCAAAAAATTCAACAGCTGAATGAAACGATTCGTGATCTCAAATCAGATGTTGAAAAAATTAAGAAACAGCCATACACTAATATTGAAAAAATTGAATACAAATTTGACCAGCTAAAAGTTGAACATCTTGATGGTACATTGAATATAGGTCTAAACCCAACTGACCCTGGGCAAATTGACAACTTCGACGTCCAACAAGGTGGGATGAACGTAAATGGCGTTCACCAACAATTACGAGAACAACTATTTCAGCAATGCAGCGAAGAAGTAAGTCAGTTTTTAAATGAGGATTGTGTACGATTGATCGAACAGGCGGAACACCAATATGACCTGCGCCTTGATGATCCGCATCGCAAACATATTATTGAGGATATTCGTAAACAAATCGATAGTCGAATTCAATATTATATAAATGGTCAACCATTAACAGAACAAGATTCCCTACTGGATAAAAAGCAAGATATTCTCCGGCAAGTTAAAAAAGACGTTGAAAACTCAATTCATCACTTTTTAAATCATTTACCAAAAGACCAATAGGCTTTCCCTTATTCTTATTAAATAAAGGGTGTGTGACACTTATGAATTTCACAGTTGTCAATCGCGGTTTGCAAGTTGGGGCTATCCGCATTGTTGGGGTATCTAGTTCTTCTGTTTTCTTAATTGGGGATACAAATACGATTTCACTTTCAGCTACATTTGACACACCACCTGAGGCTCTTATCGTTGGTGCATTTGTGCCGCTGGCTCCACAATGATTAGTCGCTTCTCTAATGTCACTACAGCTTACGTCAATTCAATAGGGATTAGCTCGGTATTCCAAATTGGCGATTCCATGCAAGTAAAACCTTCCGTAAAGGTTTTAGCCGTACAACGTGAAGAAGAACGATATTACGGGACGGAAGGTGATCTATCCCAATATCAAATTTTTGAAGAGGAAATTCCTCAACCTCTTTTCTATGAACAGCTGACAACGAATTTCTTTCATGAAAATCCTAAAATTAACGTGCAAACCATAAATATTATCGCTCTATCAAGTTCAGCTGTATTTCAGATCGGATCAACAAGAGATATTATCTGTGAAACACGAACGAAGCATATCCGTCATTATAAAGATTAAAGCGTATATTTATCCCTTTTCCATTAGCAGACGAACACTCCAAAAAACATCTGCATAAAGTAAAGTACCATCGAAATCGAAAAGGATGTTTTAATATGCCCGCAATTGTAGGTCCAATTAAGATTAATAGTGTTGGTGGCGGAGTGGTCAACTTCGGAGATTCCTTTTATCTCTCTCCGAAAAGCCAGTCAAAATCAGCTGCAGGCTCTGGTGGAGGAAACACTGGAGATTTTCATATTGTTAATAACGGTATTAATGTGACAAATATGATTGACCCCGATGTAACAGATCAAAATATGATAGCTAATAATTAAGTGTTCGAGAAAAAGCAGCGACAGCATTCTCTAGCACGTTCCGGCAAGCCAGAAAAACACAGATTAAATCACTCAATTATCTACCATGATATCAAGCTACTATATAACTTCAAAAAAGAGCTTGGAAAATATTCCAGGCTCTTTCCCATGTTACTGTCCGTTAATGAGCGATAAAATTAAAAAACAGTTGACTAGCGTCTAGTCTGTTATATAATATAATTAAATAATTAATTCTGTTATATAACAAAATTCTTTTAATCCTAACTAAATAATAAAAGGGAACATTGTATTGAAATGACTTATTTTCAAGAAGAAAACGATGAAGAATTGAAAAGGGGCTGACAAAATGGAAAAATATCAGCGGGCTTATGAACGATATACTGAAAAATGTGAAAAGTTTGGAATCCAACTAATCGACATGATTGAATTCATCCAAAATGTAACGAAAGAACAAGCTGAAATGATGTTAAATGAAATAAACTAACTAATATTTTGGAGTAACAAGTATGTGAGGTCTTTAGGTAACCACCTGTTCAAACATTATGTTAGGTAACAGGTGGTTTTTAATTTGCTCTTTCACTTCACTATCCGAAAATTACCTTTGGTTAGCCTTTTCCAATAAGTTACTTATCAATAAATGGTAAATCATTTGTGAGGATAAGGAGCCCTCACTGATGGAAGTCTCGCTTTATTCATCAATTAAAATCGTTGCATATATGCACCATTATTCGTATTTTCCCTACATGGTTTCAAGATAAACTGTTGAACCTTTACCAGAAGGTTCAGCTGGCTCGACAATTAACTTTCTTGGTAATCTCGCACGCAGTTCAGCGACATGGCTAATGACTCCAACTGAAAGGTTTTGAGATTGGAGTTTTTCAAGAGCTGTGATAACTGTATCAAGTAGATCGACATCTAACGTTCCAAACCCTTCGTCAAGAAAGAAGAATTGGAGTGGATATTCACCGCTGAGCTGAATTTGTGTCGATAAAGAAAGCGCCAAAGCAAGTGATGTTAAAAAGGTTTCTCCACCAGATAGTGTTGATACAGGTCTTTTCACTCCACCATTTGCATCATCTCTCATAATAAACCCGCCTTGAGAGTCTACCTCAATGGCGTACCTGCCACGAGTTAAGATCGCAAGTCGTTCAGAAGCATCTCGACTTACTTGCACTAGCTGTTCTTCCGCAACATATTCAACAAAGCTATTTCCTTTGAATACGGCTTGGAGCTTTTCTAGCTTTTGCAGCGAGTCATTTAGTTCCTTTTGCTGATTTTCTATTTCCATGAATCGATCATGTTTTTCTAGCAGGACTTGAAGTGCATTTGTTGCAGCGCCCTTGCTTGCAACCGCCTCATCAACTTGTTCCTTCACTTCAATTTTAATTTGTTGAATTTGCTCCCATTCCTCTAATGAAAGCTGATTACCTGATAGTTTTTCATTAATACGATGTAAATCTGTTTGAAGCTGCTTTACTTTATCTGTATACGACTCTATTTTCATCCTCATTTTCTGTTTTATCTCAACCGATAGTAAAGAGGCTAGCGTTTCCTCAATCGTTTTAAATGAAGTCCCTTCACAAACCGACTGCCATTTTTGCTCTGCCTCTTTAAGCTTTTGATTCGTTTGAGCAAATGATTTTTCATTTGCTGCAAACTCGCTTTGAGATTTTTGAAGTTGATTAGACTGCTCTTGCCATGATTGATACAAGTCATTCTCTCTTTTAATCAACTGCTTTAATTGTGTTTCTGTTTCTTCTAAATGAAAACGAATTTGCTGACCTTGCCCAACCTCTCTAAGTTTCTCCTGCTTTTCCATCATAAGCTGTTCACAATTATTCAAAGCAGCCTGACATTCAATTTCTTGCTCGGTTAGCTGTTGATTTTTGCGCTCCTGCTCTTTTACCATTGCTTCTTGTTCATCAATAAAAGAAACACTTTTTTCAATTCGTTCATTTAATTGCTCAAACTCTTCATCTTTGTCCACGATTATCTTTTGTAGCTGCTCAACCTTATCAAGCGGTATAGTCGAGAAACGTTCAGAATAGGAAGTTATCTCTTCCTCATATGTTTTTTGAACAGCTTGCAGCTTTTGCGTCCATTCATTCGCATCATTTGTTGCCGTAGTGATGGCATCATTTCGTCTCATCACTTCTTGCTGTAACTCTCTTATTTGCTTCATTATTTTTTCAATCGATTCTTTTACTTGGAGGTAGTCCTGAGTGATTGATTTAAATTCTGTGTGAAATCTTCTGTATCCTTGCTCTGGTCGTTCTTGATCATTCGTGATTAGCTTGTCTATTTCAGCTTCTTCGATTTGTTTTAGGTCATGAAGAAATGAAAAGTCAGAAGCTACTTGTTGGGAAACACCTTCAAGCTTAATCTTAATTGAGTGGCTTTCCTGGCTCAAACTTTGCAAACGCTCAAGCTGTTCCTTTACTAATGCCGATTGTTTGTTGGCATCATCAGTATCATCTTCCTCTAAGTGAGCAGGACTTGGATGATTACAGGATCCACATACTGGACACGGCTCGCCATCAGTCAGTTGCTTAACAAGCTCAAACGCTAGCCTTTGACTTTTCGCTTTTTCTTCCTTGGTTAGTAAGATATCCAGCTGATTTTTTACTGTTTGGACATACCTAGCATGCTCTCTTTCTCTCTCTGAAACAAGAAAATAAAGTTGGTTTAAGCTGATAAATTGTTCATGAAGCTGTTGTTTACTCTTTGTTAACTTCTCTATTAGTGCGTCTAACGTTTGTTTTTCCTGATTAATAGCTACTGTCTTTTTATTAACTTGTTCAGTCGCTTCGTCTAACCTATGCTGATTATGTGTGACTTTCTGCTTCGCTTCTAACGCTGCACGAATTTGTTCACGCTCTTTCGCTGTTACCGTTTTTGTTTTTTGTTCATCTTTTAACGCTTGTTGCTTCACGTTAGCCTTCTCAACTAAGCCCCTTGCTTTCATTAATAAGGCATTGCTTTTTTCACGTTGTTCTATAAGCTCAAGTTTTTTCTGCTGTAGATCATGAAATTGCTTTTTATCACGCTGCAGCTCTTCCTCTACCTTTTGCAATTGAAGCAGCTTTTCTCGTTTAGCGACTAAAATTGGCTCCTGTTCTGCTTTATTCTTACGGATATCTTCATATGAACGACTAATGTTTTCAAACTGTTCTTTCATATCAAGATAATTGTTCTTTGCAACAGCTAGATTGATTTCCGCTTCTTTTTTCTCGTTGATAAGAGCTTGTAAGCCTTCAGCATAAGGTCGTAGGGACTCAGCTTCCTCCGCCTTATTTAATTGACGTTGTAAATCTTTGATTGTATCCTCTTCTGCTTTAAGCAATGAATTTTCCTTTTCAATGCTAGCTTTTTGCAGTTGAAGCTGCCAGATCCCTTGCTTTTGTTCAAAGTCTTTTGTGATACTCTCTAGCTCTGTCTGCCGTTTGTTTAGAAGCAATTCTGCATTTTTAAGGCGTTCTTCAGCTTCTTTCACCGCTTCTTTGGAAGCATCACCTAAGCCTTTCTTTTCTGCTTCTAGCTCATCACGCTTAATTTTTGTTGAGGCTACTCTTTTTTTCAATTTTTTCATTAATTGATCGCCATATTGTTCAAGATGAAATAGACGTTGAAGCATTTGGCGTCTGTCCGCACCTTTTAACGAGAGAAATTCAGCAAATTTTCCTTGTGGAAGAACAACGGCACGAGTAAAATCTTCGATCGTTAATCCAAGTAAACGATAGATTTGTCCATTCACATCTGCTGCTTTATCCGCAAGGACAATTTGCTCTTCACCTACTTCGATCAAGCGGCAAATTGATGTTTTGACTCGAATTTCATCTGTCCGTTTAAAGACACGTTCCACCGTATAACGTTTCTTCCCAGATGCATTTTCAAGCTCAAAGGTAAATGAGACAGTTAATTGATCTTCCGAATGATTTAAAATCCCTTGTGTATTATTCAGTGCTCGTTCGACTTTGCCATATAACGCAAGGGTCATCGCATCTAAAATAGAGGACTTTCCACTTCCAGTCGGTCCAAAAATCCCGAAAATTCCACCATCACATAATGAATCAAAATTAATAATCTGCTTTTCTCTGAAACTATGCAATCCTGAAACAGCTAATTCGATCGGCTTCATTCTTCATCACCCTCCTTGAGATCGTCATCTTGTTGGACTAGCTCCAAGAAAAGCTTGATTAACTCTGGTTCTGGTTTTGCACCACCTGTTTGCTTTTCGTAAAACTGTGAAAATAATTGATCTATTGGTAAATTGGCTTGTCTTGTCGCTGCAACTTCAAGCTCTTGCTGAAATACAGGACGAATATGAATAAATCCAGGATGCCATTTTCGTAAACGATGGATTTCTTCAATTGAGAGAGTTGTTGTTAGATGAATTTCTAAGTCAATCCATGCGGACGAATCGCGGCCTTCCTCTAACCAGCTGTGCACCTGACTAATCCCTTCTGTTGCCTTCCATCTCACAAGCGGTTTTCCTGATGATAATGGAATTTCCTTCATCACAACAGGCTGATTAGGCTCAGCATCTAAAATCGTTACCGATTTCGCATAGCCGATTTCTGAAAAACTGTAGGCAAGTGGAGAACCGGAATATCTTGTTAATGTACTTGCACGATTTATGTTTTGTGGACGATGCAAATGCCCTAATGCCACATATTGAGCCGCTTCAGGCATACTGGTTGCCGCTACCGTATAAGCTCCTCCAACTTCGATAGGACGCTCGGAATCAGTTGAGCTTCCTCCTGCTACATGAATATGACTCATCGCCATGTTTACTGTATTTGGTTGAAACTGCTTGCTCATAATCGAAAAAAGCTCGCGAATTCTTTCATCATATTTATTTCGTAACAGTACTTCATCATGTGTTTCTGATAGCACCTGCAAAAGTCTAGCTTCTGAAGGATATGCAAGTGCCGCAACCATCATCTGTTGTTGCGCACGTGGAACATCTACTTTCAAAACTTCTGCCGTTGGATAGCCGATTAAATGGATTGAATGGTTACCAGCTAGAGGAGATGCAGCCGACAAACGATCAGGATTGTCATGATTTCCCGCAATCACAATAATTGGTCGTTTTCCATTGTCAGATAATCGGGCTAGTCCATCATAAAACAGCTGCTCTGCTGCAGCCGGTGGATTGACCGTATCAAATGCATCACCAGCCATTAAAATCGCATCTACTTTTTCTTCTTCAACGATTTTCACGAGCTCATCGATAAATTGCGCTTGTTCTGCTAAACGACTTCGCCCCTCCAACGTTCTTCCAAGGTGCCAGTCTGCCGTGTGCAATATTCGCATTCATTAAAACATCCTTTCACAGCTTCAATTAGGGGTGGAACGAGCAAGCACAGCATCATAGTATTTTCGTTATACGAATCTTTTTGCAGGCTTGCTCAGATTTTAAAAGTAAGAAAGTGGTTTCCGTCCCCTTTACTATCTACATTTCAATTAAATATCCACCATCGAAGAAAAATAGATATTTTTCATTGAGAGGTCTTTGGATAATAGCTTCAATCGCTTTTGTATATAATTCGATTTGTACTCGATACCGTTCCCTTAACACCTGTTCTACTTCTGTCATCTCATTAGAAAAACGACCTTCGATTGTATCTGTTTTATAATCTAATAACACAATGCCTTCTTCATCTTCAAATAAGCAATCAATGATACCTTGTACTAATACAGGTTCATTTTCCAAGTCGTCATATAGCTGTTCTGCTTGTAACGCATAACTAAATGGAACCTCTCGATACACTTGTTTGGCGTGAAGCAGTCTTTCGCCAATACGTGAAGAGAAAAATTCAACAATTTGCTCAATGTTAATGACCTCAGCTAGTTCAATAGATAGAAGTTCTTTCTCAACTAATTCTTGAATTTTAGCCGTCACATCCATTTTTGTTACCGGCTCGCTTTGCTTCATATGCTGCATTACCGTATGCATCGCTGTTCCACGTTCCGCAGGCGAAACGGACTTACTTTGCATAAAGCTTGGTCGATTATATAAAAAGGCTTGAGATGATTGATTCCTAATAAACTGCTGATCACTATATTCATCCTGGACCTCTCGCTGTCTTTTTAATTCTGATACCGATTGCTTTGAACGGCTTGTTGTTGCAGCTTTGTAAGGATAGCTCCACATTAATTGATTGTTTACTTGTTGTTTTTGTTCACTTTCAATCAAAACGGGTTCACCACGGCTAATCGATGTCAACAATTCAAGATTTACTTCTTCCTCAGCCTTGAATGTTTCAACGAGCTCCTCCCCTTTTACCGTTTCAATTGTCCATTTAGAAGGATGCAGGGAAATCTCCTCATTTAAACATCGTTGACCTTCATTAAGTATTACACTGTCTTGATGACGAATTAATGCAGGACCGATCCAATCTAGGTAGCTTTTCGCCTTTGCTCGTTCAAAGTCTGGTAATAACCAATCAGAATGGGATAGTTGATTTCGCCAGTCAGCGATTTTCTTATCAGCATCCTTCAACGTTCCGAGCAAATAAAGCTTCTCTTTTGCCCTTGTTAAAGCAACGTATAACACACGCATTTCTTCTGCGAGAAGTTCCATTCTCATTTTCCTTTTCAAGGAAATATACGGTAGTGTCGGATAGCTTACACGTAATTTAGGATTGATTAATTTTGTTCCAAATCCTAATTCCTTATCAAGCAAATACTTTTTATTCAGATCCATCATATTAAATTGCTTCGAGAGCCCTGCAACAAAGACAATTGGAAACTCAAGTCCTTTACTACTATGAATCGTCATTAATCGCACAACATCTTCCTGCTCTCCAAGCGCACGGGCTGCACCGAGATCGTCTCCACGCTCCTGCATACGTTCAATAAAACGTAAAAAGCGAAACAAGCCGCGAAACGATGTTGCTTCATATTGACGAGCACGATCATAGAGTGCACGCAAATTTGCTTGACGTTGTTTTCCACCAGGCATTCCACCTACAAAGTCAAAAAACTTTGTATCACGGTAAAGCTGCCATATTAAGTCTGAAACTGATCCTTGTCTTGCAAGATCACGCCAGCCTTGCATAAGCTCTACAAAGGAGTTTAGTTTGATAAAAAGGGTTTGGTTCGCTAATGAACCTTTCTCTAAAAATGTTTTCAACGCATCGTAATACGTTCCCTTTTTATCAAAAGTTCGAATAAGTGCTAGCTCATTTGCATCTAAGCCAACAACAGGTGAACGAAGCACTGATGCTAACGGAATATCCTGAAATGGATTATCAATAACTTTTAAAACAGATAGCATGATTGCTACTTCTGTTGCTTCAAAATATCCGTTTGACAGATTCGCATATACTGGAATGCCAGCCTGTTTAAACTCCTCCATGATTTGTGGAGCCCATGGCATTGAACGAAGTAAAATCACAACATCACGATAGGTGACAGCACGGGTACCGCCGATGCTTCGATCATAGATTTGGAATTGCTGATCAATAAGTGATTTAATTTTTTTGGCCATTAATCTCGCTTCTAACTGAACAGTTTCCAATTCTTGTTCGTCAAAAACACCAGTCTCATCGCCTTGTTCAGCCTCTTCATCCTTTCCACCACGTTCAATTAAGAGGAGCTCTGTATTCATAAGCTCATTTTCAGGGTACGCTGCCCCAAGCTTTAGCTCTGCATCATCATCATAAACAATTTCTCCGACCTTCTCGCCCATGATTTGCTTAAATACATAATTCGTTCCGTCCAACACTTCTGTACGGCTCCGGAAGTTTTTCGATAAATCAATGCGCATGCCAGTTTGTTCTGCTGTTTGAGTAAATCGCTTATACTTATTTAAAAATAAAAACGGCTCGGCTAAACGGAAGCGATAGATTGACTGTTTGACGTCGCCGACCATGAACATATTCCCTGTTGCTTCCTCGTCTTTTGTTACGAACCTTAGAATCGATTCTTGGACAAGATTGACATCCTGATATTCATCGACTAATACTTCAACAAACTGTTGTTTATAAAATAATGCAGCCTCACTTGGTTCCTTTTCTTCCGTTTGAAGAATTTGCAGACAATAATGCTCCAAATCTGCGAAGTCAACGATTCCTTTTTCTTTTTTCATTCCTTCATAGCGGTCGGCAAATTGTTTTACAAGTGAAACAAGCTTTGTAACGACAGGCTTTAAATGCTCAAAATCCAATAAATAATTCCTAAGCGTTCGTGAAAACATTTCATCTCGTAGCTGTTCAATTTGTTTTTTCACTGCATTTCGTAAGGATGTTACCTGATCTGTTAAGGCTTTATCATATTGATCGCCTTTTACAATTTTCGCTCGTGACAATTTAAAGGTCTTGATTTGCTCACTTAGCTGCTCCCACGAACTTTTTAACGCAATTAGCTCTGACACCTGTTTTAAATCATCAACTAAGTTTTCCGCACGCGGTGCCGGTCCAGCAGGCAATGTTGTCAGTTCCATTGCTTGCTCAAGCTGATCCTTTGCTCCTAATAACTGCATCTCGATATCCTGTAGCAAATATTGAACAAACGGTAATGACTCAACTTCTTCGGTTTCACCAAGATCATACATCGCTGTAAGCTGATCAAGCCAAACGCTTGGCGTCGGATGGGATCTTGAAAAAAAGTAAAGCTCACGAATTAATGTTTGTAGCTCCACATCATTTCGATCAGATGTATAGCGATCAACAAGGTCAAAAAAGGCCTCATTATCTTCACGGCTATACTCCTCTTCAAACATTTCATCTAGCACTTCATCAATTAGTAATTGACCCTCGGTTTGATCAGCAATCCGAAATCCTGGATCGATGTTGATCAAATAATAATACTTCCTGACAACCTGTAAACAGAACGAGTGCAACGTAGAAATCGACGCTTTGTTTAATAATGTTAGCTGTCTACGTAAATGAAGCGAGGATGGATTTTCCTTTAATGCCTTTTCCAGCGCTTCTCCGATTCGACTTCTCATTTCCGCAGCAGATGCATTTGTAAACGTCACAACGAGCAGCGCATCCACATCTACTGGATTTTCTTTAGATATGATTTTTCGAATAATCCGTTCAACTAAGACTGCCGTTTTTCCTGATCCTGCTGCAGCCGCTACTAAAATGTCCTGTCCACTTGCGACAATAGCCTTCCACTGATCATCTGTCCATTGGCTATTTTCCGGCTTTGAAATAATCTCACTCATTACCTTTCCCCTCCTCTCTCATTCTTTTTAACACATCAGCATTTTTCTCACTTTTTAAGATTCGATAATTATTTTCCTCTAATGATTCGTCAAATTGACAAACGGATTTAAATTCACAAAACGTACACGGCATTTTGTCCTTTAGCTTAAATGGATTTATCTCAATGATACCGTCCGTTATATCCGTTCCAATTTTTTTAAACGTTGAACGAACATGATTTCTTAATAGATCAAACTCATCTTCACTAGCAATTGATGAGGTCGAACGGAAGCCACCTTCTTTTTTCAACCCTGCCGCTATGATGTTTGATGTGCTTCCTTCACTAAGATTGTTATCCATTAAACGTACTGCTTCCTCATCACCGAGCAATAGCCCCTTCATCTTAAACTTCTTAAAAATTTCATCATCAAGCTTATCCTCTGATAACATCGTATTTGCTTGAATCATCGGATCATGCACATGGAAATATAAAACGCCAGCCGGAGTCGCTTCTATACCGAGCCACATCTGTGAATTCGAAATTATCACGTCTAAATAAGTAAGCATTTGTAAGGCTAAACCGTAATATATTTCAGTTAGTTGTACATTTTTATCACTTGATTTATAGTCAATAATCCGCAGGAGCACACGTCCTGAATCTGTCGCTTTGTCCACGCGGTCAATTCTTCCGGCAACCTCCATTGTACAGCCATTTGGCAAGGTAAAGCGGATTGGTGGAAGTTCACCACCCTTACCGAATCCAAGCTCTAAGCCAACGGGTGTAAAACCACTAGCCTTTGCATGTTCACTTAAGATTTTTGATGCTCGCGCAAGGATTTTTTGTAGCTTTCGTTTAATGTAATGATAGCGATTCGAGCTAAGCAGAATTTCCCTTTGCAGGCGTGGAGCAAGCTTTTCTACCGCATCATTCGATAACCGCTCGCATTGATCTTTTGTTAGCTCCTTCCAATCGATATTCAGCTGCTGTAACCGATCTGAAATTAGCTTTAATGCAGAGTGAAACATTTGCCCGATATCAGGTGCTTCAAGTTTAAAAAATTGTCTTTCTCTTAGCTTTAAACCATGTGAAGTAAAATGTGAGAATGCACAGCTATTAAATTGCTCCATTCGAGAGACACTTCCCTGAATATGCTCTCCATACAACTTACGGCTCACTGATATTTCTAGCTGCTCTGGTTTGTTTTGATATGATAAACTGCTCAATACTCGTTTCGTTAATTGTTGATTTTCTGATGTGACAAAATGGTTATAGGCGTCCCACCAAATAGGATGAATGGGGTAACCACGCTTCCAAGATTGGAGCTGTGAGGTAACATAAGATAATGTCACATGCTTATTTACGATAAATGAAAGCTGTTCTTCTAAAGAAAACTGTTCTGGTTCGTTAAGAAGTCGTAGTTTTTCAATCGCTGGAAACATCTCTTCGATTCGTTTCACAATAACAGAAGGAAGCAAGGATTTTCCTTCTTCATCAGCCATTGGGTACGATAAATAAAGCTGTTCAGATGAACTCGCTAAAGCCATATAGATAATGAAATTTTCATCAAGAAGCTGTTGTCTTGCTGTTGGTGCAAGATTTATCCCTTGATAATGTAATGCCTCGCGATCATCTTCTGTTAAAATCCCTTCTTCCTTTGGTCTTGCTGGAATCACACCATCATTTGCTCCAATGATGAATGAACACTTTATATGAAAGAATCTTGATTTTTCAAGATCAGCAATTAATACTTGGTCAATAGCTGGTGGCACCAACGAAAATTTCATGGATTCGAGCCCTGTTTCAAGAATCTCTGCAAAAAGCTTCAATGATACTTTTTCGTCAGATAACATTTCAACAAATTCATCTAAGAGATTAATAACTGCCTGCCATACTTGATCATGCTCTTTTGCCTCTAAAAGCAAGCCTTTTTCCTCAGCATCCATGCGAAGGTTCTCCATTTTTTCAGGTATGTGCAAATCCTCTAAATAAAGATACAGCGCTTCGGCGAGATCTCGTCCTGTTTTGCTTCGTTTTAGCCTTTTTTGCAAGGTTAAAATTGGCTTTACGACAATGTCGCGAAGCTGGTTCAGCTTTTCCTCCATCTGTTTCTCTTCATCTGTCACTACAAAATCATCATCAAGTGAATAAAAACGACGGTATCGCCAACGTTCATCCTTCGTCCACCTTGCACCTTGAATTCCATAAGAAAGGACATAGTTTTCGAGCAAATCCATTTCCTCGCGCATCTTTTGCTTATTCATTTCAATAGGAAGTAGTAGCTCTGTTTTTACAGCACGGAAAACAGCCTCATAACGCCAATTTCCATTGATGATTTCCAAGGTAGAACGAATTAGCTCAACTAAAGGGTGGTTAAGCATGGAACGTTTTTGATCAATGAAAAAGGGAATCTCATAATCACGGAAAACTTGTTCAATGACATCACGATAATCGTTTGAGTTTCTAATAAGTAAGGCTAAATCTCGATATCGGTAGTTCTCTTGTCTAACAAGTGTGTGGATTTGTCGTGCAATTCCTTCAATTTCTGAACGGCGATTTGCTGCTTGAAAAATCGTCAATCTCGGATTATCTTCATAAATACTTGTTGGTCTTGTATCATAAAATTTTTCTAAATGCCTTAATGATTGATGAACAAAACGATGCTGTTCACCTAATAAGAGCGGCTCTTCGACATCTTTCCCTTCTTCAAGGGCAAGATTAAGTAGTTTATTGTATGTTTTTCCGGTCATTTGAAAGAGATGGAGTTCATGAGGTAAATGCTCTTTATATGGCTTATCTGCTGTAAGAGCGATTTTTACATTCGCTGCATGTTTCATTAATGCACAAACAACCTCATATTCCTGAGGTGTAAAGCTGTGAAAGCCATCAATGTAAATATCAGCCGATTTCAAATAGTCAGACGCCTCAACCTTTTCAGCTAGTAAGTGTAAATAATCCTCAGAATCTACATATTTCTCACTTAACTGGATTTCTAACTGCTTATAAAGTAAAGCCATGTCGTGTAGCTTATCTGTTAACGATTTCTTATCTAGTTCTGTATGTGCATTCGCTAAGTATTCCTCTATCTCTTGTGGTGACAGAAGGTAGCGTTTAAATTCAGTTAGCATTACCTCTAGCTGCTCAATAAATCCATTCTTATCACTAGCCTTCGTGAACACTTTAAATTCGTGTTTATATTGTTCAACTAGCTTTCTTAACATCATCTGAATACCCGTGCTCGAAAGATGATGACGAGTGACACCACCTGTTTCCTGAAGTATTCTCCATGCTAAACGACTAAAGCTAAACGTTTGAGCACGGATCATCCCACCAAGGCGCGGTGTCTTAATTAATTCATAATCTGCTCCAAATGTCATTTGGTCAGGAACGAGGTAAATAATTGGACGGCCAATTGGTTCCTTAAACAGCTTGTCTCTGATTTCATTTAAAACTGTCTCTGTTTTTCCGCTCCCTGAGCGACCTAGAATAAATTGAATGCTCATGTTTATTCCCCACTAACGTTTTAAAGTTAAAAAATAAATACCACAACTGAAATAGTGTGGTAATTGGTTGGTTTTATTTTTACGTATCCCTTTATATTTTACTTTACTTTTTAGGGAAATTCCATTTATGATACATGCCAAGTTATGTATGAGGAAGATGGTTTTGGAACTGTGTTTTTTACAATCTAAAAAGGAAAACTCAAATTTTGGATTCCTTTTTCTTAACAATGTATTTTTTTGATTTGATAAAAGTTAAAGTCATCCCACTAAAGATTAGAACAATACCCACCGATTGAAATAAATTAGGATGAAAACCTGTAATAATTGTATCTAACAATATAGCTACAGCAGGATCAAGAAACACAAGAATGGAGATTACTTTTGTTGATAAGAATCTCAAACTATCAAAAAATAAAAGATATACAATTCCTGTATGAATAATTCCTGTAGCAACAACAGCAGTCCAATTTCCTGATGTAAGGTGCGTAAATGCCTCCATATTTATAAATGGTATTAAAATTAAAATACCTAAACCCGTTTGAAGAAATGTCGTAGCATAAGGACTTAAATTGCTAATACCCTTTCCTAGCAATGTTGTAAATGCATAAAATAAGGCTGCTGCTAATGCCCAAACGATACCAGATGGCATTAATTTACCAAGGGAAACAGATAAATCTATATCTGAAATGAATACAGTTCCTAAAAAGCAAATAATAATAGAAACGACAGATTTTAAACTCATTTTCTCTTTATATAAAATACTCCCCAATATAAGTACCAAAACAGGAGCTAGATGATAAACTGAGATAGCTACCGTCACTGATGTTTCTTCAAATGACTTAAATAAAAATACCCAATTAAAGACTAGAAACAGCCCGCATGCTAATGTTTGAAGAACATCTTTTCGATTCCATTTTTCATTTCTATATTGTCCTGATATGAGCCAACAAAATCCTAGAAATAATGTAGCGCACAGGCAACGTATAAAAACTAATTCAAATGACGGTAAATTAGTATGTTCTGAAAAGAAACCAATAGAGCCAAAAATGATCATAGAAATGACCATTTTTAAGGTAGCAACTGATTGTTTGTTTGAAGCTTTCGATTGTAATTGTGTCAACATAAAACAACTCCGATATTTCTTTTTTTGCCTATGTAATTAATTTACTTAATCAATATTTAATCATGAAGAGCTTTTTGTAATGATTTATTCATTGTAATCAATTCGTTTTGAAAGGTCTAGTTTCCCAATGTACAGGTTGTTAGCTTTCCTTCATAATTCTTTAAAAAGTATAAAGTTTTCAAGAATTGCTGCTGGAGAGAGATTGTCTTCAGCAAAAAGCCACACCGGAATACATTCCGGTGTGGCTTTTTGCTATTCATACGAACGATTATTGTTCTAAATGATTCGTCATCAAGTCATGAACCTTAGATTCTAGATCTTGTAGGTCATCTTCCTCAAGTTTAGCATTTGGTTGAGGATGAAACCACTGAATTTCTCCTCCATGGAAAATACCTTGGTAATTATCCCCTTCGATGTTTAGTGTAAACTGATGACGCTCATGAAATTGATCTTCAAACAGTGGTTTTACATTAATATCTTGATAGGCATGATTCGTCATCAAGTCATAGACCTTGGATTCTAGATCTCGCAAGTCATCTTCCTCAAGTTTAGTTTCAGGCTGAGGATGAAACCACTGTATTTTCCCATTATGGAAAATACCTTGATAATTATCCCCTTCAATGTTTAATGTAAACTGATGACGTTCATGAAATTGATCTTCAAACAATGGTTTTACTTTAAAACCTTGATTATTTATGTGGTCCGTCATCAAATCATAAACATCTAATTCCAAATCCTCAAAGTCATCTTTTTCAAGTTTATTTATAGGTTGAGGGTGAAACCATTGAATTTCTCCGTCATGATAAATACCTTGATAGTTACATCCATTAATATTTAGTGTAAACTGATGACGTTCATGAAATTGGTCTCCAAACAATGGTTTTACTTTAAAATCTTGAATCATATAAAAACCTCCTAAAATATTTTACTAATTTTAAATTCTCTTTTCTCTCGTTTTTTGATTTTTAAAATATTTCCTATTAATTAATAGTTTGTAATGGTACAACTATTTATTCAGTTGCTCGTCGGTTATCAATCATTGATCCTAGAAAACACTGGATCAAAGAACTAATTAATGGCATTTCCCTTAAGTTAATATGATAACCTCCTCGTTTTGTTGATATGTATATACTAACTAGTTGAAGTTAGAAAATAAGAAGAGAAAGATTAAAATTGCATTAGAAAGAACAAAAGTGCAAGCGCCTTGATCAGCCTCGGGCAAATAAGACGCTTTTGACCTCGAGGGGCTAGGCGCTGGAGCTGGATGTCATGCGCTTATCCACAGTGCAAGAATTTTATAGTACGCTATAACACAAAAAATGCTAACCCATAAAGGCTACAACTCCTTCTAAATGCAAGAAGTTAACCTATAGTGAGTTAGCACTATTTTTGATCTCCTACTGTCCCTATAACATCATTCACACTTACTAAACCAAAATGACGGCTATCCCGACTTCGAAGACGATTATCCCCAATCACAAAAATATACCCTTCAGGAATCTTCCTTTTTTCTATAATTTCCTCAAGAGTGAAGTTTCCAGTCAGCTTTGTTACGTCGGTTTTCTCTCTAGTCGGTAAAAAGGGCTCTTTAATGACTTTACCATTTACATAAAGCTGATCATCCTTGTAATGAATTTCATCACCAGGTAAGCCAATCACTCTTTTTACATAAATTTCTTCACTGTTCGGTGGATAAAAAACAACAACATCAAACCTATTTATCGCATCAAAATATAACCCCAATTTATTTATTGAAAGCAACCTTCCTTCTTCATACGTCGGTTGCATTGATACTCCTTCAACTTTGTAATCTACAAATATTAGGTTTTTTAAGAAGATTGCCATTAAACATATTCCTACTGTTGTGAAAGCTATTCTTCTTTTTTTCATACATCCTCCTACAACGTTTAGTGGTCGCTTTTTTTTACAGTCATGGCTACATTTAAGTGCTTTTCAACCTTTTTACCAACAAACCACAATAAAAAAATAACGATTCCTGCAATAATGGATCTGATTGGCTGTGTTAAAAGTGCCCGTATATCTTGACCAATAAAGCTAACCATAAAAATCATCACTAACTTTCCAGATAAAACAGCTAAGATAAATTGCCAAATATTTATTCTCGAAAGCCCTGCAACAACATTAATCGCAGATGAAGGCGTAAATGGAAAGCATAAAATGAGAAATAACGGGCTAAACCCCCTTCGTTCTATCCACGTTAACAGCTTTTTTATCGCATTTTTCTCTCGCAAACGTTGAAAAAATTTCAACTTTCCAAGCTTTCTCATGATGATAAATACAATGATAGCACCTAAACATGCGCCAATCCAAGATAAAAAAAATCCCAGCCAAAGTCCAAACGAATTCGCATTCGCAACAATGAATACAACAAGCGGCAAGAACGGGAAAAACGCCTCCACCAATGGTAATAATATGGCGAAAAGTGGACCAAACGAACGGTAGGTTTCAAATAACTCCATTAATTGTTCTAAAGTAAAAAACTTCTGTAGTGTCTCCGGGCTCATATTACACTCCTCAATTACATCATTTAGTATTCATTTTACATATTTATCTCAAAATTTGAAAGTATCTCCAATTACCAATTAATCGGGACTTATCTGTCATTCAACAAAGTGCATCAAGTAGAACGAAATGAGGCATTCACCCTCTATTCTTTCCTTTATAATGGCTATAAAGAAAGACATAATTATTTTAATCCAAGAATTCAAAACAAAGTTTGCGAACTTATGGAAAGGTATTTATTCCAACCTCAAAAATGAATCTTTTATTTATGTGACACTTCTATCAGCGGAAGTTTTGCCAACCATTAACCTAACATGAAACAGAATTACATACTTACACCCTTAACTAAATCGATAAACTTATGCAAACCAACGGCACTTCCAGATCAGGGTAGAAGGTGTCTCCCTTTCATCTTCTTATGTCCAAACAAAAATTCTTAGTATCAACCTGACTCCATACCAAAGCACCCTAAATGGAAACAAAATCAACTCTGGAAAATAAAAAAACACATCTAAAAAAAATCTCCAAAAGTGTAGTCATCTTTTTTCTTTTTTAATGCTCTTTTCTTTTTATGTTTCTCTCTTCGTTTTTGAAAAGACATCATTTTGTCTTCTCCCTTCAAATCCCTGTATTATTTAATCTGCATAATCTAATATATTTCAACAAAAATAGAATATAATGTAACGATTTTTTACACATCATACCAATACGTACGAATCGATTGCGAGTAAGTTTCATCGTAACTGCAAATATTTTTTCGCACTTAGTGACTCGGCCGAATCATCAGAGAAACGCTGTTTTTAACAAAAGAAAACTTAAAGGGGGATACCATCATGAAGAAAACATTCATCTCAAGAGGGGCTTGCGCTTATCCACAGTACAAAAATTTTATAGTTTCCTATAAAACGATAAAAAGGCTATCCTCTGGACAACCTTTTTATATTCATCATTCTTCTATGTCTGCTGCACCAACGTCAATAACATACCGCCGAATGTTTACATCTGCAATGAGGTTTAAAGACGGTTACGAAGTTCTCTAAGCAGTTTTTCATAAATGGCACTTATCTCTTTGTCATCTTTTGGAAAAAGAAGCATATTCAGTTTTCTTTGTTCTTGTTCAATCCTAGTAAAAATATTTGTTTGAAGTCGCGCTGTCCGTGAAAGCTGTTTTTCAAAGGATCCTTCTGAAATTGGTAGAGTGATTTCCTTACCGTTATTAAAGGTAATAATGGTATTATTATGTTCTGCTTTTCTAAAGTCTTTCACATGGCTATAAGAAATCCAAATACATTGCTGTCTAGTTGAAGATGTCGTGGGGAAAAAGTAAATTGAATTTGCCGGGTCTAAAACAATAGGCGGCTTATGAGTAGTACGAATCAGGTCTTTTGTACCTTCCTTTCTTCCTTCATAACTGCTTCCAAAGAATCGGCAACTTTGATCAATAATTTCCATTGGACGTTTTTGAACAACAAATTCTTCATCAAGCTCAAGGACTTCAGTACACATATTGCTTTGATCGGGTAAAATTGCCATTGTAAAACGATTGATAATGTAATTCTCTAAACGATTTTTTACTTCATTCATTTCTTACACCTCTTTTGTAATTTTTAGGTCATATTTACCATTACTAAAATAACATGAGTATTCACAAATTTCTACAATATTTACAAAAACTAAACAAAAAAAGTGATTACTTTACATTCTTGTAAAGTAATCACTCGTCAATCTGTTGTATTATGTCCTCAATTTCAACTTTTTCATCAGGCATCTCAATTCCAAAGATAGGATTTAATGCAGTTGGTGAAAGCTCAAATTCATTTTTTTTCGTCACTTGTTCCACATCCTTTTAAATCAGTTTCCCCTAGACCATCTATTACATACCTATAAAAAATATTCCTGTTTATTTTTTAAAATATTTTAATTATTCAGTTGATTTTCGAATACTAATTCCATACAATATAAAAAAGGCATCAGGGGTGATCTTTTATGAAAAATAAAAAGCCTTCTTACACTGAGATCATGAAGTCCCGTAACACGAAAAACGTTCCACCTGAGCATCCTGTATTAGACATGTATATTCAAATGGTTGTAGACGAAGCGTTGTTTATCAGGAAAATGGCATTGCTTGAAGAACGTATTAATGATGCACTTGACAAAAAGAACAGAACATTATTTATGAAACTATCTAAAGAATACAAGGTTTTACGTAAATTAGGATAAAGACAGCCAATTGGCTGTCTTTGTTTTTTACTCATGTGTTTTCACAAAGGTGCTTTTCTAGCTTCTTATTTCATGGACTAATTATAATACTCTCTAACAATTCTTCACTACTAAAATACTGGTGACAACAGTTTGAATTTCTCTAATAATAAGCACCAGTAAACACTTATCTCCAGTTATTGATCGAAATTCGGAAACAACAAAAAGCCAAGGGATTAATAAAATCAGCCTTGGCTTCTTGATGATTTTTTTGTAATATGCTAGCTTAACATAGATCAAAACGATCTAAATTAGCTTGCTACTTGTCTTTTGTTATGCTCCACTACATTGTCTTGTCTACTAACTTTAAGAAAATTAGTCAATAACGCACTTATAAAATATAAAATAGCGAAAATCCAGATAACTCCCTCGGCTCCTATGCTTCCTATAAATAGTCCAACAAGTGCTGGTCCTATAAATGCACTTAAACCTGCTCCTAAATTTAAGATTGACATAGCTGCTCCCTTATTATCAGGTGCTAGGGATGGCATTAAAGCTGATAGTGGAACATATCCAGCTAAACCTGCCCCAAATAAACACGATACAATTAGCAGTGCCCAAAAGTTATGCCCCATGACTTGCGGAATATAATACATCGCTACAATCGAAACACCGCTTAATACTCCACCGAACCAAGCCACTGTCTTTCTCCAGCCAAATTTATCACCAATGAGCCCGAAAAATAAATTACATAATATATTGAAAAAGAAAAGTGTTCCATATATTTGAAGCCACTCAGAAATTGTATAACCAAAGTCCGCAACATACGATGGAAAAAAGATAACAAACCCAAAAGACGCTGTTGTATTTATTGCTCTTATAGCTCCACCTATAGCAACTTTAGGATTTTCATACAAAATGGTGATTCCTTTTAATAGTTCTTTCATCTTTGACTGGCTATTGTCTTTTTTCTGTATTTCAAATTTATCTTTGTTTACAACAATTGCAAAATATCCACCAACTAATACAAAGATTAATGCAGTCCACAATGTATTGATCTCACCAATTTTTGGAATAATATAACTTGAATAATAAGAACCTAGCACGTTTAAACCTAATGTAAACGCAAACCAAAACCAACCAACTGCTGATCCCATTTTTTTCTCTGGGCTTCGATAAGTTACCCAAACTAGAAAGGAATAAGCAAACAATGGGTATCCAATTCCCCTTAAAGCATATGTCAACAGCATGATAGCGTATTCATTATGAGGAAGAGCCCATCCAACAAACCCGATTGTTCCTATCACAAAAGATATTAAACCAACAGTCATTGCCTTTCTTGGACCCCAAGTTTGAACAAATACACCTGAAAACCAAGCAGATATGGTCAATGCAATACCATAAACAGTATAAAGAAAAGCAGACTGCTGCATCGGCATTCCATTTTCAATTAAGTAAGGAGATAGCCATCCAGCCTCTAAACCATCTCCAATCATAAACAGGGCAATTCCTATAAAACCCCAGATTAAATTTGAAGGAATTCCTATCTTATCAAGAAAATTTTGTTTTCCACCCATTACATTCATGTCTTCACCTTCCATGTTCATATTTGATCTAACTTTCTTAGTGATCACCTTGTCACTCTTCATGATTGTCAGTAATTCACTACTCAGGCCCATTCTCCATGAAGTGCACTCATCAAAAATGGAGCATTTACCTCTAAATATGAAAACGCTCTTACATTGCTATGTTTGCGTTCTCAATTATTATTTTACCTGTAGTTTAAAGGGCTTTCACTATCTAGTTGCCATAGCTTTGTCACATTTAAAAGACGACATTCTTTAAGAAGAAACGTACTCTACAAACGTATCCAAAAATAAGAGCAATCTCTTTCTCAACCGCGTGTATATAGACAATTAAATGATGTAAAAAACGTATACTTATCCTTTTTAAATAGAAAAGACTAACCCCCCTAGAAGGGAAGATTAGTCTTTTTAAACATGTATAGCTCTAACGAAATGGATGAAACGAATATTGCTCGGGCCTATTTTTTTAAACAATCGATCAAGCTTTTGTACGCTTCCATATCAGTAAAAGAGTGAAGTGGATAATATGCCTTTTCTGGTGCAGCTTTTTGAACAATAGATAGCAGTCTTTGATGACAAATAATTAAATCTGTATTTTCAGGAATTTCATCTACAGATGAATTGTCAACTTCCACGATAAAGTTTTCCTGTTTAAGCTTCCTTTTTAACATAGCTGCTCCCATAGCACTTGAACCTAATCCTGCTTCACAAACGAAAGTAATTCTTTCAACTTTTGGAATAGGTGGGGCATCTGAAATAGAATTGGACTGGAGATCATTTCTTGCAGCAACTTTTTGATTAGGTAAAACCGTATCCTTTAAATCTTTATTTAATTTATCAATTGTTTCTAATTGATTAAGAGCAGTAATCTGTTTTAGGTTTTCTTGTTTTGTTGGTGATTTTGTAGATGCATCCAATATAAAAAAACTACAGCAAAAAGAAATCATCGCAGATAGTAAAACACTTAAAAGTACAAACACCATATCTTCCTTAGGTACTAAAGCAGTAAATAAAAAAATACTCCCTGGCGATGGAAGAGACACTGCACCAACATCGAACATTTGAAACATGAAAATGCCTGTCATACCACCCATGATCAAAGATAATATAAGTAATGGTTTTCTCAAAACATATGGAAAGTAGACCTCATGAATTCCACCAAAAAATTGAATAAATAGTGCAAGCTGGGCTCCTTTTCGCTGTTCTGCTTTCGTTTTTAACCAATAAGCAAGAAGAACACCTAAGCCAGGACCAGGATTGGATTCTAGTAAGAAAAAGATAGATTTTCCAAGTTCTTTCGCTTGTTGAATACCAAGAGGAGCTAATACCCCATAATTAACCGGATTATTGAAAAAGAATACCTTTGCGGGCTCAATAATAACTGCTGCCAATGGTAACCAACCGGAGTAAATTATTTGTTCTAAGATTTCCGTTGACCATTTTACCCCATCAGAAAATACTTGACCTACAAAAAGAAAACAAATGATTGTAAAACTAACAGCAATCAGCGATGCTACAACATTACCAACCAATAATTCATAGCCAACGGGCACTTTTCTTGTTACAACTTGGTCACACTTCTGAACAATCCATCCTATTAATGGACCAACGATCATTGCACCTAGTATTACTGGAGCAGAGCTAGACAATGTTAATCCGTAGATAACAATAGAAGCTACGACAGCACCACGTTGTCCCCCAAGCAATTTGCCTCCAGTGTACCCGAGTAAAATAGGTAATAATGTATTATAAATTGGATTAACTAACAATAAAATTTTCTCATTATACCACCAGCCGTATATTCCGAAAATTTCATGAATAATTCCAACTGAAATAATTATCGTGATATTTTGCCATATCATCCCGCCCAGTAATTGACCAAACTTTCTCATTTACTCTATAACCCCTTTAAGCTACCTTTTACATTTGCGGCATAAGCCTTTGATAAAACTTCATCTAATGTGTTTTTTACGTCATTCAAAGGAGCCTCTTCCAGCATACCAATAAAATCTTCCTCAACTAACATTGCACTAATTTCACTAATCATCTTTATATGCTCTTTGGGGGCAAATTTAGGGGCTACTAGTAAAAGAAACGTGTTAATCAACTGCTCTTGGTCATCATCACGACGCCATTTTATAAATGCCTCCATCCGAAAAATGACAACGAGCAATTCACTTACACCATCTGATTTGGCATGAATCATTGCTAAATTATTTAGCACAAAACTTCCCTGTTGCTCACGTCTTTGGATATCTTCAAGTAATGTTGAAGATTGACAAACAATACTACTTTCTATGTTCCTTACTAGATTTTCTAACATTGGTTGTTCTATTTTCACTTGATCTATTACGTTAACATTTCTTAAAATTTGGACCATTGCTTCTCCGGTTCTAGCTAGTGGCAACATTGAAAGTTGATGATTTTCCTTTTCCGATAATCGTTCCTTTTTTGAAACATTTTTTAATGCATTTTGAATTCGATACAAATCTTCTTTTCTAAGGAATGGACTAACCGTCACAATATTTTCATTTTCTAAAGGTGGGAAATCAATTGTAGAAATGAATATATCAACTGACCCGTTCTCTTTAATCCAATCTTGAATTTGGCTTAAGGGGATTATTGCCTCAATTTCAAGATTTGGTATTTCATTTCGAAGTTGTGATGCGAGATAAGTAGACGTTCCCAGTCCGCTTGCACAAACAACAACTGCCTGATACTCCTTTTCTTCTAAATTTTTCTTTCGAATTATTGAGGCACCAATATGCATTGCGATATAACCAATTTCACCTTCTGGAATGTGAGACCCTGTTTTTTCCTTTAGAATATAGGATGCCTTCTGACAAGCAATGAAAACTTCTGGGTACTGTTCTTTTATTTTTTCTACCATTGGATTATGTATTTGCAATCCTAATTTTAAGCGTTTAAATGCTGGAACAAAATGAGCAACTAATCCTTCAAGAAGAAGTTCGTCCCCTTCAAATGATTCTTTTAAAGAATATTCAACAGCATGGATATAGCTTTTAGCTAATTCAATTGTATCAAACTCTTCATGCTGCTCTATACTTATACTTTCACCCTTTGCCAACAGAGCACCAGTAAGATGAAGCGCAATATAGTCAATTTCTACTTTTGGAATAGAAATGGACAGGATTTTTTCAATATTTACAACAATTTTTTCTGCAATTACATACATAGACTGATCTACTGAAGAATTAGGAATTAAAATCGGTTGTTCATTGACTTCACCTTGTTTATTTCTTTCAACAGCAAGCATTAGATGCACAATGAGATTTACGTAATTGCGATCTGTTAATTCAATAGATTTTTCATCTCTTAATACCTCATGTACAGCCTTTTCAACTGCTAAAATATTTGGAGTGTGAACAAATTTAAGAAGCCTATTTCTAATGACAGTTCCCAACTTACCTTGTGATTGCAATAATTCCTGTTGTTTAGATGTATAAAAAAGTTCAAGCCACTCTTCAAAAGAAATATCTTTATGAAGCAAAGAGGATAACATTGTTCTTCTTTGCTGTTCAGTTCCTTTAACATAGACACCTATACCGGGTGCACGTACAAGCTCTATCCCACCTTTTTCTAGCCATGAAGATACCTTGTCTAAATCATTACTAATTGTAGCCTCTGTAACACCATAGTTACTGCTAAACACAAACTGTTTAAACGGTTCTTTGGAGAGCAATAATTCATAAGTAATCCCTTCCCATCGTTCTTCAGGAGAGTAAGTTGAAAACGTTTTTGCCTGTCCCAGGTTTTCTTCTAATGCTTTCATCCCCTCTGGAGAGCCTTTCATCTCGATCCCTAATCCCATTCTCTTTACAATTTTTATATCATAGCTATTTAACACCGTTTTTAACGACGTAACTTCTCTTTGCATCGTTCTTGTACTCACCTTGAACATTTCAGCTAACTCTTTATATGAAATTGATTTCTTAGCAAACAACAATGTGCGAAGCAACTCTTTTTGACGAGAATTAATTATTGTTAAATCTTCATTCACTCAATTTCCCCTACTTTCTCGCAACATCTGAAAGCGCAAGCACCTTGATCAGCCTAAGGCAGGCATAAGACACGCGCATGAGGAGAAGGTGTTCTTTACCTTCTCTTTTTTCAAACCACAGCATTAATTACTGTACTTGCTCGTCCTGTGCTTCTGATCTAAAAGTCAATCGCTTTCAAGACTATTAAAATCAAATACAATGCCTTAATCCTCACCTTTGATAGAATCATTACTTTTTTTAGCAATTTTTTCGGCTGTTTTTTCAGGACTTTGCTTGTCCATTAACATCTTTGACAATTCAGTAAAAATAAATGTATTAACTTGCTGCCAATGAAGAAATTTAGGTCTAATGTACATATTCTCCTCTTCCCATGCGGTTAATATTTCCGCCATCGGTAAGAAACTTATCATTTCTTTTGATTCTGGAGTTCCAGCTTGCATACCAGCTTGAACCTCTGGCAAATTATAAATCGAATGACGGGTTGGTGTCCAACCTTGCTCCGTTTTTAAAAGCATATACTGTGTTTGTGGTGAGGTCGCCCAAATTAGAAATAACCATGCAGCTTTTATCTCCTGTTCACTAGCATATTTATTAATAGCGAGCCCGGTTCCCCCAAACATATGAGCTTGTCTCTCTTTCCCCTTTGGCAAATTGGCCCAACCAACTTTCCCTGCTACATTCGATCTACTTTCATCTTCAAAAGCGTAGGCAAAATCATGCCACTCTGGAGCCATCGCGAGCTCCCCTTTAGCAAAAGCAGCTGCAAGATCTGACCAATCCCACGAAGTACTTCCAGGTGCAGCAATGTTTATTAGCTCTTTATAAAACTTTATAGACTGTAACGCAATGTCTGAATTCATCCCAGAATTTGTAGGGAGCATTACACCTTTGTTGTTTGGAAAAACATGATCAAAATAATCCCCACCATTTGCTGCAAGAATATTACTAAAATCATTCATGAGCGAATCATCTCTTTTCGCTTGGTGACCTATTCCATATTTCACTTCAGTTATCGTTCCATCTCCAACCTTTTTATTAATCCAATTCGCAATTTCATAATATTGCTCCCAGGATAAATTCGGACCTGGTGTCCAATCATATCCGTATTCAGCTTGAAATTCATTTTTGTATTTTTCAAACACGTCTTTTCGATAGACGAGTAACATGGTGGAAGAGTCAAATGGCAATGCTAATAATCTACTTTTATCGTTTACATACCCTGTAACCTCTAAATGTGTTTGCATAAAATCCTCTAATCCTCCAGGTATATGAGGAAGCTTAGGATTACCATTCAACTCATTTAAATTAACGAAATGATCGGGATATTTAGCAAGTATTTGATATGGGTCAGCATATATAATATGATAGTTTGCCGATTTTGCATTAAAGTCAAGCCCTACCCTTTCAATAACTGTTTTTAAATCACTCGGTTCAATGTTTACTTTTATTCCTGTCAAATTTTCAAAACTATCGATATGTGCTGCTAGATACAGAGAAGGTGGTGTATTTTCCGTTGTCATATTGAGCACAGTTCCTTCAAATTCTCGCCAATCAACCCCTGGAGGTAACTCTATTTTAGGAATATTTGCTACTCGCACCTCAGCAACGTCTTCCACAACTTGGTTCGAATGCATCTCTTCCTGCTTTCCCATTTCTTCCACTTCATTCGTTATCAATACGTATTTTAATATTCCCGCTGAAATTAACAAGAAGATGCTAACGACTAATAAAGAACGTTTTTGCACGTAAATTCCTCTTTTCGCTACTTTATCATTCATACATTATAATCAGATAATAATAAAACATGATAACCTAAATCCCAGCCCTTAAGGTTAAATAAAATAAGAATCGTATAGTTTTTTTCACTATACGATTCTTTTATTGTCTCCCATTAAAAATGCAATCATCAAAAGCAGATGACGAATTTATAGAAGAGCACACTATTTAATTAGTGTTTATTTTTTTTTATATACCGGTTTTAATTGATGGTACAGTTCTTTATATATTTTATAAATTTCCTTATATGCATTTACATTCGCTAAATTTACAGACGTTGTCTGACTATTATCGAAAACGGCAGGAAAACATTCAGGACCATTCCAGACACCTATTCCTAAACCAGCCAGTAAGGCAGCGCCAAAAGCAGGGCCTTCTCGTTCTTCAAAGGCAACTAATGGCTGATTAAAAACCTCTGATAGAATAGTTCTCCACACTGGACTTTTAGCTGCACCACCTGTTACATATAATGTTTCTATATTAATATTTAATCGTTTAATTAATTCAAGACAATCTTTTAAGCTAAAAGATACCCCTTCAAGAACAGCACGCGTAAAATGATCCTTTGTATGTTGATAATTCATACCAAAGAAAACACCTCTTGCACTCGCATCATTATGAGGAGTTCTTTCTCCATTTAAATAAGGGAGATAGATTAACCCTTCCGCCCCTGCGGAAATATTGTCTACATTGGAAAGTAACTCATCATATGATAAGTTTGAGAAAGTATTCTTATACCAGTTTAGTGACATCCCTGCTGAAAGGGTAACCCCCATTGCATGCCATGTATTTGGTAGACAATGACAGAACAAATGTAGCGTACTTAAATCATCTCCATCTAGTTTTGGAACAGATTTTAGTGGAGCGAAAACAGTTCCAGAAGTTCCAACACTTACAATTCCTTTTCCTTGCTCGTAAATACCGTTCCCTAAAGCGGCTGCAGCATTATCACCAGCCCCTGCAACTACCGGAATGCCAGGAATTAACCCCGTTACGTTTGCTGCTTCACCTGAAACAGATCCGACAACGGTCTGACTTTCATGAACTTCATTTAGCCACTCAAATGGAATTTCCAACGCGTCGATGATTTCTTTCGACCATGTCCGTTTCGCTGTGTCAAACCATAATGTTCCACTCGCATCAGAAACATCACTTGATAACGCCTCGCTCAGTTTAAATACAATGTAATCCTTCGGCTGCATCAAATGATGAATATTGGCATAGCGACTCGGTTCATGTTTTTTTATCCATTGTAATTTTGGCGCTGTAAAACCAGGGAGTACTGAATTTCTTGTTATATTAAAAAAATTGCTTTTTCCAACAAGCTGTTCAATTTCTAAACATTCTTCCTCTGTTCTCACGTCATTCCAAAGGATAGAAGTTCCTAGTTCCTTTTTATCCTTATCCAATAATACAAGGCTGTGCATTTGCCCCGACACCCCAATTGCTCGAATGTTTTTTGGGTCAATTCCTTTCTCCCATAGCTTTCGAAGTGCACTCACGACACCATTCCACCATTGCAACGGATGTTGTTCGGCCCATCCTTTTTGACGAACTTCAAATTCATAAGAGTGATGACCTGTTGCTTGAATTTCACCATTAACATCCATTACAAGTACCTTTGCCCCTTGGGTACCAATATCAATTCCAAGTAATAGCCCATTGCTGTTCAATTTATTTTCCTCCATCAAAAACATTATTAGTCCGCCATGTCAGAAGGGTGTACCTATAGTATGATTTTATACTTTTGGCACACCCTCCTTATGCAATCAACTTTAAAAACGTTGTAATACCTTACAAGTTATAATTTAATTTGAACTTTTAAAATATCAGAACTTCTTGGTCCTTTTAAGAAGTCAATTGTTTCTTCTAACGAAATTTTCTTTGAAATTAAGTGGTCAATTTTGATTCTTTCCTCTTTTACCCATTGGAATGCAGGTAAAAATGTGTGATTAATAGCCATTGAACCTAATATTGTCCAATCTTTATTGTATAGTTTGAAAGGATCTATTTTCACGCTTGAGTTCTCAGGGGTTACACCAAACTGCAAATATTTTGCATTCGGTCCCATAAATTCAAATGCTTGTTCAATAACCGCTGGAATTCCCGTTGCATCAATTACCACATCAAATCCATAAGGATAGTTGTCCCGTCCAAGTTCTTCAAAAAGATTTTGGCTTAACACACCCTTCGTTGCTCCCCATTCCAACGCTAAGTCTAATTTTTCTTGAGAAATATCTGTAACAACAAGCTCAGATGCTCCCGCCATTTTAACTGCTTGCACAAGCTGTTGTCCCATTGCTCCTGCACCAAATAATAACACACGATCTCCAACTTGAAGTTGCAGGCGATTCATACCATGAACAACACAAGCCATTGGCTCAACAAATGCAGCAGCTTCAAATGACATTTTATCAGGTATTTTTACAACACCTTTACTAGGAACTTTAACATATTCCGCCATACTACCATTAACTGTATTTCCAAGTGCTCCCCAATTTTCACATTGGTTTCCTCTGTTTGTTAAGCAAAATTCACACTCTCCGCAAAATAGAGAAGGATCCGCTGTTACCCTATCACCGACTTGGAACTTCGTCACTTTTTCCCCGACTTCATGAATCACACCTGAAAATTCATGACCTGGGATAATTGGATATGGAGAAATAAACTCACCTTTGAAAATATGAACATCTGTACCACAAATCCCAACATTTTCAACCTTAATCGTTACATCATTTGGACCTGGTTTTGGATAAGGAACTTCTTTAATAACTGCTTCAAATGGTCTCTCAATCACTAATGCTTTCATTCTATATTCCTCCAACATATATAAGTTTTATAGCTTTATAACATTTGTCTTTTCATATACGGTATACCAACCCTATATCGTATTTTTAATCACAATGAATCGGTCAATACCTTTGAGATCCGTATGAGCCTCTCATTTTGTTCCCGCTTACATATTTTATTCTAGCATTAGAAAATCAGATTTACATGCTCTAGTTCTCTAAGTTTTGTCATAATGTAAACGTGACAAATTTAGTTCTAGTGCAAAGACTGTATTTGTTTGAAAGAGGCGTATAGTTTCCTAATAGAATCAGGCCTTATGTAGCAATTCCAAATAGTTGATGGATGAACTTAGCTTCATGATTCCTCGAAAATTAACTCCATAAGCAACGAAAATGAAAGAAAATCACATCATTACATGGTAGTTTAAGTAAAAACTTCACACCTTTATTGTCATCTTTCATAAATAACTTTAGAAAACTAGTGATCCTGTTCAAAAATCCCCCGTATCAAAAAAACAGCTTTTACTCCAGTTGAGCAAAGGCTGTTTTTTTGACGGATTTCTTCTATTGTAAATAAAAGAAAGAGTTTCTTGAAAAGGAACTCTTTCTTTTTAATCCAATATTAATTCATCATTTCACATAAAAATTTGATTGAATAAGCGTAGTCAAGATTTAACTCAAAATCAAATCAAATTTCATTATGATATAAACATATTTATAACTAATACACCCGCTAGTCCTACTAGAGAAATAATCGTAACCATTACAGACCACGTTTTAATCGTTTTGCCTATTGAAAGGTTAAAGTATTCCTTGTAAATCCAAAAGCCTGCATCATTTACATGCGAGAAAGTTATGCTTCCTGCACCAGCAGCTAAAACCATAAGTTCTGGACTTACACCTGTCGCTCCGACAAGAGGTGCTGCAATCCCTGCGGCTGTCATACCAGCTACGGTAGCAGAACCTATTGCTACCCTTAGGATAGCAGCGATAAGCCAAGTAAGAATTAACGGAGAAAGCGTTGATCCAGCCATGATATCAGCAATGAATTTATCAATGTGGCTGTCAATCAGTACTTGTTTGAATGCACCGCCACCAGCAATGATTAATAAAATCATTGCTATTCCGCTAACCGATTCTGAAAGGGAATGCATAATTTCGTTCATTTTTTTACCGCGATTAAGACCAAAGGTAAAGATAGCAAGAATAACAGAGAGTAAAAGAGCCACATTCGGACTACCTATAAATTCAACCACTGGCATGATCGGTGATGTAGGAATAAAAATTTCTACAAATACTTTAGAAGCTATCAGAATCACTGGCATGAGGGATGTAAGAAGACTGGTAACAAACCCAGGCATTTCTTCCTCTTTAAATTGTTTAGGATTAAATAGCTCTTTTGGAATATCTACTTCCAAATCTTCTTTCTTAAACAGCTTCGTAAATAATGGCCCACCAACAATTATGGCAGGAATCGCAATGATAACCCCATATATTAAAGTCTTACCTATATTCGCATCAAAAACAGATGCTACCGCTGTTGGTCCTGGGTGCGGTGGCACAAAACCATGCATCGTGATAAGGGCAGCGATAACAGGTAAACCGATGTATAATATAGGTACACCTGCTGCAGCAGCAATCGTAAATACTAACGGAATCAATACAACTACGCCTGTTTCAAAAAAGAGGGCGATTCCCACGATAGAGGCTGTAAGAACGGCAGCTAGTTGAACTCTCTTTTTCCCAAATGCTTTAATAAGTGTCGTCGCGATTCGTTGAGCCCCACCAGAATCGGTCATCAACTTACCGAGTATAGCTCCAAAAATGATGATCATCGTGAGACTTCCAAGTGTTCCACCTAAACCATTTTGGATAGATGTCATCGCATCAAGTGGTGTCATCCCTTCCAAAATACCTACGAATAGTGCAACAATAATCAAAGAGATGAATGCGTTTAACTTAAAGATAACCATTAATACTAATAATAGGGCAACCCCTATACAGATAGAAACTATTGGCATTTTCTTCACTTCTTTCTTTTAGTTATGTTAAAACAATGATAAGTATTCTTTTGAATGGTCTGGAATACCAATTGATTATCAACCAATTAGCACTCCTATATGAACCATTTTTCGCCTTTTTTCTATCGTAATAACCTTATCGAATTTGTTATTTATTAGAAAACAACTTAACGAATTTTGTCATGACAGGCTCCATTGATTGTTGCATGTCTGACATAATCGTAGAAAGATGTTCCATTTGTTTCTTTTCAAAATAGTTTTGTAAATGAGAAACGGCAGCCATGGATACTTCTGTGTTTACATTGATTTTACATATTCCCGATTGTATAGCTTTTTTAATGATTTCATCAGGTGTTCCAGATCCCCCATGAAGAACAAGTGGGACGTCAATAGCTTGGCGAATGCTCTCTAAAAGGTCAAGATCGACTTTAGGCTCTCCCTTATACATGCCGTGTACAGTTCCAATGGCAGCAGCTAAAAAATCTACACCTGTCTCTGCAACAAATTCCTTAGCAGATTGTGGGTCTGTAAGCGTTCCATCACCTTCCTCTTCGTCAGAGAATGCACCTCTTGCTAACGACCCTATCTCAGCTTCAACAGATACACCCGCCATGTGAGCAATTTCCACTATTTCTTTTGTACGGCGCATGTTTTCTTCCAAATCATATGCTGATCCATCAAACATTACGGATGTAAAGCCACATCGAATTGCTCGGATGATCGATTCTTTTTCATAAGCATGATCCAAATGAAGAGCAACGGGAACACTAACTTTTTCAGCCATTGCTTTAACCATTGCAGCGAACCCTTCAACATCTACTGTAGGGAAGTAACGTTCCCCTAAAGCAATAATAACTGGCTGATTTTCCTTTTCTGCAACGTTTATAGCAGCTTGAACGGTTTCTAAGTTATATACATTAAAAGCTGCAACAGCGTAGTTTCCACTTTGTGCATTCTTTAATACATCGATTGTATTCGCTAACATTATTAATCCCCCATAAGTATTATGTTTAACTCGCTATTGAGTTTTAGAAAAGCGAGTGCTAATCTCTTAGCTATTCCTTGAAATCTATTTATAATGGCATAGATTCGGTTGTATTCGTTTTCTAAATACTAATTAATGGAACGCATACGAACTTACACCATCATTGTAAAATGATGCAGTCGTATACGTATTCTATTTTTTCAAGCTGATAAACCTTTTCCTATTTATTATCTAAAATTTCAACAGCTTCCTTTAGAGTAGTCTTAGCTCCTACATTGCCCGGGAATATGATATATGTAATTCCTGGAAACTTACTTTCTTCTCCAGTAAACCATACAGGGATTCCAGGCTTAATTTGACCAGCTACCGTTGCTCTTTTTACTTCGAGACCTCTTGTTCCAATATCACTTGAGGTAATACCACCTTTAGCAACAATATATCTAGGTCTTACTTTGATTCTTTGAACAATACTTGTAACGGCATCTGAAATTTTCACAGAAAGTTTTAATTCTTCTTCTTGTTTATTTTCACCAAGATCTAGTCTTTCTCGTCTTGTATACACAGCTACCGTTTTACCTGAACGAACAAAGTTTTCACATGCCTCAATGATTCGATCTACTTCTGCTTCGAACTTTTCAGGGTGTAAAACAAGATGAACATCAAATTCAATAAATTCAATGAAATCGCATTTTTTTAATTCCTCTAGCTGCTCAGTCGTCTTTTTAACGTGAGAGCCAACAAGAATTAAACCGCCATGATTGGATTCTTCGTCTACTAATTCAGCTCTAGTAAGTAAGCCTTTGTCACTTACTCCCCCTATTATCTTAGTGAAAGCAGCTGCGCTTCTGAACATGAAATGCTTACCTGATTTTATTGCCTTTACGAGGGCAATTGTAAAAACTTTTACATCAACATAGTCTACAGCGTTTACGACTACTTTATTGAAATCAGTGACTTCAAGTAATTGGTTTGTAATTGTTTCTACATCAAGCGCTCTTAAACTTTCAAGTGATATATAGGTAGTGTTTTCAGCCTTGAATTCACCATTTGATTTTTCTTCAACCCATTCACCTAAATGAGACTTTGTAAAACCAAATGTTCTGTCTTTCGCAAATTCAGTTTCACCAGCTGGTACCAAATAATCTTCATATTGGACATAGTGGATATTATCAACAGTAAAACGGCCGCCTTCTTTAAAAAATGGAAGGATTACCTCTCCATCAAACTTAATGTCAGAACCTGATTCGATTGTTTCCATTAGCACCTTTGTTTCAAGAGGATAATGACCTCTTAACGTAGAGTCACCGCGGCTAATGATGATAAAATCCTTATCTAGTTTCTTAGCAACTTCTAACGCATTTGAAGCGATTTCTTTATGTGCTTTTTCCGTTTCAGCTGCTGTAAATCCTCTAGAGTTTGTCAGTAAGAAAAACATAGAGTTTTCCTCGTTAAACCCCTTTTCAATGCTGTCTACTGACCAATCAGTATAAACGGAAATACCATGAACGGTTTGAACACCTGTAGGATCATCATCAAGCACAATGATTTTTTTGTTAAGGTCAAGTAATTCTTTTTCCAGCATGTCATTTACAACGTTGACATCTACTGCTGGTATATTATCAAAAACATCTTTTACTAATCTCTTCTCAGTACTACTAATTGTGTTCATCATTAAGCTCTCCTTACTTCCACATTCGCAAGTCTTTCAAAATATTGAACAATACCACCATGATCGTCTGCTGCTTTTCCATCGACCTTCAAAGCATGGAAAATTTCTAATAATTGACTTGATAATGGCATTGGTACTCCAATATCATGAGCTGTCTCCATAACGTTCGTAATATCTTTCAAGTTGATATCAATTCTTCCACCAGCTACGAAGTTACGGTCTAGGATTAATGGAACTTTAGCATCTAGTACAGCACTTCCTGCAAGTCCACCTCTAATTGCCTGATACATTTTTTCGACGTCAATACCAGCTTTAGCTGCTAATACTAAGGCTTCTGACATGGCAGCAATATTTAAATTAACAATCACTTGATTAGCTAATTTCGCCGTAGTTCCGCTTCCATTTCCACCTACCAATGTAACATCTGAGCCCATTGCGTGTAGAACATCCTTCACCTGTTCGTAAACTTCTTCCTTACCACCTACCATGATGGCTAACGTTCCATCTATTGCTTTTGGTTCTCCTCCGCTTACAGGAGCATCTAGCATTTCAACACCTTTTTTAGCTGCTTCTGCTGCAATTTCTTTTGAAACCACTGGTGATATTGAACTCATATCTATAACTACAGTACCTTGTTTTGCTCCACTAAGAACGCCATTATCACCTAAAACCACTTGTTTCACATGATGTGAAGCAGGTAGCATAGTTATAATAACTTCACAACTTTCACCAATCATCTTTTGAGATTCAGAAGCAACAGCACCTGAATCGACCAATGTTTGTACCGCTTCTTTATTAAGATCGTTAACTGTCACCTGAAATCCTTTTGACAATAAGTTCAATGCCATAGGCTTACCCATAATCCCTAAACCGATAAAACCAATTTTTTTTGTCATATTAAATCCTCCCAACTTATGATAATTATTCCTTATTTTCAATATAAAAAATTAATTAATTTGATTACTGTTGTCTCATGAATGCGCTCGCAAAAACTTTTCACGAACATCATTGTATACCATAATTATATTTTTGTATACATTTTTATTATTTTTGTATACATTTGGTGTTATTCTCTTATTTAACCTATCTTTCTTTTACTTTTTTTGATAAATTATTGGTAATTAGGTTGTGGGATATAGGAGTGAACAATATGAATCGAAACAACAAGGAAAAGTCTCGCCCTGCTTATCATCAAGCATATGAAGTGATTCGTGACAGGATATTAAATGGAGATATACCAGGTGGAACGAAAATAGTTGAGGAAAAACTTGCAACGGATTTAGGATATAGCCGTACCCCTATTAGGGAATCTCTTCGACAACTAGGATATGAAGGACTCATCGTAAATAAAAAGGTTGTCCAGCCTACTGAGAAAGATTTGCGTAATTTATTTCAAGTACGGATTCTTCTAGAAGGTTTCTCAGCACAGTCAGCAGCAACTTATTTGCCTGAGGAAGATTTAACTACACTTTCAGAGTGTATTAATATTGGAAGAGAAGGAACAATTAACGAAATTATGGAAGCTAATGAACGTTTTCACGAGATTATTGTTCAGGCCAGTGGGAACTCTATTATGATCGATACAATAGACAGAATGAAGTCAATTATCTATCTTTTTCGTAAGACCGTAGTACTCCACAATCGCCCACGTTTAAATGATGAACACGAAGAGATTTATGAAGCCATTAAAGCTAGAGATGGGCAGGCAGCTGAACTCCTGATGAAGAACCATCTTCAAGCAGATTTAGATTTTTGCTTACACATTTTAAGTAGTTCAAGTCACAAATGAATAATAAGGTAAAATTTTTAACTTTCCAATATGGTTTGGGTCTACTTTGGGGTTGGTGGTATAATTTTTTCCTTCCCTATGATCAAATGTTTCGCTATGCAATCATAATCGAACTTTTACTACCTGTTGCTACATCTGCCTTACCATTTACAATTAAATTTAAATATAGCACCTCTCGTTTAATTGCCACTATATCAAATATAACGATACTAATTAGTATCGTTATATTTGATATTTTTGCTAATTTTATTTTATTGATATTTTGTAAATTGCTCCGCCTCAGTAGAACCTTTCAATGCTGTAGTAGACAATGCCTCTCAGAAATCGTCTGAGCTACTTCATCAAAATATCCAGTTCCAACCTCACATTGATGCCTTGTCGCCCTGTAACCATAAACTTCACTTGCAAATTCCTCTTGTTGAATCTCAGAATAAGCCGCCAAATGATTACGGCAATTAAATTAATAGTAAATATCTACATAAAAAACAGTAACTTAACACAAACCGACTAATTCACGATTAAGAAAAATGATTAGTCGGTTAATAGTTTCTGGCTATTCTATATACATTGTTAATCGGTAAATCGACCTAACTAAGTAAATCAAGTCCTTTGTATCAAATTATTGTTCACCATTATTAACAAACATTTCTAATATCATTAGCTTCCAAGTACTATACCTTTATCGCTAAACTTTTTTCACATTTACTGGAATTACTTTATCTTCATATGATTGGGCTTTTTCTTCAAAGTGACCCCAAGAAGGCAAGCTGTCATCGTAATTCTTACAACTACATTCGGCTCCCACCCTACAATTGTCCTTGCTTCTTCCACCATTTCACTAATCAGCACCTACCTGATTATTTTACGAAATATCTTGTATCTAAAAAAGGAAGTCCCAGCCGTTTAGGGACAAATCTTTTGGCGTATAAGCTCTAGGTGCTACATCTACTTTCTTGATCCTATCTACATTCTTAAGTTTTATGAAAAACGTTCTTCCAAGGTTCGTTAATATTATCAAGTAAAATAGTAGTTATATAAAAATTAATAAATTATTAAATAAGATGTAAATAAAAAATCGATAAACAACAATAAATGAAAATAATAAAAAAACAATCAATCAAAAACAAAAATAAATATTGAAAAAACAATAATAATTGTATTAAAATGAAAACATACTATCAATATTTTGGATTACTTAAATATCGATAGTATGTTTTCTACAGAAAATTGATTTTCTGAGAAAAATAGGTTAGAAGATTTTTATTTATATGATGTAGAATCATATTTTTCTCTGATAATAATTTTTTCAAACGCAATGAAAACGCAAACAAATCGCACAATTAGAAAGGAAGATGATCTATGGGTTTTCAAGGATTCGATAAAAACTTCAATATTACAGAAAAAGTCGCAATTGTAACAGGTGGCGGCAGTGGAATTGGAAAAGCTGTATCAGAATTATACCTAGAAAAAGGGGCAAAAGTTGCTATTCTTGACCTAAACGATAATGTGAAAGATATTGCTAAGGAATTAAGTCCAGTAAACGCTATCGGTATACAATGCGATGTTACCAATAATGAAAGTATGGACAGTGCAATCCAGCAAGTAAAAGAACATTTCGGCAAAATTGATATTCTCGTAAACTGTGCTGGAATTGTATTACTCGATGATGCAGAAAACATTTCAGATCATTACTGGCAAAAAACGATTGATCTTAACTTAACTGGATCATTTAAAATGTGCCAGAAAGTCGGTAGTATAATGATTGAACAAGGACATGGTGGTAACATTATCAACCTAGCTTCTCAGGCAGCACTTATTGCATTAGATAATCACGTCGCTTATGCTGCAAGTAAAGCTGGGATTCTTGGGGTGACTAAAGTACTTGCTTATGAATGGGCTCAATTTGACATTAAAGTAAACGCTATCTCACCTACTGTTGTTTTAACTGAATTAGGCAAAAAGGCATGGGCTGGAGAAAAAGGTGAAAAAGCTAAAAGGGAAATTCCACTCGGACGCTTTGGATACCCTGAAGAAGTTGCTGCTATTGCCTTATTCTTGGCCTGCGATGCAACAAATTTAATTACAGGTGAAAATATGGTAATGGATGGTGGAAATACGATTAAATAGGAACAAAAGCGCAAGCGCCTTAATCAGCCTCGGGCAAATAAGACGATCAGGAATAGAAGGTGGTTTTTACCTTCAATTCCTGATTGGCTGTAGACCCAAGAGGCAGTCAAGAACGCGACGTCCTGTCGCATTGACTGCACTTGCACGTCCTGTGCTTCGGGGTCGGACGCTTACGCTTGATGTCGTGCGCTTATCCACAGTACAAGAATTTTATAATTTCCTAAATAGCAAGAGTTAAAATCCATATATCCTGGAGGTATAGTATTTATTGCTATGCCTCGTTTCCGATGTTGTCTATCCTGATTATCAATCTGATCCCTCTATTTCTCCAAACAGGCTAGCAAACTTAAGCACATACTTATCATGAAGGGATACGGTGTTATTTCCTCTACTTTCAATCTGTTCATCTATATCCTCATACATAATTCTCTCGGTTCGTCATGACATTTAAAACGGGTTTTGCTTTAAAACAAACAGGTCTACTACAAAGAAGCTTTCACCTTGAATAATTACAGTATTTGTCGTTGTTACTTCTTCAAATAGAGGACTAGTATATGACGGTCGATGAAATTTCCATAGATTAAGAAACGACAAATAGGAGGATAGAACAAAAGAGTCTGACCGTTTTGTTCTATCCTCCTATTACTATCCGTTAAGAATGAAATAAATCTATATCAATCTTAATGTTAAATGCACTTAACGTTTTGGAGCCTTTTCCCAATCAGTAGCAAATTTTTCGATCCCTTGATCTGTAAGAGGATGCTTTGAAAGTTGCTCAATGACTGAGTATGGAACCGTTGCAATATGAGCGCCTGCCATAGCTACACGTGTTACATGATCAGGATGGCGCACAGAAGCAGCAATTATTTGTGAATTTATTTGATGAACACGGAATAATTGAGCAATTTTTTCTACTAATAGAACTCCATCTTCAGAAATGTCATCTAACCTACCTAAAAATGGCGAAACATATGTGGCGCCAGCTCGAGCGGCTAAAAGCGCTTGATTCACAGTAAAGATAAGAGTAACGTTTGTTTTTACTCCTTTTTTGGTTAAATAACGGCAAGCTTCTAACCCAGGTATAGTCATTGGAAGTTTAATCGTTATGTTCTTGTCCCCATTATTAGTTTTTATCAATTCTTCAGCTTCTGCAATCATTTCTTCAGCAGTCACTGCTTCAGGAGTCACTTCCGCTGAAACAGATTCTACTTCAGGTACTGTTTGACAAATTTCAGTGATTCGATCTTCGAATTTAATCCCTTCTTTAGCTACTAATGATGGATTCGTTGTAACACCAGATAAAATCCCAATTTTATATGCCTTTTTAATATCTTCAAGATTTGCAGTATCAATGAAAAATTTCATGTCTTGTTACATCTCCTTTTTATATAGAATTCATTTGTATTTTCATTAGGCTTTTTAGACCTATATTGAGAGACTTCTTGCTAACTGGTGGACATTCAAATCAAGCAGATGTTTTTCTTTGGCAACTTCCTCAAATGGCGTATGAATCAGCCCACCATTTTTTAATCCAACCATTACACCTCTTTCTCCTTTTACTAATAAATCCACGGCTTTTGCTCCCATCTGACTGCCCCTCATCCGATCGTAAGCACTAGGGGAGCCTCCACGTTGAACATGGCCTAGTATAATCACTTTTGTGTCAAAGCCTGTTTTTTCTTGAATAAGTTTCCCCACCTCTCTCCCGATTCCTTTCCCTACCCCTTCTGCGACCACTACAATGCTGTGTGTCTTTCCACGCTCATATTCTCGCTTAATACGGTCAACAACATCCTCTAAATCATGATCGGCTTCCGGAATAATAATCGATTCTGCCCCTGAGCACATTCCTGACCATAGCGCAATATCACCAGCATGACGTCCCATAACTTCAATAACATAATTACGATCATGAGAGAATGCGGTATCACGAATGTTATCAACGGCTTTCACAGCTGTGTTTACTGCTGTATCGAATCCAATTGTATACTCCGTCCCCGCCATATCGTTGTCAATGGTTGAAGGAATTCCAATTGTAGAGAATCCTTGAGCGTTCAAATTCCCCGCACACTTAAAGGAATCATTCCCCCCAATTACAACGAGGCCATCAATGTCGTTTTCTTTTAGTTGAGCTAACATCTGCTGTTGAACTTCAACCGTCTCAAAATCTTCAAAATGTGCACATTGTAAAATTGTCCCGCCCCGCTGAATAATATCACCTACACTGCCATGGTTCATTTTCACAAAGTCCCCGTCAATTAAACCTTTAAAACCACGTTGTACACCATAAACATCTAGCCCCTTAAAGATTCCCCTTCGAACGACAGCACGAATGGCCGCATTCATCCCTGGTGCATCGCCACCACTGGTTAATACTGCAATTTTCTCCATTCTTCTTACCTCCATGTTTTTAAAGACATGCTGATATAAAAAATGGCAGATTACCTACCGGTTAATTCTGCCAAAAAATGATAATATAGTTTCTTTATCCTCTGTTTAAATTCAATAATTAGATAAGCTTTTTAAATTGAGAAATAACATTTTCAACTGTAAATCCATATTCTTCAATAATTTTTTCTCCAGGTGCAGAAGCCCCAAATTGATCAATTGCTAGAACAGCCCCGTTATCTCCAACGTATTTACTCCAACCTAAGGAAGCCCCCATCTCAATTCCAAGTCGTGCTGTCACATTTTTCGGAAGAACACTTTCTTTATAGGCTTGCGATTGTTTTTCAAATCGGTCCCAGCTTGGCATACTAATAACTGATACAAAAATACCTTCTTCTTCTAAAGCCTTTTGCGCTTCAACTGCTAACGGAACTTCAGATCCAGAAGCTAATAGGAAACCAGCAACCTCACCCGTTGTTTCAGAAATAATATATGCTCCCTTTTTCACACCGGTATAGGCTTTTTGGGAATCAACAAGTGTTGGTAAATCTTGACGAGTCAGAACAAGAGCTGTTGGCTCATCTTTACTTTCTAGTGCAAGCTTCCATGCAGCTGCTGTCTCATTCGCATCAGCTGGTCGAATTGTAGATACACCAGGCATCGCACGTAATGCTGCTAGCTGTTCAATAGGTTCATGTGTTGGTCCATCTTCACCAACCGCAATACTATCATGTGTAAATACATATGTAACAGGAAGCTTCATTAATGCTGACAAACGAATTGCAGGACGCAAATAGTCAGAGAATACAAAGAATGTTGCACCGAAAACTTTTACACCACCGTGTAATGCCATTCCGTTAACAGCCGCTCCCATTCCAAATTCACGAACACCAAACCAGATGTTTCTACCGCTATAATTTTTACTACTAAAATCTGTTTCTCCATTTAATAATGTTTTATTAGAAGAAGCTAAATCAGCTGATCCACCGAATAATTGAGGAACATTTTTAGCAAGTGCGTTAAGAACTTCACCACTAGATGCACGAGATGCTAGTTTATCTTCTCCTACACGGTATACCGGAACATCCGAATCCCAACCTTCTGGTAACTCACCATTGATTGCTATTTTTAATTCCTTAGCAAGTGATGGATATGATTCCTCGTATTGTGAGAATAGTTCATTCCATCTTCCCTCTTTCACTTCTGCCGCTTCTTTAAGTTCTTCAAAATGTAACTTGACATCTTCTGGGATAAAAAAGTCTTCTTCATAGGTCCATTTATAATGTTCTTTTACAAGTTGTATTTCATCTTTCCCAAGTGGTGAACCATGTGAAGCAGATTTACCTCCTTTATTGGGAGAACCATATCCAATGACCGTTTTTACTTCAATTAAAGTTGGCTGTTCTGTATTTGCTTTCGCTTTTGCAATCGCTCGAGAGATTGCTTCTACATCATTGCCATCCTCTACACGGATGACTTGCCAGTTGTATGCCTTAAATCGGTCTTCAACATTCTCACTAAATGACATATTAAGTTCACCATCAAGTGATATATCATTTGAATCATAAAGAACAACCAATTTACCAAGTTTAAGATGTCCTGCTAATGAAGCCGCTTCAGCAGATACACCTTCCATTAAGTCTCCATCACCACAAATACTATATGTGTAATGATCTACGACGTTAAGGTCATCTCGATTATAAGTTGCTGCTAAATGTCTCTCAGCCATAGCCATTCCGACTGCCATTGCAATCCCTTGCCCTAACGGACCAGTTGTTGCATCAACACCTGGCGTATGACCATACTCCGGATGTCCAGGAGTCTTACTTCCCCATTGACGAAAGTTCTTTAAGTCATCGATAGAAACGTCGTACCCAGTTAAGTGAAGTAGACTATATAATAACATCGAACCATGACCCGCTGATAACACAAAACGGTCGCGGTTAAACCAGTTTGGATTATTTGGATTATAATTCATAAATTTTGACCAAAGTGCATAAGCCATTGGTGCAGCCCCCATCGGCATACCTGGATGACCTGAGCCTACTTTTTCAATTACATCAATTGATAATGTTCTAATTGTATGAATAGATAACTGATCGATATTTACCTTTTGTTCAATCATATTTACTTCCTCCTAATAAAATGTTTAGAATCTTTCCTTCTGAGAGGTACGTATCTTAAATCCATAAAAATTGCATAAAACGCTCAATAATAGAAGGATGGCTTCCTGCCCTTCTATTATTGAGTGGCTTATAAAGTGAGACTTCCATCAGTGGGGGTTTTCCTTATCCCCCACTGATGGATAGCGAGACTTATCGGGCTTTTACGGGCAGTTATCCCCCACCTTCGCCTCTTTGTGATTCACTCAAGCTTAGAGGTGGGGTATTACTGCCCGTTAATGCGGGATAACCTTGAGAACTTTGATTCAAGAGAAAACCTACATGTTCATTTAGATTTTTTGCTTTATAGGAAAGTGGGTGACTTTTAACCTTGTTTTCTATTATTAATCACGTGATTCAATAAATTGGTAACTTTGTTTCTTACCTCCAACAGCAATAAACGAATGTGTTAACATAACACCATTTTCTTTTTTACTTACACCCTTTAATAGAGTTCCATCTGTGATTCCAGTTGCTACAAAAAAGCAATCATCAGATTTAACAATCTCCTCTATTGTTAGTACTTTATTTGGATCAGAAATTCCCATCTTTATACACCGAGCGAACTCTTCATCAGTTTGAGGGACAAGCTGACCTTGAAAATCTCCACCTAAACATCTTAGTGCAGTTGCAGCAAGTACTCCTTCTGGGGCTCCACCCGTTCCTACTAATATATCAACATCCATTTCTTCAATTGCAGTAGCAATTGCTCCAGTAATATCAACATCTGAAAATAGCTTGACTCTTGCACCAAGTTCAAATACTTGATTGATAAGTTCCTCATGTCTTTCGCGGTCTTGTATCATCACTGTTAATTCACTAACTTCCTTACCTAAAGCCTTAGCTACTGATAACATATTTTCCGTTAATGAAAGATTTAAATCGATTGCACCTTTAGCTTTTGGACCTACAGCGATCTTCTTCATATACATATCTGGAGCGTGTAATAAGCTGCCTCTACTTGCAACAGCAATAACTGCTAATGAGTTATCCTGTCCTTTTGCCATTAAATTTGTTCCTTCGACAGGGTCAACAGCGATATCGACTTTTGGTCCATTCCCAGTTCCAAGTTCCTCTCCGATATAAAGCATTGGAGCTTCATCCATTTCTCCTTCTCCAATAACAATCGTCCCACTCATTTCGATCGTATTCATGTGATTGCGCATTGCTTCAGTCCCTGCACCGTCAGCCTCCAGTTTATTTCCTTTCCCAACCCAAGGATAGGATGCAATCGCTGCCTGTTGAGCAACCGATAAGAAATCCATGGCTAATCCTTGCACATTCTCTTTACTGCGAATATCCGTTTTAGGGTACATTATCATTTCCTCCTAGTAACGTTAAAATTATCAACATTGTATAAATATACATATTAAGTTATAAATATACATTAAATTCATTGAACTTCCCTATATAATTAATTCTAACCAAAGAAGGATTTACTTTAATGTTAATAAATTATTCGATAGCTCCCTACAAAAAGCATATGATCTGCTACCTTTCATGCAAAAGCTGTTTTGTCTAATCAAGATTCACCTATTAATCTTTCGTTTAGTTGACAATAGGTGAATCAGATTAGACCCTTCATTTTATACCGTTTGAACCGAGTTAATTGTAGTTAAGAATGTTTCAAGAATTAAGTAAGCTGATGTAGCACCTGGATCTTGATTTCCTAATGATCTCTCACCTAAACGGCTTGATCTTCCACGTTTAGATAGTAAGTCTTTTGTTGATTCCATTCCTTTATGTGCAGCAGCAACTGACTCTGTAAATGCGTTTACAAAATCTTGTTCCTTTTCAAAATTGGATTTTAAACTTTCCAAAGCAGGATAAAGTGTATCGATCATTGTCTTATCGCCCACTTCTGCTCCTCCACGCTCTTTAATTCCTTCAATAAATGCTACCCAGAAATCTTTCAAGTCTTCTCCAGTTAATTCTGTTTTATTTTGGAAAACTTTAGCTCCTCTTAGAAATCCTGTAGCATATAATGGTCCAACAGAAGATCCTACAGCACTTAAGAAAGTACGACCTGTAGTAATACAAATCTTCCCACAATCTTCTTCCGCAACTAGTTCTTCGTTTAATTTTTCATCAATCGCTTGCCAACCGATTGACATTGTCACACCGTGATCACCATCTCCAAGCTTACGATCTAACTCTGATAAATATTCTTTATTATCTTCCATTACTTCAACTACATTTTTTAAAAATATCTTTAAGTCTACAGCACTAAATTTCATTTCGTTTTCCCCCTTAGGTTTTATCTTTGTACATACATTGGACAATCAGCTGGATAATCTACTAATTCCATTAATTCATCATCTAGCTTTGTAATTGTAACAGAGCATCCACCCATTTCTAAAGATGTACTATAACTGCCAACATATGATCTGTGAATTTCTATTCCTTTTTCACTTAAGATTTGTTCGACTCTTCTAAACATGATATATAATTCCATTTGTGTAGTAGAACCTAAACCGTTTACAAGAACAGCTACTTTTTCACCACTGCCTATTGGCATATCATTTAAAATTTCTTGTACTAAACGGTCTGCTACTCGGTCTGCTGGTTGTAACTCACCTTTCTCTATCCCTGGTTCTCCATGATGTCCAAGACCTATTTCCATTTCATTAGCTTCAAGTTCAAAACTAGGTTTACCTGTCTGTGGTAAAGAACAAGGAGTTAATCCAACACCCATCGTACGCGTGTATTCATTTGCTTTTTTAGCTACACTTACGACATCGTCTAAACTGTAACCTTTGTCTGCAGCTGCACCAGCAGCCTTTGTTACAAAAAATTCTCCAGCTATTCCTCGTCGCTTTTCTTTTTCTTCTTTTGGAGCAGACGCTACATCATCAGTTACTAGTACTGTTCCAATGTTTGTACCATATTCTAAATCTGCTAATTCGGCTGCCATTCCAAAATTCATCACGTCACCAGCATAATTACCATAAATGTAAACAACACCAGCGCCTTTATCGATTTCTTTTGTCACTTCAAGAATAGGGTCCGGCGGGGGAGAAGCAAAAATATTACCAACGGCTACTCCGTCTGCCATTCCATCTCCAACATATCCCATAAAAGCCGGTTCGTGACCAGAGCCCCCGCCAATAAGTACTCCGACCTTTTCTGGACGAGTTTCTTTCGCAGTAACAATTGAACGCTTATTTTCTGGTAATAGTTTAACATGCTTCGGAAACGCTTTAACATACCCTTCTATCATTTCATCAACAACATGTGTAGGATTATTAATTAGTTTTTTCATATTAAACATTTGCCCCTTTCAATAATTCTTGTTCTTTATCGATAATTTGTTGAACCTTTCTAGCTGAATTCCCTCCAGGAAATTCTGACTCAAGATACGTTTTAACAACTTGTTTTGCAAGTTCAATCCCGATAACCTTCGAACCCATTGTTAAAACTTGCGCATTATTACTTTTTTGAGCTCTCTCAGCTGAATACGTATCGTGACATAATGCTGCGCGTATACCTGGAATTTTCCCCGCTGCAATCGCAACACCGATTCCTGTACCACATACTAAAATACCTCTATCAATTTTATTATCGTTTATATCATTCGCTACTTCAAATGCAACTTCAGGATAATCTACTTCAACACAAGCTTTACAACCATAATCATACACTTCATGTCCTAATTCTTGAATATATTCTCTTAATGTTTCTTTCATTTCAAAAGCGTTATGATCGCATCCTAATCCAATTTTCATTTGTATCTGCCCCTTACTCTTAGTTTAATAGGTTTATATCGTATAACTTAACTTTTATACTTACATTTTTTCATTTATCATTAAAATTGTCAATAATATTTTTGTTTTTATTTTCATTTATTTTTGATTACTTTCAAAATGGTCTTTTCCACTAAATAATTAAGAACGCCTTCAAAAGACGTTCTTAATTATTTTTGTATTTAATTTTCAATTAAATTTACTGTGCTACTTTTACATCAATTACTCCTTTTTCTTTACCTGATTTCGGTAATGTAACAAAAATCATAAGCAAAGAACTAACTAAATATAACCCCACAAAAATCCAAATAATACCAACTGTACCTACACTAGCAATGAAAACGCCAACAATTACAGGCCCAATAAATTGACTTAATCCTGCACCTAGGTTGAGTATAGACATTGCTGCTCCTTTATTTTCTGGAGCCAACGATGGAATTAATGCAGAAAGAGGAACATACGCAGCTAAACAAGCTCCAAAACATATCGCTACTAAAGTTGTCATTATGTAGTTCGGTCCCATAATGGATGGTACATAGTAAAGCCCCGCTGTAAAGATCGCGCATCCAATTCCACCAAACCACATAACCGTATTACGCCACCCTAATTTATCTCCTATTACACCCCAAATTAGGTTAAAAATGACATTACTTGACCAAAGTGCACCATAAATTTGTAACCATTCAGTTCTAGTAAAGCCAATTTCGATCATATATGCAGGTAGGAAAACAACAAATCCATAAGCACCAGCAGTATTAATTGCTCTAACAATTCCACCTAAACCCACTTTTGGTTTTTCAAAAGCAATTGTAATTCCCTTTGCAATATATTTAAATGCATCTGCCTTCGTTTCGAACTTCTTCTGATCACTATTTTCATCTTTATTTAAAAGGATCGCAATTGTTGCACCTAATGCAACAAAAATTAATGCACTCCAAAGCGTTTTCATTTCACCTAAGATTGGTAGTGCAAAACTTGAGTAATACGCACCTAATACATTTAAACCACCTGCAAATGCAACCCAGAACCACCCAACCGCTGTTCCTAGCTTATCACTAGGTGCATAGTACGTAATCCACACTAAGAATGAGTAAGCAAATAACGGATATCCAAGTCCTCTAAGTGAATAAGTAGGAATCATTACTGCTAAATTCATTGTTGGAATCCCAATAGTTAAGAAAACAATTGTTCCTACTACAAACATAGAAACACCTATCATCATTGCTTTTCTAGGTCCTAAAACCTCTGCAAGTACACCTGATAACCATGCAGCAATCGCAACGGCAAAACCATAAACACTGAACAATAAAGCAGACTGTTGGACAGTTAAACCATTGTCTGTCAAATAAGATGACAACCACCCTAATTCAAGGCCATCTCCCATCATAAAAAGTAAAACCCCGATATAGCCAAGTGCCATCTTATTATCCATGCCCAATTTACCTAATAAACCACCTTGATTCATTGCCACACATCCTTCTACTAGAATTTATACGTTAGAAATTTTTTATAAATTTCAACATATAACTAAACACCTAATTTAAGCGCTTTCTTTCTCTATGATGCAGCCATTCCTTTTATTAAAGGTTAAGAAGAGGGATGCCTCATTAGCTGAGTATCAGCCCTCTCGAACTTCAATTACTATAACAGCTCTCTATTATTCTTATAAAGTGAGACTTCCATCAGTGGGGGTTTTCTTTATCCCCCACTGATGGTTAGCGAAACTTATCGGATCTTTACGGGCAGTTATCTCCCACTTATCTTCTTTGCTTCTCTCGAATCTTGAAGTGGGAGTTTTACTGCCCGTTAAGGTGGGATAAATTAGGATTAAGAACCACTTTTAATGATTCAGCCCCATTTTTAACTAGTTGGAAACCTTTTTCAAACTCTTCTAACGGTAATGTATGTGTAACAACACCTTCTGTTGGAAGATCGCCGTTAGATATACCTGTAATAACAGGCTCATAACAATATGGACCTAAATGAGAACCTAATACATCAAGCTCTTTACGATCACTGATAATACTCCAGTCAACTGTTACTGGATCTTTAAATACACTAAATTCTACAAATGTACCTAGCTTACGAATCATCGTTAAGCCTTGTTCTACCGATTTTTGAGCACCAGTTGCTTCTATATAAATATCGCATCCATATCCATCTGTTAATTCTTTAACAATTGAAATTGCATCTTCTTTCGCTGGATTAATAACGATGTCAGCACCAAATTGCTTAGCAAGCTCTAAACGGTCCTCAAATAAATCTAATACTACTAGTTTTCCAGCACCTGATTTCTTAATAGCACCTATCATACCAAGTCCTAAAGTTCCTGATCCTGCTAGTACTACTACATCTCCAAGTTGAATGTTCGCACGTTGAACTGCATGGAAAGAACACGCGTATGGCTCAATCAAAATAGCTTTTTCAATAGGCAAATCTTCTGGAACTTTATAGTTGATCGCTTCTTTTGTAAATTTCATATACTCAGCCATTGCGCCGTTTACATTGTTTTGGAAGCCATAGAGGTCGTGTTTTTCACACATCCAATATTGACCACGGTTACAAAAACGGCATTTCCAACAAGGAACGATTTGTTCAGAAATGACACGATCTCCGATTTCATACCCTTCAACACCTTCACCTAAAGCAACAACATGACCAATAAACTCATGGCCAGGAATCATTGGAGCTTTGATGTAAGAGGGTTGCTGGTCGTCTCCCCAGAAACTTGGAGCACCATCAAACGCTTTCAAATCTCCCGCGCAAATTCCACATGCTTCAACTTTTACTAGCATCTCACCTTCACCAATCTCAGGAACAGCCACTTCTTCAAAGCGATAATCTCCTGGTGCATAAGCTACTACAGCTTTCATTGTTTTTGGAATAACTAAGTTAGTAAAATCTTTTTTTGTTAGGGTATTTGAATTTGAACACATGATGAATCTCTCCTTTTTTGTGTTAAATATGCTGCGGTTTTTAAAAGAATTGCAGTTTCAATTATAAGTAGTATTAAAATAAAATAAACTCTTGTTTTTTCTATTTTTTTGAAATCACTTTATTGAACGCTTACATTTCCTAACTTTCTCTATATTGCTTTAAAAAGTTTACCAAGACATTTAGCCTATTTATGTAAATTTTTGTTCACCACGTCCTTTTCATTTATTATAACTACAACTTTCATATTCTACTGATTTTTTTCACTTACTAGCTATTGTTTTCATTTTATTACTTTATTTGTTGTTTAGTCAATCTTTTTTTTATTTATTATTGATTCCCTCTCTTTTTTCTCTAAAAGTTTTACATCAGAGCAGAAAAATGATGTAATATTAGTATAGTAAGAAAAAAACTACAAATCATTTTTTTAAATATGCACAGGATTCTTTATTATAAATTTCAATTTAACTGACACATAGGGGGATATAATGGGTAAGATGTTTGCACCAGAAAGAAGAAAATTAATTATGGATATGTTAAATGAGCGACAGAGAATTACAATTAAAGACCTTTCAACAGAAATTAATGTTTCAGAAGCCACATTAAGAACAGACCTTACTAAATTAGAAGAAGATGGCCTTCTAAAGCGAACACACGGAGGAGCCATGTTAACCGATCATTTAGATAGTGAAATTAGTTTTTCAACAAGAGAAGGAAAAAACAAAGATGAAAAGACGGCCATAGCCAAAAAAGCAATTGAATTTATTTCAAACGGGCAATGTATTATGCTTGATGCAAGTTCTACCGCTCTAGAACTTGCTCGTATTTTAGCAGACAAGAACATTAAATTAACTGTCGTTACTAGTGGCATCAAGACTGCTCTAGAGTTAAATGAGCATCCAGATATAACTGTTATTTTACTCGGAGGAATCGTGAAAAGAGGTTCTCATTCTCTCGAGGGAAGCCTAGGTATTAATATATTGAATCAAATTCACATTGATCTGATGTTCACCTCAGCAAATGGCTTTTCATTAGATTCAGGACTAACAGACTTTAGTGTTTATGAAGTAGAACTAAAAAAGGCAATGGTCAATGCTTCTAATAAGGTCATAGCTCTTCTCGACCATACAAAAATTAACAAAAACTCCATTGCATCCTTTGCTTCGATAGACCAAATTGATTCCATCATTACCGATGGTGAAATCACCGAAGACTTTGCACAAAAATTAAAAGATGTAAACATTACAATAACTCAAGTAAATCCAGAAAATGATTAAAGATTTTTTAATCACACAAAACAAATTGAGGCTGACTCAAAAAGGTCGTTAACAACGACCTTTTTGAGTCAGCCTTTTTAATCTATCTTTCATCATTTTCCTTAAAACACTATGAATGGTTTTATACACTAGCAGTAGATGTAAGAAATTTCACTATCGCCTCTACCGTAAGCCTACGATCCTCTTCATGTACTAAGCCGGAACCCTTAGAAAATTAGTTCCGCTTCCTGCTCATTCATTTAATTAAATAGAACTAATAATTGATTAATTTTTTCTTAACTTCTTGTGATTGAATTGAAAGGAGATATATTTTTAGTAAAGCTATTCAGATTTTATCCTTTGAAACATAAAGCCTTTTAAGGGATAATAAAAAAGTTAGAATTTTTCGTATCCATTTAATCTTATTGTATTAATCTAAGAGCATAGAATTTAACATTTAGTTTTATGAGAACAGATAGTCAAGAGATTGCTTAGAGGAACTAAGAAAAATTGAATTGCGCTCAATTCAGACATTCTGTAGTAAAAATGAAAGGCAGAGATTTATATTTATTGTCAGTAAAAAAACGGATTGACACACAAATTGTGATACATCTAACATCTAGAAGGAGAGCATTTGAAATGAATCAAGAATTTCTTTATATCATCATGATCATTGCCCTTGGGTATTTCTTAAAACGCTTAAATATTTTACAAGAAAAAGATGGGGAAGTCATCGCAAAAATTATTTTTAAAATTACACTTCCTGCTTTAGTCATCGTTACATTTGATTCTGTAAAAATTGATACTTCTTTAATTTTGTTACCAGTCATTGTCTTAGTTTATGGATTAATTACGACAGTCATCGGACTATTTATCTTTAAAAATGAGGAAAGAGAACTAAAAGGTTCTTTTCTAATGCTTTCCGGATTTAATGTCGGCTTATTTGCATTCCCCCTTGTTTTTGCCATGTGGGGAATGGATGGATTAACGCATTTTAGTATGTTTGATGTCGGAACTTCATTTGTAGTTTTTGGGATCGCCTATATTTCAGGAAGTTATTTTTCAGAAGAGGGGCTAAGTCTTAAACCACTTGAAATTCTAAAAAGGCTTGGCAAGTCAATTCCTTTAATGACTTATCTTATTGCTAGTATTTTAAATTATAGCCATATCCAATTACCAGATACGTTCATCAATGTTGCAAGTACACTATCCAAAGCAAATATACCATTATCATTATTACTATTAGGACTTTATTTGAACTTTAAATTTGAAAAACAATTTGTTAAACCGATAGTGAAGTTTTTAACTTTCCGTTATGGTTTAGGTTTACTTGTTGGACTAGGCCTATATTTTTTCCTTCCATACGATCAAATGTTTCGATATACAATCTTGATTGGAATGTTATTACCTGTTGCATCATCAGCCTTAACGTTTGCTGTCGAATTTAAATATACTACTACTCGATTGATTGCCACGATCTCTAATATAACCATTTTAATTAGTATTGTGATATTGTATATTTTTTCTAATTTTATTTTATAGTCATTTTTTACATTATTCTTCTTTTTATAAAAAACGAAAATAAGTGGCCTTGTATAGTCTCTTAAGAGACTATACAAGGCCACTTATTCATCTCATTTCTATTCTTTCTCTCCATGCTCCTCCAAATAAACAATTCTCTCAAGCATCGTTGGGTGTGTATAACGAAAAAGCTTTACAAGTGTCGGTGGATTCACATCACTTAACCCTGCTTTTGATAGCTCCTGAAACGAACTAACTGCTGCTTCATGATTGTTTGTCATCTCAATTGCATACATATCCGCAGACTTTTCCTGATATCTCGCGACTGTATTTGCGATCGGACTTGAGGCAAATGTTAATACCCCTATCAAGATTAAAAATAGCGGAAATGCTGTTAACTCTTTTATTGAACGGATTTTTAAAAGCGTTCCGAAATGTTTAATCATAAGCCTCATTAATAAATGAATGAAGAATAACCCAACCAAGCTTGCTAATAAATAGCCAGCAATTCCGATATAAATATGCTTCATCACGTAATGGCCCATTTCGTGAGCCATGATAAACAAGATTTCATCATCACTCAATCTATTAAGGGTTGTATCCCAGAGGACGATTCGTGAATTAGATCCTATACCAGTTACATAAGCATTAAGTGCATTCGTCTTTTCTGACATATTCACTTCATAAACATGTTCTGCTGGTATTTCAGCCTCACTTGCCATTGCTAGAATTTTCTCTTCAAGTTCCTTATTTTTCAAAGGATAAAAATCATTGTAAAGTGGGTCAATTAATACTGGTTGAACAAACATTAGAAACATCGAAAACGGGATTGAGAGCAACCACGCATACAGCCACCATCTTTTCTCAAATCTTTTAATGAGCCAATACAATACAATCACAATGACTGTCATTAAAGCATAATTCACCCAAAAATCGATCACTTGATCTTTCATCCATGCCGGAAAGGATTGAGTCGTAATATTATATGCCTTCGAAATTCGATAACCTAGCCATTCAACTGGAAAAGACAGAACTGTTACAAATATTGATAGCCAAAAAAAGTATATTGCAGATTGCAGACTAAAAAACCTAGTAGTTGCATCCGACCATTCCTGCATTTTTCGTGAAATACCTGTGATAAGCAAAACAAAGAATAAAAACCATTCAAACGGTACCGTTACAAAATAGAGGAAATTTTTTATTGTAGAATATTCCTGTGATAGTAACAGCTCTCGACCAGACATGAATGTTGCTGGATCTGCTGAAGTTCCCGTATAAGGGGCCGGAACACCAGATCCAGAAAAGACGAATAAATACCAATACATAAATAATCCATAGATAAAATAAAGAAAAATCGATCCTGTTAACCATTTCCTCAATTGGCCACTCCCCCTTGAACGAGCTCTTACCTCTAGTTTAGTTTGGTGATGATTTTATTAGAACATAAAGAAGACTTCTATCAGTAGGGGTTTTCTTTCATCCCCCACTGATGGTTAGTTCGCACTTATCGGACCTTTACGGGCAGTTAATCTCCCACCTATCTTCTTTGTATTTGTACACTCAGAAGCCTGAGGTCGGAGTCTTACTGCCCGTTAAGA
>NZ_JAIQUM010000030.1 GCF_020075705.1 Metabacillus rhizolycopersici | reverse complement strand
GGGAATTGAAAGATAAAGAAAAGCAAATGCGAAAAAGAGGAATTAAAATCTTATCCCAACAACATGAATCCAACGGTTTATTCACGCAATTTCTATGTAGAGGATACGAACATGAAATGAGTCTATTGCACGGTTTTATTCAAGCTCAAATTACCATCATTCTCAGTGAATACTTAAAAATCAAATTGACGGAGATTGATTAGCAACATGAAGAAAAAAGTGATTTTCTTAGCCGATTGTCAGTCATTCTATGCTTCAGTAGAAAAAGCGGCCCACCCTCAATATGCCAACAAACCATTAGCTGTTGCTGGGGATCCAAAAAGGCGCAGTGGGATTGTTTTGGCAGCTTGTCCAATCGCTAAAAGTTTTGGTGTTTCCACGGCTGAATCGCTTCGTGAAGCATTCGCTAAATGTCCTGAGTTAGTGGCTATTCAACCAAGGATGCAGGAGTATGTAAATGTTTCCTTACAGATAACTTCTATTCTAGAATCGTATACGAATCTTGTGGAACCTTTCTCGATTGACGAACAGTTTTTAGATGTCACTGCCTCTCTTCACTTTTTTGAATCGCCTCGAGACATGGCGCTTCATATTCAAAAACGAATTCTCATTCAAACAGGCATTTATGTGCGGATCGGCATTGGGGAAAATAAGGTTCTGGCAAAGATGGCCTGTGATAACTTCGCTAAGAAAAATGCAGACGGAATTTTTGAATTAACGAAAAGTAATATAACTGAGTATCTGTGGCCTTTAACACCTGACAAAATGTTCGGTGTTGGTTCCAAAACACTTTATCATCTCCATCAAATTGGTTTAAAAACTATCGGAGATGTAGCGAAAACAAGTGTAGCCGATTTTAAAGGGAAATTACAAAAATATCATGGAAAAAAATGCGATATTTTGGCCCAAGTCTTATGGGCTACAGCTAATGGTATTGATTATTCACCGGTTACTCCGGATGCATTTTCTTTACAAAAAGGAATTGGCCGCCAAACGACTCTTCCGATTGACTATTATAAAGCAAAGGATATTGAGGTAGTCCTTTTAGAATTATCTTCCTTGGTCTGTCAAAGAAGCCGTTATAAAGGGTATATGGGGACAGTTGTTCATGTTGGCATACAAGGAGCCGATTTTAAAAATCCAACTGGATTTCATCGACAAAAGAAATTACGACAACCCTCCTGCCTAACGAGTGAGGTGTTCGAAACAGTTAAAATGCTCTTTCATCAATACTGGAATCAGCTACCTGTTCGGAAAATATTTGTCTCACTCAGTCAATTCCAGACAGATGATTGTTTGCAGTTGTCTTTTTTTGAAAATCGAGAAAGACAACTCTCTTTAGAGAAATGTGTGGATTCAATCAAACAAAAATTTGGAGAGACCTCTATTTTCTTTGCCTCTTCACTAACACGATCTGGGCAAGCGAAGTTCTTAGCTCAGAAAATTGGAGGACATATAAAATGAAAAAACTACAAGGAAATGGGCTATGGGAAAGTAGCCGAATGATGCTGATGGAACATCGAGACGCCATTATTCATCGAAGCATGGAATCAAAACATAAACAGATACCGATCATCGATGAACAAAAAAAAGAAGAAATTAATCAGATCCTTTTACAGGCTTTTCAGGGGAAAATGGAAATCAAAATAAGTTACTTTCACGAAAAGGAAGTTACCACGATGACTGGAATGATCACGTGTCTAGATACAGTGAAACAACATATTAAAATTTGTGATCACTGGATTGAATGCAATCTTATTCATGAATGTTCATTGTAAACTGGAGTTTATAAAATTATTAAGATTTAAATCGAAAAATCCATAAAAAATACAGGGTTCCTCCATATTATACAGGACAAATATGGAGGAACCCTGTATTTCTTGTTTAGCAAACGCACTCGTTTGTTGAGGAAAATATTGAATTGATTATTAATAAACTAGAAATTCAAGGGTATGGTTTGTAAATAAAAGTTTTGAATATCAACAAAAGTTTCGTTATCAAACGATAAAAAATGTACAGTGATTTAGATGTAGATCGAAATAAAGTTCGATAATTTAAATAAAAGTTTGATAAACCCCTGCTAGTATAGGATTTTTCTTTTGACCCTTAAACTAAATCTGGATTATTCAATTAAAGGGCCATATTGTTGAGGATGTAGTTTAGCATTAATAGTGGGGAACCGTATCATAAGTAAGTGAGGTTCCAATATATTTAAATAAGGGAATGTTGAATTAATATGTGAAAAATAGATCTAAGGGTAAATTGAAATAGGAGTGTCAGCTCTGTTGCACCGACTATCCTATTTCAACGTGCATGTAGTTTGTACAGGAAATGATGATCTCTACTTACTTGAACCGGTAATTAAAGAGAAAATTTATTATTAAATACATTTACAGCTGCTTCTGCAACTTGCACATCATTTGGAACTGTGCTGCCGCTTACACCTACTGCTCCTATAACTTTTCCTTCTTGAAAAAGAGGAATTCCTCCACCAAAAACAACAAGACGTCCATTGTTTGTTGTATTTAATCCATAAAGTTCAGCAGCAGGAACTGTTGCATCAGCTAAATTGGATGTTGGCATTTTTAAGGCAACAGATGTCCAAGCTTTATTTTGGGCAATATCAATGCTAGCCAACCAGGCATCATCCATTCGGTGTACTGCAATCAGATTACCACCCTCATCTACTACCGAAATGACCATGGAAACACCAATTTTTTTTGCCTCTTCTTCAGCACCAGTGATAATTTCCTTTGCAATTTCTAAATTGATTTTGTTCATACTAAATGAACCTCCTTTTTGATTATCAGATCAGAACTAAAAATCTGCAAAGTTAATTGAGCTTTTGACTTCTATAATAGTTTAATATTATTTTATTAAATAATACCCTTACTTCGAAGCTTAGAGAAGATTTTCAGTTGGTCATTTGTCACCGAGCTTAAGAAACCAAATATAAGCGGATGATGGTTGTGGGAGAGTGCGATGCGACTATCTACCGAAGGTGCAAGTTTCAAAAAAAACTTGGAATTAATCTCTCAGGTAGATGAACCACAATTTGATGTAATTCTGGAGAGCTCGTTTATAAAATGACACCAAAGGGGAAGACTCTCTTAAAATGGAGTTGAATTCACAGTTTTAACGAAGATTATGAATGGGTATGGTCAGTCAATCAAGTTTGTAAATGGTGTTCTTTCGAAGGTAAAGCAAAATATTCCGGATGAAGATTGCTTGATGAGTAACAAAAGGTTAAGGAGAGAAAAAAATGACAGCTAAAATCATCAACGGAAAAGAAATTGCCACAAAAAAAAGAATAGAAATCGACGAAAAAGTTAAACAGCTTAAAGCCAAGAATGTAACCCCTGGATTAGCAGTGATTCTTGTTGGAAATAACCACGACTCCCGGACTTTCGTAAACATTAAACTAAAAGCATGTGAAGAACTTGGAATGTACTCCATATTAATTGAAATGCCTGAAGAAATAAGAGAGGAAGAATTGCTGGCAAAGATTGAAGAGTTGAATGGGGACCCAAAAATCCACGGTATTTTGGTTCAGCTTCCGCTTCCAAAACACATTGATGAAAAAAAGGTATCTGAAACAATAATTCCTGCAAAGGATGTTGACGGCCTTCATCCAATCAATATCGGCAGATTGATGAAAGGCCGAAATACCTTCCTCCCTTGCGCACCATATGGGATTATAGTATTACTGGAAGAGTCCGAAATTTCTGTTTCTGGTAAAAAAGCTGTGGTGGTTGGAAGAAGCAATATTGTTGGAAAACCGATTGGACAATTATTGTTAAACCAGAATGCCACCGTTACCTATTGTCACTCTAAAACGAGGGATTTAAAACTACATACGACGCAGGCGGATATTTTGATTGTTGATGCCAGAATAGCAAACTTTATCAAAGCAGAACACATAAAAGAAGGTGCTGTCGTCATTGATGTCGGGATGAACCGCAATGAAGCCGGCAAGCTTTGCGGAGATGTTGCCTTTGATGAGGTGAGTGAAAAAGCGGGATATATTACCCCTGTTCCAAAAGGAGTCGGCCCGATGACAATAACAATGCTGATGTATAATACATTAAAATCTGCCAAAGAAAGCCTAAGATAATGTAAATGCGAAAGCTGCTGTCCTTTTCTATCAGGATATTAAGTCCTGCCCGCACCTCGTGCCCTTTTGTAGCTAAAAAAATGAAATTAGTCACGTAAGGTTCTACATGACTAATTTTATTTGAAAAAAAGTACAAACAGACTAATTTTATTTATACATCCCGGAATCGTTAGATTTTTCACTGTTGAAATGGTCCAATGGTTAAAACAAGCAGAATATCAGCTTTTTCAGGGATATTTATTTGAAATGCCTGCCCCTAATCCTATTGAGAGAATATCTTGTTAACTCGAGTTTTAAAGCATATAGTACCTCACTCATTTAGATGCGTTACGGTGAACCGTATCATAAATAAGTGCGGTTTGGATAAATATAGAGTCCCTTTAGGTGAGGAATATAGTATGTAAGTTAGTACTTAATATTACAATCTGTCACATATAAAGAAGTTGAGTGTTGCATAATTTCAATTAATTTTGTATTCAATATTGGAATTTAATACTACATACTTTGAACTAAGTACTACTGTAATAAAATTGATATTGTAATATACTACTATAAATAGGTTAACAATGTTAATTTATGTTTTATTCAAAGATCTCTAGAATGATCAGTAAAAAATAATATAAGGAGTCCTAAAATGAAAAAGAAAATGAACTATTTAATCTTACTTTTAACGATCATCTTTATGGTTGGTTGTACCAACGTAGAAGATACATCCAATACAGATGTAGAAACAGATTCACAAGAAGTAACCACAGTTGAAACAAATAAAAATAATGAAAAAGAAGAACCTGTCACTACGGTTGTTGATGAACCAGTAGTAGAGGAAACGCCGAGTGTTCCGGTTGCGGAGGAAACACCAACCCAACCAAATAATGAGCTGTTCTCAGGATACAAACTTATTGAGGTTGATGGTGGTGATTTGTCTGGTTATCGTGAACCTAACGTCGTTGTTGACATTGGTTATGGGGATCGTGAATATTGGGCATTTACTAATGAATACGGGCAACTAGTACGTGTCATTGCTGACGAAATCATTCTACAAGATGACAGTAACGAACCTGTATTATCGTCTGGCAGATACTATTCTGATGAGGCAAAGGTTCCTGGTGTCGAAAGTGACGTTTTAGATGAAGGACATATCATTGCTGATTCTCTCGGAGGGGTATCGAATGCTTATAATATTACCCCACAAGATAGTACGCTCAACCGACACGGTGATGTAGCTTATATGGAAGACGTAATCCGTAGTGCAGGTGGAGCTACTAATTTTGAAGCAATTATCACATATCCGAATACGGAAACGCAGATTCCTTCAAGTTATCAGTATACCTATACTTTAATGGGTAACGAAATCGTTGATACATTTGACAACGTGAACCCTGATGAAGTAAATGAATCACTCGGTTTAACAGGCAGTGAGCCTTCTGATTCAACTAGTTCAAACACAAGCGGTGATATTTCTAGTGTTGATACAAACGGTAATGGACAGGTGACGATTAAAGAAGCAAAAGCAGCAGGTTTTAGTATGCCAATAACAAGTGATCATTGGCTATACCCATATATGGACGATCGTGATAACGACGGTATGGTAGGTGAGTAAGCCCCTAGAACTTTGAGGCAAAGTAAATGAACGAAAGAACATTTTCTTCGTTGGACGATTTATAACAATTTGCAAATGGGTGTCTGTACAGGAACAACTGAAGTTAATGGTCATATCATCTATAAAATTTGTACGATGAAAATATAATTATTTTTCACTAACAGGTGCTTTAGCACAATAATCAAAAGTCAATCTTTGAAGTTCTTTTAAAGTTTTCGATCTTCAGCAATTGGGCGCTTTAATGGCATAAGGGGCACTGAAATAATCAAACTTTTTTATAAAATAATGCTTCAATTGAATATATTAAAAGCTTGTTTTGATCAATTTTTTTTTCAAAACAAGCTTTTTCTTTTTGTTCATTTATCAAGGTTATTAGTATCAATTTGATCAAGCTTTATTATAAAGCAACACTTCCTTTGTTTTTCAGACAACGGAAGTCTTTTCTGTTCCATACCACCATCATAGGATTCATATACACGCGCTAAGGATGAGCTAATGGATTTATTAATCGAGTTTTTTATCTTCAATAATCGGAACTTTTATAATTGTAGATACATAATATGTTAAATTTATAGTAAAATAACCTATGAAACTTTCGAACTATATAAATATTAAGAGGAGTTATATCATGAAAAGAATCTGCTTTATATTGGTCTTATTATTATTTATTCCATTTCAAGGAATAGTAGATGCTCACTCAGGAAGAACAGATAGTAATGGAGGGCATAATTGTTCTGAGAAATCACAGGCAAAAGGCCTATGTTCAGGGTATCACTATCATAATGGTGGGGGAGATACTTCTCCAAGTGACAGTTCATCATCTAGTAGTACTTCTACTTCTAACCAATCCTGGGACAAGGATTGTTCTGATTTTTCAACTTATGATGAGGTAGTCGAGTATTGGAATTCTAAAGGGTATAGTAAAACAAACGATCCAGAAAAATTAGATGGATGGGGAAATGCTGTAGATGACGGTATTCCATGTGAAGCTCCAAGTGATTACGATACTACTAATATCAATGGAAGCCCAGAACAAATTGCACAAGAAACTGCGGAGCAAGATATAGCTAAAGGTGAAAAAGACGGTTATGCAGTTGGTTTAGAAGATGGTTATCAAGAAAAAGAAAATAACCCAACATCTTCAAATGGTTCAGATGCTTATGAATCTGGTTATGCTTCTGGTTATTCAAAAGGTTTTGGAGAGGGTAGTACCAAGATAGCATCAGAAAAGAAACAAGCTGATCAAGATGGTTACTCATTAGGACAAAAACAAGATAAAATTGAAATATCTTCTAAGTACACAAATAATAAAATGTTATCTGATTCTTTCACTGTAGGATTTAATAGAGCAGTTGAGGAACGAGATAAGAAAAAGGAAGCTGAACTGGAAGCTTTAGGATATGAAGATGGAAAAAAAGATAAACAAAATGAACCGAAAAATGTGAAGGAAAGTTATTTGATGGCTTATCAAAATGGCTTTAATAAAGGTCAAGAAGACTTAAAGCAATCATACATAGATAAAGGGTATCAGGCTGCATTTACATTGCTTGAATATAAGAAACCAGACTTTGGAAATGAAAAATACATTACATGGTACAAGGAAGGGTTTGAATCAAATACTGAGGTTGAAAAAATAGAAGAGATGGCTTATGACATGGGTTTAGAGGGCGAAAAACTTGTTATTCCTAAGGAATACAGTGATTCAGAAGTAATTTTTAATCATTATTATGAGATTGGCACTGAAGAGTATGAAGAAAAAGAACGAAAAGAAAATACTCTAACAGCAACTGGTTTTGGATTAATCATTTTAGCGTGGCTGGCACGTCGATTTTATGTCGCTAAAAAAATGATTTCTTAGGAGGAGAAGCAAATGGGTGTTTATAGAAACATTTGTTATAAAGTTGAAAATGTTTTCGTTAAAATATTGACTAAGAAGCAAAACTCAGAAGCAATTGAAGATAAGGTTATAAACTATAGATTAAAAAAGGTAGAAGAAAAGATTGCTAAAAAGATTGCTAAAAAGAAAGTAGCACAACAAAAGAACGTTGAATTTGAGAAACTACGAGATTTAAAAAAACAACAAGAACAAAAAGAAATCTATTCTCTTTTGTCTAAAGTAGTTGATGTTAAAGGGATGGATTACACTAATTATGAATTTGGTGAAGTCAAAGCAAATAAACAATTCTTTCAAAAACTCGTGGATTCAGTCTTTGAAAGTGATGAATATGTTTTAACATTTTTATCATGTGAGTTCGATAAATCTAGTAAAACAGAAATCAAAGGGTATTTAATTGTTACAAATAAAAGGGTATGGTTTGTAAATAAAAGTTTTGAATTCCAACAAAAGTTTCGTTATCAAACGATAAAAAATGTACAGTGGTTTAGAGATGGTATTTTGGAAAAAGGGCTAAAAATACAATACGGTGCAAGGAAATTAGAGTTTGATGAGATATTCGATAAGGAACAAATGAATCGTGTAGGTAATCTTATACTCCAGAAGTCAGCAAATCAATAATCTGGGGTCGTGTACAGTTGGGAAGTAGAAGACTCATGCTATTTCTACCATCATTGGAAAAGGCGGACATATGTCTGCCTTTTTTATTTTATTAAAAATTTTAGTTCGTCGAGCTTTTTTCGTCATAGTAGATTCTCCCTGTATTTACTGTAGTCGACTGGACCTTAACCTTTCTGGCCAACTAAGTAGCTTATCCAGAAATTCCTTAGAGTATGTATTTCTCTTTTGGTTGGTAAAACTCCATAAAGCATTCTAGTTCTTCAAAGCCTTTGATACTACTTCTTTCTTATGTATATAACGGAATTTATTAGACATCTATTATATTTTATCATCATACTTTCTGGTGAAATTTATAAAATCATTCGCTTTAAAGTGGGAAAAGGTATTTAAGAAATATTTCATTCCGACCAAGGTGCTAAATGTTTTGGTCGTTAGTTTCTTTACAATGTGATATCCCAATCCATCTTGCAATTGAAGCTTGTAAATACGAAGAGTGAAAGTATCGTCTTTACTACTCATGACGAGCATAGCTTGTTGTGGTTCTAGAGGATGTACCAACATTCCTTCATAATCAAATTGTTCTAGTAGCTCATCGTCTATTATTAGATTGATATTTCTTGATTTCAATTTTCTTCCTCCTTTTGATTTAACTAGAGATTATCAAGATTATGAATATATTTTATTTGGTTGTTGTTCAATCTGTAAAATAGTGAAAATTGAATTTTTGAGACTATCAGTAGTTGAAAATTGTCTTTTTGTCTAGGCTAAAATTCACTTTTCATACATAAAGTGGGGCTCGAAAAAAGTTATTTGATAATATTTTATCGAATTCCGTAATGGAATAATCTTTAAGGGTTATTATGGTAATACAGGATTGAAATAAGCTTGAACCAGAATGAAAGAACACGATGTAATTCAATTTTGTTATTTTTCCTGTCATTAAATCTTAAGATGTTTATTCTATGAAATATTAGAATAAGTAAAAGCCATAATTGAAGAAGTGTGGATATTTAAAGTGAAAGATGACGTGATTCTTATATTTAACAAATAGGAGTTTATAAAATATGAAAAAACAAACCGGCTTTATATTGCAAGTGAATTGGAAACCAAGTGCTTATCATTATCACACTGTTAGAAAAGCCATTTCTCAAACTTTATGGAAAAAGATTCGCCTGCAAGTTCTTGATGCTGAAAATAAAACATGTTGTACTTGTGGCTATGTTCCGAATGGCGAAGGTGAAATCAAGAAGCTACATGTCCATGAAATAGAAGAATACTCAGATATTCATGACGATGAACTGATTTGTACTCTAAAAGGGTTGAATTTAATTTGTGTGAAATGTCATTCATTCCATCATTGGGGTCGCACTGTCAGTGTACTATCTAAGGACCAGATTGATGGTCTGATAGAGCATTTTATGATGGTTAATCAATGTACCAAAGACGATTTTATGGAGCATTATAGAGAAGTTAGAGAAGACAAGGGGAATCAAATCTTAGAATATCTTCAACAATTTAAAAAGGTCCCAGATATTAAAACTAGGATAGTAAAATTTAAAATAGATGGGGAAATACCTTATAAGGACGAAGTGGTTGCGCAGTTGAAGAAAAAGGGATTATATAGTGAAAATTTATAAAGAAGAGTCAACTGTAATTTAACGGGTTCTGTACAGAAATACAAAACTTAAATAAACACTATAAATAGTAATGAGATTAGCACAAAATTGAAATATATTTAGCAGTATAAATAAGTACTTCAAAAAGGCATGAGTGTAATTTCTAAGGTGAAAGTCTCGAACTGAGAAAGCCTTAGCGTAAGAGTGGCTGTGGTGACGCGGAATCTGAAGAAAGCGAGCGGCAAATTTCCGAACTGATGAACACGAATTTCATAAAAATAATATTCATTTGTTTTAAAGTAAACGGTTATTATAATTTCAAATTCGTTCAATTATTGCAGATTTCTTGTAAAGTACATAATTGGTGTTTTAGACACTAAAAAAGGATCTTTTTAGTGTCGGGAACATCGTAGCCATTTAATAATTCCACGATTCTTAACCATAAATCTTTTTCTCCTTTCTACCTCTTCATAATAGGAGCGTTCGTTCTTTGTTATTTCAAGTGAATTGTTTGGATCTATATAAATGAATTAGCCTTTAGGCTAGTTTGATTTTCTTTAGAAATAAGAACTTTAAAAATATAGGGACATAAGCGGGCGGCAGCACTACAAACTGATCAAAAAGGAAGAACGTCTTTTTGTCATTCTGTACGTGTCGCTTCGGTATTAAATGGATCGATAACCACGGGCTGTAAAGAAAGGAAGAGCATCTTTCTTAACAATCCGTAGGTTCCTGTTCCATTTACGGCAAGCCGCCATACCGAACGAGCCGAAAATCTTTTGAAAGCTATTCTAAGAAGAAATGGTAAATTCTTGTCTGAAGCCAAGAATCGTGTCGCTCGCTTCGCTTTACTCCACATACTTAAAAATCGGGTTGTTAAGGGCATCGAACCCAAACAACCCGGCCATATCAACGCAATGCTTATGATATAGCACGCTCATTGCGTCTTTTTGATTCTAAATGAATAAAAAATCTTTAAAGAGCTTTTTAAAAGAGTAAAAGACGAGTTTGTTAGGGCGTCGAACCCTATCAAACTCGACTATATCAACGCATGGCTTATGATATAGTACGCTCTTTATGTCCTTTCTGATTCTTGACGAATCAAAAAGATCCAAGAGCTTTTTTCCACCTATCGTTTGAGAGTTTAATAGCTTCGGGCATCGAGCCCTTCGCCATTAGGCGTTAACAGATCTTTCGATCTGATAAAACGCCACGCTCTATCGTAGTGAGCCTTCTTTGTTCTCTCAATTGTAATGAGTGGGCTTATGACTGAGTGAAGGGCTGGCGTCAGGCAAACAAAATCGGCAAAGCCAAGTAGGCTAAGGGGCAGTAAGAAAGCAAAAAACACTTTCTAACTGCTCCTAAGTCATTGGGCTTCACTCGATTTTGAACGACAACAGGCAAAAATCAGGCCTGTTGCCTATGCCTGCCTGGCGAGTTCGCTTCTCCGTAAGCGAACCCTTCACACAGTTTGCGCCCATCATTAGTGGTGAATCAAACAAAGAAAGGAAGTGTGATAAATGGAAAAAGTTTACGAAATTCAACGAATTAAACAAGTTATTCAGGAGGTAGAAGGTGGAGAAAAGTACATAGTTCGTTCACCTCAAGATGGTGCTAATATCGCGTCAATTTTCATAGGGGATGAAGATCGAGAAGTATTCTTTGTGATGTGCTTGAACACGAAAAATCGAGTCGTTGCTGTCCATCGTTGTCATGTTGGAGGTCTAAATGCTAGTTTAGTTGTGCCTCGAGAGGTATTCAAGTCTGCAATCCTGAATAACAGTGCATCCATCATTGTAAGTCACCAGCACCCATCACAGGATATTATGCCATCAAGAGAAGATATTGACGTCACGAAGAGATTAGTAGAATGTGGTAAGGTTTTAGGGATTGAGGTACTAGATCACATTATCGTAAACGCTGATGCGGATTATTACAGCATGAAAGAAAAAGGATACGTCTAAGATTCGAAAGGAGAGGGAAACCTCTTCTTTCGATTTTTTATCTATAAGAGTCGAATTGTTAGGGGATTGACCCCTAACAATTCGAGCTACATTCAATGCTTCACATTGATGTAGCATGAAAAACGCTATAAAAAATAATTGATATCGTGTTGACTTAATCAACAATTTTGTTGTATGTTTAAGTTGACCAAGTCAACAGGGGGAGATAACGTGAAAAGGTCAACAAAACGAATCATCGAAATTTTTCCGAATTTTAAAGGTAAATTGATGGCTTACAAGAACGTTTTATTAGCTGAAGAAGCAATGAAAGGACTAAATGAAGTTGAAGCTACTTTTTTAAAATTAGCTTGGTTTTTTGAAGAACCTGAACACGAAAATTTTAATATTGGATTGTTGTATCAACATTTAGATAATAATTGGTTGGAATTAGCATTAGAATTAATTGTTCAATTTTTTAGAGAAGAGACTTATTTGATTCAAGATCCGGTTCTTTCACTTATTCGAAAAGGTAGCAATGAATATTTTAATCAAAAACAGTTTGCTGATTACTTATCAGAAAATGGTTTGAATTACGATAAACGTAAATTAAATGTGTATTATAGTCGAGGAAAGGTGCCAAAAGCGGATATAATCCTTGCAGGAACATCTTATTGGAGTCGATCAACGGTAGAAGATTTTTGTGAACGAGAGAAAAATCGTTTGAAAAAGGATTGAGTTCGCTTCAGTTAGGACTGAATTAATGTAAATGGTTATAAAGAATGGAGGTGGGAACTGTGATATATGCTCAATGGAATGAAACAGGAATATCAAAACGCTTTATTAGTGAATTACAAAACTACTGCTCGAAGAATGATCAAGTAGAGAACGTTTTTTTATTTGGCTCAAGAGCAAGAGTCGATTTCCATAAATCTTCTGATTTTGATTTAGCTGTTTTTACAAGAAAAAGTTCTCATACCCAGCAAAACTTAATAGAATAAGCAATTAATAAAATGTCCACTCCGTCAAAAATTGATGTTGTTTTTATGGATCGCCTTCCGAAAGAGAAATTGATTTTCAATATTATGAAAGAAGGTGTGGTTATATATGAACAAGGAAAGATTCTACGAGAAGCTTAATGATTACAAACGTGCGAGTACTAGACTTAATGAAGCAACAAAGATTCAACTAGAAGCTGATATTGTTTATGATGGTGTCATTCAGCGATTTGAGTTCACTTTTGAATTAAGTTGGAAGCTTATGAAAATGTTTTTAGAATATATGGGGATTACTGAAATTAAAAGTCCCAGGGCAACGATAAGAGAAGCATTTACATATGGCTTAATTGAAGACGGAGAACAATGGATTGATATGATGATAGATCGCACTAAAACCTCTCATCTTTATGATGAGAAAGAGGCTAAACTAATTTATGAAAAGGTTAAGAGTCAATATAGTTATCTTTTGTCCAACCTGTATGATAAGTTGGAAGAGGAAATAACAAAGATAAACTAGATATTTTATCAGTTTTAGTTGAGAATACCCTTTTCTCAACTAGGAAGAAACTCAAATTCTCTATGAGGAGTGAGACCGTATGTTCAAAGAAATTGATCAAAAAAAAGCGCTCTTAGATAGCAAACGCCCATTACCAAAATATACATTAAAAAGTTTACGTGAAAAGTTATTACTGGAGTGGACTTATAACTCCAATGCCATTGAGGGTAATACACTTACCATTAATGAAACAAAAGTGGTTTTGGAGGGAATTACGGTCGGAGGAAAGACACTACGTGAGCATTTAGAGGTTATTAATCATCGTGAGGCGATTTCTTATGTAGAAGAAATTGTCCATAAAGAAGAACCCTTATCCCAATGGCAGATTAAGAATTTACATCGATTAGTACTTAAAGGGATTGACGATTCGTATGCAGGTGTCTATCGCGATCAGCAGGTTTTTATTTCAGGTGCTAAACATGTACCACCTGCACCTTTTTTAATTCAAGAACAAATCGAGCAAATGATGAGATGGTATCAATCAGAAGCTAAATCTCTCCATCCAGTCGAACGCGGAGCGATGTTGCATGCTATTTTTGTGGGTATTCATCCATTCATTGATGGAAATGGTCGTACAGCACGCCTATTACTGAATTTAGAGCTTATGAAAGAAGGATTTCCACCTGTCGTTATTAAAGTAGCTAATCGATTAGAATATTATGATGCACTGGATAAGGCTCATACTTCAAAAGATTACAGTGATTTTATTCAATTAGTGATAACTGAAGTCAAAGATTCAATCAATTTATATTTAAGTGTGACTACTTAACCTATCAATAGGAGTGAGAGTTATGACTAAGATAGTCGAAGTAGAATCATCGAATGAATAATTAAACTTAGTAAACCGTAATCTTGCTGTTATCGATTGAGGGCATTTTTGAACGATTCGAGTGAAGGTAAGACGTGTTTATGAAAAAGATTACTTATCCAATGATTAGATTGGAAACGTGCAGAGAAATGCGGGCATTTTTTCGTTATCTTATAATACCTTAAATAAATATCCGATAAACATTTAGAATTAATGAAAAACACCTTTATATTGTTGTTTACAATAATTAAATTATAGATCAAAAACCTTAACACTTTCTCACCCATACTCACTAAGGTAATATCTCAGATAAGAGGTTCTAAAAATCAGGCATATATTCTAAACTTGCTAATCCCTTGACATTGCTTCACCAGAAAGATATGTTAAATGTAACAGAACCCACCACGCCTCTTTCTAATGCGGACCAAGGTGGGTCATTTTTTTTATTCAAGGAGAAATGTTAAATTGGATCCTGAAAAAGATAAAATGAAACTTAAGCCAGCTCCTTCAAAACCATAACATGTTATATAAAACCATAACAAATTGTAGGTTTTATGAAGTAGGGAACAAAATAAAGTTTTGCCCGACCCTTCGCTCGTAAGGATCTAGTTGTTAAAAGCCACCCAAGTCTTTCGGTCTCCGAAGAGCACACCAAGGGGCTGGAGTTACCAGAACTACCTGAAGTCCCACACAGCAATTCTTCTAATTGAGTATTAATAATTAAGTGATTATTAATACTACATACTCCAGAAGTCATCATAATCAACATTATATCCAACCTTTTTTAATGCCTTTATTATCTTCTGCGCATTCTTCATTGAAGGACGATTCTCATTTGACTTTGTTAATCGACTAATACTGTTTCTGTTTACTCCACTACGTTTTGATAGCTCCTCTTGTGTGATGGAATTTCTATCTAGGAATTTACCGAATGTGGATCTCTTCTTACCAATTCCAAACATTGTTATATCAGCCTCCAGATAAAGTTTATTAGCAACATCATTGACTGATATGTTGTCCATTATTCACATTCCTGTGATTTTTTCATCAAAGTGTGAATAATGGACAAGCACTGTTTAATAGCATGTAGTAAAGGACGTCAAAAATAAGACGTCAATCAAAAGGAGGTATACGAATGATTAAAGAAATGGCTCTTTTATTGCTTGAAGGTAAGGACGTCTTTCTCACAGAGGAAGGGAAAAGACTTCTAGAAGAACTGGTATCGCGAAAAGATACTCGAACTCAAGGAAGTGAGAAATAATGGTCTATCGTCCGACGGTTCGTTATGCAGATGAGTTTAAGAAATATGTAGATGATTTGTTTCATGCGACTGATCTAGATCGTAACCAAATTATCCGAGCCGCACTATTTTCAGCAGCTAGTTCTCCAGCATTTGCATCAATAATAAATCAACATAAAGGTAAGGACGTCACTCTTCCCTCTGCGTCGTGGTCGGTTGATCATCATTGGTTATGGATGGAACAAAACCCATCCAAACAGGGAGGAGATAAAGACGTCAACGTTAACATACTTGGAGAAGACGTGATTGAAAAAGCTACTGAATCAGTTGTTGGATCATCAATAACCTCAGATCGTTGTGAGCAATCGATTGAAAGACGCGAAGGGAAGGTACTTTCTGACCGATACGTTTTCAGAAATCAAGGAGGTATCTCCATCAAAATCGGATAGACCAAAAAGCTGATCAAGGTTGTTGGCAGGAATAACTCTTATGTAATGAAAGATGGATCGTTTCCTGATGGTGAGACTGATGCACATATTGTGTTTACTATTTTAGGGGTCTTGGTCATTATGTTTTAGGTGCAACAGATAAGTTTTTAGTTTGCTATCTATGCCAAGAGATAATAGGAGTCTATGGTATTTTTGCGGTGGAAAGTAAAAGGTGTTTAACGGAGAGAAACGTTACGGGTATCGATTGTTTCCGAATCAAATCAATAAAACTTTGTAAATTATAGATTAGTTGATAAAAAAGGTGGGGTGCAAGTTTTAGAAGGATTCTTGTTGTGTAGTTACACCCATACGTATGCTTTAAATATATAAATTTGACTAAATGTATACATCGTTTAAAACAGCTCTCATTATAGTAAAACCTTTGCTTAATAAATTATGTAGCTACTAGTTAAAAGGAACGGGCTAAAGACTAGATCCTTTAATTAGGAAGGGAAAAGGTGAAATTTACAGAGTATTAGTTATTAAAAGGTGATTTTAGACATCCTTGTGAACATGTATGAACTCACCTATGAATTTCAAGTGAGTGATGGAGAAATTAGACGTTATTAATCATAAAAGATACAAAATAAAAAAGTGAAAAGGTCTCTTTGCTGACTTAATTTGAATAGAAACCAAAACTCTTTTGGACGGAAGCACTACGGACTGATCAGAAAGCAAAGAACGCTTTCTGTCATTCCGGTACGTGTCGCTTCGATACTAAATGGACCGATAACCACGGTCTGTACGGCTAACGCCTACATTCCGTAGGTGTTCCTGTTCCATTTACGGCAAGCCGCCGTACCGAACGAGCCGAAGACCGTTAAAAGACAAAAGAATAAGGACGAAAAGGATAGCAGCCAGTTTTAGTAAATATGAAAAGGCCACTTGGGAATGCTTCGTTCTGGAAAAACTATCCATATAAAGGGTTGGATACTATCCTGCTAAACTGGCAGAATCTTATATGCAGACTCTTGCAGCAAGAGTGAAGGAAAGGTAAAGCATGAAAAAATCTTTGGATGATATCCAAAGATCAAACATGTAAAAGATGGACCTGAGAATTAAGCCTCTTTCTTCTTTTTCGTTTTTAATGGAATGCTGTATTTCGTACTTACCTCAATTCCTCTTTTAGCCAAAGCTTTTGCTTCATCTTTCGTCATTTTCATCCTTTTTCCCCTTTTCTATAATTCTTATAAACAGTATGGACACATTAACGAATTTTCAAACATAACTCTTCCCCATCCCCCATATACATGGAAATATATCTAGGACACGAGGACAGTGTCCTAAACGAAATTTGGAAAAGAGGGATAGCAATGCAAAGGGAAGAGGTAATGGAAACGAAAATAAGAAAGATTCGTACTGATAAAAAAAGAGACGTCAAACCGACAATTTCTATCAATCTCAAAGATTGTATATATCGCTTGTCTTACATCACGAATACACCTGTAAAAGATGTAGCAGAAATTTTATGTGAGAAGGGTCTGCAATCAAGAAAAGTCATTGAATATCTTTCCAGATATTTTAGAAGGGATTATCAGTTTTTAAATACGGTTTATTTTGGGGATTGGGGGAAGGAATCTTTACAAAGGAAATATCAATCAGGGAAAAATGAACGAATCACCATCCGTTTTACTCAAACTTCCTATGAAAATATTTTTTCTTTATCTTGTGCTCTGGATGTGACGCCATCAAAGGCTACAGCCCTATTGTTAGATGCCAGTATTCGAAACACGAACCTTCTGAATGCATTTGTGAAAACGTATCTTCACAATCACATAGATGAGGAGCGAATGAAAGAATTAAAACAGGTACTGAAATACATTAATAAGAATAATCCATATCAGGAAGAAATCTCCTGGTTTGCCCTTCTTGCTATGATCTTTGAGGATGTTAAGGAAAGTACTGGAAATGTAAAAAGCATTATTCATAATTGGATGGATAAATACAAATAATTATAGCTGTTAATTCAACGTGAGGAGCCTTTTTGGAAATTTGAAATAAAGTCACGATATTTATAAAAAAGATGCAAGTTTATAAAAAAAGCCTTGCTACATGCTTGTGTTTAGCTATATCTATTCCCATAATCAAAGTTTTGTCAGTAAGTTTTAAAATCTTTTTGTGTTGTTTATACTTCATTTTGAGTCCTCCTTGGTCAATTAGGGTCCTTGTGCTGCGCAGCATCGGATACCTCGTATCATACCAAGAGGACTTTTTTGTTCAAACATCATTTTACTTTAATACAGTAAGGCTTTTTATCAAATAATAATTCAGTTGAATAATAGATGGCTAGCATATAAGTTTGGTTTTTAAGACGGTAAAAGCTTAAATTTTATTTTTTGAGTTATAATAGGAGACAGGTAGGAGGTTAAGAAAATGAAAACATTTGAATTAAAATCAGGAACAAAAGTAATGGTAGACGAAAGTAGAATAGTTATAGAAAGAACAAGTGGCAAAAGTGCAATGAAAGGTTTGTTTGTAGGGTGTTTTTGCCCATCCCCCCGAAAAGGTGGATTAAGGAGTACTTCACTGAAAGATTAGGGAAGTACTCCTTAAACATTGTTTACTCTGTTTCTGATATTACCTTTAATTGGGCTAATTCTTGAATGATTGCATCCATGTCAACAGACTCTTGTTGTATATCAAACTCGTATCTTCCATAGAAGTTAATATGTTGCCATGCTACTGGAGAGATTTGTTTCATAACATATGAATCCAGTCCCTTTGTTTCTCTGTAGGCCAACATATTAGATAAAATACTGGCATTGTAATAAATAATGCAATTGGAGAGTAAGCGACTGCATTCACCCCAGATATGTTGATCATTTTCATTTTTAAAACGTAATTTTCCAAAATTAGCAAATGATACTGCTTTGCGTAATTTATGATAACTTTCCCCCCGATTTAATGCCTTTTGCACATTCCGTTCCGGCGTAAAGGTGGAGAATCAATATAATCCAAAAAATATAGACTTCTTATGATGTTATCGTACTCCCATAAAGCACGTTTGGTTTTGTTCTTCCGTGCATAAGCACTCAGCTTACCAATTATAATGCTCTGTGTGGTTGTTTTAACTGCAAGGGATAGCATAATTCGTTGAATATTTTCCCATTCTTCTATAATGAGATTCGTATTAATCTTTCGGACTGGCATGATCAGATTATCGCCATATTGGCTTGGATGTTTGAATCCGTAAAGAGATTTGTTAACTTTATCGTGAATATCCTTGTAGCGAGGCGCAAACTGATAACCAAAAAAGTGAAGAATAGCAAAGTTCACCTCATTGGTTCCATGTGTATCCGTGGAATGCACATCAGGCTGAATATCAGTTGTGTTGTTGAATAGAATATCAAATACATAATGACTTTCATGCTCATTAGCCCCAATAATTCGAGCATTTACAGGGATATGATTGGCTACCATTGTGTAGGAAACAATCCCTTTACCAAGACCGAAGTATTTAGGTGAATAACGAGAATTAATGGTATTGATTCGAGTCTCAATTTTCTGTCCGTCACTACTAGAATGAATCGTCTCACCAATGTCATAATGTTTAAAGATTGGGAGTTTGGCGATTGCATTACTGATACAATCATTCGCTTCTTTTAAAGTCTCCAGACGAATAAAGTTATCAGATGTGGCAGCCAGTAATGGATAGCTAATATCAGAAATTTCTCCCATTCTACCTAAACCCATGTTGGTTCCCCAAGCTATCAGACAGGCGACAAGAATACGATTGTCTTTATTCTGTTTTGCATAACGTCCTAGAATGTGCTCAAATGAGTCAAGGAATTGACAGTGTTGATGAACGAAATGAAAGACACTCGTAATTTCTATTTGCTTTAATGTATCGTAGAATGAATGATTAATAGAGTCTGTGTCCCGGGTATAAGGTAGTGTCCATCGGGTATGTGAACCCCGTCTTTTAATTTGAAGATGTTCATTTTCGCCAGATGAAATGCTTTGGTTAACCTCAGTAATTCTATCTTCCAATCTCCTCTCAAGCTCCACTAAATGACTATGAATGGGTTGATTGAAAATCGTCAGACCAGTATCAGCTATCAACGTTTCTTTCTGTTGCCATTGACGATCATTGATCAGGTCATCCTCAAAACTGCGAAATCGGATACTGTCACGACAAAAAATATCCCCTGCTTCCAAACGGTTGCGTAGGAGGCGATAGACTAAAAATTCATAGCGATCCACTAAGATTACTTTTTGTTGATAGATGTAACGCTTCACACCATCGGGAATGAAACCATTTGGTAAATGATCCGAGTGATATTGTCCTAACGATTTATTCTTATTAAAAGCAGTCTTCATAAAATTGACTGCTTTAATTAAGGGATCATTAGGTGAAGGAGCTAAGAAATCAACCTGCAAAAATATGGATCTTAAATAGCGTTTAAATCTTCGTGCCTGCTGATCAATATGTTCCCATTGGAAGGCAGTTTCATCATATTTTATATTTGTAGTGATCTGATTCGCTATGGATTCCAGTTTCTGACGTTCCAGAATAGTAAATGCACGACCTTGAATATCCTTAAAGGGAGTATCAGCAGGGATATGATCATCAGTGAATATCTTGAGTAGTTCCCCTGCTTTTTTCATGTCTTGATTGCTCTCTGTATAGCATTCGTAAACTCGTTCTTTTGATGCTAATTTAGCTTCATCAGCATAACCTCTTACGCTATAGATGAAGGTGTTGATCAGATTGTCATGCATCCGTTGATAACGATGGGATACAAAACATAACAAATAAACATAAACAATCCATACATTCAGTCGTTTGAGCTTGTAGACAGAGTAGTAACTGACTAATGAAGCATAATACTTGATGCTTTCATTAGAAATATCTAACTTTGGTAACAGTTCTTGAGCAAGGTGATACAAATGCTGTATTTTTTTACCACGATTCATTTCAATCTTTATTTCAGTGGCGCTAAAGTCTTTTGGTTCATGTTTCAGTAGTGTAATTTCATACAGACCTGAAGAGTCTTCAAGTAATCGATCTAAGGATTCAATATCAGTCTGTTTAAGATAATCCTGCATCAATGTGATTAATCGGTTTTGCTCATGGATTATTGCCTGTCCGATCATATCTTGCATAAAACTATAGCCAGGAACAACAATGCAGCTTTCAGACAAATAATTCATGATTTCCCGAAAGATATAAATGGGCTTACCACAAAATGCTGCAGCCTTTTGAGCTTTTTCCTCCATCTTACACCGTTCTTCGGCACCGCAACTACGGTAGTTAAATAAGTTAAGAATCAATTGTTGTTGTTTTAACCTAGTAGACTTATCAATTGAACTCAAGTCATCGACCTTACTATTGTTGAAATATTCCTTTATAACATACTGAAGATCCTCTTCTACCTCATGGAGGCCGAATGTAAAAAATAGTTGTTTAGCTTTGAAATACCCCAATTGTAGAACAAAATAAGCCTTAGATTTGATAGAGCGCAATGTGTGTAGCAACTCTTTCTCTGGCTGTGAGAGAGAAAAATAAGAACAGCGATCTTCATATGTGAAGCTTGGAATGTCATAAATGATCCTTATTTCATCCTCACTAAGAATCCTCAACCGTTTTTGGTTAGTTATGTTTTTTTTCATATTCATATTTACCCTTTCCTTATGGGGGATGTGAGCAATTCAGGGAATGAACTGTTGCATATGAAGAATCCCCCAATACAATAAGGAGCTTCCAAAATCAAGGGAGCATTCCAATCTCAAATTCCTTGATTACCTTATAGGAGTAGAGGTAGCATCCGATGATTTTGCTGCCATTTTCCCCTTAAAAGTTATTTTTATTAACTTGAAACTGGACAAAAAATATTTCAAATAGCTACCTATTCCTTACTTCTTCATATTCTTTCAGTATTTTATAAAACGTGTTTTTCTTTAGTTCTAACATCTCCATAAACATAACTCCTGTTATGTTTCCGTTTCTCCAATTTGAATGGTTTTCTTCTATTATTTGACGCTGTTTCTTGCTGAGATTTGAAAAGTTCATTTGAGGCCGACCTAAGTGTTTCCCTTGGGATTTAGCTACTGCTATACCCTCTGCTTGCCTTTGGCGAATTTTCTTACGTTCTTGATCAGCAACATACGAAAGTAAAGATAAAAATTGGTCTTCCATTAATCGTCCCATATCGCCCATTTCACGAAACTTACGACTGTCAAATAAGGATTCATTCTCTAGTACGATAATATCGGCTTTCAAGTCTCTTGTAATGTACTTCCATTCTGCAATAACCTCATCATAGTTCCGTCCCATACGATCAAGTGCATCCATATAGACAATATCCCCTTCGCTGAGGACCTTGCACATCAATTGATACTGCGGACGATCAAAATCTTTCCCACTTGCCTTATCGACAAATATACGGCGAGCTTCTACCCCTCGTTCCATCATTTTCTGCAACTGACGTTGCTCATTTTGTTCTCTCGTACTAACACGTATATATCCATAAATTGTGGCCATTCTGTATACACCTCTTATATTTTTAAACACAATTATACTATTTGTGTTTAAAAAGGTGGGTCGAAAATATAAACGTTTATTAATATTTTTTAACACCTTTTCAAACTTCATTTTACTGAGTTTCATAGTTTCCTTCACTGCGTTTATAAAGGTATACTTTTACAAACGCAATCAAACAACCTATTCCATTAAAGGGCCGTTTGTTGAACAATAAAGATAAAAAGCATTCTATATTGAATGCTTTTTATCTTTATCATAATTTGGTGATGTACTAGAGTGTATTAATAAGCGGTCCAATATTTTCTTAGTAAATGGCATAAAGTAATAGAGTATTAGCCCACCTAAACAAACGGTTAATAAAGTTCCAACACCAATTGGTCCATGTAAAATCATTGCCATTATCAAGAATACGAGGTAAATGAATGTTCTCGAAAAAAAAATATTTGTTCTAGTTAATTCTTGTATGATTAATGTTAATCGGTCAATTGGAATCGGTGCAAAATTTGTATGCAAATATGTTGCAGTCCCTAATCCAATAACAATTAAGCCGATTCCAAGACAAATAACTTTGCTGTACCATTGTTCAGGCGTTAACAAATCGCGCAATAAAAAAAGCCACATATCAATACCAACACCTGTTATCAATGCTGTTAACAACCCCGAAACTTCTGGTCTTTGTTTTTTTAAAAATGAATTACAGTATATCAATAATAACGCTATTATTATTTCCCAACTTCCCACAGTAAGCCCCACATTTAAAGATAGTCCTACCAAAAGTGCGTCAAAAGGTGAAGTTCCAAGATCTGATTGTATAGTGAAAGAAATACCAAGGGTTAATATTAAAATTCCTAATACATAAAAAACATATTTCATTTTAATCGACCTCTTTATCGTTATTTTTGTTGCAAATGCAATAAAAATACTATATATTGAATTTAACTCAACTTTGTTGCATTTGCAATAAAAATATGTTTAAAGGAGTTCATTATGAAGGAGATTCTTCGTGAAATTGGAATGATAGCGAGGGCATTAGATTCTATAAGCAATATAGAATTTAAAGAATTTGACCTTACAAAAGGGCAGTATTTGTACCTTGTTCGAATATGTGAAAACCCTGGAATCATTCAGGAAAAGTTATCTGAGATGATAAAAGTAGATCGAACAACAGCAGCTCGTGCTATCAAAAAACTTGAAATGAATGGATTTATCGAAAAGAAAGAAGATAAACATAACAAAAAAATTAAAAAACTCTTTCCAACAGAGAAAGGGAAAAATGTTTATCCTTTTATAAAGAGAGAAAATGATTATTCCAATACTGTTGCATTAGAGGGACTTTCTGAAAAAGAAATAGAAACCATTTTCAGTCTTCTTCAGAGAGTAAGAAAAAATATAGAAAAAGACTGGGAATTTGTAAAAAAGGGAAATACGAGAAATTATTGATTATATAAAGGAGCGAACTATTTAAATGACTACAAATATAGAAAAATGCACCCTTGAAGATATACACAAACTTCAAGAAATTAGTTATGAAACATTCAATGAGACATTTAAGCATCAGAACTCACCCGAAAATATGAATGCTTATTTGGAAAAGGCATTTAACTTGAAACAATTAGAAAAAGAATTATCCAATATCTCTTCTCAATTCTTTTTTGTCTACTTTAACAATGAAATCGCTGGATATCTAAAGGTCAATACCGATGATGCTCAGTCTGAAGAAATGGGCGATGAATCACTTGAAGTCGAGAGAATTTATATAAAGGGCTCATTTCAAAAACATGGTCTTGGTAAATATCTACTAAATAATGCTATTGAAATTGCAATAGAACATAATAAAAAGAATATCTGGCTAGGCGTATGGGAGAAAAATGAAAATGCTATTGCTTTTTATAAGAAATTGGGGTTTGTAAAAACTGGATCTCACTCCTTTTATATGGGGGATGAGGAACAGATTGATCTTATAATGATCAAAACACTCATATAACTTTTTTGAAAGGTGGGTTATTATGTATATTCCAAAATATTTTAAGGTCACAAATGTTGATGAAATTTGGGATTTTGTTCATAAAAACTCTTTTGGAACAATCGTCACAACAAAGAAAGAGAAACCAATTGCCACTCATTTGCCTTTTGGGTTAACTAAAAAAGGTGATGATTATTTTATTACTGGACATATGGCTTATGGAAACCCCCAGTGGAGAACATTTGAAACCTGTGAAGATGTTCTTGTAATGTTTCAGGGACCGCACTCTTACATCTCTTCTTCTTGGTATGGACATGAAGAAGTTCCAACATGGAATTATCAAGCCGTCCATGTATATGGTACAGCAAGCATTTTAGATAAAGAGGAATTAATAGAAGAATTAACAACAATGTTGAAAAAATATGAAGAGAATCGAGAAAATCCAGTATTATGGGATAAACTTTCTCCTCAGTTATTAGAAAAAGAACTAAAAGGTATTGTTGGTTTTAAAATTAAAGTACAAGAAATTCAAGCTGCCTATAAATTAAGCCAAAATCGTAATGAGGAGGATTATCTTAATATCGTTCATAAATTACATGAAGAAGAAGATTCGAATTCAAAGCAAATGGCAAAAGTGATGGAAAAACGAGTAACAAAATAGAAGTAGGTACTACGATTGATCATTGACATTTTGTTTCTCCCTCATGAGAGCTGAAATCGGCTTTAGATATCTCACTTAAAATATGCTGAGTCTCTGCTCTTCAGTGGATACGTGAGAAAAAGGAAAGGTGTATTTTAATGATCGGACTAATTATTACGGCTTGTATCCTAGGATTTGTTTATAGCGCAGCCCCTGGCCCTGTCAACACCGAAACTTTTCGAAGAGGGTTAAAACGAGGATTTATGCCATCATTTTTAGTACAAGTCGGAGCCCTTATAAGTAATTTAGTATGGGCTGTTGTAGGCTTAACAGGTGTAGAGCTAGTTTTTCATTTTTTAGCAATACAAATTATCTTAGGCATCGTAGGGGGAACCTTTTACTTCGAATAGCTTGGATGTCTTTTTTAGACGCTCGTAAACCACTTGGTTTGACGAATCCTAAAAGTAAAGAACAACGGGATTTATTAACCGGGATTATCTTTTCAATAGCCAATCCATTTGGTATTGCCTTTTGGGGTGGAATTGGCGGAGGATTTGCAGCTCAAATTGCAGGGATGCCATTAATTGATAAACTTGTGCTTCTGTTCGTTGGTTTTGCTGTAGGAGCATTTGCTTGGTGCGTTGGTATAACTGTGTTGTTAGCTTGGTCACGTAAATTCATTGGAGAAAAGATTTTACGTGGTATCTTTACTCTATCTAGCTTAGCGATGGCATACTTTGCTCTGGAAATGTTATGGAATTTGTTCCGTAGTACGATTTATCCAATGTTTCAACTCGGACACGATTTAAGATAAGTGACTGATGTATATTCTTAAATCCATACATGAAACCTATATGTTATTTATAACTGAACACTAAAATGAAAAAAGAATTGCCTGATAAGGAGAATTAAATGATGAAAAATTTAAATGTAGCTATTCCTACTCCCTTTCACGAGGATGAAAGTCTATTTTTAGAAGGGTTTAAACCCATTGTTGAACACTTAAAAAACAACGGAATTGATTCAATACTCATTTGTGGCACAACAGGTGAACAACATTCACTTAGTATCAATGAACGATTACAAATTATTGATTACTTTAATCAACAAAGCTTTCAAAGTATTGAACTTATGTTTAGCGTATCAGCTACAAGAACGAGTGATGCTATTAAACTAATTCAAGCACTCGAAATGTCTGTAATTGATGTTATTATCATTAGTTTCCCCCCATATATTCAACCAAGACAGCAGCAAGCTGTTTACTATGTTGATGAACTACTCAAACATACTTCTAAACAGGTTGTACTATATAATAATCCTTCACGAACTGGATTTGATTTGGGTCAGGCTGCACTTCAAGATCTTGTCACTAGACATACCAATATTATTGGACTCAAAGAGGGTGGAGATGTTAGTCGTCATCGACATACAAATTTCCCAGAAGATTTTATTTTATTTGCAGCCGGTGATGTTGATTTTCCAGAGATGATAAATAATGGATGTAGCGGGCTTTCTAGTATGGTTGGAAATGTTTATCCTAAAGAAATCAAGCAAGCTTTCAATGACTTGTTAGAGCATAAATCTATTGATCTAAATAAATTTAACAATTTAATAAAGGAAGTTACACACAATCAAACTATTGTGAATATAAAAAATCACTATAATAGCATTGGGTTAAAAGTAGGTACTTGCCGTTCGCCTATCATCCAAATATAAATGAGTAAAGAGTGTTGCTTTGAAAACTAATTAACAATTTATATTTAATTTTGCGATAATGTTCTGTTCTAGGTTTAGGGAGAGAGTCACATCTCTCTGATAAAAACTAGACAGTTCCATGGCTCTTAATATCCAGTTTATCTGTCATTTAACCATTATGAAAATGATACTGATTTAAATAATTGTTATTAACTGTAGGGCAGAGAAGAAGGGGGAAATTATTATGGATAATAGATACCCATTAGGACATTTCACTTGTCCTTCTGAAGTTCAAGAAAAGGATATTCAAATGTGGATTAATGAAATGACTACCCTACCTAGTCGTTTAAAAGCATTAACTGCATCCCTTGATGAGTTGGATTTAACAAAAAAGTATAGAGATAATAGTTGGAATGTACGTCAACTTATTCATCATTTTTTCGATAGCCATTTAAATGGTTATATGCGAGTGAAATTAGCATTGACAGAAGACAATCCAGTGGTAAAAACGTATGAAGAAAGCGAATGGGGAAAGCTAATAGATTATGAGTTGCCAATTTCAGTTTCAGTACAGCTAATAGAAAGTCTACATGAACGCTGGACATATTTACTTAAAAATCTAACAACTACTCAATTACAACGTTCATATCAATATCCTGATGGAAGTAAAATGCGAATTGATCAAAGTATCGCACTTTACGCATGGCATGGTAATCACCATTTGGCACATATTCAACAAGCTTTAAATAATTAACACTTGGGTGCATTTCTTGAGTATCAATGCAGCATGGTTATCCAAGAACGATATTCCATTTAAAGGGCGCTTTTCTTGCATAAGGAAGCGCCCATTCTCTATTTAACGGGGATTTGTTTTTCGGAAGATACCTTAATCCACCTTTTCGGGGGGATGGGCAAAAACACCCTTGTAGGGAGAGCAATGGGGCAAATGACCATAAAAACTTCAGCAGTGACAGGGTTAATTCATTTTGCGGACTATTTAATTATTTGTGCTTCTGGGCTCCCAACTCTCAATGATTTTAAGATATCCAGCGTAGCAGAAATAAAACAATATCCTAATTGTATTGTGGCCAAAGAGGGTGAGTTAGAAGAGTTATATCAATTCCTCAATGGATTTATAAAGTAAAGATTACATAAATGGCTTATCCTCTTTAAGGTAAGCTATTTTTTAGAGCTTGCTTATGGATAAGTGTAACCTTATTGCCGCAGCAAATACTTTGAAAACGTATTGTGAAATTCATCTAAATGCTATTGATCGGTTTTTCCTTACAACTCAAGTGTGAACCAGGAGTAATATTTAGATAATTTTCACATGCAACTAAGAGCGACCTAAATCAAGCTCATTTAAGTGAATGACATAATTGGTAAAATTTAGAAAGTCTTCCTTAGTTTGAACATGTCACACATGAGTTGCCATACCATAAAAGGAAGAGAGACTCTTCAGTTCAATTCTAAATGTAATTTCGTGTATAATATCTATTTTACGAATAGTTTGATATAGATAACAAAACAAATGTTTGGTATAATGGAATTGTGGATTAACAAAGATTTATCGCATATTTTATACTTGAAATTCTATATAAGAGTTTAGTATTACTGTATTCAATTTATCGACTATATTATAATTTTATTTAATGAAGTTGATATTACTAACGTATACCTCTAAGTGAATGCTCATAAGTAGAAACTATATTTTACGGGGGTGACCCAATGGAACGTATAAAAATCCCACAAAATGCTGAAGCGATTATCAGTACCTCAAGTAAAGGTGACCAATCTAAATGGTTAATTGGGGATAAATGGGTTAAAGAAAACACTCTAGGTTATGAAAATATTGCAGAATACGTAGCTTATCTCATATTAGATTGTTCAACCTTACCTAAAGATAATTTCGCTACTTACACCCCTTGCTTGATCGAAAAGCATGATGGAACAATTAAAGAAGGCTGCTATTCCGAAGATTTTCGTGGTTATCTTCAAGAAGTAACACTTGAACGCTTATTCGAAGTTAATTTCGAATCAACTGATGATGTATTAAACAATTCTAGGTATTCCACAGAAGACAAATTCAATTCAATTATGGATAAAGTATTTGATTTCACAGGATTAGATGTTTCTAAAGAAGTTTCACAAATGTTGGCCTTCGATGCCTTTATTTTTAATGAAGATCGTCATACAAATAATATATTGTTCCTATTTGACACTGAAAAAGAAACATGGAAACTGTCTCCTGTTTTTGATCATGGATTAAGTTTATTATCAGATATAAAGGATTATCCACTAGTAAAACCTTTAAGTATTTTAAAGAAAAAAGTAAAAGCAAAGCCTTTCAGTTCTTCATTTTCTAAACAGTTAGCCTTGTATAGAGGAGAACCTTTTATTAGACAATCGTTATTACTAGAAAAGTTAAATGAGGCTCCATACGAATTAGGCAGAGCTAAGGAAGTTGTACTCTCGCAATTACAAGATATGCAACTACAAAGACTAATAATTGATTAAGAAGGTGTTGAAATGATTGACTTTATGAAATTTGATGTTATGTTGCTTGATGATATTATAGCTAACGTTGATTTAAAACCAGCTGAAAGTGATAAACCATACGTAATTAATTTTATAGAAGGATTCAATAAGCAATTTTCCCCTAATCCAGAAGGCTATATTACAAAAGTAGAGTTGGAAAAATGGTTAAAGTGGCGTGTGTTTCCTGAAACAAGGGTTAATACGGACCAATTGTTAGCTGCACTTGGACTAAATAGTTATAACCGCTGGGCAATTATTAGAAAAACCCATGGTGTTATGGCGGATGACGAGATTTGGTTACGTTTTAAAGGAGAAACCCTACAACATCGTGATGTGACATTACGTAAATCTCTTTATTATCCTGACGATAAAAATGATTTTAACAATTAAAAGGTCCTCGATTAATAGAGAGGGCCTTATACAAAATTAATCGATGAACGACGATTTATTTTCGATAATGTGTAAGAAAGTGAGTCTATTTATTATGAAGAATGACGTTATATTAAATAAAATAAGCATTATTGAACGTTGTGTTAAACGAGTTAGAGATGAATATGATAATAATCCGGATAACTTGAAGAATTATACAAAGCAAGACTCTATTATCCTTAATTTACAACGTGCATGTGAAGCAAGTATTGATTTAGCAATGCATATAGTTGCGGAAAAGAATCTGGGCTTACCACCAAGTAGCCGTGAAGCTTTTACATTATTAGAAACAGCAGATATACTCCCCTCTTCACTAGGCTAAAAAATGAAAGCCATGGTTGGTTTTAGGAACATTGCTGTTCAAGATTACCAAGAGATAAATTTACTAATTTTACAAAAAATCGTTGAAAACCATCTTTTAGACTTCATGGAATATACAAAAACAATACTTATACGCTAATAAACAATAAAATTATTATGTAAACAACTTTGTGTAAAAATTGTATTATACACGAAATTCGTCAATTTTCGACATTTTAAAAGAGGTGTGCTTTTATTGGCTAATACTAGACAACATAAAAAACATAAAGAACAATATAAAGCATTATTACTTCAAATGCCTGAATATGTAAAAGATTACATTTATGCTATGGAGGGAAATTATAGATCCCCCTCTACCCTTTTTAATTATTTAATTGATTATCAAGACTTCTTTAGCTGGTTAATTCGAGAAGGAATTGCAAAAGTTGAGCAGATTAAAGACATTCACCATGATGTTTTAGCGACTCTCCCCTTAGATTTAGTAATCTCATATTTTCGTAGACTTGAGGAAGAAGAATTTGACGTTTCAAAAGATGAGAAAAAAACACGAGAAAAATCGTCTATCAATAGAAAAAAATCTGCATTGCGTTCTCTCTTTAAGTATTTAACTACTCAATATGAAACGAGTGAAGGAGAACCTCTCTTCCATCGTAATGTTATGCAAAAAGTATCTGTCATTAAGGAAAAGGAATCATTGAATGCCCGTAGCAACAAGTTAGCAAATACTATATTTCAGAATGAATCAGATATTGATTTCCTATATTATGTAAAAAATAAATATGAACAGGAGTTGTCAGCTCGACAAAAGTCTTACTTCTTGCGTGACAAGGAAAGAGACTATGCTATCCTCTCTCTTTTGCTCGGTAGTGGTATACGTGTCAATGAACTAGCTGAATTACGGGTTCGGGACTTGAATTTTATGGATAATAAAATATCCGTGATTCGCAAAGGTGATAAAAAAGATATTGTGACGGTTTTTGCTGAAGTTATGGAGGATATTGAAGTTTACCTTAACGTTAGAAAACAAAAATACGGTGGTATGGATGCAGAGTATGAATATCTTTTTTTATCAAAGCATAATAAGTCCTATTCCCCTATTGCGATAAGAACAATTCAGGATTTAGTTCGTAAATATACAAAAGCTTTTAATAAGGGAAAACGCAGCATGTCCCCTCACAAGCTGCGACATACGTATGCTACTAATCTAATGGATGAAACCAAAGATCTTTCATTTGTAATGGAACAACTTGGTCATACATCTGAAACCACAGCTTTATTGTATGTTCATACTAGTCAGGAAAAAGCTAAAAAGGCTGCTGAGGCTCTAGCTGAACGCAGGAAGCGAGTCAAGAGTCAACTCCCCCCCACTTAGCTAACGCTTGAAGTGGGGGCTTTTAAAAAGGGTTCTGGTACAAAAATCACTCGTTAGAAACATTGAGTGTGAGTTTCCTTTAAATTGCTAACTTATGAATGAATTCTTTTTGATTTTGGACAGACTTCACCCCCTGATGAACCTGCTTCTTTTTCATCATATGCACGGCTTCTATGCTACTCAGTATGTAAGTGGCTGTACGAAATGATTTCAATTTATAATTAATTTGAATCTTCTTACATTATTGTCCAACTTTTATTGAATGGTGTAAACAAATGAAATTTACACATATAATTCTAGTCAACATAAGTGATTTTATCGGCAATCAAAAAAATATCAGATTCAACAGGAACTGATGTTTTTTTCAAAGATTTTAAGCTCAGAAAGTCGTACTAATTCAACTTGGCCTAATGAATCATTTTTCTTGATCTCACAAGTACCATTATCATATAACCATATAATTTTATACTTTTCATTTCTAAATATCACAGTAGAACCGATAGCCACAAGTTATTCCCTCCAGATTATGTTGCTTTCAAATTATAAATTAAAGTTCATTTGTTAAAATTTTGTGAAGTGTTTACAAAATATTGTAAACGCTTCCTTTTAGTTGTGTAAATGGGTGTTTTATTCACATATAGTCAACATAATCACCTTTATCGGCAATAAAAAAACCATCAGATTCAGTAAGAACTGATAGTTTTTTCAAAGGTTTTAAGTTGAGAAAGTCGTACTAATTCAACTTGGCCTAATGAATCATTTTTCTTGATCTCACAAGTACCATTATCATATAACCATATAACTTTATACTTTTCACCTTTAAATATCACAGTAGAACCAATAGCCATAGGTTGTCCCTCCAAATCATGTTGCTTTCAAATATTATATAGTTTATTTGTTAAAGTTTTATTAAGCGTTTATAAATTATTGTAAACGCTTAATTTCAGTTATGTAAATGAGTGTTTTATTCACATATAGTCAATAAGTCTAGTCACCATAAGCAGTGTTATCGGTACTGAAAAAGGATCTTCGATTGAAAGATCCTTATAGCTGTTTGTTTAATTAAAGCACCAGTTAGTGAAAAAAGATTTCTAATTATTTGTTAAAATTCAAATAGCTCTGCTTTTTCTTCTTTAGTCAAACCTGTAAAGAAAACTTTATGTACTCTTAACTTCTTCTCCTTTTTCGGTAATACTTTTTCGTGCCAAGTCACTGCCATAGGAGTATGTTCAGGTTGAGCATTAACCTTTTCTAGAAAAAATTCATATTCGTTTAATATAGTTTCATCAATAAGAGATACATCTTTCTTTCTACTTTGATAATCTAATTCGGCTAATTGTGCTGCTGTAATATAGCCTTCAATTCTTTTTACTACCCCATACTCTGATGGTGTGCGTTGACTGTTTAATGTTACAAAGAAATATTTATAATGAGGCAAACGAAATAGCTTCTTTTTTGTATCTCGTTTATTTGCGATATAAAGCCATTCTCCTTGATTAGCAAAACAATTAAATTCCTCAACATTAAAGGCCACTAACATTTTTTCATACTTTTTCATAAAGGACTCCCAGCTATAATTATTTTTCATGAAAATTATATATAAATTGTACTCAACTTCCTACTAATCAACAATTTTTGTTCAATTAAACTGCCCCGTTAATTGAAGAAGATCTCAAAGAATTGAATGAATACTCTATACCAAACTAGTTAACATAAAACAGTGTTATAGGTATTTGAAAAGGATCTTCAATTGAAGATCCTTTTGTGCTGATTGTTCAATTTAAGCGCCCGATTGCTGAAGATTATTGTTTAAACTTCTTTAAAATAAGTACTCTCTACTTGAAGAAGAATTAACTCAATAGCTTGTTAGAAATACTTTTCCTTTTGCTATTTTAGAAGATTCAACAACATCAATAGCCTTTTTTACATCCGACAAGTCATACTTAGAATCTACCATCATCAAACGTAATTTTTTATCAGTTACTAGCCTTATTAAATGATTAAAAGTTTCTTGCCATTTATCTGCCGAGACATTTTTATTCCAATTCCGTAAATGAAATATATTAGCATTCACTTTGGCTTTATTTACAATATCGGCCCAGTTTACTTGTACCCCTGATAAAAGGCCAATAGTTAAAAAATTCCCATTAGGGTGAACACAAAAAGCCAAGTCATTTCCAGATGAACCCCCAACGGAATCAATAGCAGCATCTGCACCCTTTCCATTTGTTAATTCCATAACTGTTTCGTGGAGTGGAAATTTAGAAGTATCTAATACATAAGAAGCACCGAGATGAAGTAAATCTACTGTATATTTATTATTTCTCGTCACTGCAATCAATCGAAAACCTAAAATCTTCGATAATTGAGCAAAAATATGTCCAATAGCAGATCCGCACGCATTAACCAATAAAATATCATTCGGTCTTAATTCTAATACTTCCGTACAAACCACCCATGCTGTAATTGGATTTATATACATCTGTGCTGCTGTAAAATCATCAATAGTATCAGGTATGCAAACTGCATATTCTACTGATGTTTTAACGAACTCTTGCCACGTACCTTCCCCACGTAAAGGTAATACACGTTTACCAATGAGATTTTTAGAAACTAAAGGACCTATTTCTTCTACAATACCTACTCCTTCATAACCCGGAATATTAGGTAAAGAAATTCTGTGAGCATAAGATCCTCTAATCGGTATTAAGTCAGAGGGATTTATTGGGCGAGCTAACATACGTACAAGAACTTCATTATCTTTTGGTGGTTCAATAGCTTTATATTCAACTTTTAGCACATCTTTAGGACTACCGAATTCGTAGAATTTAATACTTTTTGCATCCAAAACTATTAGTCTCCTTAATCAAAGTAAATTTATTTAATTATATCACCTTCAATTAACGACCTTCAGCTTTACTTATTCCATTTAATGGCCATTAAATGGAATAAGGTCCCCCAGAATTACATGAATACTCTATACAAAACTAGTTAACATAATAGTAATTTTCGGAAGTGACAAAAAAGACCATAAAAAAAGCGAACCCCTTGGTACCACAAGGGATTCGCTTTATGCTCAGGAATCATTCTTAATTTATCCTTTATACAGGATTTTATACATCGTTGATGGATCAACGTTTTTGGCCTCTGAAAAAGCCTGGTGGCTGCATAAAAAACGGAGATTTTATGCAATTAAAGCGCCCGATAATTGAAGATTATTCACGTGATTTTATAATTCAAACCTTTTTGATACTATTTCAGCTACTTCTGTAGCACTCAAATTTGTATTATTAATTTTTATGTAGTTCTCATTTTTAATTTCACCTTTATGGGAGTTCAATCTGTATTTTTTCATTGATTCCCTTAGTTCATTCTCCGACCAATCAACGTTTCTTTTGGTAGGTTTATGCTCAAGTCGATGCGGACTTTTATTTCGTTCCAGCCTCTCGTCCATTTCGGCTTCTAATTCAACAAAATAAATAGTGGCACCCTGGGATTCAAAGATTTCACATGTCTGGTCTACGAAGTCCCAATCCTCTTGTTGATCAAAAGCCCACACATATGTAAAGATCAAACCTTCCAGTTCACTCTCAGCCACTGCCTTGAATATTTCTTTTCTAAATAAAGTTGACAACCTCCACATTTCCGGACTAAAGCTGAATAAGGGCTCAAGTAATTCAATGGTCATATGGTTATGAAATAGTTTCAATCCAGTTACTTTAGCTAACTCTTGCCCTACTGTCATTTTACCAACTGCTTGCGGACCAAATATAAGTACAAATTTCATAGACTTCCTCCATTAATGATTTTTTTATTATTCTACCAGTAATTTCAAGTACCCTTTTTGACAAACTTCATACTATCTGAAAAATTTTAGGTTGTTCAGTAAATACATTTCACATTAACATTTTTAATTTGTTTACCTGAAAAAGTTATGCTGTTAAATGGCCCGTTCGGAACATTTCATAATTCTATAAATGAACTATCAAGCCCCAAAAACCGTTGTTCTTCTAATGATAATTTTTAGCATAATAAAAATCGTGCTAAACTTCTACTATTTGCACAATATGTTATTCAAGTATTTGTCCCGATTCATTAAGAAAAGCACATTTCAGAAATGCGCCCGACCGTAATAATGACTTGCATTTTATTTGTTAGCGTGCTCGGCTTCAATTTCCTCACTCAACTTAGGAAATTGTTTCTTAAAAGATTTTACTATCTTTGTAGTTTTACTAAATGTATATATTTTTACCTCGTCATAAGGAATCCATATTTCTCTATTCTGAATCTGATCATATAGAGCCGATATAACTGTATCCCGGTGTTCAGGAGGGAGTTTCCTTGTCGTACGTCTTTCTTTCATCTTATCGTGGTAAAGTTTATAAAGTTCCGTTGCAATCCAATCCTTTTGACTATTTTTCAATTGTGAAAAACGTTTGTTTGTTTGAAGAAGCTTTCCATTTACCTTTATATGATTTTTCATCAAGAACCATCCTTTAAATCTTACTTAACTTATCCTTTACGATTTCAACATAATTGTTATTATCTCACTTTACTAGAAAATGCGTCTCCACTTATTGCAAAAATGTTAGCAATAGGTAAACCTTTGAAGTTATCTCCAGTTTTTCCCCTGCTCCACACCGAACGTGCCAGTTTCCCAGCATTCGGCGCTCCATCTATCGATGTATACTAGATTATAAGTTCTTCGTTACTTTTTGACGTGAGATTATTCTACCGTTTCAAGCCCACATACCATTCGGTATTGATTTAGTTTCTTTATCATTGAAGCTGTTAAATCAAATTTCTGTATCTCTGACGAGATGATTTCAGTATTTTTACGATGTATTAGCCGATGTATATCTTTATGTAGGATTCTTAGGTTATTGAACTTGTCCGTTCCTCCAAGATATATTGGTGTATAATGATGGCAGTGAACTTCCTCAGCGGTTAAAGTCCAACCTGTGATTTCGCATTTACCCATTTTCATACTGAAACGGCTAATGCGGTTATCCATGTATTCAACCGTTCTTCCGGGAAGATTTGCCTTCATAAGTGTGCCGATTTCAAGGCTGACATTCGGCTTTAGTTTATCGTAAATTCTCTTTCTGCCTTCCTCCGTATATAGAGAAAGCTTTCGGCTGAAGTTCATGGCATTTACAGTTCTAACGTCTCCAATCGGAAATAGGTGAACCCCTGCGATTTCAAACGTTTTCACTTTCGTGCTATAGAACTTTTTATACGTCGAGTTTGGATTAATTGGATGTCCATATTTCCCTACAGGACGAAGGCGGTTATACAGAAAGGCTTTTAGTTCGTAGGCGAGACGTGAGAACTCTAGGTTGACATGAGTAGCTCGGTTAAAGTAATTGTGAATCCCTAATACAAAACTGTTGAAGCATAATGCATTTTGAGTGGTAGGCGATTTCTTAATCCTTAGGATATGAAGTTTAGCCTGTTCTTTTAATGTCTTTTGTTTTTTCTTTTTGATGCCCGTATGGGCAACTCGTTTGTTTCTCTTTGCATTCGCTTTAATCGTAAAACCCAAGAACTCGGATTCTCTCTTTCGCAAATTCACGATTTGCGATTTTTCCGGTGAAATATCTAGTCGTAAACGTTCTTTGAGGTATCGCCTGACCGCATGGTACCACTTTTGAGCTATTTTCCCATCTCTACAGAGGATTTTAAAATCATCTGCGTAACGTACGAGATACCCTTCTTTGAGGCTTGTACGTTTCTTGGCGAGCGTTTCCCCGACTCTCGATTTAAAGTTTTTCGATAGAGGGAAGTACTCCCATTGATCAGCTACCCATTGGTCTAAGTCGTTTAATACAATGTTCGATAATAGGGTTGATAATAATCCGCCCTGTGGAACGCCTTTAGACGGCACTCCTTCTGTGTCAATCTCGGCTTTCAGCATTTTAGATATGCAAGTAAGTACTTTTCTATCCTGAATGCCTAAATTCCACAGTTGTTTGATGAGAAGTGTGTGATTCACATTATCAAAGAAACCCTTAATATCGATATCGACTACATAGTGCAGCTGAGCATGGTTGATAAGAGACTGAATTCTAGCCATAGCATGATGGGCAGACCTTAGCGGTCTGAAGCCATAACTATGATTATAGAAATGGGCTTCGGCAATCGGCTCAAGAACTTGTTTAAAGCACTGTTGAATAATCCGGTCAATCATACACGGGATTCCAAGGGGTCTAAATTGACCGTTTTCCTTTTCTATCCACTTTCTTCTGACTTTCTTAGGTTGATAGTTTTCCAGTTTTGTTTGGATTGTTTTCACCAATTCATTTTCCGAAAGCTCTTTGATGTCATTGATGGTTTTTCCATCTGTACCTGGTGTTTTGGAACCTTTGTTCGATTTGATTGTACGAAAAGCCAAGAGAATGTTTTCTCTTGATACGATGATGTCGTAAAGACGACTAAACGTAGCCTTAGTACTAGCTTTTTCGTATAAGTCCGTGAAAGTTTCCGTCATATTGTAGTAATCCCAATATCTTAAAGTTGACACTGTGGCATCCCTCCTAATAAGTGATGTTCCCACATTCCTACCCGATCGGTGTCATTCACGTGAAGAAAATAATCGTTCTAAATCGTTAGACTTGGGGCTGTTCCTCCATTCCCATTACAGAAATCTCCTAGGTCGTACCCCTACCTTCACAAGAGCAAATGCATTTCGGTTTTCACCTTATAGCAAACGTTTCGGATGACAGTCCTCATTTCAACGTCTCTTGCTTCCCAAGTCCCTTACAACGTAGCTATCTGTTCTAGACGTAGGTGTTTCCTGTAAGCCTGCGAGCTTGATACCGCCATTGTTCGGTATAGCATATTTCAGAGGGCGCAATTTTACTTTACACCACTCGCCCCATCGTAGGATGGGCCATAGCTTTACACTATGTTCAATCTTTAGACCCGTACATTCGGAAATTTGTCAGTTCCGTTAGAGTGGAACATTCTCACCGTATCTAGTTTTTCAGCCATCCGGCATATCAGTTAACATACCTTCTCCATAGGAGTGGCTCTAGCCTTCCTTCTGCCGACTTTACCTGAGCTTCGTACCACATAAACTGTCATTCATGAAGCACGCAGGAGTCTCAATGGGATAGTTTCCGAAAACATGGTTTCATCATTCCTATCCTCCGTTGTAAAGTTGAAATTTACTTTATGAATTTCCTGTGTTTTCATGCCGAAGGCATTTATCACAGAACTTGTCGCGCGCGCCCGATAGTTGAATAAGACGCTATTCTTTTAAAGCACTTCCTGAGACATTGACCCTCCTTGATACAAAGAAATACACGAATACATAAACAAATAAACTTCCAATTACAAGATAGTATATTTTGGCAGTAGCAGTATAAATGAACATAGCGAAATATAGAATAAATAATTGTGCATATAAAATAACCAAGACAAACTTTAAGAAAGAATTATTTATCTGGGATTTAGAAATAGGATAAAGTAATACACTTTGTTTAATTTCATGTTGTAAAGGAATTACTTGAAATCCAGTCATAAATAAAATTAGGAGATTAAAAATCCAACCACTTGTTGGCATAGCATAATTAACAAATATGCCAATTACAGTTAGTCTTAAATAAAGGTAAAAGTAATCATTATATCTTACAAACAAGTGTAAGTATAAATATACGAATGTACTACTCTGACTATATGGGATACACCTTTTCACAATCATAGTGAGCAAACGTCTATTCCGAAAAGAACGTTTAAGATTAGGGACATCCGTGAAAAAATTAATAAATTTAAAGTTTCTTAATAAGGCACTTTCTTCTTCAACTATTAGCCACTGCCAATTCAGATTTCTTTTTTCACCTATAAAATAAATTAAATAGACGAAATTTATACTCATTAAAACAAGCTCAAAAACCCAGTCATTTTTAAACAAAAAGTAACACATTAAATATATTGAAAAAAACCTATTTAACCTATGTAACACAAATTGTACATGGTTCTTTAACCATTGTTCAGTCCACTTCATTAAAATGTTATAAGAAACAATCCCCACCATTAAAAAGAAGACTGGAAGACTTATATTAGTTTTGTGTAAAAATAGGGATAATAAAATGGTAATTAAACTAAGCAATTTAATAAAATCAATAACAAAACTATATACAAGTGATTTCATAAAATACGAGTTTAATTTCACTTCTAATGGCAACAAAAAAATTATATCTGCCCTTTTAATAAATGTACGAACTTTTGTCTGTATTAAAATGAAGGTTACAAATAGTGACAAGATTACTTCAACAGATATTTGAGGAGGTATCCACTGAAGAAATAAATTAAAATAATAAATAAAGATACTACTAATGATAAGAAAAAAATAAACAACATTCGCTCCAATTATTGAATAGTACCTGAACATTTTTCCATAAAATTCCTGAACCCTTAAACCCCATAATGTTTTTATATCCATAAATATACCCAGACTTTCATGAATTTTTCTAAAAACATAGGATGCATCAACTATTTCATCTATCCTCACTGCAATGTATGAATTGCTCTGCCCTGAATTCATTTCCTAATGTGAATCATATATCTTAAAGTTCTTCCACAAACCTGCTTACATTAGTTAACGTACATTGTTTCGTAACCCACACCAAAATTAACATAAATTACTATTTTTATTTATAAATGTTATTTAATTAAGTGGCCCGATTCTGCAATACTGGGCGCAGATCCTTATTCAATAGGTGCGCCCGATAGTTGAAGATCTAAAGCTATTCAAACTGGTTCTTTCTTAATGAAATTTGCACCAGTAAGTAAGTGCAGTTAGTTCAATAAAGTTTTAACGGTATTTAATAGTAATTGAAGTTTTTTCACTCCAATTTTCAACATTGTTTTAACGGATTTTTTTACCGAAGGTTGGTTTAGTATAGCAACTACAATTAGAGTAACTAAGGCATAACAAGTTATTTTCACCCCAGAAAAATGCGCTGTAAAACCACCATCACGAATCTCAGTTACTTCACGAATACTCCACCAACTCCTTGGGTCAGCGAATGCAGAAGAACCTAAAAATAACACCGAAAACAAAACTACAAAGTGAAAGTATAATTTTTTAATAATGCCAACCAAATTAATCAACTCCTTTTCTGTGTAAATTCAACTTCAAACCTAAATTATCCTCCCTTTAACAAAGTACTTATCTGGCCTCAAAATGATAAAAACACTTATCCTTGTTTATGGGAAGCACCTGATTGCAAAAAAATTGAATTGGTCCTTACATTATTTTTAATACCAAGAGGATACTATTACTAAAAAAGGGAGGTATTTTTATGAGAAAAGTGATGTTTATTTTATTAGTTTCTCTTTATTTTACTGTTCCTACCCACGCTTTAACTTTTGATACATTACCAGTTAAGCAAACTAGTGAACAGTGGTCAGTAAAAGTTGGAGAAGCTGAAGAAACTAAAGATGGGGCAAAGCCTGAAAAAGGTAAATTTCATACATATTCATTGAGAATCAATAACATCGGTGAAGATGTAAATTCAGTTGAAGTGAATATATACAGAAATGAGCCAGGTTCAACAACGAAATATTCCCTTGTTGGTTGTCCTGATGAAAAAGATTGCCATCCAAACCGTTATGAAGAAGCGATGGGTTTAGCAAGACAATTAAACAAAGATAATCCTTATTTATTTAGAAATTTCCTTTTAGCAGAAAAAGCAACAGAATTAGAAGTGGAGATCGTTTGGACTTCAAAAGAACATCCTGGCAGACCATTGAAAGAAACATTTGTGTTTAAAGAGTAATGAATTAAACCACGTATTATTAGTGGTTTTTTCTTTTTTTTACCTAGATACTAATAATCCTTATTAAACAATCTGTCCCTAAAACGGAAAAGGAGCGCCAATTCCTCTGGAATAGCGCCCGATTGCGGAATATTGAAAATGCAAAAATAACTTCTCAGTAATTTTACTAAAGCTCCCCTTTAATACAATAAGGAATTTCTAATAATTAATTAAAATGATTATCGAATATATCACCAATTAAGTAAAAAACTATTCGTATTTATTTCATTTTATCTCTTGAATTTGCCCTTACTTTAAAGTCATACCCCATTCTCTTTCCCAACTACGTAATAAAACATATCGCTGTATTCCCTTTGTTTTCGAAAGAGCGTTGCGTGCATGACTAAATGCATCTTCTTTCCGATTCTCTTTAACCAAAAGTTCTGTTGTTAATGCTTCCTGCATCCACATTTTCGGATTTTGTTTAATATATGACCGAGCACCTTCAAAGTCATTAATCAAAATCGAACGGGCTGCTTGGTAATAAAGAGTAAAAGCTGACTTTCTCATGTTGTTTAAGATCTTTTCCATTTCTTCTGGTCGTTCGTGAAAATAAGCATGAATTAATTGGTGCTGCTTTTTTACACTAGTCAGATGAAAACCTTGATTGATTTTTCTAAAGGACTCGTCTACATCTTTTTCAATTCCATTAGCAATTCCATAATAAAATCTATAAAAAGGATTCTTTTTATTTTTTAAAAGAAGTTGTTCTATTTTTTTTACATCACCTATTCCCCAATATAATCGGAATATCGGATATATAAGGAAGTACGCAATAATGATAATGACAAAAAAGGAAACAAGAGGTTCAGGAAAGTCTAAAAAGCCCCCTATAAAGGAAATTACTAATCCAAAAATCATCGCATATACAAATGATAACCAATTCATTTTTTCTCCTTTTAATTATTATGTCTTTTCTTACTATACAGCTCCTAATATTGAGAATGATCTGTCGTAACTGATCGTAATGTTTCTTCAACTCTTGCACCCGTTAGCTCAATAAGAAAACCGCCTCTTGTTGAAGGAATACATTTTATAACGGTTAATTTTTATTTTTGTTTAATATATTTAAAGTAAAAAATAAGTTAACAATTCCTAATATCACAAGGATTCTTGAAACATTTAAATTATCTATAAAACTCAACAAAAAGACCCCAGTTAGAATAATGATACTTAATGAAATGCTTAAACTTAGCTTTTTATTTATATCAATCTCCCCCTCAACTAAATTTTATTATACACCACCATATTTTCAGGATAATTAACTAAACTGCCTTCGTTAGCTCAACAAGCAAGGAATCAATCTAAGAAAAATAAACCCATACAGCGAAAGCACCGATTACAACTGGAATAAGTGATGATAGTATAAGGATGATTTTCGCAATAATGTAGGATTTACTTGCTATTTTGTGAAAAAGAATCATATCTTGTTCTTCCCAAGAAGCATAGGTATCATTTCTTATCCACTTCCACTTCTTAATTTCCTTCCAATGCTCCTCTTCCGTGTATTTTAACAAGACTAATATGAAAAAGATTAACCCTGGAATTAAAAACAACAATCCAACAACCAAAGCATCCATTTTTCTCAATTCCTTCTTATAATTTCACTTTTCTATACGTTTTCCAATTCAATAATGTTTCAATCCTCCTTCAATTAACCACTTGTAAGCGATTGATACATTTGAACACTTTCGCTAACTTTAAGTGAACACTCTACTGGAAATTAGAACGAGCATATTGTCACTTTACTTGGAGCCTCTACGCGCAAGATTAGTAGCCAAGAAGCCACATTACCCCAAAGGATCTGGCTCAGCCAGAATAGGCTATCATGCCCGCCTCTCCAAGTAAAGTGCACGTCTTTCCTGGAAAAAAGTGTTCACGCTTATTAAGCAAAGACTGTTCACTTCTAATGAGCGTTTACACCACTTTAGTTGAAGAAGAAAAAAGGCTGCCGTAGCAACCCATTTTCTTCTTCAACTCTTGCACCCGTTTAAGTACAATGCTTCACAATTTCTTCTACACCTTAATATAAATCCAATCCCTAATAATTGTTGTTCAAGAATCCCGTACAATACAAAAAGACGCCTTCTTATTTAAGAAAAGCGCCCGAAAGCTTAATAAGAACCCACAAAGTACCAGTTTTCATTTAACTTTTCTATTTGTTTAAAATCTCCATCAAAATCACTTTGATTTGGCTTTTTATCATTAGGTGAGTATACGAACCCAGAGAAATTGTCTAATATTCCGCGGTATGTGAAGAACAAAACCAAATCACCGTTTTTTTCAATAACAATTTCTCCACCACCCTTAGATAATTGGTCGTATTTTTCGGGTAATTGGATGAGTGATGAATCGTATGAAACATTAGGTTTCAAAGTACCGTTTTTCACCATTTCAACTACTTCTTCTCTTTCTGATTTATTTAATTTGAAGTCCAAATCTAACATAACTTGAGTAAAAGGAAAGAACAGCCACAATAAGATAGTTAATAACTGGATGGTGAATGGCTTCCAATCCTTATTTTTATATAAATTGATAATGGTCTTTACTGTAATGAAAATAAAAAATCCAAATATCACCAACCAAATAGGCAGCATTAAAAATTCAGTTATTATATCAATCAAATACCATTGAAAAAATGCAATTAAAATAACCAATATACTACTTGCTAACGCCAAGTATAAAAGTCGATTACGTTTCAAGTTTTTCACTCTCTCATATTTTTTACAATCTTCCCTATATCTTAGCATAAATATCCGGTTTTCATATTGCCTGTTATTCAAGATAATGGCCCGATCGGAAGATCAGTATAACAAAAGCATCATAAGCTAAAATCGAAAAATAACTTTTTCTTCAAAAATTTCATGTGAATTACATAAAAAAGAGAGATTTCCCAAAAAAGCATGCTTGAGAATCGCTCTACAACAAAATAAAAAACTATAAAGCCTTATAATTCCTCATTCGATTCAAAACTCAGAAGGTCCTAATCTTAACCTAAAGGTAAAAAGCAGGGTTAACCCTGCGAAAAGTCTTCAGGCTGGTTTGCATACAATAAAATTAAACTTGTTTAAGAAGAACGTTTGGGATTAAGTAGTTCGTATTCATTTACTTTTTTATAAAAAGTTGACTTTTTCATCCCAACAAAATCCATAAATTCTATAGCCTTTATTTGACCATTTTTCCATTGAAGATAAAGTTCATCCCATTCTTCGGGAAGGGTTTTTAAAGGTCGTCCAAATTTTGTTCCTTTCTTCTTTGCTTCTTCAATTCCTTCAGCTTGTCGCACACGAATATCAGAACGTTCCTTTTCTGAAAATGCAGTAAGGATTACAAGTACAGCTTGCTGGATTGCTTTTAATATTACATCATCACTTTCACTATTTGTGTTAATCATAGGTTCCTTTATAAATTCTAAGTTGATGCCATTATCAACAAACCATCTATATTCTTTTAAGGTATCATCCATACTACGTCCCATTCGAGTAATGGAATCAAACACAATCGTATCCCCTTCCCTTAAACGACTAGGATCTTTTAAAGCTTGGTATTGAGGTCGATCAAAATTTTTCCCACTTTGCTTATCTATGTAAATATCTCTCTCATTAACTTCTGCATCTAACATGTTTTTTATCTGCCTTGCTTCATTTTGGTCTTTACTGGAAATCCTTACATAACCGAAACGTTTCTTCAAAACTCTCACCCTTTAAAAGTACTTTATATAAAAAAAACGTCCAAAAAAGTATATTACTTTTTATGAACGTCTATAAAATTATATATGATTATGGACTGTGACTTTAAGAGATAAATTGCACACTTTTTAAACACTAAATTGCACTAAAAATGGGTAGTCAAATTTTGTACTGACTACCCATTTTGCTTAATCGTTCGATCCAATGACTAAAATGTCCCGTGCTGTTTCTATTACTTCTGTTGTTATTTTTTCTAGTCTATTGATCTCCATAATTCGTTCAATTTGTGAAAATAAACGTTGAATTAATCTAAAGTTTCCTCCAGTGATTTTGATGATAGTATTAAATGCTTCATAATCAGAAAAAGATTCATATTTTATAGACGTCCCCAACTCTTGCCATTTGAATTCTAAAATATACTTCATTTCAGTCGGGGTTAACTTTTTGAATTCATGAATGAATCCAACTCTTGAGTATAACTGAGGGTAACGTGATAAACGTTTTTCGATTCCTGGCATGCCAATAAGAACCATGCCAATGCTATGTTGATCATAAATATCACGTATAATTTCTAAAGTTTGAAGCTTTAAACGATCAACTTCATCAACTATAAGTAAGTTAACAGCTTCATATCTCCTTCCTTTTTTAAATGATTTTATCCAATCATTTTCAAGGTTATCTCTTTTAGCGACATATCCATCTTTTCCATATTGAAGATACTCTGCTAACTTATTTATTTGAACATAGATTTGGGATGGTCGCATTACAGGCGCTGTATAGAAGATAGTATGACAGGTTAATATCCTATCATCTTCAATATTTTGGCCTTGATCCGCAAAAGCCTTGCTTTCCGTGATTTTTTCATATACATAATCCCAGTTTGCATAATGTCTTGCTGAAATGGTTTTTCCAACGCCTGGGGGACCCTGACAAATTCCAATATACTTGTACTTTGCACAAGAATCACAGAATTCAGCAAAGCGCTTATATTCTTTTGTTTCAATAAATACAGGATTATTCCTCATGATAATACCTCTTCAAATTCGTCTTTTTCGGTGAATTTTCTGCAACGGATCTTGGATATTCAGCATCTTTTTCAGCTTTTAAACTTTCAACAACGGATTTTGTGTGGATTACTTGTTTCTTCAATTTACGCTTTTGTTTATTTCGTGCTGCTTCAATTTCTTTTAGACCAATTGAATAACCATCTATTGACGATGAAATCGCAGTACATAAAAATTCACCGTTGAAGAAAACTCGTATTTCTGCAATGTCTCTTGGGTCATATCTTATCACCATATTTTCACCAACAAAGGCTGAAAGATTTGTATGCATATATTTTAGCCCCATAAAGTGTATGCCATCAGAATGAACTTTTCTTGGTTTTGCTGGAGTCAGCAGTAATAAATCCAACTCATCTAAACTATTCGGCATATTCGGTAAGAATCCGAATTCATTCCACATTTTAATGGGTTCCTTTTTTGTAGTTCCATGTGTACGATGGTGGTAAGTATTCAAAATAAAACTAGTGAATTTCTCGGTGAATTCAGAAATGGTCAATAGTTTGGTCGTTTTTTTATTTTTGATATAACCTGGCAGGTCCTGAAGAAACATAGTGTTAATAGATTGAAAGAATCGTTCAATTTTTCCTCGTCCCCTTGGAACTCCTACTCTAGAAAATGATAAGTTCATGTGAATGTCTGCAGAAACTTGTTCCATATGCTTAGACGTATAGTCACTTCCATGGTCTGTATAAAAAGTTTCAGGAATTCCGCAAATTGGCCAATTTTTATTTTCTTTACGCCAAATCGCTTTTCTTAGAGTTAAAGCAGTTCTCAAGGTATCTGGTGACTTAAAGTCAATAAAGAATCCAGCAACTGCTCGACTGTAATCGTCAAGGATAACTGTTAGCCAAGGGCGCTCGGGCTTTCCCTTTTCATTCAATACTTCAATATCAAGCATTGTGTGGTCAGCTTGCCAAATCTCATTTGGATAATTTGCTTCACGTAAATAGACAAGATCAAATTCATCGGCATATTCTTTTGTTCCATCATGAGCTAACTTCGTTATATTTTGAGGAATTGTCTTAGTAATTGATCGAACTTGATGGTAACTAGGAGATGGTAAATCATTTTCTTCACACCAAGCTAGTGTTCTTCGGTAAATGGAGGTAAGTGAAATACCTTTGTTGGACAAGTATATTTTTTTTACTTGTTCTTGGATTGCTAGCTCAACTTTCAATTTGCTCTTATCAATTCTCTCCAGTCGAACCAGTCCTCTTAAACCTAGTTCTCGATATTTCTGAATCCAATAACGTAAAGTGCGAATTGAAATATTTTCCTCATCACTAATTTTTTCTAAAGATTCCGACTTTTGTAAGTATGGATAAATAATTAAATATTTTCTATGCGCTTCCTCTAGTTGTATTTCGGTACATTGAGTCAAAGAATTTATTTCTTGCATCGTCTTTTACCACTTCCTTTTTTTGGATTACTGTCCATTGTTTCATATTTTTTACTCAATGTCTATTTAGGGTAAACCTTAAACAAACACTCAAGCATTATTGTTAAGATTAGGTTTTGAGTGTATGATTAGGGTGTCTATTAAATGGATTTGCAAAAGGAGAAAATTACGAAATGAAAGTTGCTTATGCTAGAGTTTCTACTGAAGATCAAAATTTGGAACGGCAAATTGAAAACTTGAAAAGTTTTGGCGCAGAAAAAATATTTACAGAGAAGAAATCTGGTGCTGCAGTAAATAATCGAGAGCAATTCCAAAAAGCTCTTGATTTTGTTCGTGAAGGAGATTATTTCATGGTTGAAGCGATTGATCGACTAGGAAGGAACTACAATGAGATTATTGAAACGGTTACTACTTTAAAAAATAAAAATGCAGGTTTGATCGTGACGAGTATGCCTATCTTAGCTGAAGCGATTGGAAACCCATTGTTGGACCGATTTATGAAAGATTTGATTGTTCAGATTTTGGCAATGGTTGCAGAAATGGAACGGACAGAAAGTAAACGTCGTCAAGCCCAAGGTATAAAAATTGCGAAAGAAAAAGGAGTTTACAAAGGGCGTCCGTTACTTTATTCGCCTAATGCAAAGAATCCACAAAAGCGATTAGTCTATCAAGAAGTCGTAAGAATGTTAAAATCCGGAACCCCAATTAAGCAAATCGCAGAAAAGAATGCCATTACTCGATCAACTGTTTATAGGATAAAAAAGGAACTCGCCGAATAAAAATCTTCGGATTCTTAAACTATTTAATAGTAGGCATAGTGTCAGGAAAACCGTACATTTACAATATTAGGGAAATTAAAATATAAAAAAGCCTAATTTCTCGGTTTTGTAAGTGAGAAATTAGGCTTTAGTTATTCATGAAAAGCGCCCGATAGTTGAAGAACGAATATTAAATATTAGTACCAGATAGCCTTCACATTTATTTATGTTACGGTTCCCCGCACGAACTATAACCGCTATTTATACAATCATATCCTACTCTACCTTTTAAAAAATACTTAAATCATAAGTCTGCGAAAGTTTTTCAATAAATTTCATGCCAGCAACGCTATTACCTATATCATCGATTCCCGGACTATAAACACCAATACCTAATTTTCCTTCAAGGTGCTCTACTTTACCGTTCGATACTGTACATAAAACACCGCCTGATACACCACTTTTCATTGGAATACCAATGGAAGCAGCATACTTTCCTGAAGCATTATAAAGTCCACAAGTCGTCATTAAAGCTTTAGTTACTTTTGCTGTTTTAGGTGTTATAAACTTTTCGTTTGTTAATGGATGCACGCCATTCCCTGCAAGCATAAGCCCTATTTTTGCAAGATCCTTTGTCGAAACCTCGAGTGAGCATAAACGGGTATAAGTCTCTACCGCTTCCTCTACATCACAAAGCAAATAATCATTTGCCTTTAAATAATAAGCGATTGCCCGGTTCCGATGGGTTGTTTCAATTTCGGAACGATAAACGGCCTCATTTATTTGATGAGGACTATCTGTAATACGATTTAAAAAGTCCACAACATAATCTATTCGATCCTTCACTGATTCCCCAGGTAACATTGAAGCAACAGTTATAGCGCCTGCATTAATCATCGGATTAAATGGTTTTCCCGGCGCAGTGCTTTCTAGACGAATAATCGAATTAAAAGGGTCTCCAGTGGGTTCTACATCTACTTTATCCAGTACAAATTGTAATCCATGGTATTCGCAGGCAACTATAAAATTAATGACCTTTGAAATACTTTGTAGAGTAAATTGTGGCTCTATATTCCCAACCTCAAAGTAATTTCCATTTTGATCAACTATACATGCAGCAAATTGCTCTACAGATTGAAGGGCTAATTCTGGAATGTAAGATGCAGGCTTTCCTCTCTTCGTATATGTTTTCGCTTCATTTGTAATTTCCATTAACATCCTGCATACCTCTCTTTACGGCACGAAAGAGATGAACCAATAAAGGTAACATCTTTTTCAAATTTCTTTATTCTTCTGGAATTAGAGAAACGTACTTTTCATCTTTTAAACGAGTCTTTAACTCCTGTTTTGCTTCTTCAATAATGGTTGGATTTTCCATACAAGTAATCGCAGTACGAGCCATAATATCCGCCGCATAAAGCATTCCCTTATGTGCAATCGGCGTATTACCTACAGCTACTACTTGCCAAGTATGGAGTGGTGTACCAAGTACCAAACAAGCTGTTGTACATTGTACTGTTGGTGTTTTCCAGCTTACATCTGCAACGTCTGTTGAACCATACAAAGCCATCTCTGGCGATAATGGTGATACAAGCTCGCATAGGCGCTTGTTGCCTATTAATTCCTTTTGCTCAGGAGACATATTCATATAAGCTGTAGCCTTACTTTCATCATCCAATGCCTGATAAATTTGCTCAGCAAAAGCAAAGTCCTCTTCACTAAATTGAAGAGCTGGAGCTTCATCAAACTGCTGCTGCATCACTTTGGCAAGCGTTGTATTTGGAATTAAATCCGATGCTGCCCCCTCAAAATGTTCCAAAAATGTTGTTTCTGTCATTAAGGCCGCACCTTGAGCAATTTTTTGAACACGCTTATGGATATCTACTACTTGCTGTTTCTTTGGCGCCCGAATTAAATAAGAAACCTCTGCATATGGCTGAACTACATTGGGGGATGTACCACCACTATTAACTACAGCATAATGGATGCGTGCCTCTTGGATAACATGTTCACGCAGGTAGTTTACACCAACATTCATTAACTCCACTGCATCTAAAGCACTGCGCCCTAAATGAGGGGCAGCAGCTGCATGAGCACTCTTTCCTGTAAATTTAAAAGTCGCTGCATAGTTCGCTAGTGACGTTATATTCCAAGCTGTATTGTTTGTCATTGGATGCCAAGTAATAGCCATATCCACATCATCAAACACACCATACTTTGCCATGTAGGCTTTACCAGATCCGTTTTCTTCGGCTGGACAACCATAAAATCGAATGGTGAACGGTGCATTTGTTTTTTCAACATATTCTTTCGCTGCTACTGCTGCTGCAAATGCACCTGTGCCTAGTAAATTGTGTCCACAGCCATGCCCATTCCCATTCTCTTCAATTGGCGAATATTCCGCCTTCCCGCCTTCTTGACTTAAAAATGGCAAGGCATCATATTCACCTAAAAATGCAATAACAGTTGAACCACTGCCAAAGCTGCCCATAATCGCCGTTTCAAGATTTGCTACATTTTTTTCAACTGCAAATCCTTCAGCTTTTAATGCTTCCTCCATTACTGAAGCCGCATATTTTTCTTTAAAATGCAATTCCGGTTTTGCCCAGATTTTATCACTGATTGTTGTAAACGTTTTCTTTTTCTCTTGAAGAAAATCGGTTACATTAAAAAATAAATTATGCAATGTACTCATGCTCAGCCTCCTTATTACCTTGACCTTTTGGAGAGATTGTTAAAATCGCACCTACACAAATAATCGAAATTACTACTAACAGCCACATTGCAGCATTATATGAACCATTAAATGAATCAACCATGAATCCTATTAAGGTAGGTGTAACAAATCCTGCCAATTGTCCCCCAGTGTTTGCCATACCCATAGCTGTTCCTGCATAATCTGAAGGAATTCTCTTTAACACAAATGATGGTAATAATAACATAACAAAAGTCAATAACAATATTACGATACTTTGGTATGTGATAAATAATGCAATCGATTCTGCATTAAACATTAAAAATAGGAATCCAGCTAAAACCAGTGCACATATAGCACCAATAAACTTATTTACTTTCAAATCTAATTTGTCGATTAGATAACCGAATATCAACATTGCAATAATCTGAATGGCACCGGGAATCATTTGTAGCCATCCAATGGAGACTAAATCAAGCCCACGTACATCTGACAAATATTTGGGCATCCAAGAATTTAAACCCCAGTTCACCGCATAAATGGTAAAGTAAGAAACTACTAAACTCCACATTAATGGCTTTTTAAATAAAATGCCTAAAATCGCTTTTACCTGAGGCCCTTTAACAGACTCTTTTGCTACTTCATCCTTCGGTACATACTTCCAATATAGGAATGCAATAATTACCCCCAAGGAACCAGCAATAACAAAGAATGCGCGCCAACCAATAGTTACCAATAACGCAGCTGAAATAATGGGTACAAGCATCGCCATAATCCCACTAGATGTAAGCATGATAGACATTGCTTTACTTCGCTCATTCACAGGGAAAGACGTTGAAATAATCTTTGAAGCTGAAGGTTGGAAACCGCCCTCACCAATTCCGAATAAGAAACGAATGACCACCATCACACTTAATGTCCATGCAACTGCTGTTAAGCCTGTAAATATGGACCATACAATCACCGCTATTAATAAAACCCGTTTTGCTCCGAATTTATCAGCCAATAAACCCCCAGGCAATTGCATTAAGGCATATCCTAAGAAGAATGAACTTAAAATTAAACCTGTTTCCGTAGCTGACAAGGAAAGATCCTTACCAATATGCACAACCGCATAATTCATTAAATAACGGTCTAGATTCCCTAATGCCCAACCAAAGAAAAGTAATACTATTAGCGTTTTGCGAACCTTTTTCTCAAGAATTTTTTCTGACATAAATGCCCTCCTTATCGTAATTTAACGAAATTTTCGTTTAATATACGTGAATTATATGTTAAATTATGAAGGCTTTCAATAAATTTTTTTAGGTTTCAGAAAATTGGCAAATGGTTAATGGAACGTTTTGGAATAAATTGTTGATATGACTGCAAAAAAAAAGCATTTTTCTAGCTAAAAGATAGAATATGCTTTTCTTGCATTAATAAACTAACATTATTATTTGCATAATTTGTATAATTTTGCAGGACGTCCCCGTGAATTGCGACTTTCCTCCCCACAATATTCAATCAGTTCTACCATCGTTAATTCTGAAATGATTCGCTGCGCATTCCGTTCTGTCATGTTTAACTCTTTTGCTAACATTTTTGCACTAAATGCCTCAACTTTTAACTCGTTCATAATTGCCTCGATTTTTGCAAACATTTTCCCACTGATGGACGTCTCTTGCAGTTGTTCAATTAACTTTTTATCTTGAACACGACTTGTATACGAAATTTGCGATGACCCTTGGACAATTTCTGTCATAGCCCCGTCCTCCTGCATCACAACAATCCCTTGCGTCCCCTTCTCCATTAAATGCTGCATGGCATGATGCGCATAATTTTCCGCATAATAAACCGTAGAGGCATGACCAATACCAACAACAACCGGCTGTTCTGTTTCAGCGGACAAACGATCAATCATTTCAAATATCGCATTAATATTTCGTTCAACAATCCCCCGCGAACTGAAAATGACAAAGCGGCCATTGCTTTCTTCAATTAGGTATCCATCAATTTTTTCGCAAATTTGCAGAACAATCTTTTTCATATTTAGCTGTAAAAAATGGATTCCATAGCCATTTTGATTCGCCATTTTTATAAAATCAAAATTTTTAATTTGTACAACTAAAGTAGTGGTTTGCGTTTCCTTATAATAAAATGTTTGGATTTTTTCGCTAAATAGCTGAAGCGTGTGATAAATAGCCTGAGAATGCGGACTAACCAAACAAACAGGAATTCCCATTTCCTTTAATTTTTCTTCGACTGTCGGATAAACCGTAATGACACTATCTATTTTTTGTTCCTTCCAGAGCGCCATATGATGTTCAATAATTTCGGCGATGGATGTTTTAGCCATAAATCGTTTAATATATACATGGTCTAAAATTTTATCTAAATCTATTATTTCATCAAAAAAACTTTCCTCTGGAACATGTAGTGTATCAATACTAACATTTTTCGCCAACCTTCCAATTTCATGGCTTATTTCTAATACACCCCGATAAAACATATCCCCTGTAATAAAAATATACTCCATTCTATCCTTTGAAAAATGCTTTGATTGTTGTGCGATCTTATAAGGCATATAGCCTGAAAATAACCAAAAATCGACGTTACTATGATGCTTTTCTAGTATATCTGTTGTTTCATTTACAATATTATATGGATATCCGACAAAGGATAGATTTGATTCAAATTCCTTTGCATGGTGTAACATTCTTTCAACTGAGCGCGCAGGTCCTACAATACCAACCTTATACATAGGTGATTTTCACTCCCCAATTTAATTAGATGAGTTCTCTTATTAATAATAATGCATTTTTGATGATTGGGTAAGTATAGCTAACTTATATATTGGAGTATGAAGGGTATTAACTCATACTAGGCCGTAAAAAAGCCATCATAAAATACTGATGTGAATATTTATCCAAAAAACCGCATCTATTTATGATACGGTTCACAAGTATTATCCTAAACTACATCCTCGACAATCTGGCCCGATTACGGAAGAAAAAAATCATGCATATCAATACAAGATTTTTAATCAAACCTTTTTCAAAACGGTACAACTTTATTAATAACGGTTAAACTTTGTTTTAAATACACACCAAATGGGTAGTCAGTACAAAATCTGACTACCCATTTTGAATGCAATTTAGCGTTTAAAAAGTGTGCAATTTATCTCTTAAAGTCACATTATGGACTATAATGTTATAGTTTTTTATTAGTCTATAAAAGTGTACTTTTACGAACAGGTAAATTCTTTGATTAATTAATTTATAAGTTCAATAAGTAAATCACCTGGTTGGATGGCCTCTCCACTTAACACGTGAATATCTTTTACGATTCCATCAAATGAGGCTTGAATGGTGGTCTCCATCTTCATGGCTTCTGTAATAATCAAATGGTCCCCTTTCGATACCTTCTCTCCCTTTTGAACTAATACTTTGATGACAGTACCGGGCATGGTAGCACCTAGATGATTGGAATTGGTTGGATCTGCTTTTAATCTGGATATGGCGGTTGTCTTAATGCTTTCATCTGTAATGGTTACTTCACGAGATTGACCGTTTAATTCAAAATACATCGTACGCGTACCGTCTGGTTGGGCCTGTCCAATTGAGACAAGCTTGACCATCAACGTTTTCCCTTTTTCAATTTCTATCTCGTTTTCTTCACCAAGACGCATCCCGTATAAAAAAGTAGGAGTATCTAACACTGATATATTTCCATATTGTTGGACAATTTTCTGATAGTCCATAAACACTTTTGGATATAACGCATAACTAATAGCTTCATGGCTCGTAACAGGACGGTTAAGCGTATGGTATAAGTTCTCTTTTATATCTTGGAAATCCACTTCCTCCAATAGTTCTCCAGGACGAACAGTGAAGGGTTCTTTTCCTTTGAGAATAATTCGTTGGAGTTCTTTGGGAAAGCCTTCATAAGGCTGACCTAAATACCCTTCAAACAATTCAATCACCGAATCCGGGAAATTCAGTGTTTCACCGCGCTTGTAAACATCTTCTTCCGTCAAGTTGTTTTGCACCATATAAAGAGCCATATCACCGACTACTTTTGAAGATGGGGTCACTTTGACGAGATCTCCAAATAAGTGATTAACTCTGGAATACATATCTTTTACTTCATCCCAGCGATCTCCTAATCCCACTGCTTTTGCCTGTTGCTGCAGATTACTGTATTGGCCACCAGGCATTTCGTGCACATAGACCTCTGTATGAGGAGCATTCATTCCACTCTCAAAAGGTTGGTAGTATGGACGAACATCCTCCCAATAAGAAGAAAGCTGCTCCAAGCCACGAATATCGATATTTGGCTTACGATCATGGCCTTCCAACGCATAATACAGAGAGTTGGCACTTGGCTGGGAGGTTAATCCCGCCATGGAACTGACAGCGACATCAACAATATCTACACCTGCTTCAATCGCCTTTGCGTACATGAGAATCCCGTTTCCGCTTGTATCGTGGCTGTGCAAATGAATCGGAATATCCACGGCTTCCTTTAAGGTGGAGATTAACTCATAAGCTGCCTGCGGCTTTAATAATCCAGCCATGTCCTTAATGCCTAAAATATGAGCACCCGATGCTTCCAGCTCTTTAGCCAGTTGCTTATAGTAATCCAAGTCATATTTTCTTCTCGTCGGATCTAAAATATCTCCTGTATAACACATGGTGGCTTCGGCGACTTTTCCGCTTTCTCTGACCGTATCAATCGCTAGTGTCATGCCTTGCACCCAATTCAAACTGTCAAAAATACGGAATACATCAATATCAGCTTCTGCTGATTCTTTTACAAATGCTTTAATCACATTATCCGGATAGTTTTGATACCCAACTGCATTGGAAGATCGAAGAAGCATTTGGAATAATACATTTGGCATCTTCTTGCGTAATTGCAACAAACGATCCCAAGGATCTTCACTTAAGAAGCGATACGCTACATCAAATGTGGCACCTCCCCACATTTCTGCCGAGAAAAGATTAGGGATTAAGCGTGCTGTTGGTTCTGCAATCTGTTCTAAATCACGAGTCCGTATGCGAGTGGCCAATAAGGATTGATGAGCATCACGGAAAGTTGTGTCGGTTAACAACACTTCTTTTTGTTCCTTGATCCACTTAACAACGCCGTCAGCACCTTCTGTATCTAAGATTTGTTTAGTACCAGTTGGAACAGGTTCCGAGTATGTTAACTTAGGTAGAGAAGGCTTCTTAAATACAGGCTTCTTCTTTTGGCTAATGCCCGGGAAACCATTCACTGTAACATTTCCGATATACGTCAGCATTTTGGTACCGCGATCCTTACTTTTTGGAAACAGAAATAATTCTGGTGTCGTATCAATAAAAGACGTGTCATAGTCACCGTTTAAAAACTTTTCATGCTTGACGACATTTTCGAGGAAGGGAATGTTTGTTTTGATTCCACGAATACGAAATTCACGAAGGTTGCGCAACATTTTTGAAGCCGCTTTCTCAAACGTGTTAGCCGATGTAGTAACTTTTACGAGCAATGAATCATAATAAGGGGTAATGACAGCCCCTTGAAACCCATTTCCAGCATCCAGGCGAACCCCAAACCCGCCACCTGAACGATAAGCCATAATTTTCCCTGTATCCGGCATAAAATTGTTTAATGGATCTTCTGTCGTCACGCGAGATTGAATCGCATAACCATTGATCTGGATGTCTTCTTGGGCTGGAATACCTATCGCATTACTGTGCAAAGAGTACCCATCCGCAATTAAAATTTGCGACTGAACGATATCAATACCCGTAATCATTTCGGTAATCGTATGTTCAACCTGGATGCGTGGATTCACTTCAATGAAATAAAACTCATCTCCTGATACAAGGAATTCAACGGTTCCAGCATTTCGATATCCGACGTTTTTCATTAAATGAACAGCTGCCTCACAAATTCGCCTACGCAAGCTTTCAGATAAGGAAACACTTGGTGCGATTTCCACCACTTTTTGATAACGGCGCTGGATTGAACAATCACGCTCATATAAATGGACAATGTTTCCCTCTTGATCTCCTAAAATCTGTACTTCAATGTGTTTTGGATTTTCAACGAACTTTTCTACATAAACCTCATCATTGCCGAATGCTGCCTTTGCTTCAGATTTCGCACGTTCATAGGATTCCATTAATTCATCGGTACTGCGTACGATACGCATCCCACGGCCACCTCCGCCCAGCGCGGCTTTAATCATAATAGGGTAACCATAGTCTCGACCGAACGTTTCCACTTCTTCCTGACTTGAAATCGGTCCATCGCTTCCTGGGATGATCGAAATATTGGCTTGAATAGCTTGATGGCGGGCTTTTACTTTATCACCAAATATTTCAAGGTGCTTGGATTCTGGTCCAATAAAAAGAATACCTTCTTCTTCACAGCGTTTAGCAAATTGAATGTTTTCTGACAAAAATCCATACCCTGGATGAATAGCATCTACCCCATGCGTTTTAGCCAGTTCAATGATTCCTTCAATATCTAAATAGGCTTCAACTGGCTTTTTTCCTTTTCCGATTAAATATGCTTCATCGGCTTTATAGCGATGAAAAGATCCTGCATCTTCATTTGAGTAAATGGCTACCGTACGAATATTTAGTTCTGTACATGCGCGAAAAATACGAATGGCAATTTCTCCTCGGTTTGCCACTAATACTTTGTTAATTTTTCTTGTAATTAAACTCATACTTAATCTATCCCTTCATATAATAAAGATTAGCTAGAATATAGTTTATTAAAGCGAAGCCATAGAATAATTATAAATGCAACATACAAACTGCTGTTATTACAACCAGTTCTCCATATACGCTACCCGTGGCATCATATATTGCACCAATTGCATAAGGGCCTACAACCCCACCAAAATTTTCAATTGAATTAATCGCTACAATCCTGCTTCTGCAGATGTACCTGTAAAAAAAAGAGGTGGCAATCCTACAAAGCGTTTAAGGAATGTAGGATTTAATCAGTAAGGTACTAACAAACAAATTTTATAACTATTAAACTCGTTACGACGGGCTTTTCTCTGCCTTCGGGATCTGTAAATTGCACGACACGGTGACGCTTCTCTGTTTGTTTTTGCGTTGTTCCCAGTGTGCAGGTAAAATCAGCGGTCACATTCGAATCCATGGTACGACAACCTTTGAGTGACTTTTTACAGTTCATTTGGATGTTGTCTTTTAAACGCAAGACAAAATGTTGTTTTCTTGTAAATAGCGATCGACCTTCTCGATAGAAAAATAGGCACGATCACAAACAAGAATGAAGCGTGCGTCTTCTAAATTTTCGCGGACTGGACCATCATGTTTCAAACCCGTTGTTTCCACGACTTGAAGTGGCATTGCTGTTTCATTTGTGAAGCTCACGTGCAATTTAATGCCTGAACGTTCTCCATGATAAATAGCCCATCGTAAGCGCGTTTTCCCAACAGTAATCGTTGTGGAATCAATCGAAAGAAGTGTTTTGGGCATCTTCAATATTCGGCGTGAAGCACGATTTAACTTGCCAACAACGACTTCAAAAATACGCTTTACAATGCCATAATTCAGTGTTTTCAGATGTTTTGAATGAGTGTAAAAATCGCGCTATGCTTGTTCAAGAGAGATTCCTCATTTCGTAAAATGCTGTTGTGGTGACTACTATTTCACATGAGAATCTCTCTTTTTCATGCAATTTTATTCGTAGAAATTAGATAATCAACACGCATGAACTTCTCTAATGTTTTTCATTATATATAAATGACTAGCATGCTCCCGCATGTTAATTTATGGTTTTACTGCAAATTTCGCCTTTGCTTCGATCCGTCTGCGGTGCAATATCGGCTCTGTATATCCACTTGGCTGATCATAACCTTTAAATACTAGATCGCAAGCTGCTTGGAATGCTACAGAGTTATC